>JBOGNA010000139.1:0-19257 GCA_050746925.1 Candidatus Acidiferrales bacterium
GTATGCGATCGCGCAAGGCGGCGGCGCGTTCGAATTCGAAATTTTTGGCGGCGGCGCGCATCTGGGATTCGAGCTGGGTGATGGCCTGCTGCAACTCGTGTTCGGAAGTGATGTCGCCGATGACTGCGTCTTCGGCGGGAACCGTCATGTAATCGGCTTCGACGATTCTGGCGAGTTGCATATCGACGGAGCGGACGATCGACTGCGGGGTGATGTTGTGCTCGCGATTGTAGGCTTCCTGTTTGGCGCGGCGGCGATTGGTTTCGCCGATCGCCTGGCGCATCGAGTCGGTCATGCGGTCGGCGTAGAGAATGGCGCGGCCTTCGATATGACGGGCGCAACGGCCCATCGACTGGATCAGCGAGGTGGCGCTGCGGAGGTAGCCTTCCTTGTCGGCGTCGAGAATGGCGACGAGCGAGACTTCGGGGAGGTCGAGGCCTTCGCGAAGGAGGTTGATGCCGATCAGGACGTCGAATTCGCCGCGGCGGAGGTCGCGCAGGATTTTCACACGCTCGAGGGTTTCGATCTCGGAGTGCAAGTAGCGGCAGCGGATGCCGACTTCGGCGAAATATTCGGCGAGGTCTTCGGCCATGCGTTTGGTGAGCGTGGTGACGAGAATGCGCTCGTTGCGCGCGGTGCGAACACGAATTTGTTCGAGGAGATCGTCCACCTGGCCTTTTACGGGACGGACTTCGACCTGCGGGTCCACCAGACCTGTAGGACGAATGACCTGCTCGACGACGGTGCCGCCGGCTTTCGTCAGCTCGTAAGGGCCGGGCGTGGCGGAGACGTACACGACTTGATTGGTGCGGTGCTCGAACTCTTCGAAAGTGAGCGGGCGATTGTCGAGGGCGGAGGGCATGCGAAAACCGAAGTTGACGAGCGTTTGTTTGCGGGAGCGGTCGCCGGCGTGCATGGCGCGGACTTGCGGGATGGTCTGGTGCGATTCGTCAACGACGAGCAGGAAATCGGACGGGATGTAATCGAGCAGGGTGGGCGGGGCCTCTCCTGGCAAGCGGCCGGACATGTGGCGCGAGTAATTTTCGATGCCGTGGCAATAGCCGATGGTGCGCATCATTTCGATGTCGAAAAGAGTGCGCTGGGTGACGCGCTGCGATTCGACGATTTTGCCCTGGCGCGAAAGTTCGGGTTTCCACCATTCGAGTTCTTCGTAGATGCCCTGAATGGCGCGCTCTTTTTGTTCGGCGGGAAGGACGTAGTGCGTCTTCGGGTAGATGGGGATGCGCGAGATTTCGCCTTCGCGCGAACGGATTTCTCCGGTGAGCGGATCGATCTTGCGGATGGCTTCAATCTGGCTGCCCCAGAGCTCGACGCGGACGGCGAGATCGTCGTAGGGCGGATAGATTTCGATCGTGTCGCCGCGAACGCGGAAGGTGCCGCGGCGAAGATCTTCGCCGCGTTCGTACTGAATTTCGACGAGCTTGCGGAGGATCGATTCGCGGGCAATCTCCTTCCCTTTTTCGAGCATAAGCATCATGCCGTAATAGGCTTCCGGCGAGCCGATGCCGTAGATGCAGGAAACGGAGGCGACGACGATGACGTCGCGGCGCTCGAACAGGGAGCGAGTGGCGCTCATGCGAAGCTTGTCGAGCTCGTCGTTGATGGTGGCTTCTTTTTCGATGTAGGTGTCGCTGGCGGGGACGTAGGCTTCGGGCTGATAGTAATCGTAATAGCTGACGAAATATTCGACGGCGTTGGTGGGAAAGAACGAGCGGAACTCGTGGTAGAGCTGGGCGGCGAGAGTCTTATTGTGAGCGAGAACGATGGTGGGGCGATTGATTGCTTCGATCAGCTTCGCGATGGTGAAGGTCTTGCCGGAGCCGGTGACGCCGAGAAGGACCTGATGGCGGTCGCCGTCATTGACGCCGCGGACGAGCTGCGCAATTGCTTCGGGCTGATCGCCGCGGGGTTCGTAGTCGCTGGCTAGCTTGAATTTTGTGGTCATTTCTGGGTCCAGGGCGCTCTGCTCGCTAAATGCGAGGTGTTGAAACTCTTTATTATAACGCAAGTGGCGAATGGCGGTGCGGGTTCAGATTGGCTGCAAATTAAAGTAAAAGCCGGGCAGCTAGGGGGTGTTGACAACACCTGTTCCCGACATCCATTCATTCGAGTGCAAACCCGGCACCTGGAAACGCGCACTGTGGCCCCCGACGTCACAAGAAATAATATAGGATGCCCCAGAGTAAGTAAGTGAACTAAACTGCGGCGACTCGCACCGACGGAGGAGACCATGGCCACCACAGCCCAGCATCCGCATCCCACTCCGGAGCGCTTCTTCGACGCCATCAATGCTTACCAGCAGACGGAGGCAATGAAGGCCGCCGTCGAGCTGGAAATCTTCACCGCCATCGCCGAAGGCAATGTTACTGCCGCAACTGTTGCAAAGCGCTGCCGGGCTGACGAACGCGGCGTGCGCATACTGTGCGATTTCCTAACCATTCACGGCTTCTTGACCAAAGAAGGAGCGCAGTACGTTCTCCCGCCAGTATCCGCTTTATTCCTCGACCGGCATTCGCCGGGCTACCTCGGCGGCGCACTCGAGTTCTTGCTCACTCCGCGCTTGCGCGAAGCCAACGCGCGGCTCACCGAGGCGGTGCGCCAGGGCGGCACGGCGCTGGGCGAAGGAAATTTGGTGCCCGAAAATCCCGACTGGGTAAAGTTTGCGCAGGGCATGATGCCGCTGATGCAGATGCCCGCGGAGATTATGGCCGCCGAACTCCGCAAAGGCGGCGAGGCGCACAAAGTTCTCGATGTCGCCGCCAGTCACGGCGTCTTCGGTATCGCCGTGGCAAAACAGAACCCCGGCGCACAGATCTACGCATCCGATTGGAAGAACGTGCTGGAAGTGGGTATGAAGAATGCGCAGGCGATGGGAGTTGCCGATCGCTACCACCTGCTGCCCGGCAGCGCGTTCGAAACCGATTTTGGCAGCGGCTACGATCTAGTGTTGATCCCGAATTTCCTGCACCATTTCGATGCGCCCACGTGCACCGGGTTCATGCGCAAAGTGTATGCCGCGCTCAAGCCCGGCGGACGTGCCGCGATTGCTGAACTCGTTCCCAATCCGGATCGCGTAACACCGCCCACCGCGGCTGCTTTCAGCCTGATGATGCTTGCCACGACACCCAAAGGCGACGCGTACACTTTCGCTGAACTAGAGAGCATTTCGAAAAATGCCGGCTTCGCGCGAGTGGAGCTCGCTTCGCCAGAAATCGGCCTCGATCGCCTCGTGATTGCGTATCGCTGAACGCTGAATCGAGGGTGGCCGGATAGCGGTTGATGAATCCCTTTGTCAGCACCCAATCCGAATATCGTCGCAGTCCGATATAGATGCTGATAACCCGGATTCCTGGCCCTGTTCGATTTGAGCAGCAAGTGAGCACCTCGCAGACGCAGTACGGTTGGACTGCCATCAATCCAGAAACCCGAATGTGGAGACAATATGCGACTGAAGGCTTTGAATTTCCTCACTGGAATCACCGTATGTGTGATTCTCGCTTGCAAGGACGTGCATGCCTCTTCTTCCTTCTAAGGCGCTACTCGCCATTATTGCTTCTGGAATTCTGTTAATCGCGGCTGCCCCGCCCGTTGCTCAAAATGCGAGCACGGTTGACATGGACCGTTCCATCAAGCCGGGTGATGATTTCTACCGGTACGCGAATGGAGGCTGGCTCGCAACGGCAGCGATACCCGCCGGCCAGTCGAGCTACGACAACCGCGCAGTGTTGACGGAGCGAACGAGCCGACGGGTGCGGAAACTCATTCAAGACGCGGCGACGTCGCAAAGCCCGCGAGGCAGCCTTGCGCAGAAAGTGGGCGACTACTACGCCAGCTTCCTGGATGAAGGCGGCATCGAGGCCAAGGGACTCGCGCCACTCGCCGGCGAAATGGCGATGATCTCCGCGATCGCAGACAAAGCGTCACTCTCAGCCTATCTCGGCGGGACCTTGAATACAGAGGTTGACGGGCTCACCGCCAACGCTGACCACGTTTTCGGCTTGTGGGTGAATCAGGGTTTTGAAGATTCGAAACACAATTTTCCCCACCTGTTGCAGGGCGGCCTGGGAATGCCTGACCGCGACGACTACCTTGACGCGTCGCCGAAAATGACAGAGTTGCGTGCGCAGTACGAAGCACACATTGCCTCGATCCTCAAGCTGGCAGCCGTTGCGGACTCGGAGAGCAGAGCGGCGCATATCCTGGCGCTCGAAATCCGGATGGCGCGCGCGCACACTCCGGACGCCGATGCTGCCGACGTCTTCAAGCAGAACAATCCATGGAAGCACACCGACTTTAAGGTGAAAGCGCCCGGCATGGATTGGGAAGCTTATTTTCGAGGGGCCGGACTTTCCGGGCAGACGGATTTCATCGTCTGGCAGCCGACGGCAGTGACCGGGATTTCCGCGCTGATAGGCAGCGAGGACGTCGAGACCTGGAAGGACTATCTGCGATTTCATTTAATCGAACACTACGCGAGCGTTTTGCCCAAGGCTCTGGGGGTGGAGGATTTTGCTTTCTACGGCACGATCCTTTCGGGCGCAAAACAGGCGCCGGACCGCGACACGGCCGCTATCGCCGCCACGAACGGCGCTCTGGGCCAGGCAGTCGGCCAGCTCTATACGCAGCGCTACTTCCCGCCCGAAGCAAAAGCGAAAGCGCAGGCCATGGTCAGAGATTTGATCGCCGCCTATCGCGTTCGCATTTCCAATCTCACCTGGATGTCACCTGCGACGAAGGAAAAGGCGTTGGCCAAGCTGGCGGCGCTGACGATAGGTGTCGGCTACCCCGACACATGGATCGACTACGCGACGTTTGAGGCCGTTCGCGGCGACGCGTTGGGCAATATGCGCCGAGCGGAAGCCTTCAATCGTTTGCGCAACCTGGCGCAGTTGAAACAACCCGCCGATCCGGCCGAGTGGAGAATCGATGCGCAGATCGTGGGCGCGGTCATCGTGTTCACGCCTAATTCCGAGTTTTTCTCGGCCGGCATCCTGCAGCCACCCTATTTCGACAGCGACGGCGATGCCGCGTCCAACTACGGCTCTGCCGGCGCCGGCATCGCTCACGAAATCACCCACAGCTTCGATGAATTGGGCAATATTTACGACGCCCAGGGCCTGCTCGGCAATTGGTGGACCGCTCAAGATGTGGCCCAGTATCACGCTGCGTCTGCGAAATTGGCAGCGCAATTTGACGGCTACTGCCCGCTTGCCGGCCTATGCGTCAATGGCAAGCAGGTGTTGACTGAAAATATCGCGGACCTGGCAGGATTGCTGGTGGCGCATGACGCCTACGTCTTGTCACTGAAAGGCAAGACGGATGCCGTGATCGGCGGACTGAGCGGCGAGCAGCGCTTTTTCCTGGCGTTCGCACAGCGCTGGCGGAGGTCTCAGAGCGAAGCCGCGTTGCGCCGGCAGATCGCAACCGACACGCATTCGCCGGGGGAATATCGAAGCGATACAGTGCGCAATGTCGAGGCTTGGTACAAAGCCTACAAGGTCGTGCCCGGCGACAAACTATATTTGAGGCCCGAAGATCGCGTCGCGATCTGGTGATGGCAGCTGAAGAACGCCTTTGTGGAATGGCCCGAAGCTCTGTCAACGAGTGACGCGCGGTGGGCTGAGTTGATAGGCGCCGTTACAATCCGCAATCGGAGAGCTCGCGATAATACTTGTTGTCGATCGTCATGCGGACCTGCAGTTTCCAAAGTACATTCCTACGGAATTGAGTCACTACAGCTTTCATTCATGGTGCAGCGCCACCATGGGGTCCACGCGCATGGCGCGGCGGGTGGGGATGAAGCAGGCGAACAAAGCTACGGCGCTGAGCAGAATGGCGACGGTGGAAAACGTGAACGCATCGGTGCTTGTGACGCCGAGAAGCAGGCCGCTTAGATAGCGCGTCAATGCGAATGACACGGCCAAACCCAGGGCAACACCTGTGAGGGTCAGTCGCAAACCATGTCCGAGGACCAGGCGCAGAATGTCGTCCTTCGTCGCACCCAGCGCCACGCGGATGCCGATTTCACGGGTGCGCTGACGGGTGGTGTAAGCGGTGACGCCGTAGATTCCGACAGCGGCGAGCACCAGCGCGAGGAGACCGAAGGCGCCGACGAAGGTTCCGGCCACGCGCTGGCCGAAACTCGCAAAGTCTTCCGCCGCTTCGACCGAGTTGGCATTGTACAGCGCCACATCCGGATTCAGTTCATGAACCGATTTCTCGATCGTCTTGGCATACGTCAGCGGATCTCCGGCCACGCGGGCGTTGATGATCATGTCGGTGCGGTAAACCTGATACAGCGGCAAGTAGACGAATGGCGTTGGTTTTTCATTCAGCCTTCGCACCTTGGTGTCCCGCGCCACGCCGACCACCGTGAACCACTCGTTCGTCAAGTCGGAGTTGAATTGCTTGCCGAGCGCCTCCTGATGCGGCCAGTAGCGGTTTACAAAGGCTTCGCTCACGATCGCCGCGCGTTGTGAACTCTTCGTGTCCTGCAGCGTGAAATCGCGCCCCTTCACGATCGGAATCTGCATCGTCTGGAAATAGTCCGGCGTGATGATCCCGACCTGCGTCTCCATCACTTCGTTAGGCTGCGATACGTACCCTTCCGGCTTCACACTCGTCGAGGGCGTGTTGAATCCCAGCGGCACGCGGTTCGAGAGAGACACCGACTGAATCCCCGGCAGGGCTTCCAATTTCGCGACGAGCTGGCGATCGAATTCCGCTCCGGTCGTGTCCGAATATCCGGCGGGAAAGAGATTGAACGACGCGATCCACAAATTATACTTGTTGAATCCCGGATAAATTTGCTGAGCGCTCCTCACACTCCTAATAAACAATCCGGCGCAGATCAACAGCAGCAAGGAAAGCGAAATTTGCACGACCACCAGGCCGCTGGCGAGGCGCGCCTTGCGCATACTGCCGGACGCGCTGCCGGTGTCCTCTTTCAGCACCGAAATCGGCGCGACGCCGGAGGAACGCAGCGCCGGCAGGATGCCGAACATCACGCCCGTGAGCACCGAAATCACCAGCGTCGCCAGCATTACCGTGCGGTCCGTACCGATCGTGAGCATCAAAGGGTAATCCGTGACGGGCAAGAATTTCATCAGCGTTCCCGCCGTCCAGAACGTGATCAGCAACGCGACGGCTCCTCCGGCCAGCGCCAGCATGAGGCTTTCGACCAGCAGTTGGCGCACCAGCCGCCATCGGCTGGCACCGAGCGACATGCGAATGGCGATTTCGCGGCGCCGGCCCACCGAGCGGACCAGCATCAGATTCGCCACGTTCGCGCAGGCCAGCAGCAGCACCAGGCCCGCGATGACCATCAGCATCGGCAGCAGCGTGGAGAGAAACTGATCCAAACCCCAAGGATTGCGCCAGAGAGGGTACACCGTGACACTGTCTTTACCTTTGTGCTCTTCGGGATAATCCTTAGCCGCTCGCTTCAGCAGCAGCGTCGATTCTTCCTGCGCCCGGGCAGCCGAAACTCCCGGCTTCAACCGCCCGAACACCAGAAATGTGAAATTGAAATGGTTGTGGAGCAGATCGCCGCCGGGAATCAATTGCGCTTCCATCATGACGGGAACCCAGATCTCGTTTCGGACGCCGGTCTGACTGCCTTGAAACGCCGGGGGAGTGACACCGACGATCGTGAACGGGTGCTGATTGATTTCGATTGTCTGGCCGACTACATCGGGATTCGCACCGAAGCGCGTCTGCCACAGGCGGTAGCTGATCACGGCGACGGGTGCGGCTCCGGGCGTTTCGTCCTCCGCGGGGAGAAAACCGCGCCCGAGGATGGGCCGCACGCCCAGCACATCGAAATAACTCGCGGAGGTAACCATGCCCCAGACGCGCTGCGGTTTGCCGTTGCCCGTCAGGTTCATTTCCGCGAACCAGCACGCCGCCATGCCCGAGAAACTGTGCTGCTCGTTGCGTACGGCCTCGAAATCGGGATAGGTAAATCCGTAGGGATCGCCGGGCTTGCCTACAGTGAGCGACAAGACTTCGCTGGGCTTGGACAATCCGGGAACCGGATTCAGCAGGGCGGAGTTGATCCAGCTGAAAATCGTGGTGTTCGCGCCGATGCCCAGCGCGAGAGTGAGGATGGTGATCGCCGCATATCCCGGAGCCTTGGCGATGATTCGCAGGCTGTATCGAATGTCTTGCCAGAACGAGGCCATTAACCCACCTCCAGGCACAACTTAGAATGATTCAAAGCAGGTTCCGGCCCAGAGTGAGTGCTACCTAAGTGAGTGTTGGCGCGATGGTTAGTCTGGTGGCGCTGTGAGCGGAGGGGTGACGCCGTCCGATTATGGGACGCGTTATCGGCGAGAGCGAACAACTACGATGGGAACGTGGCCGACGGGACGCTTCGAGCAACTGTGATGGCCTGTGCTAAAGGACGCCGCAACAATTGCGAGGAGCCAACTGAAGCAGGCTATGGCAAGAGGGTGATGTGGGACTGGGATTCGACTTTGCCTTTGTACGTGAGGCGGGAGCCGGAGGTGGTGCTGGTGATGGTGAAGTCGATGTTCTGCGAGGTGGACTGGGCGGAGCGGAGGACGCGGCCGGTGGTAAGGGAGATGAAGTCGAGGCTTTCGCCAGAGCCGGTCCAAGTGCCGGAGGTGCGCAGAGCGTTGCGGCGGTAGTCGTCGGGGGTTTGGTCGGCGTGCGAGTTGTGGCTGCCATGGCGGACGATTGTGAATTGAGTGAGGATTGCCGCACAAATTTCGGGGTTCTGATCGGGAGACCTCGGGTTTGCAGCAGGAGTCGCGGGGGGACTTGCGCCGGCCGGCGCAGCTGGATTTGTTGCGGGGTTCGTAGCGGCACTTGTTTCGGGGCCGTTGTCAGGACAAGGCTCGTTGCGAAGATAGGTTGCTTCCGTGTGCCAGAAGAGGCCGGCGATGGGGATGCCGGTGAGCGGCTGTTCCCTGCTCCATTTTTGCCCGATTGCAATTCCCGCCGATGGAAATCCCGCGCTGGAAGAAAGACCTGCCATCCAGGAGCGAACGGTTTGCGCGGCGGAAGGATTTGAGAGCATTTCTTCGAGGCCTTTGATGTTGGTGAGTCTCCCGTCAGGCTCAACGGTGAATTCCATGGAGCGGCCCTCGAGGCGATTGTATTGGTCGACGAGCGCGGCGGAATCGGGATCGTAGGCGTCGGTCTCGGACGTGGCCGACGATTTTTCGTATGTGGCGCGGAGGCGCATGGGGCCGGGATCGCCGTTCGGAGCGGGATGAACTTCGAGGACATCGAGGCGCAGAACGATGCTTGCGGACTGTTTGAGCTGAGTAGCGCCTTCGGGATTGACGATGGGAGAGGTGGTGGTGCCGGCGGTGGTCATTCGGGTTTCGATCTGATAGCGAAGCGTGTCGCCGGGTTTGAATTCGGGGGCGAGGTGGATACGACGGTCGGAAGTGGCGACCGCGACGGATGAAATTAGCAGAACGATTGCGACGGCGAGGAAAGCTTTGATGCGAGGCATCGGGAAAACGCTAGCATAGGCGCTTGGGCGAGGCAAATTGGAGACGAGCTGCTGCGCGCACGGCGGTTGAGTCTAGGGATGCGTGGAGGCTGAATTCAGGCGGGTAATTTGCGGGTCGGAGAGATTGCCGGAGAGGCGGTAGGCATCCGCTCGCGAGTCAGCAGTGCGATTGGTACGTGGAGCCTCAGCATCGGGGAAAGTTATGAAATGGAGATCGAGGTTGCGGCTGAAATCGATCGTGCCCTCGGCGGCGAACTGGGTGGTAGGGGCTGAAAACAGGAGGTGCTGGAATTCAATTTTGTTGGCGGCACAGGTGAAATCGGCGGAGGCTTCGCGGAATGTGCTCTTGCCCGGACGCAGGGCGCCTGCGGCAAAGGATTCGGCGAGGCTGATGGTCAGTAGCTCGGCACCGGTGATTTGCGCTGCGCCGCGGCATTGAAACGAGGAGAGCAGGTCGGCGCGAGTGGAACCGCGAGCTACGATTGCGATTTTTCCCGACGCGGAGCCGGCGAAGCGGTCTGCGAGGGATGGGGCGGCGGAAGTAAGCGCGTAAAGATCCACGCCAGTGAAATCGAGATTGAGGCGATAGGACGGAGTCGCGTTCAAATCGGCGCGGAAGGAACCCGCGAGATCGCCCTTTGATAGCTGTGCGTGGGCGTTTGTGAGAGAGATGCGGCGGCCGTCAATCGCGGCATCGGCGTGAAGCTGCCGGAGCGACAGAGGTGCGAGAGCGAATTGGTCGATCAAGATCTTGCCGCCAGCGACGAGATTATCGGGTTGGGCGGGAGCGGTCGGACGCGAGTTGAGGAACGGGAGGACGCGATCGAGAAAACTTTCGCTCCAGCGAGGGTTGAGCCAGCGGTCGAGATCGGCGGCCGCGAGCCGATCGGCGGAGAGAACGAATTGCCAACCGCCAGGCTGAGCTCCCGCCGAATTACGGGATAGATCGCCGGCGGGATTGAGAATCGGGCCGAGGCGATCCAGGGTGCCACTCCAACGCGCGCCGAACGCTTCGGCGGAAGCGAGGACGAGGTGGCGAGAAGTTTGTTTCAGATCCAGGTGCGCACGAATCTGCTCGATCGGCAGATTCAGAAACGGGGCGCGTAGAGTGTCTCCCGCCAGCTTTCCTAAAAGCTCACCACTCGATTTCTCGGCGACCTTACCCGTGGATTTTCCGGCCAATTTGCCGGTTTCGATGGCCGGTTCGGAGCCGAAATCCAGGGTCCCGACGGGAGCCGCGCGCCACGGGTATGGCGCGGACTGCCACTTCAGATCGCAGCGCAAAGGGCCTCTGAGATCCCATCCATGCGAGATGTCCCAGCCCAATAGACGCGCTGCGGAGATCAAGTCGCCGACGTCGGTGAGGTTGCCGGCTACGTGCAAGATGGGAGCGGCTTTTGAATTTGTGATCCTTGGCAGGCTCGGTGCGCCCATCGAGCCGGTGGACTCGATGTGGAGCGCTCCGCCAGCTGCGCCGAAGGAAATTGTAGCCGGCTGCAAACTGGCGCCTTTTGAGTCGTAACCGAGCGAGAGAGGGCCCAGGCGGACGGGAACGGGCAGAGTCCTGCCGGTGAGGTCGGATCCGCTGACCGAGACGGCTGCATCGCTTATGCGAGGCGGCCATCCGCCGACCGCGAGAGCGAGTTTCGCGTTACCGCGAAGCGCCAAATCGTCGGAGATTCCGGGGCGAAACGCGCGCACCCAGGCGAGAACGTCGGACATGTCGATGCCGTCGGAAGCGATTTGCATGGCGGGTTGCGCGGCGTCTTTCGGCGACGCATGAGTGGGCTGATCCCAGCTGAGTGAGCCGGCAGAGCGTGCGTTGGAGCGGGGAGTTTCGAGCGTCGCTGCGGCGAGATTGAAGCGGGCGCTTTCCGGATCGAGCGTTCCTTTCGCGATGAGGTTCAGCGAGGGATTGTCGAGGCGGAGGGGAAGATCCCAGCGATGGACCTGGCGAATTTCGGCGCGGCCCTGCAACAGCCAATCTTGCGCGTCGGTTCGGGCGTTGAGTGCGACCGCGAGATTGCCGCGGACGCCGTAGTCGGTTTCGCGGACGAGGCGGAGGACGTCGGAGATGGAGGCACCGGTCCAAGCGAGATCGAGAGCAGCGGGGCGGAGGCGAGAGGAAGTGCCGCCGACGTGACCGGAAAGATGAAGTGTACCAGCTTGTTGAATAATCACCGCGGCACGCGCGGGGACGGCTTCCAGATCCATTTGCCACTGGCCGGGGCCAGCGGGCTCCAAATAGCCGGTGACGCCGACAAAGGCGAATGGAAGCTTTTCATCGGCGCGCTTGAAATTGATGCGGCCGGAATCCACCTCGATGCGGCTGAAGCGCAGTGCGGTGGAAGCGCCGGTTGCGGGCGAGATTGCGGGATTTGCGATGGCCGAGCCTGAGCCCGGCATGAGCGCAGGAGAAAATCGTGGAAGCCACTCAGCGAGATTCCAATCGCCGTCCGGATTGCGGACGAGATTCAGGCTTGGACGGCTCAGCGAGATGGTGCCGAAGTCCAGGTGGCCATGAAGGAGGCTCAGCCAGCGAACGCTCATTGTGAGCGATTCGGCGCGTAGAAAATATTCGCGGCCGAAGCGCGGATCTTCGCCGACGACGACGGATCTCGCCTCAAGAGTGGGGCGTCCCCAGAGGCTGAAGCTGTAGCTGCCAACTTCGACAGAGCGGCCGAAAGCGGATTCGAGGCGGGCGGTGATTTTGCGATTCACAGCCGTGTGTTGGATTGAGAATGAGATTGTGGCGTTTGCGAACCACAAGAACACGAGCAGGAGAAGAATAAGTTTCGGCCAGCGGCGCCAGGAGGAGCGGGATGGGCTGACTAAGGCCGGCGCGTCGGCGGGGACGATGGGGTGCGTGAGGGTGTTGGACATTTTTCTCGAGCCCGCGTCAACGACCGGACCGGCACATCCGACTAGATGGAAAGCGCGTGGCCATTTTCTATGCGGACGGGCCTTAGACCCGCCCCTACTGGTCAATCCTTAATGGGCCTTAATGGGCCTCAATGGGCCTCAATGGACCTCGTGGAGCATGCGATTCCAGCGCGTGCGCGTGGGCAGATGAAGGAGTGAATCCGCGAAGCCGCGAATAGCGCCGACCATCCCGCGGTCAGTATAGTCTTCAGCAGTGGCGGCCACCGACCAATATATTACGAGCGGGCGGCCCATGATGGCGTCGCGATTGACGAAGCCCCAGTAGCGGCTATCCCAGCTGCGATCGCGATTGTCGCCCATGACAAAATAGCGGTTGGGCGGCACGACCAGGCTCCGGCGATCAACGTAATCGAGGATGCGGGTGGCCCACTCGGGGCGCACGCCGTTTTCGACGAAGTAGCGGCCGGTAGGCGGGAAATTATCGCCGAAGGAATCTTCGCCGGCAGGATCGTGGACGACGTAAGGCTCGTCGAGCGGCTGGCCGTTCACGAAAACCTGCTGATTGATAATGCGGATGCGGTCGCCCGGCAGGCCGATGACGCGTTTCACATAGTGCGGGTGATCGTCAAAAGGAAATTTGAAGACGACAATGTCGCCGCGATGGATGGGGCGGTAAGGGAGAAATTTTTCGTACCAAGCGCCGCGGCCTTCGAAGAGAAATTTGTTGACGAGCAGGTGGTCGCCGACGAGAAGCGTGGGCTCCATGGACTGCGACGGGATTTTGAAGGCCTGGACGATGAAAGTGGTGCCAAAGAGTGCGAGCAGTATGGTGACGAGCAGAGACTCCGCGTATTCGATGAAGGAGCCGCGCGCGCGATCGTGAGGTGCGGATTGTTGCGGCGACGATTGGGCGAATTCGGTTGCGGATGTTTCGACGTCCATTGAGTCCTTCTAGGCGGCGCTGTTCGTGGCTTCGAGGCCTGCCAGCGCGACCTTGGCCGCGGCTTGTTCCGCTTCTTTCTTGCTCCGGCCTTCCGAGTGCGCGAGCTTTCGCTGGGCGAGCCAAACTTCCACTTCGAATGTCTTCTGATGTTCGGGGCCGAACTCGTTGCGAACGCGGTATTGCACGGAGCCAAGCCCGCGCTCTTGCAACCACTCCTGCAGCGCAGACTTATGGTCGGCGCGGTCGAGGCCTCCGAGCTCGCCCGCGAGAGCCGAATCGATCAGCGATCGGTGGAGAAAACCCGCTGCGGCTTCGAGACCTGCATCGAGATAGATGGCCCCGAGGACCGCTTCGTAGGCGTCGGCGAGCAGACGCTTTTTAGCCCGGCCTCCGGTCTTCTCTTCGCCCGGGCCGAGACGCAAGTAATTGCCCAGGCGGAGCCGCTGCGCGGCGGAATGAATCGAGACGGCGCTTACGAGACGCGCGAGAGCCTTCGAAAGTTTTCCTGCGTCCCATTCAGGAAATGCGCGGCAGAGCATTTCGCTCGCGACGAGACCGAGAACCCGGTCGCCGAGAAATTCGAGGCGTTCGTTGTCAGAGCCGGGATCATTCTGGCGCCGGGAGCGATGGGTGAGAGCCTGCTCAAGCCGCTCGGGACGGGCAAAGCGATGACCGAGAATCGCTCCTAGATCTTCGAGCTCCTCTGCGGTCATCGCATGGCCTCGTTGATTACTTGGGCGCCGGCGTTGCGGGCGCAGCGGGGGCTGCGGCCGGAGCGGCAGGCTGAGACGCAGCTTGCTTCTTCGCTTCGGCGGCTCCCTTCGTGCAGCGATCCTGCACGGGACCAGGCATCTGGCTGCACTTTTGGAACGCGTCGGCTGCTTCGCTGTAACGCTTCAGTTGAGTCAATCCAACACCCAGGATGTAGGAGTCGACTGGATCGGCCGTAGGATCGATCTGGGTGGCACTCTGCATTTCGGTGACAGAGTTTTCAATGTTCTGCTGTCGGAAATAGACTAAGCCCAAACCGCTGTGCGCCTGCTCGAGCGCGCCCTTCTTCGACTTCGCGAACTGTTCGTCGGTGATGCCGTCGGGTTTGGGCAAGTTGGCCAAGAGGTCGAGGGCACGCTTCTCATAAGCCTCGGCTTTTGCCAGACGGCGATCGGCTTCGATGTCGTTCGGATTGTAATAGTGAGGTATGACCCATCCGACGAGCACAAGCACGCTTACATCGTCGGGATTCATGGAGAGCGCCTTATCGCCGGCGGCATACATCTTGTCGAGCTGTTGTTTCTGAAGATAGGCGTTCACGAGCCGGGCGTAAACTTGCTCGGCATAATGGCCGGTTGGATATTTCTGGAGATACTGCTCGCCGATCTGGATCTGTTGGTCGTAGGCGTCGGACTTGGCGGCTGTGTCCGTGAAAGCCTTGTAGGCCTTCTCTTCTTCTGGGTCGGCCGGAGGCGGAGCAGCCTGCGGTGCAGCCGGCTTAGGCGGCGTCTGTTGTTGGAGCGACGGCGGAGGTGTCTGTTGTTGCTGGCCGCCGCTACCCCCATATTGCGCAAACACTGATGGAGCAAAGCCAAGCATCGCTGCCAGCGAGACTGTCAATATCCCGAAAGCACCTCGAATCGAGTGGAGCTTCATTTCATTCACCTTCCGTTGTTTGGATAGCCTCGAACGCTCGTTGCGAGCGATCTTAAGGTTGCTACTGAGCCTTGTTCTTGTCTATGCCGCTCTTCTTGCCACTCCCGCTCGCATCCGCGCTGGCGTGAGACTTGTATGGCTCATCCATGCCGCGCTGCGCGGCTACGCGGGCGGCTTCGGGAGCGCCGTCCACTGCGAGCGCGCCGAGGTATTCATGCACTGCCGCATCGCGTTCGCCCTCAAGATCGTGGATGCGCCCGAGATACACGTGCGACCACGAGAGGATTGCGGCGTCTGGCCGATCGCTCGAACCGGCGCTGCCGTTCCCTCTCTCGCCGGGATCCGCCGCACTGGACGCCTTCGGCGCGGGCGCAGAAACGAGCTTTGAAAACAATTGCTCGGCACGTTCGCCATTGCCAGCCATCACCGAAGCAATGGCCAGTCCGTACACCGCTTTCGCCAGCCCCGGATTCTTCGCCAGGATACTCTCGAACGTGGCGGTTGCAGCAACTGCATCTTGCTGTGCGATCTGGCGGTCGCCCTGCGTCAGCAAACGATCGAGATCGGAAACCGCCGCCGAATCGGGCTCCAGTTTCGGAGCGGGCGCCGGATTCTCCGGCGAGAATTTTACGTTCTGCAGCCGCTTCTGTTCCGCCGGCACGTCGATGGCGGTGATTAAATCCGGGAAATAATACGACATTGCCGGCTCCGCTTTCTCAAATATCTGCAATTGAGTAACAAACGGGCGGACGAGGATGAAACCTGACTGATCGGCGTCGCTGAGGGCGGCATCGAGTCGCGCCGCCGGGAGCCGCCGGAGTCGCAACTCGACGCTCTTGATGAAGCATTCGTCGGCGAATGCCAGAAAGTCCTGGCGGTATTCTTCCGGGAGGCGCGGGGCGCGGGCGGCAATCAGAAGGAGCGCGCGTTTCGATTCCACTTGTTTGCGATATAGAAGAGGCAGCGGATCGAGCATGAAATGAAGGTAGGCGTGCTGCATCTGCTCGACCGGAATTTGAGAAGAAGTGCCGACGACGATGGCGTAGTGGTCGCCACTGTTACGGAAATTGGTGCGGGCGCCGACGAGCGGCTCGACGTACACGGTGAAAGTGCGGCCGTAGATGGGCTTGAGCAATTCGCGGAGGTACGCGTTCGTGAAGGTGACGATTTTTCGCAGCACCGGCTGGTAGGCCGAAACGCTGCGCTCGTACTCGGGCTCGACCTGCTGCCAGTGGAGATCGAGACGAGCTTCCTGATAGAAAGCGGCGAGAATTTCGCGGAAGCCGTCGATTGCGAGCACGTCCGGAGGGAGCAGATCGTGATTCACCTGAAAATCGAAGCGAGGCGGCGGCCCGGCAACGAGCGAAAACGTCATGTATCGCGAAAGCGTTTCTCCGGGATCGGCAAGCAGATGATCGCGGTAAAAGGCTCGTAGAGCTTCGGTGGCGGGCCCTTGCATTTTCAGCATGTTCTCGCGTAGGGCGAGGCGGGAAGGCATTTCGGCGAGAGTGCTTTCGTCGGCGTCGAATCCGGCAGCGTCGAGCGCGCACATGGTGGCGAAAAGCTGTTCGCTTGGCTCGACGAGGATGCCGGTGTAGTTGTCCGGGGGGCGTTGCGAAGCAGCTTGCCCGCTTTGCGCACGCTGCGCAAACGCCTGGGCAACAACCGTGGCGGCGAAGATGACAGCGATCGTCAGACGCAACTGGACAAGCTTAGGAATCGGCCAACTCCTCGAACGATTCAGATGCTCGTTGCTGGGCAGGCGTTACTCGGCGTGATTGTGCTTCCCCCGAAGAACCTGCACGCCCTCTCAAACTGTAACGGGCCGATAGGGCGGAGTCAAGGAAGCGAAGGATTGAGTCGTCTTTTGAATTGAGCACCTTGGAGACGAAGGCTCGCGGAAAATGCACCGCGAAAGGTAGGCGCTCACGCGCCACCCTTTCCCAGCGCTTACGCGCTGGGCTAACTTCTGTCGCGCCTACGGCGCTCGACCTTGACGAGAGGACGCGTTGCTTACGGGAGGGGGTTACACGACAACAATGGGACACCACGAAAGATCGAGAGCGAGGGTTGCGGTGATTAGCCGCGGACGCGGACGGCGCTGAAATTTAGAACTACGCGGCCGCCGTCTTTCGGAAGGCCGAAGTTGGTTTGGGGACGGAAGCGTGAGAAGAGGAGGAGCTGGTCGAGCTGGTGCTGGGCCTCTTCGTCGCTTGGACCGGAGAGAATTTTGTAGGAGACGACGCGGCCTTGTGCGTTGAGCGTAGCTTCCACGAGCAGCAAGCCCGAACCCGGGCGACCGTCGGTGGCAATCACGACAGGAACCGGAAATGGAGCGAGGCTTTCGAGGCGCGCGGGTTGGACAAGGTTGAGCGGCAAATCATTGGCAACCACCCCGCCCATCGGCACGCCGACGAGGATGTTCTGGACGAGGAGTGCGAAGACGACGAGAGCGGTGACAACTCCGCCGGTGGCCGGAACGGCGAGAGGTTCAAGCACGTCTTCAAAGACCATCGCGGCACGCGCCCACACTCGGCGAACGCCCTGCCACAGCGACTCCGTCTTCGCAGCACCCACTCGAATGCGCGTGGCGAGATCGGCGGGAGGCCGCACCGGCTCTACATTTGCGAGAGATACCACGAGGCGGCGATACCCTTCGAGCAGTCCGCGGCAGCCATCGCAGGATTCGATATGTTCGCGGACCCGCGCGTGATCCCGCGACGGGATGGCGCCGTCGAGATATCCGGGGAGGCGCCGCTGGGCTTGTTTACAATTCATCGTTGCCACCCGTTCATGGTTCCTGGTGCGATCATTGCCTGGGCTCCAGCGGTTGCTGGCGCTTCCCTCTCGCGTTCTTTTTGTGGCGCGGCGACAACGGGATCGAGAATTTCTTTCAGCATGCGACGGCCGCGAAGAATGCGCGATTTCACGGTTCCGACCGATACTTCGAGCACTTCGGCCACCTCTTCGTAGGAGAGCCCTTCGAGATCCCTTAGAATCACGGCGCTTCGAAACAGGGCCGGGACTTGCGCGAGGGCTCGCCGAACGGAGCGTCGCGTTTCCTGCGCCGCGAACCGCTCGTAGGGCGTTGCTTCCTTGTCCTTCAGATCGAGCGCCGGAAACTTGCCTTCTTCCTCGGCGTCGATTGAAACCTGCTGACGATGATGCCGCCAGCACCAGCGGCGATGATTCAAAGCCTGGCGTACTGAGATGCGATAGAGCCAGGTCTTCAGCGAACTGCCGCGCCGGAAACCGCGAATGCCGCGAAAGGCGCGAAGGAAGACTTCCTGGGTCACGTCCGCGGCATCGGCGCTATCGGACAAAATTCCGTACACGAGATTGAACACACCAACGTGGTAGTAGGTGACGAGATAGTCGAACGCCGCGTCGGAACCGGCTTGCAGCTCGTGCACCAGATCCGCTTCGTCACGGCCCCACGACAGAGATTGTGCCAGGTCGGACATGCTTTCCGCCGTCGCTCCTTCGCAGAGCGTGTCCCTGGGATAATTGGACACCAACTCGGCCGCGATGTTACTAGGATAGCAGAATAGTCGGAATTGGTTATCCATCGGAGGTACTAGTCCCGGGCTTTGCGAAAATTGCGCTATGGCCTTTCGATTCAGTCTCTTACGGACGCCGGTCATGAGAGTAGCGCGAAGCCGGTAACGCGAGGGAAACTTGCGCGCTCCAGGTTTCTAATTCTGGTAAGGGATATTTCGCTGGGCGGCTGACAACGGACAGAAGGGACTTTTATCAGGAAATCCTGGTGGAGCCGACGGGGTTCGAACCCGTGACCTTCCCGGTTTCACCGGGACGCGCTCAGCAGCCTCTCAATGAACTTGCGGTCCTTCTGCTTCTTGATTTGACTTTCGCGGCGCATGGCCTCGGCCCTCGAAGAATATTCCTCGGAATATACAAGCTTCCAAGGACCTCGATTTTTCAGCGCCAACGAGTAGCCCGCGTTGTGATACGCCACTCTCTCGC
Organism: Candidatus Acidiferrales bacterium; assembly: GCA_050746925.1. GTDB lineage: Bacteria > Acidobacteriota > Terriglobia > Acidiferrales > UBA7541 > Palsa-295. The sequence continues at coordinate 18,966 of JBOGNA010000139.1, forward strand.
CGAGATTCTTGGTCTGTCCCACATAGTACCGACCGCTGGATTCGCTCTGAAGAATGTAAACGAAGAATTTCACGACGGATCCGTGGTGGAGCCGACGGGGTTCGAACCCGTGACCTCCTCGATGCCATCGAGGCGCGCTCCCAACTGCGCTACGGCCCCACGACTGCAAATCTTGGTGTGAGTGATTTTATAACAGCACGAGCATGAAAGCATCAAGCAATCCGATGGCGTGCGTTTTTATGGGCGGCGCATCGCCGGCGGTCGCGCGGGCACGGCATGCCGTGCCCTTACT
>JBOGNA010000140.1:0-1884 GCA_050746925.1 Candidatus Acidiferrales bacterium
GAGCGTTAATCGGCACACGCGCTGCTCTCGATCGCTTGCGAACGTATGAATGCTCGATATGATCCAAATCCAATTGTTGCCTTCGCCGTAATCTGGACAAGCAATCCATGGACCCGGAACTCGTTGACCGAATCTACGAAAGTTCCTTCGTACCGGAGCTTTGGCCCGATGTGCTTGACGCACTTGGTCGTATAGCGGAGGCCACCGCAGGGACGCTGCTTATCACCAAAGCCGAGGTTCAATATTGGACTGCTTCAGTAATTGACCGGGAAAACGCTGCAAGATTTGTGAACGAACGTTGGCTCTGGCGTGGACAGATCGTATCTCGTTTGTTTGCCGCGCGCCACGCTGGATTTTTGACTGCACTCGACCTATTAACTCCCGACGAATTGGATCAAGAACCGATCTACCGCGACTTTTGGCGTCAGTATGGCGTCGGATCGGCTGTGGCCACGGCGATTCCTATCCCAACGGGCGAAAACGTGATTTTCTCCGTGACGCGACGGACGGAACGCGGACCGATTGAACCCGCCGTCGTCCAAAAGCTCGATGAACTGCGTCCCCATCTCGCCCGTAGCGCATTGATGTCGGCGCGCTTGCAGTTAGAGCGGGCGCGCATCGCCAGCGAAACGCTCGCCGTTATTGGTCTTCCCGCGCTGGTTCTCAATGAGCAAGGCAAGGTTCTCACGGCGAACCATTTGATTGAAGCGATGACGAGCTACGTCCATTGGCGGGCGCAGGATCGCGTGTCGCTGAAGTACAGAGCCGCCGATAATCTATTGCGCGACGCGATCGCGGCAATTGTTGTGGCGGGCGGCGCCGTGCGCTCTTTTCCGGTCCGCGACACCGGCGCCGAGGCGATGATGGTCGCGCATGTCGTTCCCATTCGGTTGTCCGCGCGGGATATCTTCGTCCGCTGCGCCGCCGCGCTCGTGTTGACCCCCGTGACTCTGCCGCAAGCCCCCCCGGTCGAGTTGGTGCAGTCCTTGTTCGATCTGACGCCCGCCGAGGCGCGTGTCGCTCGCAGCCTCGCCTCCGGCAAAACCGTAGAAGACATTGCCACCGATCGCGGCACTTCCGCGAACACCATCCGCACCCATGTGCGCGGCGTGTTGGAGAAAACCGGCTGCAACCGCCAAACCGATATTGTGGCGCTTCTGACCGCGATTTCCGCGACGCGGCTGCCGAGCCCGATCTAACGCGGCGCTAGTAGAGGTGTGAGCGTTTACTGGCGCGCGCTGCTCTTGATCGCTTTGCGAACGTGCGATTGCTAGATATGCTCCAAATCCAATTGCTGCTTACGCCGTAATCGGGACAAGCGAACGATGGACCAGGAACTCGTTGATCGAATTTACGAGAGTTCCTTCGTGCCGGAGCTGTGGCCGGGCGTTCTAACCGACCTCGTCAAAATCACCGGCGCGAACACTGGTTGGCTGTGCGTGTCCAATGGTGAAGTCCAAGATTGCGCCGCCTCCTCGGAACTCGCAATGGAGGTATTGAGGCCCCTCGTAGAAAGCGGGTGGATCGCGCGGTCGCAACGCTTTAACCGTCTGCTCGCAGCCCGCCACGCCGGATTTTTGGTTGATTATGACCTCTATACTGCCGAGGAAATGGACAACGATCCGGCGTATCGCGATATGCTTCGTCCCCGAGGCCTGGGTTGGACCGCAGCCACAGCCATTTCCTTGCCGACTGGAGACAATTTAGCCCTCATCATGGAGCGAGCATACAGGCGCGGACCTGTGGAACGCGCCGTTGTCCAGAAACTCGACGAACTGCGTCCCCATCTCGCCCGCAGCGCACTCATGTCGGCGCGCTTGCAGCTGGAGCGGGCGCGCATCGCCAGCGAAACGCTCGCCGTCATGGGCCTCCCGGCGCTGGTTC
>JBOGNA010000141.1:0-5943 GCA_050746925.1 Candidatus Acidiferrales bacterium
AGCGTCGGCCTCTTTCAGTCCCGGCCGCTTGCTCTCCACGCGCATGCGCGCGGCTTCCGAGCTGCGGAATTCGGGATCGAGCCGGCGGACCCGCGCCCAGAGCCGCTTGTAAAGCCGGCGCTCGCGTTTCGTGCCGTTCGATCGCAGGCCCGCGCGAAAAAAGAGCGCGAGCTGCTCGCGCGGATTGATCGAGCGCTTCACTTGGGTCCTCGCACCGTGCGTGTGAAGTCGTCGATGTCAGAGCGCGTGATCCTGTCCTCGGGTTTGCGCGCGGCCAGGAATTTCTTCGATTCTTCGAACGCCTCCTCGTACCCCGAGCCGAACCTCCGATAGAGCGCGAACCGGAGCGGCTGTGGGAGCGAGTAGTAGCACTGCCGGCAGTGGGACATCTTCGGCTTCTTCCGACCGCCGCAACCGGAGCAGACCGAGCCGAGAAAATCCGCGAGGATCGTTGCTTTTTCAGTCATGGTCTCCTCAGCAAAGGCGGATCTCGCCGTTCCCCCGCCTTTCGCCAGTGGATGACGTGACCGCTGAACGGGAAGTCGTGCTCGTCCTGCCAAAACGCGAACATTTCGGACCAGCCGCCCGGAAATCCGTCGCGCCTTGCGAGCGCTTCGAGTTCGCTCGAGTCGAGCGCGATGCCGTCGATTTCGACTCGGTATACGAGCCTCGCGGCGCCGCCGCCTTTGAGGTCCTTCACCTCGCAGGTGATCGCGATGCTCTCGACCTTCACGCACTCGACGCGCATGAGCAGCTTCGCCTTCTTCGTGCGGAGTCCGGTGTAGAGATGCATCACGTTCCCTGGCTTGTCGGGATGCGCGCGCACAGAGCGAATCGTATGAGTCTTCGTGCCGGCGAGAACGTAGGGAACGAAGCGCGCCTTAAAACCGTAGAGGCCCATCACCGTTCACCCGCCGCGGCGTCCTGGACGTCGTCGCGATTCGAGGATGGTTCGCGCCCGGAGTCGATTCGCTCCATGCGGAGATGTTCGGGATCTGCCGGATATTTCTGCATGAGCTGCCGGAGCGCCGGCCGGATCAGGATGTAGTTTTCCGCGTCCGCTCGGAGACAGGCATCGCAGAACGTGCCGAGGAAACTCTTGTCCTCGGGACCGCGGCTGTGGAGCATCGCGTTCACGTAGTCGAGCTCCTCCGGATAGAACTGAATCGTTCCGACGGGGAGTCGCTCGAGCGTCGGCGTCTGCCAGGATTTTTTGCCAGGAGCCACTTCCCGTGCCTTGATTTCGACCGGCGGGAGGTCGATTGGCGCGGCGACGAAAATGTGAGCGCCGAACAGACCCGTCATTCCCTCGATCTCGATCATGGCGGCGTCGCGATGGACCCTGGTCACCGTGAAGGCTTGCTGGAGCAGGTGGGCAAATGAAACGCGATCACCGACTTTCCAGACGGGCGCCGATGCCAGGTTTTCCGCATCAGGCTGCTTGCCGCTGAGAATCCTGATGGCCCGCTCCATCTCAGCGATCGGGACCGAGACATGGAGGTCGCCGGTTCTTCGCGCGTGGTCGAGCCATGCCTGAAGCTGTTCGACGAACACCCATAAAGGCCCCGCTTTCGCGCCAGGAGACGCCGTGGAAGCCTCGGAGCCATCGGTAGCGCGCGTTCGCGGGTCCGGTTTCGAGATGCCTGAGTTGTCGCCTGTGCCTTCCATTTTTGCCCCCTTTTTGCCACTTCGCCACAGGACACTTGGTCCTTGAAGAGACTCCAGTGCCGATGTAAGCCGCGCTCTATGAACGCGGTACAAACACGATTTATTCCGGCGCTTTTGAGTGCCGTCTGGTGCCATGACTTTTCAGCGATCCGCGAGGCGCCGGAGGACAAATCAGGTGCCTGAAAAACATCGAGCCGAACCCGGCCAGCGCCTTCTCCAGGACGTACGGCCCCCGGCCAATTCGCCTGCCACACTCGATGCACTCGATGCCGGGGACCTTCGCCCGATCGAACCCCCACTTCGGATCGGCCGTCTTCACGCCGCGACATCGCGGGCAGCTACACGGCTGCTCCTTCATGCCGCCGCCTTCGAATTCAGTTCGTCGCGCCGCCGCTCCGCCTCTTCCCGCGTGAGGCCGGTGTCGAGCACCGTCTTGCAGCGAACGCAGAACGTTCCCCATCCCGGGTTGTACGGCCAGATCGTCCGCCGGATGTCCCACTTGTGCCTGTGCGGGTTCGGCTTCCATCGGCTCATAGCGCGGCCCTCCTGCCCTTCCGCTGCTTCACCGTCTCCGCCTCGATGAACGCTGCGAGATCGCGGAGACAATCCTGCTCAAACACCGTGTCGCGTGCCGGCCAGAATGAATACTTCCGCCACGGCGAAAACCATCGGACCGAGCCGAGATGATGCCGCCCGTCGAGACTCCAGACGTGCCAGACGTCAGTCTTTCGGCCGCGCGCTCGGTGCTCGAGCTGAAAGTTGATCCAACTCGGCATCAGACCGCCGCCTCCGTGAGCGCGTTGATTTTCTCGACCGCCGCCGTGCGATGGTCGACCGACAGGTGCGCGTAGCGCATGGTCTGCACGATGGATTTGTGGCCGAGCAGTTCCTGCACCGTCCGAATGTCCACGCCGGCCATGACCAGGCGCGACGCGAAAGTGTGCCGGAGATCGTGCCAGTGGAAGTTTTCGACGTTCGCCTCAGCGCACGCCTCGCGGAACCAGGTGCGCCAGTCGCGCTTCTGCGAGCCGTCGTTGTCAGGCGAAACGAATTCCTGTTCCGACGTGAGGGCGTGCAGCTTTCGGAGTGAGGCGAGAGCTGAGGCATTCGCCAGGACATGCCGGCGGCCGGTCTTGCCCTTCACGGTGATGTTGCCGCGCTCGAGGTCGACGTCCTTCCATTTCAGATTCCACTGCTCGCCGCGGCGGATGCCGGTGTACAGCGCGAGATCAAACTCCCACATGCGCGCAGCGCGCGCTGCCATCGTCGTCATGAGCGCGCCTCTGAGACGCTCTTCCTCGTCCGGCTTCAACCATCGGAGCCGCGAATCGTTCTCCCGGTATCGGCCGACGCGTGCGACTGGATTCATCGAAATCAGATTCGACTTGAGCGCATGCGCGAACACGCTCGAGATGAACGAGCGGTAGCGATTCAGCGTCGAGTTCGTGAGTCCCTTCCCCTTGAGGCCGCCCAGGAGCTGCTCGATCCGTTCGGGCGTGATGCGGTCGAAGCGGACGCCGCCGATTATTGGGATGAGCTGCGAGAGCCGCGTGAGGTCGGTCTCGATTGTCGCCGGCGAGAGCCGCAAAGCTTTCCGCTTGATCGTTTCCTCGGCGAGCTTTCGGAACGTCCATGCGCGGGTTTGCCGCGGCGGAATGAATTCGCCTTTCTTGACCTGCAGCCTGCGTTCGGCCAGCAAATCGAGCGCCGCCGTCAGCTTTCCTGCCTTCTCGCGACGGCGCTTGCCCTCGCAATCGAAGTAGGAAATCCAATGCACGCCGCTCTGCGGCGGACGCTCGAAAATGCCGGGGATCTTCGTCATTGCCGCTGCAGGAATACCGTGCCCTTCACTTCCTCGATCGGTACCGTCTTCGACTTGCAGGAGAACGTCACCTGCGCGCCAGAGCGGTCCTCGAACGGCTTGATGGTGAATTCGAGAGTGATCTTCCGCTTCGCTTCCGCGTTCGTGTTGACATCGGCGATGTTGGCGAGCACGGAGGCCCACTCCTTCTGAAAGACTTCCTCGATCGCGCCGCCGCAGAGATTCCCGAGGCTGACGTTTTCCGGTTGCTGGTCCATCGTTTCCTCCTCGTGAGCCGCGGGCTCAGACGCCCGCGGGTTGGGGTTTCAGAGACGAGGCCGTGTAGCGTTCGCTGCGGACCTCGCGGAAGTGCTCGTAGATTTCGTCGAGCGTGAGAGCGACGCCGCGCTGCTTTGCGAGCGTCTGAATCTTGAGAGCGTTTGCCGGGTGAGGGGATGTGGACCCGCGGAGCCAGTGGTAGATCGCTGAGGGATTGATGGCCAGGCGCCGAGCGAGCTCCTCCACGCCGAATTCGCGAATGAAACGGTCGAACTTCGTCTGCTCTTCAGGCTTCCTGGACACGAGGTCCTCCCTTCTCTTTTCAGAGACTTAGCGGGATGAAGATGCGCTCAGGGAGTTCTGTGGCGATTAGGGAAGCCGTACGGGTACGGGTTACCATTGCGCCACAAAAACTCGGTGAGGTCACCGAGATGCCGCGTACCTGGTAATTCGATACGTGAATCTCGGGGACCGTCGCCGCCAGAATCCGCCTCTTGCTTTCCCGGTTCATGAACTGCCAATCGAACAGCGGAGCGAACGCCGTCATCAGCGCGCGCAGATTCACCGTGGGGATCGGCGCTTCGCGGAGCAGCATCTCCTCTGTCATTCGCAATCGAGTGTCGACGTCGGTGAGCCGCTGATCCCGCTCCGCCTTCGAGAGCAGGCCCTCGAAAAACGTATCGAGGATGCGCTGCCGCTTCTCGCGGAGCTTCTTGATTTCGGTTTCGAGCCGCACAATCCGATTCCTCGCCGTCGCCGCCTCGGACTTCGTGTCGAAGTCGCTGAGCAGTCCGGTGATGAACTTCCGATCGGTGAGCTGCTCGGCGAACATCCCGTCGAGCTTCCCCTCGAGCCGATCCCGCTGCATGTACCGGGTCGCGCACCGGAACTCGTCCTCGCGCGGAGAGAAGCGCCGCCGGCAGCAATAGTAGAAGCCGCTGGCGTTCCTCCCGTACACCGTCGAGTCGCATTCAGCGCATTGCAGGAACCCATTGTAGGTGAAGCGATGCTCGATGCCAGGCCGATGCCTCCAGTGGCGTTTGGTTTTCATCGCGACGATTTCCTGAACGCGACGGAACTCGGCGTCGGACACGAGCGGGGGAGTGATCACCTTCACGCGAATGACCTCGTCTGGATCGCGGCGAATCTTGGGACGGTCGCCCTGGCGCCCGCCGGCGCAATACCGGCGAGCGTTCGAAGCCATGTCCCGCTTTTTATCGTAGACCCGCCATCCGTTGTAGATCGGATTCGTGAAAAGGGTGTGCATTCCCTGCGGAGTGAAGTCGAGCGGCTTGCCGAGTTCGGTGTAGCTGGTCTCGCCCGAGAGTAAACGCCGGAAAGCCTCGCGGACATGCTCGGCCTCCGGTTTGTAGAAGTAGCCCTGCTCGCGCGTGTAGCCGACGCCGTAGGGAAGCACGATGTCGCCGCCCGGATTCTTGCCGGCGCGCCGCATCTCTTCCTTCGCGGACCAGACGCGCTCCCGAATTTCCGAGAGTTCGTTCCCCGCGATGATCGCGCGTAGACCGGCCACAAGCTTTCCTGTTTTGCTGTTGAGGTCGAGAGGACCATCTGGAAGATACAACAGAGTGCCGGTGTCCTGGAACGCCTGAAATAGAACGTAGTCGCCGAAGTTATCAGGGCGCATGACGCGGGAGAATTCCCGCACCACGACGCCCGTGATTTCCGGTGATTCGATGAGCCGGAGCAGGTCCTGCATCTCGGGAGCGCGAAGCACTGCAGTCCCCGAGACGTCCGTGATCTCGATTGTTTTCGCGATGTGCAGGCCGTACGTTTGCGCGGTCCGGCGGTTCGCGGCCTTTTGCGACGGGATGCTCGCGCGATCGTCGCCTGCCTGCGACTGCGTCGAGACCCGAATCAGTTCAATGACCTTTTTCAATAGGCCCTTCCAATTTCCTGTCGAGTCCGACGAGCTGCTCGACATATAGCAGAACGCTCTCGAGGTTGTTTTCCTCGAAAGCACTTCGAAGATTGCTGAGGATCTGCTGACGTTCTCTCCCCACTTCGAACAAAGCATCTACTAGACCTGGCTGACGGTCCGACACTTGCGACATCCCTCACTTCCGCTGCTTTTTTCTATTTGGTATCGAATGGAGTGGGACTCTACTCTTACTCAGGAGGGATTGTCAACGGGAGCGGCCGGTTCTTTTTCGGAGTGTCCACTACGATGCCGCTCC
>JBOGNA010000142.1:0-3337 GCA_050746925.1 Candidatus Acidiferrales bacterium
GTGTGAACGATCGTCGGCAGCGTGGAGCCGAAGAAATCCACATCGTGCGTAAAGATGATCACGTAGTCGATCTTCGACGGATCCGGCGCCGGGCAGATGCTCGAGAACTGCTTTTTGCGGTTCTGCGCGATCCATTTGAACTGGGCGGGCGACAGGCCGTACGCCGAGAAAAATACCTGGCAGGCCGGATCGGCGCTGGCGTTCTCGGGCTGGTCTGCCGGGTATTCGTCGGATTCCGTGGCCGAAACAGTGTGCACGCTCGCCATTTCACGAGAGGGCTGCGCGTTGGCAGTCGTCTCGAAGGTTTTCGTGGAGGTGGAGGCGGCGGGCGGCGGCACCGAGGGGGTCGGTGCCGGATGCGCGCCGCCGGCGGGCTGAGGCTGTGCCGCACCGGACCTGGTGCTGGCCGCTTTGCTGCTTGCGGCAGGCGAAGTCGATTTGGACGAGGTGCTCGCGGACGTGGACGTCAAAGCTGGAGCGTGTGCAGCTGCGCTGGGCGCGGGTTGCGGTTTGGTTGACGCGCTCGCGACGGAATTCGATTTCTTGTAAGGCGCAGGCGTTGAGGAAGACCGAACACCGGGCGTCGCCGCGGGTGCAGGTGTGGGTGCTGAAGGCGCGGCGCTAGCGGGAGATGTCTCCGACACGGTGCGAACAGTTGATACCGGGGGCGCGACGGCGGCACGAGCAGGTGGTGCAGCTGGATTCGAGCTCGCCACGACCGTAGGCTTCGCCGTTGGCACGGGCGCCGGTACCGCCGCTGGCGCAACGGTCACTGTGATAGTGGCAGTCGTTGCCGGGGCAGCGGCCGAACGCGTAGCTGGCCGCGGGGCAACTCTGCTCGCGAGCGAAGAGCGATCCGTCGATGCATCGTTCGGATCGACGAACGGCGGCAAATTCGGGAACGTGCTCTCTGGAACGTAGCCTTCCGAGCCATTGGCGGCGCGGATCTTTACGTAGCCTTTCACGCGGCCGGTTATTTCGACGGTCTCGCCGCACCGCAGCTTGGCTGCAACGTCAAAACTATTCAGCGAATCGTAAACCCAGACGCGATCCTGATTCGCAACGCATTTCAGAGTGGCGCTATCTCCGGCGAATGCAGGAGAAGCGGCCAGACCTCCCAGCATCAGTGAAATACTCAGAAGCTTGCACGGTGAAGAGACTCCGAGCCGGTTGTTCATTTTGCCCCCTTCCTGTTTGTCGTCGCGGTGAGCAGGTGTGTGAGAGCGGTAGTGGTCGCAACGCGTTCCCCAGGGCCGACGTTTCGAGCAATGAGTGGTGGAATCAGCACGTCCAGTTTGCGCGAGGGGCGCGAATCGGGGCAACTGTACGCTAGTGCAGAAAACGTGCAGGCGAAAGGTTTCGAGAGGACCTTCGCCTCGCGTCGGGGGTTGTGTCGGCCTCTCCGCAATGGTATATCGGTTCAGACAGCGAGACTTGCAGCCGCGTCTTCATTCCGCAAACAGGGAGGGTGCTCGATGATTTACGATTTCCTGATCCAAACTTACGATTCCGAGCGGATCAAAGTGGTAAGTGCGTGGAGCGAATTCCGGGATGAAGAGATGCCGCTGCGTCCGCGAGCGGACGATTTCCGCGGCCGGAGCGTCCACGAGCAGATGGTGCACCAGTGCGCGAGCGAGGATATCTGGTTTCGCACCATGCTGGGAATCGACGTGGGCGCGCCTCCCCTGCCGAAACCGGAGACGCGCCTGGAATTTATCCGGCGCTATACGGAGGACAGCGGCAAGCGGCTCGACGTGCTGCGAAGCAAAGAAGAAGCCTGGTGGCCGAGCGAGACGACATTTTTCGATGTGAAGCGGTCGTGCGCCTGGGTGATGACGCGGCGCATCGCGCACACCGCGCACCACCGCGGCCAGCAGATCGCGATGATGCGGATGTTCCGGCACGACTTGCACAGCCACTACGGACCCACGGCGGATACCGGCGGCCTGATGCAAAATCACGCGCCGACGGTCTACGCGTATCCGACCATTAGCGCGCTGATTGAAGGCGAGGTCGCGGGCGGGCGGAAATCGAAGCTGCCTGGGACGGGCGACAAGCCGGTGACGGAAAGACCGGGCGAAAAATAGCGGCCTATGCTTTGGATTTGCCTTCGGCTTTGGCGGCCGACTTTTCGCTGAAACGGCTCACTTCCCTCACGGCACGATACGCTTCGTCGATCGCGGCGCTGGTGTATGCGAAAGCAGCGGCGTCCGCGTTGGCGATCGAGATCCTGCCAAAAGGCTGGCGGCCGATCACGCTCGGTCGTTGGTCGTTGGGCCAATTCGGATCGAAGAGCGAATTGTATTCGTACGCGTAGCCGTGCGGCCAGCGGTTGACGGTGATGGCCTGAATATCGCGCGCGGGATCAAATCCTGCCGGCGAAAGAATCCGGCCGAGTTGGTCACGGATGTTGCGCTCGAATGTCGAAAACTGCGTGCGATAGAGTTCCATGCGCCCGGCAATTTGCTGATCGCGAGCCGTGGCTCCGGCGCCGCACGGGATTCTTTCGAGGTGCACCACGCACGGATCGTCGGGATTCGAAGGATACTTGTACTCGCCGATGCTGACGGGATAATCCAGATCGACGCCGGTGAAATAGCCGCCGGGACAGCGGACTTTTCTTGCTCCGAGCTGGTGGAATGCTTTGGAATTGCTGATTTGCGCGTTCGCGTAAACGAGCGGAATCTTCACGCCGTAGGCGAGAGCGTCCTTTTGTTTCCGCGACATTTCCGGGCATAGGTACGGAATCACCATGTTCCAGCACGCCAGAATGCAGGCGTTGCCACGAACCGAATGGGCCCGCCCGCCTCGGACGTAGGTGACTTCCGCTGCCGTCGGATTGGCAGCATCGCCGATATTCGTAGCCCGGACCACCGTACTGTTGAGCCGAATGCGCACGTGGGATTTCGGCTCATCAAGAGCGGCGTAGTTCATTTTGGCGGTGACGATATCTTCCATCGTGTCGCCCGGCGCGGAGCCTGGGATTAGGGCGCGAACGAGCAGGCGAGCGATCGAAGCGTTGCCATCCGGAAAGTGGTAGATGTACGGCGCGCGGTCGTCGCGTTTCGTGATTTCAACGCCGATGCCGGGGCCCGACGGTCCCGAGAGATTCAATCCAGCGAATCCGGGATATCCGAGGCCGGCCATGTCTCCGGCGGGGACCGCATCGATCCCGACGCCGTACACGCCGTAGGTTTGCGTTTGGAGGTAAGGAATCGCTTTCGGATGCAGCTTGGCGTATCTGAGTAAATAGTCCTTGTAGCTGGTTTTCGCGAGCAGAACCTTTTTATTCCACGACGACAAGCGCGGAAGGTAATCGATCTTCTCGGTGTACAGG
>JBOGNA010000143.1:0-1870 GCA_050746925.1 Candidatus Acidiferrales bacterium
GGGAACAGCCCCTTGATTTTTGCGGCCGGCACTAGGCCGTTCAGAAGTTGCTCTTGCCATTCCTCCGCGTTCATCCCGTTTTTGTTACGCTTTGGTCTGGCCGAAAAACTGGCGGCGGAACCATTGCATGGATTGGCCAAGCACTTGTCCAAGCCAGTTGTCGACTTTCTTTTGCGGGGTCGCTTCCAGTGCCTCTTGGAGATTGGCATCGGTGCGCGTTCCCACCATCGCTCCCAGGGCCAGCACCAAACCGGTCATGCCATCTTGACTCTGCTGCCCCTCGAGGCGTTTGAGTTTGCCGAAGCTGGATTCCAGCACCTCCGTGCTGGCGACGAAACGCTCATCCTTCGTCTTCGGCTGGTAGGTCGTGACGTAACCACGCAGCCGTTCGGCGATGCGGATGGTGCTGTCGCGTGAACCGATCTCACTCCACGCCTGCTCCAACAGCGGCAGGGTTCCGGCGTGGAGCCCCTGGACACGCACCAACTCGATCGTCGTCTCGACCAGGCCGTGCTCGCGTTCCCAAACCGCCAAGTCTTCCTGATAATCCTTCAGCCAACCGTAATGTTCCACGGCTTTCGGGTGCGGAACTTCACGCTGCAGCAGTTTCAGCACCCGGCGAGCGAAACGCAACTGCACAGCGACGTTCATGAAACGAGCCTTGGCACGCATCCGCGGCGCCAGCAGGTAAGCCGACTTGGTCTGCCGCAGCTTGGCGGAAGTGCTCTGAAGTTCCTTGATGAATTCGTGCCAGCGTGGCTCATCGTCCCAGGCATGTTCGAGTTGCGTCGCTCCGTAATGGGCCACGTCCGGCACATAGGCCGTGCGCGGATACCAGCTCTGAAAGTCAGTGATGCCCTTTTTCAGGTCCGAACCCTGGTCGGCAACGATCTGACGCGGACGGCCCGTACGCTCGACCGCCTGTTCCAGTTCCGCCTCCACCAAGGCGCCCGTGGACTTCTCCATCGGCACCAGAGCGACCAGTTGCAGATCGGCCAATTGCAAGGCACGCTGTCCGAAAGGAACCTGCTCCATCGGACAGCCGAGAATCACCAGGATTTTCTGCACGCCGATCTGGATGGTGTGATCGGCCAGCCACACCCACGGCACACTCTTGTCGAGCGGCCGGGTCAGCGCGTAATAACCCACACGCAGCAGCCACGAACGAATGGTGCTGAAACTCGGCACGTCCAAAGAGGCGAACCCGTGCTGGACGAACTGCGCCAAGGCCGCGGCGGCGCCGCGTAGCGAACTCCCCGCCTCCAACACCAGCTTCAGCGACAACGAGATGATCGACAGCGAATGCTGGCCACCACGCGGCGGCGGCAACACGACGGGGCCGTCTACTTTTTTTTTGCGTCCTCAAGCTCTGCCAACGCCGTCTCCCGTTCGCGTTCGGCCTGCTCCAGACGCTGCCGAAGCTGGCGTGCCTCTTCTTCAAACTGCTCGGCACGCTGCCGCCACATGTCGCGGCTGGCCGAGACATCCCGAATCTTGACCTTCGCCGCCTTGAGTTCCGCCTTGCGCCGATGAGACTTGGCTCTCCAACCATTGCGGCTTTTGAGAAGCTTGGGCAAGAGGATTCGCACAGGCGTGCGAAAGTTCTCACGGATCGCAGACATCGTAGCGCTGCCGTCCATGGCATGAACTCCATATAAAAAGAAGCGAACCGAAACCACCGTGAGTTGACCACCTGTCGAAATGCCTGTCAAGATCGACTTTCGATCAGCCTACCCCCGCTCCCGGCGAGGAAACGCGCGCGAAGTTGACCTCGGCGGCCGCCTGGTGCAAATACGGGCTGGCCTGGACCGCTTCACGCCTCGAGTGGTGCGAGTGCATGGTGGGAATCGACCAGGAGTGGCCCATGTTC
>JBOGNA010000144.1:0-27203 GCA_050746925.1 Candidatus Acidiferrales bacterium
CTACGAGGTTGACCAGCCAGACCTTCTGGCGCGCTTCACTCTTCGCATCGAACTCTTTGACATCAAGGCCGGTGCAACCCTTTGGGGCACCACCTACACCCACGACGAGCCGGCGTCAGGTAAGAACGTCGCTGCCGTCGTCGAAGCCATGGACAAAAACGTCCGCGCCGGAATGCAGGAACTCACCTCCCAGCTCGGCCAATACATCACAGATCATCCGCCAAAGCAGCCGGCAGCCCAGTAGCTCAGATCCGTTTCGCACGCCAGGAATGCCGCTGCGGCACAACTCTATCCGTCACGCCAGCCGGGATTTGACCCTTCAGGGTAGCCACGACGAGCGTTTTCCCTCGTCGTGGGCGTTTCGGTCCGCGCCACCATTTGTCATTGCCGCCCCCTTTCAATTTCTCGGTTCTCCTGTTCCATTTTGCAATCTCCCCGCCCGAAACGAATCGGCTCATCCCTCGCTTCCAAAATGCCGATACGACAATTGAAGCACTTACGCCAATGGTGTTGGTGCGTCCGGTGTCGTGGCGGGAGGATTCGTGGATTTTTTCAGGCAGCTATTCAGCTCAGGCGACTTCCAGCCGCACGGTTTCTGCTATCTCTGGAATTCCCGCCTGATTTGGCTGCACGTGATTTCCGATTCGCTGATCGCGCTCGCCTACTTCACGATTCCGCTTACGCTCCTATGGTTCATCCGCAAACGCCGCGACATGCCCTTTAGCTGGATGTTCGTCTGCTTCGGCGTCTTCATCGTCGCCTGCGGCACCACGCACCTGATGGAGATCTGGAATCTCTGGCACGCGAACTATTGGCTTGCCGGTGCGATCAAGGCCGTAACAGCCGCTGCGTCGATCGTTACCGCCCTCCTCCTGATTCGGCTCGTGCCTCAGGCGCTCGATCTCCCTAGCCTCAACCAGTGGGTCCATGCAAATGCCGCGCTTCAGAAGGAAGTCCAGGATCGCCGCGAACTCGAGTTGAATCTGCGCATCAGCGAGTCGATGTACCGCGAACAGGCTGAGCTTCTCGACCTCACTCATGATGCTGTTTTCGTTCGCGGGTTGTCGGACAAGATTCTTTTTTGGAATCGCGCGGCCGAGCGCCTCTATGGATGGCAGAAGGAAGAAGTCCGCGGCAAGACCACGCACGAACTCCTACAGACTGAGTTTCCCAGGCCGCTCTCGGATATCGAAGCCGAACTCTTCGAAAAAGGGGTTTGGGAAGGTGAGTTGATTCACGCCCGCCGTGACGGTTCGACTGTCACGGTTTCGAGCCGCTGGGCGCTACGCACCGACCAATCCGGGAAGCCCGTCTCGATTCTCATAAGCAATCGCGACATTACCCAGCGCCGGGCCGACGAACAAGCCCTTCGCCGAAGCGAAGAGCTGTTCCGGGTCTTGGTATCCGGGGTCAAGGACTACGCCATTCTCATGTTGGACCAAGAGGGGAAAGTGATTAGCTGGAATGAGGGTGCTGAGAGAATCAAGGGCTATCGTCCCGACGAGATTCTTGGCCAGCATTTCTCAAAATTCTACCCGGCCGAGGATATAGCCAGTGGCAAGCCGGCCCGCGAGCTAAAGATCGCCACCGAGACAGGCCAATTCGAAGAGGATGGCTGGCGGGTGCGCAAGGACGGGTCGCAATTTTGGGCCAACGTCGTCGTAAGTGCGTTACGG
This sequence comes from Candidatus Acidiferrales bacterium, assembly GCA_050746925.1. Classification (GTDB taxonomy): domain Bacteria; phylum Acidobacteriota; class Terriglobia; order Acidiferrales; family UBA7541; genus Palsa-295. The sequence goes on from JBOGNA010000144.1 coordinate 1,677, forward strand.
AGTGAGAACGGAGAGCTGCGCGGTTTTGCAAAGGTTACCCGCGATATCACCGAGCGGAAACGCGCTGAGTCGAAATTCCGGGATCTCTTGGAATCGGCTCCCGATGCAATCGTGATTGTGAATGATCAGGGTCGCATCGTATTGACGAATGCTCAGACCGAGAAATTGTTTGGTTACCAACGCCACGAACTTCTGGACCAGCCCGTCGAGATCCTCGTCCCGCACCGCTTCCACGGAGAACACGTGGGTAACCGCAAGAACTATGCTGTTTCACCTCGCCCGCGCTCCATGGGCGCTGGCTTGGAACTCTATGGCCGCCGCAAAGACGGCACCGAGTTTCCTGTCGAAATCAGTTTGAGCCCTCTTGAAACCAGCGAAGGCAAATTGATTTCGAGCGCAATTCGCGACGTCAGCGAACGGAAGAAGTTTGCCGAAGCGCTGAAGGCCAGCGAAGAGCGCCTCCAGATGGCTCTGGATGCCGCGCAGCTCGGGGTCTGGGATTTGGACCTCGGCACCGACACAACCTTCCGTTCGCTCCGTCACGATCAGATCTTCGGATTCGAATCGCTCCAACCGGAATGGGGCATCGCAATCGCCACCACTCACGTGGTTCCCGAAGACCGGGGGGCCTTCCGCTCGAGCTTTGACCAAGCATTCAGGTCCAACGTGTTCTCCTTGGAATGCCGCATTCACCGTGCGCAGGACGGCGCCCTCCGCTGGGTTTCCGCGCAGGGCCGCGTCTATCGGGACGATGCCGGCAAGCCTTCGCGAGTGATGGGCGTCGTTTCCGACACCACCGAACGCAAGCTAGCCGAGCAGGAAGTCGAGCGCCACCGGCAGAGCTTGGCGCGATCGAATGCAGATCTAGCCGCCGTAAACAAAGAACTCGAAGCCTTCAGCTATTCGGTCTCGCATGATCTTCGCGCCCCGTTGCGGCACATCGACGGCTTTGCCCGCATCCTCAAAGAGGAACACGCCGCCGAACTCTCCGTGGAAGCCCAACGCTATCTCGACCGCGTTCTCCACGGCGCCAATCTGATGGGCCATCTCGTGGACGATCTTCTGAATCTCGCCAAAATCGGCAGAAGAGAACTCGTCCGCCAAAAAACGAATCTCGATTCCCTGGTTCGCGAAGCAATTGCCGACTTGCCGGAAACGGAAAACCGCGCCGTGGAATGGCGGCTCGAGCCGCTGCCCGAGGTCGATTGCGATCCTGGCCTCCTGCGGTTGGTTTTCAATAATTTGCTCTCCAACGCCCTCAAATTCACCCGCGGCCGCCAACCGGCCGTTATTGAAATTGGCGCCCAGGAGCTTCAAGGCGCCACCACGTTCTTCGTTCGAGACAATGGCGTGGGCTTCGATCCCAAATACGCCGATAAGCTTTTCGGAGTCTTCCAGCGCCTTCATCGACAGGAAGATTTCGAGGGAACTGGCGTGGGCCTCGCTACGGTGCAGCGAATCATTCACAAACATGGCGGCGAAGTGCGGGCGGAATCGGAAATCGATCGCGGCACGACATTCTTTTTTACCCTCGGAGCCGCGCCGCTCGTGAGCTTGACCAGACAACCTGTGGAGGTGGTTAACCGTGCCTGAAGCTGTGGAAATCTTGCTCGTCGAAGACAATCCGGCCGACGCCGAGCTTACGATTCACGCTCTTGAAAAGAGCAAGATGATTAACAATGTCCGTCACCTGCAAGATGGCGCCATGGCGCTCGACTTTCTTTTCTGCCGCGGTCCTTACTCGGATCGCCGGTTCGACACGCCGCCGCGCCTGATCCTGCTGGACTTGAAATTGCCGAAGATCGACGGACTCGGCGTCTTGCGCGAAATAAAAGCCGATACGCGCACGAAGGCTATTCCGGTGATTCTCCTCACCTCCTCCAAGGAGGAACGCGATGTGGCAATCAGCTACAAGCTCGGCGTAAACAGCTACATTCAGAAACCCGTGAACTTTACCGAATTTCAAGACGTCGTAAGGCAGCTGGGAATGTATTGGTTGCTCGTAAATGCCAAGCCGCCAGCGGCTGCCTTTTCCACCTCTTAGGAGCGCCGGCACGATGATTCACAGCGTGTCCCGAAAAGAAGAAACCGTTGGCGCGGCCTCGCCGATCCGGCTGCTGCAAGTCGAACACGAGCCCGATGATGTGGAGCTCTGTCTTCGCGAGCTTAGAAAATCCGGCCTGCAGTTTCAAGTCGATACCGTCGCAACCCGCGAGGAGTACGTCAAAAGGCTCCTCGAGAATACTTATGATGTAGTCATCACCGACTATCGCCTGCCTGGTTGGACGGGGATGGATGCGCTAGCCGAAATCAAGCAGCGAAAACTCAACATTCCTCTGATTCTAGTAACGGGGACTTTGGGCGACCGTCTCGCTGTGGAATGCATCAAGGAAGGAATCACCGATTACGTCCTGAAAGACCAGCTCGCCCGCCTCCCCGCCGCTCTTCGCCGAGCGCGCGAAGAAAAGGAATTGCGCGATGCGGAAATCCGCGCGCTGGAGGCTGTTCGCGCCAGCGACGCTCGCTATCGCGGTCTGGTTCACAACGCAACCTACGGAATGCTTTGGGTCACGGCCGGTGGCGATCTCCTCGCCGTGAACCCGGCCTTCGTCCGAATGCTCGGGTACGACTCCGCCGACGAAGTGCTCGCGATTGGCAATACTGCGGCGCTCTATCGTGATTCCGCTGTGCGTGCCAAACTCACCGAGAAATACACGTCCAGCGGCCGCCTGGATGCGACGGTGGAATGGAACCGCAAAGACGGCAAATTCATCACCGTCCACCTCAGCGGCCGCCGCGTGATCGACCCGGCCCAAAATACCGAATGCGCCGAAGTCATCGTCGAGGACGTTACCGAGCGCCTCGCCCTCGAAAAGCAACTCCTGCAAGCCCAGAAATTCGAAGCCATCGGACAGCTCGCTGGCGGCATCGCGCACGATTTCAACAACATGATCGGCGCCATCATGGGCTGGTCCGATATCGGCATCGAAGAAACCGAGGAAGGCGCCCGCCTTCGCAGGCATTTCCAGAAAATTCACCAGCAGGCCGAACGCGCCGCTGCGCTCACCCGCCAGTTGCTGGCCTTCGCCCGCCGCCAGATTCTCGAGCCGCGCAATATCGACTTGAATCAGAGCGTCAGCGAAACGCTCAACCTGCTTGAAAAAGTCATCGGGAGCAACATCGAGATAAAAACCACCCTCGCTCCCGCGCTTTCTCTCGTCCGCGCCGACCCCACGCAAGTCGAGCAAGTGCTGATGAACCTTTGCATCAATGCGCGCGATGCGATGCCCGAGGGCGGTTCCCTGTTCATCGAAACCACCGACACAACTTTCGACGCCGAATATTGCGCCCATCAGCCTTTCGCGCGTCCCGGCGATTACGTAATGCTCTCCGTCACCGACACCGGCACCGGAATGGACGCCGTCACGCTCGATCGCATCTTCGAGCCGTTCTTCACCACCAAGGAACTCGGCAAAGGCACCGGCCTCGGCCTCGCCACGGTATATGGAATTGTTCGCCAGCACGGTGGGTTCACTCACGTGTACAGCGAACTTGGTCACGGCACCACATTTCGCACTTATCTCCCGGCCACGCCGCTTGCCACGAAATCCGTCGAAATCGTCGAAGATACACAGCCCGTGCGCGGCGGCGCGGAAACAGTTCTGATTGTCGAAGATCATGCCGGTTTGCGCGAGCTGGCCCTCGAAACCCTCACCCATCTCGGATACAAAGTTGTCGTTGCTGCCGATGGGGAACAAGCGGTGAAGGAATTTGAAACGAGCCCGGGCCGGTTCGATCTTGTGGTTCTCGACGTCGTACTTCCCAAATTAAGCGGCCCGCAGATCTACGCGCGCATCTGCGAAATCAAACCGGGCGTGCCCGTCATTTTCGCCACCGGTTACAGCTCGGACATCGCCGCGCTGCAACAGGCCCAGCAGCAAGGCCTTCCCATGCTGCAGAAGCCGTACTCGCCGCGCCATCTCGCGCAGAAAATTCGCAAAACGCTCGATGCTCGCCATCCCGTCGCTCACGACTAGTACCCACTTCTCGTTTACCGCTTGGGACGGAACTTAGCTCTGAGATTCAGAATCCCTGGAAAGTGAGCTTTGAAATCGGCAAGCTCTTCAATCTTCCACGATAAGCGTTGACACTCTTTCTTCCCCTGTGGTATTTCAGAATCAATCCGTGGACTCCGGCTTCGTGCCGGATTGCCGGTTCGTCAGACGCGGAAGTACCACCCAAAAAACGAACCGGCAACAAACCCCACCCACCCCGGGAGGTGGAATGCCACCTGGCTTTCACCTCCCTTTTTATTTGCGTCATCGATTTCGCGTCGTACCGGCGCCCACCCGCGGGAGAGCTTGCGTGCTCAACTAGTTGCGGGGTTATAATGCGCACTCGGCGGCCAGCTTCTTCCCGGACGCCACGGAGGCGAAAATGGGCCTGCAAATTTCGGCGCGCAAGTCCGGGAACATCAACATCCTCGATCTCCAGGGCCGCATCACGATCGGCGTCAGCAATGACGCGCTCGGCGCCGAGCTTCGCCGTCTGGCCGAAACGCCTCCGTGCGATGTGCTCGTCAATCTTGCCGGCGTCCTTCAGGTAGATAGCTCCGGCATCAGCACGCTGGTCCGCTCCTTCGTCACCCTCGAACGCAACGCCGGCAGCCTCAAGCTCCTCAACCCCACCGGCCACGTCCGCGAAGTCCTCGAACTCACCCGCCTCATCAATTCCATCCCCACCTTCACCGACGAAGCCAAGGCAGTCGCCAGCTTCCGCGGCGGCGTCGCTCTCGCCTAGCCATTAGTTCCCTGTGAACCCTCGCACAATTATCTTGTGGCTTCTGTTTGGAATCGTCGCACTCTCCACACCCCCGGGAATTCTTGCCCAGACACTCGACACGGGTACTTCGGCAGCGAGCGTCGGGGACGCTCTTAGAAACGCAAAGCAACAACGCATCGTCGTTTTTGATTTCCTGAATTCCGATGAATCTCTTTCGCAACTTGGAAGATCCTTCGCTGACGAATTCAGCAGACTGCTCGCCGAATCAAACCCGAAATTTCAAGTGGTCGATCGCAGGATCATTCTTCAGCTCCTCGAGGAGTATCGGCTTGCGCCGGCAATCGTACATAACAGTGAGGTAGCTTCATGGCTGGCCACGCGCCTCAGTTCGGATTCATTCGTCGTCGGACGGGTGGACTCCAAGGGGGTGAGCCTTCAAGTGGCACTGAAGGCCATTCGAGTGAAGGATGGCAAAAAGATTGCGGACTTCGCAGAGACGTTGCCTTTGAGTGATTTTGCGAAGAGCCTCGCTGCTACATGGCTCTCACTGGATCATTCCGAGGAATATCCACCCAAGGGCGACAAGAGCCTCTTACCCAAGTGTATTAGTTGCCCCAATCCTTTTTTTCCCGCGGAGGCCCTTCACTCCGACCCTAACGGCTCTCTGAAGCTATCTGTACGGATTGGCGAAGATGGCCTTCCCTCGGAAATCAACGTCATCACGAATCCGCCGCCTGGATTTGTTCTGACCGCTATCGAGAAAGTTCAGAAATGGACTTTCAAGCCCTTGATTGGGGCTGACGGGAAGCCTAAAGGAACATGGACGCCGATCGAAATAACGTGGCGCAGCTACTGATTACGCGTTCTTCTTCAGCTCGGCGAGAACCAGCTTGGCAACTTCCTTCAGCGTATCAAACACGCCTTGCCCGGTAACTGCCACTGCTTCGAGAGAAGGTTCGCCTTTCACGCTGAGCTGCTTCTGCAATTCATCCACGGGCAACACGTTCGGCAGGTCGCGCTTGTTCAGTTGCAGCACGTAGGGAATCGTGTCGAAATTCAGATTGTGATCTTTCAGATGCTCGCGCAGGTTATCGAGCGTTTCCAGATTCGCGTCCAGCCGCTCTTCCTGCGAATCCGCCACGAAAACCACTCCGTCCGCGCCTTTCAAAATCAATCGCCGGCTCGCTTCGTAGAAAACTTGTCCGGGCACCGTGTACAAATGAAAGCGCGTGCGGAATCCGCGCACGGTTCCCAGGTCCAGCGGAAGAAAATCGAAGAACAGCGTTCGATCCGTCTCCGTCGCCAGCGAAACCATCTTCCCCTTTTGGTTCGACCCCGTGTGCTCATAGATCCACTGCAGGTTCGCGGTCTTCCCGCCGAGGCCGGGACCGTAATAGACAAGCTTGCAGTTGATTTCGCGAGCGGGAAAATTAATAAACGGCACTATTTCCTCAGTTTTGCAGCCGACGCTACTTATAGCATAGCCTCGCACCTCCGCCAACGCGCCCTCTCGCCCTTGCTTCGCAATTGACAACTCTCCTCAGCACTGCCAGTTAGCCCGTTTTTCCTCGCCGAGCGACAATTCCTGTCATTTACCATGCAAGTATGCCCGCGAGCCTGCCGTCAGCCCCGCATTGACGCAAGTGTCCGACTTTGCTATGTTTCCCCCGGTCGTATCTGGAGCGTTCAAGTGAAGCATCGCGCGGTCCGCACCACCAGCTCTTCTCGTAGTCGCCAGAAACTGCTGAAAACAAAGACCTTGAAGCCTTCCTCGAAGGCCAAGCTCATGCCTCCCGATCCCGACGCTGCCGCCAAGCAGGTGCAGCTTAAGTTCTACGAAGAGGCCCTTAAGTACTTTCAGCAGCAGAAGTTTCACCGCGCCAAGCAATCCCTCGAGCGAGCCCTGGAAGGCCCCAGCAGGGAGCTCCGTGATCGCGCCCAGGTCCACGTCCGTATCTGCGACCAGCGCATCTCCCGCTTGCCTTCGCAGGCCCCGAAATCCGCCGAAGACCACTACACGCAGGGCGTAGCGCTGATGAATCTCGGCCGTTGGGACGAAGCTCGCGAGCACCTCGATCGCGCCCGCAAATCGGCTCCCAAAGCCGACCACATCGTTTACGCGATGGCCGCGCTCGACTGCCTCACCGGCGAAGCGGATTCGGCCATGCTGAACCTCAAAATCGCCATCCAGCTGCGTCCTGAAAATCGCTATCACGCCCGCAACGACGAGGACTTCGCTTTCCTCCAGGAAGACCCTCGCTTCACCGAATTGCTCTATCCGGAGCGCGAAGGCTCGGGCGCCTAGCTTCCACTGTTCCACGTGAAAAATAGTCCGCAGCCGCGCTCCCGGCCCGTCCGCATTGTTGCTCTCGGCGGCGGTACGGGGCTCTCCACCGTCCTTCGCGGCCTCAAGGAACATGTCGCCGGCTCCAGAAAAGAACGTCTCGGCCGCCCGATTGCCGACCTCGCCGCGGTCGTCACAGTCACTGACGACGGTGGCAGTTCCGGCCGTCTTCGCCGTGAATACAGCGTTCTTCCTCCCGGCGACATTCGAAATTGCATGGTCGCACTTTCTTCGGACGAACATCTTCTCGGCAAACTCTTTCAATATCGGTTTCCCACCGGCCGCGGCCTCGCCGGCCACAGTTTTGGCAATCTTTTCGTAACGGCCCTTACAAATGTCACCGGTGACTTTCCGGAAGCCGTCCGCGTTTCTTCACGCGTTCTCGCCATCCGCGGCCGCATATTTCCGTCCACCGCACAGAACGTCACCCTCGAAGCGGATCTCGAAGATGGTTCCAGGGTCGCCGGCGAAACGAACATCTCGCGTTCCAAGAAACGGATTCGCCGGGTTCGGCTCGTGCCGCCCCGCGTCCGCCCCGTCCCCGAAGTGCTCGATGCCCTCCGCGCCGCCGACCTGATTCTGGTTGGTCCCGGTTCGCTCTATACCAGCATCATCCCAAATCTCCTGGTGGAGGGCGTTGCGGAGGTAATCGCCCATTCGCGCGCCAAGTGCGTTTACATCTCCAATCTCATGACCCAACCCGGCGAGACTCAACACTACTCTGTCGCGGACCACGTCAGCGCCATCTACGAACACACCCGTCCGCGCCTGTTCGATTGCGCCGTGATCAACCGCACTCCCGCGTCCCCTCAGATGTTGCGGCGCTACAAAGCGCAGGGCGCCGAGCTCGTCCAACCTTCCTTTGTCGAACTGAAGTGCATGGGCTTGCGCTACATCACCGCCGATCTCTTGCAGCAGCAAGGCAAGATCCGCCACGATACCGCCCGCCTCGCAGACCTCCTTCTCCGCGAGTTCATCACCGCCCCGCGAGCCTGATTACTGTTCCGTTTTGCGTCGGCCGGAAGACCATTCTTCAAAAGCCTTTTCTTGCACCGCATTCCCCCTGCTCTTATACTGACCCGCGCTCTCCAGAGGCCATTTGGGTAAGGGTGAAATAAGCTGTCCGTGCCGGAGCCGGGCTGCCGAATTTTTGTAGTTCACGTTCTCTGAAATTTATCGGGAGGTGTCATGTCTGCGGCCGTGCAGGATGAACTAAACGTTTATCAATCGGCGGAAGCGCGCTTTGAAATCGCCGCGCAGAAACTCAAACTCGAAGAAGGCCTCTACCGCTACCTGAAATATCCCAGCAAGGAAATCACGGTTTACATTCCCGTCCCGCTCGATAGCGGAAAACTCGAAGTGTTCACCGGCTATCGCGTCCTCCATTCCACAATTCGCGGCCCAGGCAAAGGCGGAATCCGCTTCGCTCCCGACGTCAGCCTCGATGAAGTCCGCGCCCTCGCCGCCTGGATGACGTGGAAATGCGCTGTCGTCAACATTCCCTTCGGCGGCGCGAAGGGCGGCGTAATCTGCGATCCGAATAAGCTCTCGAGGACAGAAATCGAACGCATCACCCGCCGCTACACCGCCGAATTGAGCGAATGGTTTGGCCCCGAACGCGACGTTCCCGCGCCCGACATCGGCACCAACGCCCAGACCATGGCCTGGGTGATGGACACCTACTCCATGCACGTGCGCCAGGCCACTACCGCCGTCGTCACCGGCAAGCCGCTCGAACTCGGCGGTTCGCAGGGCCGCACGGAAGCCACCGGCCGCGGGTTGATGATGTGCTGCAACAAAGCCATCGAAAAACTCGGCATGAAACGCGAAGGCTGCCGCGTCATCATTCAGGGCTTTGGCAACGTCGGCTCCCAGGCTGCCGCGCTCATGCACAAAGCCGGCTACAAAATCATCGGCGTGGCCGATATCCACGGCGGGCTCTACAACGAAAGCGGCTTTGACATTCCGAAACTGATCGAATGGGTGTACGGGCAGCACAAGCCTCTTCCCGATTTCCCGGGCGGCGGCCAGAAGATGACCGCGCAGGAAGTTCTCTTCCATCCCTGCGAAATTCTCGTTCCCGCGGCCACCGAAAACCAGATCACTACCAAGAATGCCCATCGCGTCGATTGCAAAATTCTCTGCGAAGGCGCCAACGGCCCCACCACCTCGCTCGCCGACGAGATCATCGAGAAGAAGGGAATCTTCATCATCCCCGACATTCTCGGCAACGCCGGCGGCGTCACCGTCAGCTATTTCGAGTGGGTGCAGGACCGCCAGGGCTTTTTCTGGCGCGAAAGCGAAGTCAACGAACGTTTGCAGGACGTGATGGATCACAGTTTCGACCAAGTTGTGCTTTACGCCGAAACCCACCACGTGAATAATCGTATCGCCGCCTACATCGTGGCGATCGATCGCGTAGCCCGCGCCCTGAAATTGCGCGGAATCTACGCATGATTAGGGTTTTGTAGCGGCCGCCTTTAAGCGGGCGGTTTTTGTTTGCGATTGCAGTAGGGGCACGGCATGCCGTGCCCTCTCGACCGGCGGCTTGGCGCAGTCCGCTCAGCCGGACGGAATCGTTACTGCGCAGAACAACAGCGGAGAAAATTCTGAACCCTGAATCCATATCGCCCGGCGCGCTAAAGACCGAAGACGAACACCGCCGCGATATCTGCGCCGTCGGCCGCTGGATTCACGACCGCGGCTACGTCGCCTCCACCGACGGCAACATTTCTCTTCGCCTCGATCCCCGCCGCATTCTCACCTCACCGACGGGCATCAGCAAAGGCATGATGACGCCTGACGATCTCGTCATCACCGACCTGCAGGGCCACAAGCTCAGCGGCCGCCGCAACGCCAGCTCCGAGCTCGGCATGCATCTTCTGATTTACAGCCGTCGCGCGGATATCAACGCCGTCTGCCACGCGCATCCCCCGGCCGCCACCGGCTACGCCGCCGCCGGTGTTCCGCTCAACAAAGCGATCCTGTGCGAACTCGTTCTCTCTCTCGGCTGCATTCCAGTCGCTCGTTACGGCACGCCTGGCACCTCCGAGCTCACCGAAGCGCTTGAGCCTCTCGTCCAAAGCTACGAAGCGATCCTCATGGCCAATCACGGCGTCGTCTGCTACGGCCAGGATCTGCTTTCCGCTTTTTTCCGCATGGAGACCACCGAGCACTTCGCCCGCGTCGCCCTCGTAACCGAACTAATCGGCAAACAAGTCTTGCTTTCCAGCGGAGATGTGGAAAAATTGCTCGCGGCGCGCGCCCGCTACGGCGTTCAGACGGCTTCTTCGATCGGCTCGGATTGTCCGGTCACGTCCGATAGCGCCGACGCCGAGCGCATCACGCTCACGCGCCGCGAACTCGAAGCGCTCGTGGACGAAGCCGTGCAGAAAGAGCGCTCGCGTCGATAGCTCGATTTTGCAGTAGGGGCACACGCGTCGCTGGCTCGATTTTTTATTGGGGCGCTCGCGCCGCCAGCTCGATTTTGCAATGGGGCGCTCGCGCCACTGGCTCGATTTTTCATTGGGGCACCCGCGCCACTGGCCAGTTTTTACAGTAGGGGCACGGCATGCCGTGCCCTCTCGACCGTCGGCAAGCACGCCGGCGATCTAGCTAAGTTTTTTCATCGGCCCGTTTTCGAGCACGGTTTCAGGAGTTTTGCCGGAGGATCAAGAATGGGCGAAGCACTCGGTATGATCGAAACACGCGGCATGGTCGCGATGATCGAGGCCTCTGACGCGATGGTGAAAGCGGCCAAGGTCACTCTCGTCGGCTGGGAGAAAATCGGCTCAGGCTACGTCACCGCAATGGTCCGCGGCGATGTCGCCGCCGTGAAAGCCGCTACCGACGCCGGCGCCGCCGCCGCGCGTCGCGTCGGCGAGCTGATCGCCGTCCACGTCATCCCGCGGCCGCATCAGTCGCTCGAAGACGTCCTGCCCATCGGCAAGACTCCGATGGCAGCAGCCAAGTAGCGCAGCTCTCGCGCCCGAACCGCGCCGCAGCGCCGGGCGCAGAATCATCTTCACCGCTGATTTCGTTGATAGTCGAACTCGCGTTGAAGGCAGTTTTGGTTTACGTCAGGGCACGGCTTCAGCCGTGCCGAATCGCCGCCAACTGATTGGCGGCTTCAGCCGCTGAGGGAATGTTGTTTTGAGTCGTGGCTCGGATTTGTCAGTAGGGGCACGGCATGCCGTGCCCTCTCGATCGGCGGCATCGAGGTCATTCTGAACGAGAGTGTCTTAAGCGGGTTCCCAGAAATAAATTGATTCTATGCTCCTCGCTCGCATCGTCGGCACCGTCGTTTCCACCCGTAAAGACCCGCGCCTCGAAGGCAAAAAGCTCCTCATCGTGAAGCCCATCAATCCCGAAGGCGCCGACGAGTCCGGCTACCTCATCGCCGTTGACACCGTGGACGCCGGCTTCCGCGAAACCGTCCTCGTCGTTTCCGGCAGCTCCGCCCGCTTGGCCGCCGAATGCAAGGACCGCCCCGTGGACGCCGCCATCATCGGCATCGTTGACGCGATTCAGCTCGACTCCCAGCACGAAGCCGAATTAGCCGCCGCCCGCAAAAAATGACGATGCGGCGAAGCATCGTCATCCTGCCTGCCCCGAGGTATGAGGGGAGCGAAGCGAAGGATCTCTCTCAATGATTCTCGGCCGCGTCATCGGCAAAGTCGTCGCCACCATGAAGAACGACACTCTCTCCGGCCAGCGCTTTCTCATCGTCCAGCCCATCGACCGTCACGGCCGCGACAAAGGCAAAGCCATCGTCGCGCTCGACTCGGTCGGAGCCGGCGCGGGCGAAACCGTTTACTGGTGCCGCGGCAAAGAAGCCAGCTTCCCGTTTCTGCCGGTTGAGGTTCCCACGGAGGCCACCATCGTGGGCATCGTCGATGAAATCAACATCCCCGCGCCAGCAGGAAAGCCGTAAATGCTCATTGCACGCGTGATCGGCGACGTGGTGGCAACGCAAAAAGATCCGTCGCACATCGGCCGTAAAATTTTAGTCGTGCAGCCCCTCAATCTCGATGGCTCCGATCGTGGCGAAGCTGTCCTCGCTCTCGATGCCGTGGACGCCGGAGTTGGCGAGCGCGTCCTGCTCTCCGCCGAAGGCTTCTCCGCCATGACCGCCGTTGGCCGCCCCAACTCCCCCATCGACACCGCCGTCATCGGCATCATCGACGAAGTCACCCTGATCGACGGCGTGAAGTAAACCGCGCCTACCATGCAACCCTAGTTTCCTTCGAGATCGTATCAGCGCCGTAGGCGCGCCAGAAGTTAGCCCAGCGCGTCAGCGCTGGGTCCAAGTGCGGCGCGAAGCGCCTTCCATTCGCGGAGAATTTCCCGCGAGATTGTTGAACCGCGAAAGCGACGCGGGCGAATTCCGCGTCTCAAAAAAATCGGGCAGCGCCCGCTGCATCGAGCGCTGCCCTTCCACCCCAACCCGAAAAATCTTCCGCGGCTGCCGCCGTTACTTTCCTGCGACGCTGCCGCCCGTCACCGCAATATATTTCGCCTTCCCTCCGAAATGAACCTCGGTGATCTGGTTGCTCTCGGTCACCACCGAAGTGTACGACGCCTTGCTCGGCCCGTCTTTCCACTCGATCGGCGCTTCCGCCACCACTTTTCCATCGCGCGAAATCGTCATCTTCGATTCATCGGCGGACACCTGGTATGTCCCGGCCTTCAGATCTTTTCCCGCGAGCGTCGCCGAGCTATGCAGGTCCACGGCCACGCGCGAAACGGGCTTGATGGTCTTCGAGTCGTCGGCGCGAGCTGCGATCGGCATCGCCAGCGCAAGCGCCGCGAGCATTGTCATTGCAAAATTCATTCGACGATGTGCCATTTTCATTTCTCCTTTGTTTCCACTCGCCCCTTGCAACTGATTTAGACGCGATAAATTCTGCACGGAAAGCGCCATTACAAAAGATTCACAGAAATGGCTTTACGGCTCGCGTCAAAAATATTTCTCTCCGCATGCGAACACTGTTTGCGCGATTTCGGACAATGCCTCGCGTCTCCACGGGTGAAAAATCAACAATCTCCGAATATTCGGAGACTCCGCGCGCGCACCTGTACTCCTTCGGAGTCATTCCGAACCGATCCAATTGGGATTGGCGAATCCCCTCGACGTTGCTCGCGCCAAAATCGTTAGCAACGAATCTCGCAGCTTGGCGCTATTCATATATACGGCGCGCGTCTTTGTTTTGTTCCTGCCAAACGCACGAATTGCTCGCAACTTCGCGATGCTTTCGAAGTCCCGTTTTTTCGCCGCACTGTTTCGGTGCACCCGCTGGCTTACGTTGACACCCCGCTGGCGCTCAGGAATAATCGCTCGACATGATTGGTTCGCTCCGCGGCAAGCTCATCGAGAAACGCCCCAACCAGATTCTCGTTGACGTTGCCGGCGTCGGCTATCAAGTCCAGATTCCGCTCTCCACATTCGTCGCCATTGGCGCTCTGCACGCGGACGCGACACTCCTCGTTCATACGCACGTGCGCGAAGATCAAATCACGCTCTATGGCTTCGTCACCGCCCGCGAAAAACACTGCTTCGAGCTGCTGATTTCCGCTTCGGGCGTCGGCCCGTCGCTCGCCCTCAAAATTCTTTCCGGCATGAGCATCGAAGAGCTCGTCCCCGCCATCCGCAAAGGCGATCTGGTCCAACTCGTCCGCATCCCCGGCGTCGGCCGCAAAACCGCCGAGCGCATGGTCGTCGAGCTGCGCGACAAACTCGCCGCAATCGACGTCGCCGAAGCCGGCAAGCCGGCTACGCGTTCACAACTCGAGTCCGACGTCGCTTCGGCTCTCGTGAATCTCGGCTACGATGTAAGATCGGTCGAACGCGCGATCGAAAAATCACGTGGCACCAGCGGCACCGATTTCGAGCACCTGCTGCGCTCTTCGCTCCAAATTCTCGGCGGCTCTGCGATGCAGAAGTCGGCGCGAGCAGGTCACGACGAATGATCGCGAGTTCGCGCGCAGCTGCTGACAAAGAATGTCGCACGCGCCTTTGCGGTAGCGCCGGCGTCTCGCCGGCTGTTTTGCCTTTGTAGCGGCCGCCTTTTTTACCCTGAGGCACGAAGGGCAGGCGGGCGCATTTGCTTTTGAATTCCGCCGTTGCTGAGGCGGACATGAGGCCCATTTTAGGGGGTCGGAGCTTTAGCTCCGACATCAGGTAGCATACCTAGGAGGGGCTTTAGCCCCTGAGGAAGAATCAGCTAGTGCACCAATGACCGACACCCGCAACAGAATCATCTCCGGCAAAGCCCTCGACGAAGACGCCCGCATCGACGCCAGCGTCCGTCCCCAGAAGATCGAGGACTTCATCGGTCAGTCGCGCGTAAAAGAAAATCTGAAAATCGCCGTGGATGCAGCCCGCAACCGCGGCGAAGCCCTCGATCACGTGCTCCTCTACGGCCCGCCCGGTCTTGGCAAAACCACCCTCGCGCAAATCCTCGCCAACGAGATGGGCTCCGCCATCAAAATAAGCTCCGGCCCGCTTCTCGAGAAAAAAGGCGATCTCACCGCGGTACTCACCTCTCTCGACGCCCGCGACTTTTTCTTCCTCGACGAAATCCACCGCCTGCAAGCCGCCCTCGAAGAGATTCTTTACCCGGCGATGGAAGACTTCCGCGTGGACCTGATCATCGGCCAGGGCCCCGGCGCTCGCGTCCATCCCTACCAGCTGAATAAGTTCACGCTGATCGGCGCCACCACCCGCGCCGGCCTGATCATGGCGCCGCTGCGTTCGCGCTTCGGCATCGTTCACCGCCTGGAATTTTATTCGCCGGAAGATTTGCAGCGGATCGTCGAGCGCTCCGCAAAGATTCTCGGGATCACGATGGACCGCGACGGCGCCGCCGAAATCTCCCGTCGCAGCCGCGGCACTCCCCGCGTCGCGAACCGCCTTCTCCGCCGCGTCCGCGACTACGCCGAAGTCCGCGCCAAGGGCCACATCACCCTCGGCGTCGCACGCGACGCCCTCGCCATGCTTGGCGTGGACGAGCACGGCCTCGACGAAGTCGATCGCAACCTCATGCTCACCATCATCCAGAAATATTCCGGCGGCCCGGTCGGTCTCAACACCATCGCCGCCTCCCTCAGCGAGGAAGAAGACGCCATCGAAGAAATCTACGAGCCCTACCTCATGCAGCTCGGCCTCCTCGACCGCACCCAGCGCGGCCGCGTCGCCACTGCCCTCGCCTACAAACACTTCGGCTTCGAAGAGCCCCGCCGCCAACCCGGCCTGTTCTCGTAGCACCGAAACTTACAGTCGATCCCGCCAATAATTGGGACGTCGGCGGCAATGTGCGACGGCGAGTATTTCAACAGCGGTATCCGAGGTGCGGTAGATGACGAGGAATGGAAAACACGGAAGCTTTGCCTTGCGAGTACCCCGACCGTGTAGCGGCCATCGCAGGGGCGCCCCCACGACACGATCGATCACGTCAAATAGATCCGTCACAAATCGCGCCGCAGCACGCCGACTCCGTTCTCTGTACCAGCGCGCAGCTGCCTCTGCTTCATCGATCGCTGCCGGGTGAAAAGAGACTTGCGTGGAAGTCACTCAGCTGCGGAAGAAATTCTCCGGCGGGCTTGTTCGAGGGAAACCGCCTTCGACTCGCCGGAATCAAGCTCGGCCATGCGCCTTTCGACCTCTGCGTCCCAAGTTGCCGCGACCGATTCGTCTTTAGCGCTTTCGAGGCTTTCGATCAACGATCCGGCAAGCTCCGCACGCTCCGCAACGGGCAGAGTAAGTGCTTTCTTGAGGAGATCCGTTGCCTCTCGGCTCATAGCCGCATTGTACCCCGATTCGAGGGCCGGAAATATCCGTCCGGGAATTGTGTTGCGGTAATCACCGCCGCCAGCAACTTAGACGCGACGTGCGTGAATTGAGTCCATCGCCTCAACCGCTCACTCTTCAGCCTTGCGCCGCTTGTCCACCGCCAAAAGCCCCATCGCCTTCCCGCCCACTGCAACTCCTCCCGCCGCAAGTCCGCCGAGCGCCACAGCTCCAAGCGCCAGCCCGCCGAGCGCGATCACTCCAACCGAAATTCCGCCGAGCGCGATGATTCCCATCGCCTTTCCACCCAGCGCAATCACTCCGCGCGCGTCGCCGCCCACCGCCAGCCAGCCGCGCGCCTCGTCCCCAATAGCAATAATCCCACGCGCCTTGCCTCGCCGTTCGCCATTCTCCGGATCAGGTCCATAGGCAATGTCGAAAAGCGGTAATCCGGCCCAGTATCGGTCCGACCGCACGCGTACGCATTTTTCCGTCTTCGTTTTCATTTTCGCCTCAAGCGAATTCGAAGCCTACGCGGCCCCCAAAAACCTGTCAACGCGTCACGTCACCTGACCAACCAGCTGCGCCGCCCATTGCACCCTGCTACCGTCGCCGCGGAGCGATGAAAATTGACCTCGCAAAGAGCACTAGAACCCGCTCAGCATCGCAGCGTCCTGCCCCATTTCTAATATACTGTGGCGCGATTAGAAACCCGCGTAAGTTGTTGAAAACATGAGGTCGAGACCAATTCTAATCTACGGTAAAACGGGTTTCGCGCGCTCCATTTCTAGCGCTCCGCCCGCCCATCCAAAGCGCCTCAAATCGCGTACCAATTCCGAGGCCCCATGAAAGCAATTCTCACAATTTGCCTGTGTCTATTTTTCACGCCGAGCCCGGCCGCAGCTCAGGCCTCTTCAGGCCCCATCGACGCGGCTGGCAACGCCGGCGGCGCATCCCAAAACGAAAAGGCCCGGCCTGAACGCCTCACGCAACAACTAACTTGGCGTCCATGGTCCGATGCTATCTTCGTCGACGCCAAGCGCGAGCGCCGCTTCGTCCTCCTCGATCTCGAAGCCGTCTGGTGCCACTGGTGCCATGTCATGGACGAGAAGACCTACTCCGACCCCGCCGTCATCAAGCTTCTCCAATCCCACTACATCCCCGTGAAAGCCGATCAGGATTCGCGCCCCGATCTCTCCAATCGCTACGAAGACTACGGCTGGCCCGCCACGGTTGTCTTCGATTCCGAAGGCCACGAAATCGCAAAGCGCCAGGGCTATCTCGATCCCAGAGAAATGGCGTCGATGCTGCAAGCCATCATCGACGATCCCACGCCCGGCCCTTCGATTGAGCCCGAAGCAAAACTCGAGCTCCCGTCGAGCCCGCTGCTCACTGATTCGCTTCGCGCCGATCTGAAAAAGAAATATCTCGCCGGCTACGACACGGCACAGGGAAGCTGGGGCGCCACTCAGAAATATCTCGACTGGGATTCCGTGGAATACTCGATGGCTCTCGCGCGGCTCACGAGCGATCCCCAAGCCGAACACATGGCGCGCAACACACTCACCGAGCAGCTGCATCTTCTCGATCCCGCGTGGGGCGGCGTGTATCAATATTCCACAGGCGGCGGCTGGAATTCGCCGCACTTCGAAAAAATCATGCAGATGCAGGCCGAAAATCTGCGCATCTATTCGCTGGCCTACGCGCAGTGGCGCGATCCGGACTATCTTCACGCCGCGCAGGAAATCCGCCGCTACCTCGCCACGTTTCTCACATCACCCGATGGCGCTTTCTACACCAGCCAGGACGCGGACTTGATCGAAGGCAAGCACAGCGCGGATTATTTTGCGCTCGACGATGCTGCTCGCCGCAAGCTCGGCGTGCCGCGCGTCGATAAACACACCTACGCGCGCGAAAACGGCTGGGCGATCGCAGCTCTCGTGGCGTTCTATGACGCAACCGGCGATCCTGCTGTGCTGAAAGATGCCACGCGCAGCGCCCGCTGGATTCTCGCGAACCGCGCGCTTCCCGGCGGCGGCTTCCGCCAGGGAACGAAAGATGTCGCGGGCCCATTTCTCGGCGACACAGCCGCGATGGCGCGAGCGTTTCTCGCGCTCTACGCCGCAACGGGCGATCGCGCGTGGCTCGCGCACGCCGAAGCGGCGATGAAATTCATTGCCAGGAATTTCCGCGACTCGCAAGGCGCGGGTTTTCTCACGTCGAAAACGCCCACCGACAAAAGCTACACCCCGCATCCGCAGCGCGACGAAAATGTCTCCGTGGCGCGCACCGCGAATCTGCTGTCGCACTACACAGGCGACGCGCAATACGAGGACCTGGCCAGGCAGGCGATGCGCTATCTCGCGGCGCCGCCGGTGGTCTATCGCTTGCCGGCGTCGAGCGCGCTGCTCGCCGATCTCGAACTCGGCAGCTCGCCGCTCCACCTCACCATCGTCGGCCGCAAGGACGATCCGGTCTCGCAGAATTTATTTCAGGCCGCGCTTCGCTACCCTTCAAACTACAAGCGGGTGGAATGGTGGGACGCGCGCGAAGGACGGCTGCCGAATCCCGACGTGCAGTATCCGCAGCTGATCCGAGCGGCCGCGTTCGTCTGCACTGGACGCGCTTGTTCGCCGCCGATTTTCAAGCCTGAGGATTTAGCGGAGAAGGTAGAAAAATTGTCGGCGGCGAAAGCAGGCCTTGAGCCCTCGTAGCGCCACGCTTCAGCGTGGCAGGTGTGGACTTGCGATGTTGACCGTGCGCGATCGCTGCCACGTCAACACCTGCCGGTCCCGTAACTCCATCCGGGACGCGAATGGCGCGTCTGAAGCCCGGCGCTACAAATGCGTAATGCCGCCGTCGTCGCCTTTCGCTTACGCGGCGCCGAGTTGGCTCAAGATTCCGCCAATTCCTCCGCCCGCAACTGCTTCCACGTGGTACACCGCAATCTTCCCATCGCGAATCTCCACCCATGCGGGCTCCGCCGGCAAAACTATTTTTCGCCCCGTCGCTGCCACGGGCTTCATCCCAGGCAGCGCCAGCACACTTTTCTGCGTTCCGGTCACATGCGCGACAAACGAAACCCGATCGCCGCTCTCTTGGATGTCGGTGGGATTTTCCGAATAGTCCGGGAAGGCGGCCATCTGCGCGCGCATCGCCGCCATGAATTCTGGCTTCCCAATTCCGTCCAGCCCCGCTCCTTCCAGGCGAAACGAATCGTCAACGAGGGCCGTCATCGCCGTAAGCTCGCTGCGGTCGAGAGCGGCGGAGTATGCAAGGAAAACTTCACGCGGAGTCATCGTCTCACCGTAGCGTCGTGCTGCCACCTACGCGCTGCCACCTTCGCAGAGCGACATGCAGTCCGATTCTAGTGGCAGGTTATTCGCAGCGCAAGGAAACCATCGGATCGATCCGGGCGGCGCGGCGCGCGGGGATGTAACTGGCGAGCAGCGCAATCAGCGTCAGCAGCGCCGCGATGGCGACGAACGTGAGCGGGTCCGTCGATTCAACGCCGAAGAGCAGGCTGCGCATCAGCCGCGTCAGAAGGAACGCGCCCGTCAAACCGATCGCCACTCCCGTGAGCGCGAGCGCCATTCCCTGGCGCACTACGAGCCGGAGAATATGGCTCTGCGTCGCTCCGAGTGCGAGACGAATTCCGATTTCGCGCGTGCCCTGGCTCACCATGTAGGCCATCACGCCGTAGATTCCGATCGTCGCGAGCGCCAGCGCCAGGAATGCGAAAAGCCCCAGCATCACCATCGAGAAGCGCCGTCGCGCCAGCGATTCCTGCACTCGCTCGTCCATCGTCCGCACGTTGTAGATGGGCAGATCGGAATCGAGCTCGCGAATTTCTTTCTTGATCGCGGACGTGAGCGTCGAAGGCGCCACGCTGCTGCGCACCACCACGTTCATCGCCGGCGTGGTGTATTGCGAATGCGGCAGATAGAACGCGATGCGCGGGTCGGAATCGAGCGCGTCCTGCTTGATGCGGCCCACCACGCCCACGATCGTGATCCACGGTTCTTTTGATTCCAGTCCGCCGGTGCGAATGCGTTTTCCGACGGGGTTTTCGTTCGGCCAGTACTGCTGCGCAAAATACTCGTCGATGATCGCCACTTTCTGCGTGGTCGGCGTATCGAAGTCGCTGAAGAAGCGGCCCCGGCGCAACGGGATCTGCATCGCCTCAAAATAGTGGCCGCTCGCGATTCGTTCATCGGCGTTGATGAAATTCTCGCCGGGCGGCGGCGTGCGCCCTTCGATCGTAATCGGGCCCCAGGCGAACATTTCGCTCAGCGGCAGCGACGTGATCGATCCGGCAGCGGAAACGCCGGGGATGCGTTCGAGCCTTTCGTTGAGCTGGCGATAGGCGTTGAGGACCGCGGGTCCATCCTTGTACCGGCGCCCATTCAAAGTGAGCTCGAGGGTGAGGACATTCTGCGGATTGAAGCCGGGCGCCACATTTTCGAGACGCGCGAAGCTGCGAATCAGCAATCCCGCTCCGATCAGCAGGACCACGGAAAGTGCCAGTTCCGAGACGACGAGCAATCGACGAAGATTATTGCCGCGCCCCCAGACGGCGCCCGTGCCGGCCGAACCGCGCGTCCCGTCGCTCAAGATGGAATGAAGATCGATGCGCGCGATGCGCAGCGCTGGCGCGAGCCCGAACAAAACTCCGGAAAACACCGAAAGCGAAAGCGTGAAAAGCAGCGCCTGCCGGTCCACTCCGATATCGCCCAGGCGCGGAACGCTTTTAGGCCCCAGAACGTGAATCCAGTGCACGCTGAGTATCGAAAAAAGTATCCCGAGCGCACCGCCGCAGAGCGCCAGCAAAATACTCTCGGTCAGCAACTGCCGGATGATGCGTCGCGCACTCGCGCCGAGAGCGGTGCGCACGGCGATCTCTTTCTGGCGGGCCACAGCGCGCGAAAGCAGAAGATTCGCCACGTTCGCGCAGGCGATCATCAATACGAACGCCACCGCTCCCAGCAGCACGAGCAGCGTGCGCCGCGCGTCGCCCACCACTTGCTCCTGCAGCGGCACGATTCCGAACGTGAGTCCGCCATTCGCCGGGTACTGCTGCGGATGGTCCTGCCTCAGCCACGCGGTGAGCGTGTCCATCTCAGCTTGCGCTTGCGCCACCGTGACGCCGGGCTTCAACTTGCCGACGATGTTGTAGTCTTCGTGGTCGCGATTCTCGGCCGCGTCCGGCTGCATTGGGAACGGCAGAAGGATTTCGGCCTGATTCTCGGCGCCGTAGAGAGTGGGCATTACCTCGCGCGGCAGCGAGAAGGATTTCGGAAGGATGCCCACCACTTCGCGCGGCGTCCCATTGATTGCGATCTTCTTGCCGATAAGTTGCGGGTCGGAGCCGAAGCGCCGCGTCCAGGTGCCGTAGCTCACGAGCGCCGTGGGGTTGTGCCCGGCCACGTCTTCGTCGGGAAGGAACAGGCGCCCCATCGCCGCGCGATAGCCGAGCATCGGCAGCAGGTTCGAAGAAATGCGGATCGTGCCGATCCGCTCGGGCTCGCCGTTTCCGGTGAGGTTGTCGTTGGTGCCGAAGGCGATAGCAACATCTTCGAATCCGGAATGCCCGTTCTTGATGTCAAAATACTGCGCGGTCGAAAACCAATCCTGGGTGATGCCAAGCCCCGGCGAGCGGTTCCACAGGATGACCATGCGGCTTGCGTCCTTGTAAGGAAGCGGACGAAGAAGCAGCGCGCTCGTGATGCTGAATATCGAGGTGTTTGCTCCGATGCCGATCGCGAGCGAAAGCATCGCAGCCAGCGTGAAACCGGGATTTTTGGCGAAGGCGCGGAAAGCGTAGCGAAGGTCGCGAATCAATTGATTCATAGTGGGCCGTTCATCGTGAGCTATTCATCGTGAGCGGTTCACCGGACGTTCTTCCGTAACTGAAGGCGTTAGACGGCGGATCCGTACTTTCGTCTCCTACGGGCCGGAGGAAAATGTATTGCAGGCCTTGATGCTGCCGGAATTAAGGCCGGTCTTGAACCAGGAGACGCGCTGGGCCGAAGTCCCGTGCGTGAATTTATCGGGCATCACGCGGCCGGTGGCCATCTTTTGCAACCGGTCGTCGCCGACGGCGGAAGCGGCCTGAAGAGCCGATGCCACGTCGCTTTCGTCGATCAACTTGCGCTGCTCGGTGGAATTTCCCCACACGCCCGCGAAGCAATCTGCCTGCAGTTCGAGAAGCACGGAAAGAGCATTGGCCGCTCGCGGGTTCTGCTGCTGTTTTTCGCGAACGGTTTGTTCGATGCCGAGCATTTTCTGGACGTGATGGCCGATCTCATGCGCGATTACATAGGCCTGCGCGAATTCTCCGGACGCGCCGAAGCGGCTGCGAAGCTCGTCGAAGAAAGCGAGGTAGAGATAGACTCTCTCGTTTCCCGGGCAGTAGAAAGGACCGGTCGCTTCTCCCGCTTCGCCGCACGGCGATTCAATTCCGTTGCGAAACAGCACGAGCTTGGCGTGATGGTAGCGCGGAACGATCTTGTCCCAGTTGGATTGCGTATCGTCGAGAACGAACGAGACGAACTGGACCTCGTGCTGCTCGGCGGCATTACGAGCGGGATCCGGCGCGTGATGAGCTGTGGAAGGCGCGCCCATCGGCGGCCCGGTGTGGAGGAAGGGAGAAATCAAATCGCGCTTAAAGACGAAGCTGAGAAGAAGCAGCACCAGAAGCCCGCCGATGCCGAACGGAACGCCGCCTCCTCCAAATCCGAATCCACCACCACCGCCGCCGCTATCGTCGCGTCGATCTTCAATATCGCCGCTGACGCCGCCGGGAGTCCAACGCATCGAGCACCTCAGGAAGAAACCAAGAACGCTTTTCCGAGTATAAGTGACCGGAAGGATTTTCGCCGCGCAAAACGTGTGGCGAGCCGCGCGAGCGGTTATGATGAATGTTCCTATCCGAAACGGGTGAAGAATTGGCGACCGTTTATTTATCGCTGGGCTCGAACATAGGCGACCGCGCCGCAAATATTGCGCAGGCGATTGCGGCGCTGCGAGCGCGCGGCGTGCGCGTCACGCAGGAATCCTCGCTCTATGAAACGGAGCCAGTGGAATTTCGGGAGCAGGCGTGGTTCTTGAACAGCGCCCTCGAAGCGGTGACGGAACTTGCGCCCGAGCAATTGATGGCCGTGCTGCTGGAAATAGAGCGCGAAATGGGCCGGCAGCGCGGCACGCCGAAAGGGCCGCGGTTGATTGACATGGATATCCTGTTGTACGGCTCCGAAGTGGTGCGGGTGCCGGGCCTCGAGATTCCGCATCCTCGCATGGCGGAGCGCCGATTCGTGCTGGTGCCGCTGGCCGAGATCGCGGGGGAAGCGAATCATCCGGTGTCGCTGATGACGATCGCGGAAATGCTGGAGGCCACAGCGGATCAAAGTGCAGTCAAAAGGTGGCCCGGCAAAGCAAGCGCCGCAGACGGCAGCGAATCGAAAGACGTGAGCCAGGAGAAGCGCGGGTAATCGACGAAAAGATTGCGGCTTCGATAGCCTGGTAGTGTCTCAGTTTGAATTTCCGCTCGCGAACCTAATCGGACCTCACGCGTCGCGACGCATCGGGGCAGTGTGTCGGGCGAGTCGCGCAGTTAAGCAGGGACGTACGTCAACCGAATCACGTCGTCGGCGATTCGATCGCTGGACAGCAGGTGGAGAGGCGGCCGGGGACTGGCGAAGTATGGCTTGCCGCGACCGAGTACGACAGGGCTGATGTAGAGTCGATACTCATCGATAAGACCAAGATCGGTCAGGAAACGCGCGAAGTCTGGTCCGGCAACATCGATCTCCCCACCGAGCCGGGCCTTCAGCCCACGGACCGCCGCCTCGACGTCATCCGCGATAAGCGTGGCGTTAGGGCCGACAGACTTCAGTGAGCGCGACACGACCCACTTCGGTTGCTTCCGCCAGACCGCCGCGAAGTCGCGATCCTCCGCGTCCCAATCCGGAAGGTCTTCGTCCCAATAACGCATTACCTCGTACATGCCGCGACCGTAGATAATGCCGGTGAGACCGCGCACTAGCTCGAGGAAGTGACGAAAGACCAAGGGACTTGGTACAAACTTCTGGTGGTCGACGTAGCCATCCAAGGACACGTGCATTGCATAAACGAATTTCGCCATGCTGCAAAACCTCCATCCCAGGTTCTTCAAAATAGCATAAGCCGTAGTTGCTCGGAAGCGAGGTTGGACACAATCTGCGCGCCGGTCTGTGGGTGTGACCGATAACTATGCTTTCCCCCTAAATCCGAGATTCAAACTGAGACACTATCGATACCCTTGCAGCGTTGCATCGTGCCGGGACTGGGTGTAGATTAGCGGTCGGCCGGGAAGTCATAACCAGAAATGCCGGACGATTCGCAGGAGTTGGTGGGGCTGCGAAACCGGGCAATTCCGGATCGTTTCGGCGTCGCAAGGAATCACGTACCTCCCGTGCCTCTAATACAAATCATTCTTCAGGTGAGGACGACCTATGCTCTCCCGTCGTATGATCATTCATTCAAGCATTGCCGCTGCGATCTTACTTTCGTCTCTAGCGACGAGCCCCCGCACAGCCGCACAGGGGCTGCAGCAGAAGCTCGAAGCCAAGTACGCGATCACCAAGCCGACCGACGACAAGACCGACATCGTCACCGCCGGCGCCGTTCTGATCCTCGAGAAAGACAAGCTCCTGATGTACCCCACCTCCACCGCAGCGCCTCCGCAGAACACCTATAAGGACGGGAGACTCTCGGCGGGCGCCTACGCGGCACACGAGAAGATGCAGAGTTTCGGCAGCATGATCGGCCATCCACCGCCGAAAACCATCCAGACGCGCTACTTTGTTACGGGCGAGAAGTTCTGGGTGACGAGAATTGATGTGATGGGCGACGGCGTGGTTTTCACTCTCTTCACCGACGCGATTGACGATGTCCGGTACTATTCGACCCTGAAGTTCGTGTACCCGCACGGCACGACGCCCACCGCCGATCAGGAGATGAGTACCGTCGGAGAAGTCCTGAAGGTTCAAGAAGACGAACCCGCCAAGGGCGACGATAAGGGGAACCAACAGCAAGGCGACGCGAACCAGCAGCAGGCGCCCGCAGGCGGCGACCAGAATCAGCAGCCCGCGGCGGAGCAGCAGCCTCCCGCTCCTCCGGCCACGGTTGGGATTGGCCAGAGTCCCGAAGAGGTCACCGCGATACTCGGCCAGCCGGAAAAGATCATCAACCTCGGCGCCAAGCAGATCTACGTGTACAAGGATCTGAAGGTGACTTTCGTGAAGGGCAAGGTCACGGACGCGCAGTAGTCCACTCGGAATCTCTTACCGCGGAGTTTGCGCCGCATCCAGCGGCCCGCAAGCTCCGCGGCGCAGAACGCTTCAACCAGGTCTCGCTTCTGCCAGCAGCACGTCGGCGGCAACGCGACGCTTCGCATCCACCGCAGCGCAACCCAAGGACGTCCGCATCCGCCCCTGCTGCCGCCGAAGCCTAGATGCGCAATTGAATCTGCGATCCCGGCTGCGCGGGGAGATCCCGCGAGGAGTTGAATCGTCTTGCTTCGATTGGGAATTCGCGCTTGCGATGCGTTCGGTGGGTTCGTGCAGTACTGCGC
>JBOGNA010000145.1:0-26075 GCA_050746925.1 Candidatus Acidiferrales bacterium
CCGTGAACGCTGGCACAAACACAGGCACCTTGTGCTCGTAGCACGTCTTCAAAATCCCGCGGCCTTTCGTATGCCGCGACAGATGCTCACCGATCTTTCGATTGATCTTCCAGCTGCACAGCACATCATCGGGATCCCACTCTTCCAGGATGTGCTGCATCACTTCTTCCACGTGGTCCAGGTTCGTTTCCGGCTCCAGCGAGTCGTACACGCGGTTGTAACCCGCCTCGAAAAGCTCGCGATCGTTCATTTTCTCGTCGTAGCGGTAATGCGCCAGTCCCTCCGCCTCCACCAGCCCGTGCGCCATCAGAGCGCCCGTCGAGACGATCGCCTTGATGACCCCCGCTTCCACCAGGTCGCAGAAGACCAGCGCCATTTTCGCCACCGTCAGCGCGCCCGAAAGCGTCATCACCCCAAAACAATCCTTGTCCCGCGCCATCGCTTCCAGAACGTCCGCAGCATCGCCGATCTGGCGCGCCGTGAACGCCGTCTGCCCCATCGCGCGCACCAAATCGTCGATCGTCTTGATCCGCGATAGGTCCAGCGGGTGAATCGGAACGAGCTTGTCCTTGATCGGATCGTGCAGAATTCGCCCCGTCGTGCCCTTTTTCTTTGCCATTCAGCGTCCTCGCGGGTAATGTAGTCGCACTGGCCCGTTCAGCGCGCACGTTTTGCTCGCGCGCGCCTCATTGATAGTACAGATGAGGCTCTCGTTGAAAGATAAATCTGTTGCAGCGCAAATTTCAAAACCACCGGTGAGTCCAAATCCACGATGACTCGATACACTCCGATGCCGCCCGATAATTTCGGCGGCCTTCCCGAAGAGCACTGCCAGTATGAAACGTCTCGCGCCGTCGTCTTCCCTGTGCCCCTCGAACGCACCACTTCTTACGAGCACGGCACTCGCAACGGCCCGGCCGCAATTCTCGCCGCTAGCCGCAACATGGAACTGTACGACGAAGAGATGGAGCTCGAGCCCTACAAGGAAATCGGAATCCACACGCTTCCCGCGATCGACACCGCCGATGGCACTCTCGATGAAGTGATCACCGAGCTTTTCACCGCGCAGCTCGGCCTGCTCGAAGACAACAAGTTCACCGTCGCCCTCGGCGGCGAACACTCCCTCACTCCTCCGCTCGTCTCGGCTACGGCCAAAAAATACAAGGATCTCAGCGTTCTCCAGATCGACGCTCACGCCGACCTTCGCGACGAGTACCAGGGAAATCCTGCGAGCCACGCCTGCGCCATGCGCCGCGTCGTCGAAGTCTGCCCTGCCGTTCAAGTCGGCATTCGCTCGCTTTCGATCGAAGAAGCAAAAGCAGCCCCGCATCTCCGCACCAGCATCTACTGGGCGAAAGACATCACCCGCGCCCCGCTGAAGAGCTGGATCGCAAAAGTTCTCGCCGACTTGAGTCCGAATGTTTACCTGACGATTGATCTCGACGGCTTCGATCCCGCATTCGTTCCCGCCACCGGCACTCCCGAGCCCGGCGGCCTCGACTGGATCCAGGTCACCTCGCTCATTCGCGCCGTAGCCGATCACAAGAAGATTGTCGGCATGGATGTTGTCGAGCTGCTGCCCCAGCCGGGCGACCACGCTTCCGACTTTCTGGCCGCCAAGCTCGTTTACAAATGCCTCGGCTATATTTTCTGCCAGGAATAGATTGCGCTCGAATATCCTCTGCATGAATAATCGATGCAGGTGTCAACGGCGCGCCAATCGCCGTTGAAGGAGCCTCTTATGATTCGTCTCTCCATGGCAGCACTCGCAACACTCACCGTACTCGGGTCGCAAGTGGACGGGCACCGGGTTTACGTCGAAGTCACATCTCCCGGCTTCATCGCCACCATCATCATCGGCTTGCTCGCCGGCTGGATTGCCGGGCACATCACCCGCGGCCGCGGATTCGGCTGCATCGTGGACGTGCTTCTCGGCCTCATCGGTGCCGTCATCGGTCGGTGGCTCTTCATCAAGCTGGGCATTGCGATCGCACCCTGGGGCTTCTGGGGTACTCTCGCAGCCGCCACGGTCGGCGCTGTCCTCCTCGTTGCCGTCGCGCGCCTCTTTGCAGGCGGCCGGGATTGAACTGCCTCTCCATACATGTCATTCTGGCGTGCCCGATCGTGGATTTCTGCCGTAGGGGCACGGCACGCCGTGCCCGCGTAACGCGCAGCAACCCTATGGGCCATAGCCGGTCATTCTCATCGCAGGTCGAAAGAATATAAATTGAGCCAATCCTCTGTATGGGCCATCCCGCTCGGCGGGCTCGGCGAGTTCGGA
The DNA here is from genome assembly GCA_050746925.1 of Candidatus Acidiferrales bacterium. Lineage (GTDB taxonomy): Bacteria > Acidobacteriota > Terriglobia > Acidiferrales > UBA7541 > Palsa-295. Next base: position 2,282 of record JBOGNA010000145.1, read on the forward strand.
ATGAACATGCTCGTCCTTCGCACCGGCGACGACATCATCGTCATCGATGCCGGCCTCATGTTCCCCGAGCAGGAACTCCTCGGCGTTGACATCGTCATCCCCGATACCACCTACCTCAAACAGAACAAGCGCATGATTCGCGCCATCGTCCTCACGCACGCCCATGAAGACCACATCGGCGCAATCCCCTACATCATCGCCGACCTCAACGTCCCCATTTATGGCACCAAATTCACGCTCGCGATCGTTCGCAAGAAGCTCGAAGAGCACGGCCTGCTCGATTCCGTGAAGCTTCACGAAATCGCTCCCGGCCAGACCACCGATCTCGGCCCGTTTCAAATCGAGTATTTGCACGTTACGCACAGCACCATTGATTGCGTCGCTCTCGCCGTTCGCACTCCCCTCGGTGTCATCATCCACACCGGCGATTTCAAGATCGATCCCACTCCCGTTGACGGTCGGCCTTTCGATCTCCACGCCTTCGCGCGCTACGGCCAGGAAGGCGTCCTCGCGCTTTTCAGCGACAGCACCAACGTCGAGCGCCCCGGCTTCACCCCCTCCGAGCGTTCCGTCGTGGTGCGCCTGGAAGAATTATTCCGCGCCGCGCCCCAGCGAATCGTCGTTTCCTGCTTCTCGAGCTCGATTCACCGCATTCAACAAGTCATCGACCTCGCTCGCGTCGTCGGCCGTAAAATTGGATTCGTCGGCCGCAGCATGGTGGACAACATCGAAATCGCGCACGGCCTCGACAAGCTGCGCATCCCCGACGGCAGCGTCATCCGCCCGCAAGACATCAAAGGATTCGACCCCAAGCGCCTCATCGTCCTCGCCAGTGGCACCCAGGGCGAACCGCTCTCCGCCATGTCGCGCATCTCCGTCGATAATCATCGTCTGATGACCATCGCCGAAAACGACACCGTCATCCTTTCCGCCCGCCAGATTCCCGGCAACGAAAAAGCCATCTTCCGCATGATCGATCATCTCTTCCGGCGCCGCGTTCTCGTCTATTACGAAGGCGGCCGCTCCGCTCCGATCCACGTTTCCGGCCACGCCAGCCAGGAAGAGCAGAAAATCCTGCTCCAGCTCGTGAAACCAAAATATTTCATTCCGCTGCACGGTGAATACCGCCACCTGTTCCGCCACGCCGCTCTCGCCGAACAGATGAACGCCGTCACCGGCGAAATTTTCCTGCTCGAAAGCGGCCAGCCCCTCGAATTCACTCCGGACGGAGGCGCTCACCGCCGCGAGCCCGTCACTGCCGGGCGTGTCTGCGTCGATTCCGGCTCGCTCGAAGAAATCGAAGAAGTAGTGATTCGCGATCGACGCCACCTCGCCGAAGATGGCATCGTCGTTCCCATCATCGCCATCGACAAGCACACCGGCCACCTGGAAGGCCCGCCCGAAATCGTCACCCGCGGCTTCCTCTCCGAAGACGGCCAAGAGATTCTAACCAAAGCTCGCGAAGTGATTCTCCGCACGGTCGAGCAATCCACCGCCGAAGAAAAAACCGACTGGGGCGTAATCAAAGAAAAAATTCGCGCCGACCTAAAGCGCTACCTAAACAAGCAAACCTCCAAACGCCCCCTAATCCTCCCGGTAATCCTCGAAGTCTAATCGGCTTTTCGTACCGCTCGCCGCGCCGCCCGCTGGCGGGCCGGCATCCTGCCGGCTCTTGCATTCCATAGCCGCGACGAGCGCCGTTCTCGCTGAGGAGCTGTCTCACACCGGCCGCACACCCCACACTCGCTCGACCGCTCGTCCCGGTCCTTGCTAATTCACGGCCTCCGCTCCAACTCCCTCATGCTTTAATGTCAGCTTCATGCCTCCCCGAATCACCCTCCGCCCCTACACCCCCGCCGATTTCGAAACCCTCTACGAAATCGACCAGGTCTGCTACACCCCCGACATCGCCTATTCCCGCCAGGAACTCCGCGCCTACCTCCGCTTCCCCCACGCCGAATGCCTCCTCGCCACAACTCACGCACAGCCCCGCGCCAAACCGATCGGCTTCTGCCTCACCGCGAACCAGGACCACCGCGGCTACATCATCACCATCGACGTCCTCGAAGCCCACCGCCGCCACAAAATCGGCTCCCGCCTCCTCGAAGCGGTCGAGGCCAGCTTCACAAAATCCGGCGTCCGCGAAGTCAGTCTCGAAACCGCAACCGACAACGCCTCCGCAATTGCCTTCTGGCAAAAGCATGGCTATCGTATTCGTGGAATCTGGCGGGGCTACTATCCGGGTGGTCGCGACGCCTACGCGATGATCAAGTCCATCGCTTGACGCGCCGCGGCAGCATTCGCTTCTCGTACCGCCGGCATCTTGCCGGCTCTTTGTCTGACAGAATGCCGCCCGCGAGCATGGCGACGCGCCAAGCCATCGCCGGCGTTGTGGACTGCACGCTCATCCGCTGAGTGCGTGCCCGGCCCTTGCGTTCGTGCTCGGCCGCCAAGTGCGCGTGTCATCCTGAGCGGAGACCCGCGCGCCTCTGCTTTTCCTTCGCGCAGCGAAGGCGCGGGTCGCAGTCGAAGGGTCTCTCTTCGGTTTTGGTATCAGCGCAAATTTCGCGCGCCATGGGGGCAACTTGAACGACTACATCCTCTCTTTAATCCTCGGCATCGTCGAAGGCCTCACCGAATTCATCCCCGTCAGTTCCACCGCCCATCTCCGCATCGCCGAAGCCCTTCTCCACATCAATCTCGGCGACGGCTACTGGAAGATGTACACGATTGTCATCCAGCTCGGCGCCATTCTCTGCCTTCCAATTTACTTCCGCGAACGCATCGCGAAATTTCTCTCCACCTTCCCGCACGGCGAACGCGGCGACCGCACCATCCTCACGCACCCGCTCAGTCTCGTCATGATCGCGTTCGTCGTCACCGCAATTCCCGCGTTCCTGCTCACAAAAATAATCGGCAAGCATCTCGAAAGCCTGGTCATCATCGGCACCAGCCTTCTCGTCGGCGGCATCGTCATGTGGATCGTTGACGCGCTCCACGCCCCCTCGGAAAAGGCCGGCCCCGGCGCGCCCTACAGCCGCATCCACACCTGGCACATGGAGAACATGTCCGTCGGCCAATCCATCTGGATCGGCGCCTCCCAGATTCTATCTGCCGTTTTCCCGGGTACCTCGCGCTCCATGTCCACCATCGCCGCTGGACAAGTCGCCGGAATGTCCCGCGCCTCGGCCCTCGAATTTTCTTTCTTTCTCTCGATTCCCACGATGGTCGCCGCCACTTGCTACGACTTACTGAAATCCCTGCGCGGCAAAGGCGTTGAAAACCCGATCGGCGTCGCGCAAATCGACGCGCACGGCTGGATCGTCCTCGCCATCGGCTTCGTCATCTCTTTCATCGTCGCCTACGGCAGCGTCGCCTGGTTCATGAACTGGGTTCGCACCCGCGGCTTCGCCCCCTTCGCCATCTATCGCATCATCCTCGGCGCCGCCGTCCTCTACTGGGCGGCCCACCTACCCACGTAGACAGTAGGGGCACGGCATGCCGTGCCCTCGGTCGCAAACAGCACGCATCCTCCGCGTCGCAGCGCCAACGAATCTATGTAGGGGCGGGTCTAATACGCGCCTTTTGCGTGCGCCGTGGCGGACCCGCCCGCCGCCCAAATGCCACAGCCCCGCCCGCCATCAAACACCGCTCGCACCATCCGCAAAAAACCAACCAACATGTCATCCTGAGCGGAGAGTCGGCTCGCCTTTGTTTTTCGTCCCGCTCCTGCGGGACGGCCGACTCGCAGTCGAAGGATCTCTCTTCGCGTCCGCCGTGCCAAACCCGCCCGCCGCGCACTCGTCAATGCCGAAACCACAAGACCCTTCCCCGTTGACTCGCCTTCAAGCCCACCCTAATATGTCTCCGCACAAAATAAAATGACCGCACACCAAGCCGCAGCCCAGCAGGAGATCTCGTAAATGATCCGTCGTCGCAAAAAAGCAATGCATTTCGCTCGCCTTTTCTCAGCCAGCCTCGCCTTAATCCTGATCGCCGCAGGCTGCGGCAAACAAGCCCCCCCCGACACCCGCGCCGCCGACGAAGCCACCATTCGCGATCTCGACGCCCAATGGTCAAAAACCGCCGGCACCCGCGACGTCGATCGCACCGTCTCCTACTACAGTGACGACGCCTCCCTCCTCCCTCCCAACGCTCCCATCGCCCTCGACAAGCCTTCGATTCGCGCCGTCTGGGCCGAGCTTCTCGCCGCCGACACCTCTCTCTCCTGGCAGACCAACAAGTTCGACGTCGCGCGCTCCGGCGATCTCGCCTACGTCACCGGCGTTTACCTCATGACCGCAAAAGACGCCCACGGCAAGCCCACTTCCGATCACGGAAAGTTCCTCGAGGTTTGGAAGAAACAAGCCGACGGCAAGTGGAAGGTAGTAGCCGATATCTTCAATTCCGACGTAGCCGTTCAACCTCCTCCGCCGCCAGCCAAACCCAAAACCGCGCGCACGTCGAAACACCACAAAAAAGCCCACTCAAAGTCACACGCGCACAGGGCAACGTAGTCTATCGAGTGCGGCAGCTCGCTGCCGCTTTCCACTCGTACAAAGCCAAACACCCAAACGAGCAGGCGAAGCTCGCTTCGCCCGCCTCCCCTCCCGCCGCCTTGCCTCGCCCGCCTCGTATGCAATGACGCCAGCGAACGCGCGGCGGCCGAAGCGCTGCCGAAGTCGTCGCGTATGTTTCCCCGCCCCCAATCCCCGCACCACACAACCCAGCTACCCATTCCCGAATCCAACCCATCGATTCACCACCCGGCTGTACAATAAATCGTGCGAGGAACCGCCATGCGCCCAACCTCCCGCCTCCGCTTCTGGCTGGCTGCCGCCGTCTTCTCATCGCTGTTCGCAGCCTCCCCAGCCCACGCCCAATGCGGCCCGGCCACCGTCGGCTACGGCAACGTCGGCATCGTAGCGAACAATCCCTTTCACGCCGAAGTCATCGTCACGCGCACCGGCTTTCCTGACCTCGCTGCGATTCCCGAGCATCCGCCTGAGCTGGTCGCCCGCGATAGCCAGGGCCGCGTCCGCACCGAACGAGTCGTCGGAATGTACAAGCGCGACACCGGTCCCGAGCGTGGCACGAAAGTCGAGCAGCACCTGATAATGATCTGCGATCCCGTCGCGCAAACCCTCACCCAGATTGACACTCTGAACGCGACCGCAAAAATTATTCACTCCCGCACCATCTCTTCGAACCAGCAGCGATTGATCCCCGCGCCCGCCGGCACGTTCTGTGCTTCGCGCTTGCTCCTCAATCGTCCCGGCCACGCAGACGGCGAAGATCTCGGCGACAAAACGATCGAAGGAGTCCAGGCGCACGGTGAACGTTTCAGCGTGCCGATGCCCAGCGCCCCCACCACCTCAGATTCCTCCGCCAACAGCACCTCCGATCGCTGGTGCTCCGACGATCTCTCCGCCGTTGTCCTCACGACCACCGACAATCCCAAGTCCGGCGCCCAATCCACCGTCGCCATGCAAAAGATCGAGCGCTCTGAGCCCGATCCATCCCTCTTCCAAATTCCGCCCAACTACGCTGTCTCCGAATCCGTTGCCGAACCGCAGCCGCGCGCGAACCCAAGCGTCCCTCTCCGCGCGCAGTAACCCCGAGTCACCGCCGGCAAATAAGCGCGGCATCTCGAAGCCGTCACCTAATCCACAATCCATCACGTTGACTTAGATTTATCCTCGCTCTAAACTCCATCGTTCATGCCGGACTCACAACCTCACCTCATCGGCCAGACCGTCTCCCACTATCGCATCATCGAAAAACTCGGCGGCGGAGGCATGGGCGTCGTTTACAAAGCCGAAGACACGCGCCTCCACCGCTTCGTCGCCCTCAAATTCCTTCCTGAAGAAGTCGCCCGCGACCCGCAAGCCCTCGGCCGCTTCCAGCGCGAAGCTCAGGCCGCCTCCGCTCTCAATCATCCGAGCATCTGCACCATCTACGACATCGGCGAAGAGGGCGGCAAAGCCTTCATCGCCATGGAATTTCTCGACGGCGCCACGCTGAAGCACGTCATCACCGGCAAGCCCATGGAGCTGGACCGTCTTCTCGAAATTTCCATCGAGATTGCCGACGCGCTCGACGCCGCTCACTCCCAAGGCATCGTCCACCGCGACATTAAGCCCGCGAATCTCTTCGTAACCAAGCGCGGCCACGCCAAAATTCTCGATTTCGGACTCGCCAAGCTCGTTCCCACCCGCGCCGGCAGCGCTCCCGTAGGCGCTCCGATGGGCGACAGCGTCGCCGCTCTCACCGGCGCCACCATCGCCGCCGACGAAATGTTCACCAGCCCCGGCACCGCCGTCGGCACCGTCGCCTACATGTCTCCCGAGCAGGTTCGCGGCAAAGAACTCGACGCGCGCAGCGACCTCTTCTCCTTCGGCACCGTGCTCTATGAAATGACCACCGGCGTTCTTCCCTTCCGCGGAGAAACCTCCGGCGTCGTCTTCGAATCCATTTTGAATCGTCTCCCGCCGCCCGCGATGCGCCTGAATCCCGACGTTCCCCCGCGCCTCGACGAAATTCTCCACAAAGCTCTCGAAAAAGATCGCGAGATGCGCTACCAGTTCGCCGCCGAGATGCGCGCAGACCTGAAACGCCTCCGCCGCGAAGCCGATTCCTCCGGACGCATTTCCGCAACCATTGACGCGCACTCCTCCGGTAGCACAGCGATTCCTGCGTCCGGCTCAGCTCCCGTCGCCGTAGCTCCCGGTTCTTCGCCGTCCGTTCTCACAGCCTCCGGCTCCAGTTCCACGGTCCGCCAGGTTGCCGCCCAACACAAATTAGGACTCGGGGTCACGTCCATCATCGTGCTCGTACTGCTCGCCGCGGCAGGCTACGGTGCTTACGCATTGCTCTCCCGGAAGGCCACAAATTCTTTTGAAAGTTTCACCGCCAGTCCCGTCACCGATACCGGTAAAGCAGCCCGGGCAGCGATCTCACCGGACGGCAAATATATCGCCAGCATTCAAAACGGCTCCGGCCAGGAAAGCATTTGGCTGCGCAATGTTCCCACGAAAAGCAATACGCAGATCGTCGCGCCCACCGATGATCGCTACGAATCCGTCACCTTCTCCCCCGACGGAAACATCATCTACTTCACCCGCCGCGAGCGAGAAGAAATCGACGTCGCAAGCCTTTACCGCCTTCCGGTCCTCGGCGGGAATCCCGATCACGTCATTCACGACGTCGGATCCAACGTCTCTTTCTCTCCCGATGGCGCTCGCCTCGCCTTTGTCCGTTACAGATTTAGCGAAGGCAAGGGCGACCTGATGATCGCCAACGTGGACGGCTCGAACGAAAAACTTCTCTCCGAGCAATCCACCTCCCTGGGCTCTCCGCAATGGTCCCCGGACGGAAAAACGATCGCTGCCATCAATGTCCTCTCCGCCGATTCCGTCAGTGGCTCGATCGATGTCTATGACACCGCCTCCGGTCAAAAAACGGTGCTCATGAAATCCGAGGCGCTTCTCGATGCCCTCGCCTGGCTTCCCGATGGTCGCGCCCTTCTCGTCTTGTCCGCCGATGCCAGCTCGAATTTCAACCGCAAGCAGATCGGAATCGTCTCCTATCCCAAAGCCGAATACCGAGCCCTCACCAAAGACACCAACGATTACCTCAGCGTCAGCATCGCCTCGGACGGCAAATCCATCGCCGCCATCCAGTCGCAGCCGCGCGGCGCCGTCACCATGGCTTCCTACGACGGAAAAACCTCCGCTCAGCCCTCCACCATCAGCGATCGCCCGCCCACCTTCGCTTTCACCTGGGGTTCCAACGACAAACTCCTTCTCGAGCAGGAAAACGGCATCTTCAGCATGAGTCCCGACGGCTCCAATCGCGCTCCCCTTCTCCACGACGATTTCCCGTCCTTCGATCCCATCTCCTGCGACAATGGCCGCTACATTATTTTTTCCTCTGCGCTTCGCGGCGGGAAATCCGCCGTCAATATCTGGCGCATGGACTCAACCGGCGGCAATCTGAAGCAGCTCACCTTCGGCACTTACGACAATCCCGCGATGTGCTCTCCCGACGGAAAATGGCTCCTGTTCTCCGGCCTGGTCGGCTCTAAATTTACTGCCCAGCGCGTTTCCGTCGATGGCGGTCCCGTCACCACCATCTCCAAATCCGTCCTCACCTGCGGGTGCATCAATGTTTCTCCCGACGGCAAAGCCATCGCCTTTCAATCGCAAGCCTCCACTGGCGCCCCCATCGTCATCCAGATTCTCGATTTCACCACTCTCCAGCCCATCAAAACGATGGAGCGCGATCCCCGCGCCGGCGGTGAAATCCGCTACACCGCCGACGGCAAAGCCATCGGTTATTTCATTCGCGAAAAAGGCCAGTACGCTCTCTGGACCGCCCCCGTCGATGGTTCCTCCGCCCACGTCGTCACCGGCTTCACCCCCGACCGCATCCTCGACTTCCACTGGAGCCCCGATGGCAAAAAACTCGCCCTTCTCCGCTTCCACCGCGACAGCGACGTAGTCCTACTCCGAGAATCCGCCCCGACCCGCTGATTCCGGTCCCGTAGCGCCGGCGTCCCGCCGGCTCATTTGACTCACCTCTCGTTTTCGCCCGTAGGGGCGGGTCTAAGACCCGCCCGCGTAGCCACTCTTCCCCAACGCATCCGTCAAGGTACCCGCGCGAATCTGACTTTGGTGGCACAGGCACTCCTGCCCGCCCTGAGCCACGAAGGGCCTGTGCTCTTCCGACCGCCCACTTCCGCTACCTCCGACCCCCCACCCGCTCTAGACTCCCGTCACCCCCCGATGGTAACCTTCCGCGCTCAGTCATCACGCGCGCACGCCGCCAGGAAAATACGCAATGGCCTCCGACCCAACCAACACCGCCAACGCCACTCACGGCCTGCGCACCCTCGCCCAACCGGTCGCCGCTCCCCTCAGTCGCTCCGCAATTTTCCTCGTCGTCGCGATAACTTCCGACCCCCAGGCTCGCGCCGCCGTCCGCTCCTTTTGCGCAGACCTCGCCGGTCTCACCCGCGCCGTCGAAACCCGCGATCTCGAAGCCGGCCTCTCCTGCATCATGGGAATTGGCTCAAGCGCCTGGGATCGATTATTCGGCACGCCGCGGCCGGCCCTGCTCCACCCGTTCCGCGAATTTCACGCCGGAAACCGTCACGCCATTTCCACGCCGGGCGATTTGCTCTTCCACATTCGCGCCAAGCGCATGGATTTGTGTTTCGAGCTCGAGACGCAAATCATGGAGCGCCTCGGCGATGCTGTTTCGCCCGTGGACGAAGTGCAGGGCTTCCGTTATTTCGACGATCGCGATCTCATCGGCTTCATTGACGGCACGGAAAATCCCAGAGGGCAGGCAGCCATCGATGCCGTGCTCGTGGGCGACGAAGATCCCGCCTTCGCGGGCGGCAGCTATGTCATCATTCAAAAATATCTGCACGACCTGAAAAGCTGGGACGCTCTGCCCATCGAAGCCCAGGAAAAAATCATCGGCCGCAAAAAATTGTCGGACATCGAATTGGATGATTCCGTGAAGCCCACATCAGCGCACAGCGCGCTCACCACGATCACCATCGACGGTGAAGAAGTAAAAATTCTCCGCGACAACATGCCCTTCGGCCGCCCCTCGCAAGGTGAATTTGGCACCTACTTCATCGGCTACAGCAAATCGCCCGCCACCATCGAGCTGATGCTCGAAAATATGTTCGTCGGCCGCCCTCCCGGCAATTACGATCGCCTTCTCGACTTCAGCCGCGCTGTCACTGGGAATTTATTTTTCGTTCCGTCGGCCTCGTTCCTCGAGGGCGTCTCCGAAGACGCGCCCGCGGACGCGGATTCCGCTGCAACGCCGGCAACGCCCTCGGCGCCCACAGCGGCAGATCCGTCTAAATCCGCCTCCTCGTCCACCTCATCATCCACATCACCGAAGCACGAGGGTTCGCTCGGTATTGGTTCCCTGAAAGGAGACCGCCATGAATAACCTGCATCGGGAGCTCGCTCCCATCTCCGATGAAGCGTGGGCGCAAATCGAAGAGGAAACATCGCGCACGTTCAAGCGCTACATCGCCGGCCGGCGCGTGGTGGACGTAACGGGTCCGAGCGGTACGGAACTCTCCGCCGTCGGCACCGGACACCTCAAGAACATCACTGCGCCCGGCGCTGGCATCGTGGCGCGCCAGCGTGAAGTAAGAGCGCTCGTAGAATTGCGTGTTCCCTTCGAGCTCGAGCGCCATTCAATCGACGACGTCGAGCGCGGCGCCAACGACTCCGATTGGCAACCGGCGAAAGACGCCGCGCGGCAAATCGCTTTTGCCGAAGACCGCGCCATCTTCGACGGCTACGCCGCTGCAGGCATCGGCGGCATTCGCCAGGGCACCAGCAATCCGATCGCAACTCTTCCAGCGGATGTGCTCGAATATCCGGGCGCGATCGCTCAGAGCTTGAGCCAGTTGCGTCTCGTCGGCGTCAACGGCCCTTATTCGGTGCTGCTCGGCGCCGACGCCTACACCGCGCTCTCAGAGACCAGCGACCACGGCTATCCGGTGCTCGAGCACGTAAAGCGCCTCGTAGACGAGAAGAAAATCATCTGGGCCCCCGCCATCGCCGGCGCCTTCGTCCTCACCACCCGCGGCGGCGATTTCGCCCTGCATCTCGGCCAGGACGTCTCCATCGGCTACCTAAACCACACCGATTCGCTCGTGCGCCTCTACCTCCAAGAAACGTTCACTTTCCTCTATCTAACCTCCGAGGCCGCCGTAGCCCTAGCGCCGCCAAAAGGAAAGAAAAGCTAATTTTCCCGCACACGTTCGCAACACTTGTCATTCTGAGCCAAGGGCCGGCTCTTTTCTCTTTCACGCCGCAGGCGTGAGCCGGCCCGCAGTCGAAGTACGGATTTCCATCGCTCGCCTTTCGAGCGATGAATCTCTCCCCGCCTTGCCGTATCACCGTCCCCCCCAATCCGTTGACTTACACTAAACGTCGCTCTAAACTCCACTCCCGATGCCCGACCCCACTCCGCCGTCCGAATCCCGCACCGTTTCGCACTATCGCATCCTCGAAAAACTCGGCGGCGGCGGCATGGGCGTCGTCTTTCGCGCCGAAGACACCAAGCTCAAGCGCTTCGTCGCCCTCAAATTTCTCCCCGACGACGTTACTAAAGATCCCGCCGCTCTCGAACGCTTCCGCCGCGAAGCCCAGGCCGCCTCCGCGCTCAATCACCCCAATATCTGCACCATTCACGATATCGACGAGGAGAACGGCGTTCCGTACATCGCGATGGAACTCCTCGAAGGCGTCACGCTCAAGCATCGCATCAATGGCCAGCCCGTCCCGCTCGATCAGCTTCTTGAAATCGGCATTGGCGTTCTCGACGCCCTCGAAGCCGCTCACGAACGCGGCATCATTCATCGCGACATCAAGCCTGCAAATCTTTTTGTCACCGTCCGCGGCCGCGCCAAAGTTCTCGATTTCGGACTCGCCAAGCAAGTCGCCACCCGCGCCGTATCCGAAACAGTCACTGCAGGCGGCGCGCTCGAAAGCGATCCAAATCTCACCAGCCCCGGCATGGCCCTCGGCACGATCGCCTACATGTCGCCCGAACAAGTGCGCGGCGAAAAGCTCGACGCCCGCACCGACCTGTTTTCCTTCGGCCTCGTCCTCTACGAAATGGCCACCGGACGCCAGGCCTTCTCCGGCAACACCACCGGCGTGATTTTCGCCGCCATCCTCGAACGCGAGCCCGTTCCTCCGGCGCGCCTGAATCCGGCGCTTCCGCAGGAGCTCGACCGCATCATCACCAAGTCCCTCGAAAAAAATCCGCGCCTCCGCTATCAGACGGCCCGCGACATGTGCTCTGACCTCGAGCGCCTGAAGCGCGACGTAGGCTCCGGCTCCAGCCGCTCCGCTCAGGTGAAATACGCCGAGCCATCCGGCTCGGACTCGGTGCCTGCATACTCGTCGCCGAGCGGACCCTCGAGCTCGCAGCAGCAAGCAAGCGCGCAATCGGGAGCGCAGCCCCAGTCGAGCGCCGCCGTTGCAGCCTCCGGCGCCAGCCCATCCGGCTCCGCCTTCGCGCGCGACGCAAGCGGCTCGGGCTCCGTCACCGCCCAAGCCGCGCGAGAGCACAAAGGCAAACTCATCGCCGGCGCCGTTGTCGCGCTCGTGGTTCTCGCCGTCGCCGGTTACGGCGTCTTCTCGCTCCTCCGCGGCAAAGCCGCCATCCCCTTCCAGAATTTCACCATCACTCAAATCACCAACACCGGCAAATCGCTCGACGCCGCCATCTCCCCCGACGGCAAATACGTCGTTAGCGTCCAGGCGGACAACGGCCAGCAGAGCGTCTGGCTCCGCAATATCCCCACCTCCAGCGATACTCAGGTCCTGGCTCCCGCGCCGCGCTCCTACGCCGATTTTATTTTTTCGCCCGACGGCAATTACATCTACTTCGCCCGCACTGAGAACACGGTCGAAACCGTTCGCTTCATCTACCGCATTCCGGTTCTCGGCGGCGAACCGCAGGTCGTCGCTCGCGATGTCGATTCCAACGTCACCTTTTCACCCGACGGTCGCCAAATCGCCTACGTCCGCCAGAACGATCCCGACGTCGGCAAATATCTCCTCCTCATCGCCAACGCCGATGGCTCGGGCGAGCGCATCTATTTCACCGGCTCGACCGATGACGCGCCCACCAACGTCGCCTGGTCTCCGGACGGAAAACTGATCGCCGGCTCCGTGTTCCACAACGATCGCGGCCTCACCTCACTCGAGGCCGTCGAAGCGCCCACCGGCGGCAAGGACTCGCCCCACTGGCAGCCACTCGCCACCGTGCACGCCAGCGTCGTCACCAGCTTCGCCTGGATGCCGGACCTCCGCGGTTTGGTGATTGCCCAGCTCGGCCGCGAATCCGGCTACAACCGCAACCAGATCGCCTTCGTCGCCCTGCCTTCCGGCGAAACCACCGCGATCACCAGGGACACGAACAATTACAACGCTGTCAGCCTCTCCTCCGACGGCAAGACGCTCGCCACCGCCCAGCAGCAAGTGTTTCGCAGCTTCTTTCTCTTTCCAGCGGACGGCGTCGCCGCCAACGCTTCTCCTCAGCGCCTTTTCGAAGCGGAGCGCGACATCAACAGTTTCTCGTGGGCTGGCGTCGACCAAATGGTGGTCACCGAATCCGACAAGCTCGTCCGCCTTTCGCTCGACGGAAAAAATCGCGCCGTCCTCGCCAGCGATCCGAACGCGTTCGTCAATGCGCCCGCGGCCTGTCGCGCTCCCGCTCCAGCCGGTTCCACCGCCCCCGCGCCTCCGTACATCGTTTTCGCCTGGGCCGGCCACGACGCCGCTGTCACCGGACGGAGCATTTGGCGCATCAATCTCGGTGGATCGAACCTCAAACAACTCACCACCGGCCACGGCGACCAGAACCCTAGCTGCTCGCCCGACGGCAAATGGGTCTACTTCGTCAATAACAATCCCGATAGGATTCGCCGCGTTTCGATCGATGGCGGGACGCCCGAGGACGTTCCCGGCTCCCAGATTCCCAACACGATCTACGGCGGCTTTGCGGTCCACGTCTCCCCGGACGGTTCCAAGCTCGCCATCGTCCTCACCACCGCCGACAACTCGATGACCCCCGGCCCGACCGACGAAAAAATCGCCCTCGTCAACCTCGATCCCGCCGCCAAAGGCTCTCGCCAATTCATCACTCCCAATCAGCACATCACCGGCAGCGCCCATTTCACTCCCGACGGCAAATCGATGGCCTACGATGTCCGCGAAAACGGCATCGACAATCTCTGGATCCAACCCCTCGACAACTCCTCCCCCGGCCACTACATCACCCACTTCACCACCGACCTCAATCGCGGCGGCTTCCAATTTTCCCCCGACGGCAAATCCATCGGCATGCTCCGAGGCCGCGCCGAATCCGACATCGTCCTCCTCCGCGACTCCACCCCCACGCGATAGCGTTCCTCATCGCTGTTGTAGCGCCGGCGTCCCGCCGGCTCTTTCCCTCCTATTTTAGATTACAATCCGCGCGTGCCCACGATCCGGACCCGCGGCAGACTTCCCCACTGGGAGGCCGACAGCGCCATCTACTTCGTCACATTCCGCCTCGCAGATTCCCTGCCAGCGTCCGTCCTCGATCGTTTGAAATTCGAGCGTCAAATCATAATCGCGACGGCACGTTCCGTCGGCCGCTCGATTTCTCCCACCGAGCAGCAGCGCCTAAAAGCGATCGACCGAAAAAAGCTCAACGCTATTCTCGACCAAGGTTCAGGCAGTTGCTCACTCGCGATCCCGGCAGTTGCAGAACTCGTCGCACAAACACTCCTCCATTTCGAATCAACCCGCTATCGCCTTTTCGCCTGGTGCGTCATGCCCAATCACGTTCATACACTCTTCCGGCTTCTTGGCAATCACGATCTCGCGACCGTTCTGCATGCGTGGAAATCGTATTCAGCGAAACGCGCCAACGCGCTTCTCAAACGTTCCGGCGAATTCTGGCAGCGCGAATACTTTGATCATCTCGTCCGGTCGGAGGACGAGTTTCACCGTATCGTCGCCTACATCCTCCAAAATCCCCGAAAAGCTGGATTGCAACATTGGCCCTGGTCCAAATCTCATCTAACCCCTTGAATCCAGAAGAGCCGGCGGGACGCCGGCGCTACATGGGAACCGACGACGTTGCAGTCGTAAGCAAAGTTGTGGGACCGCTTTTCGTCGATGCGAGTCTTCAAGGCAAAAGCGAAGCATGGCCCTCGTCGTCGCAGCGCCGGCATCCCTGCATCCCTCCCCAAACCGATCCACAACCTTTTCAGCTACAATCCCCCGCACAATCTCAAAGGAGAACCGCCACATGAACTCGCCGTCATTATTCGATCTCTCCGGCCGCGTCGCCGTCGTCACCGGCGGAAACGGCGGTATCGGCCGCAGCATCGCCCTCGGCCTGGCCCAGGCCGGCGCCGCCGTCGCCGTGATCGGACGAAACGAAGAAAAAAACGCGCAGGTGCTCTCGGAATTGAGGGCTCTCGGTGCCTCAGCCATGTCCGTGAAGCTCGACGTGACCGATCGCGCCGCCCTCGAACCCGCCCTCAACAAAATCGAAAGCAAGCTCGGCGGCGTCAGCATCCTCGTAAACAACGCAGGCATCGTGGTGCTGAGCGGCGGCGTGTTGAAGGAAAAGCCCGAGGATTGGGACGGCGTGATTGAGAATCAACTCAGTTCGGTTTTTCTTCTTTCCAAGCTCGCTGCCGCCTCGATGGTTCGCCGCAAGTCTGGAAAGGTCATCAACATCGGCAGCATGTACTCCTTCTTTGGATCCGGACTGGTGCCGTCGTACAGCGCCGCGAAAGGAGCCATCATTCAGCTGACCAAGTCCATGGCCATCGAGCTGGGCCCCTACAACATCCAGGTCAACTGCATCGCCCCGGGATGGATTGATACGGACATGACGGTCCCGGTGCATTCCATGCCGTTGAACGATGAAGTTCTCGCGCGCACCCCCGCCGGCCGCTGGGGTCAACCCGAGGAACTTGCCGGAACGGCCGTGTACCTCGCCTCCCACGCTTCCGATTTCGTAACCGGCGAAACCATCCGCGTGGACGGCGGCTACGCCATCCGCTGACCCCCTCCATGGAGTGCGGCAGCTTGCTGCCGCTTTCTCTCGCGCGCCAAGCCGAGCACCCGGCCGACCGGACGAGGCTCGCCTCGTCCGGCTCCAACTGCCCGTGCTCAAAGCCGCCAAAATCTCAGCGACGCCGCTCCTGTAGCGCCGGCGTCTCGCCGGCTCTTTTGAATTGTCCGTCGATTTCGCCCGCACCGACTCCTCCCCCGCCCGCTTCCCGTAACGGAGGCTCCTTCCAGCAACACTTCGTTTACAATCAACCCGTGCCCTCAATCCGCAGCCGCAGAAGGCTTCCCCACTGGGAAGCCGACGACGCGATCTACTTCGTCACCTTCCGCCTCTCGGATTCCCTGCCCGAATCGGTAGTAGAAAGGATCCAATTCGAAAGGCACGACATCATCGCAACAGCTCGTTCAGCGCACCGGGAGTTATCTCTTTCAGAGCACAAACGTCTCAAGACCCTCTTTGGTGAGCACTTGGACGCAAACTTGGACCGAGGCGCAGGCCAATGCTTTCTTGCAAATCCGGCAGTGGCAGATGTTGTCGCCGAATCGCTTCTCCATTTTCATTTGAAGCGGTATCTCTTGTATGCCTGGTGTGTGATGCCGAACCACGTGCACGTCCTTTTTCGGTTGCTACTGGCTAACGATCTTGCTGCTGTGCTGCACTCCTGGAAATCCTATTCGGCGAAAAAAGCGAACCGGCTATTGCTGCGTTCGGGAGAGTTTTGGCAACGCGAATACTTCGATCATCTCGTCCGGTCCGAGGACGAATTCCACCGCCTTGTTGCATACATCCTCCAAAACCCCGAAAAAGCCGGGCTGCACGATTGGCGCTGGTGCAATTCGCATCTCGATTCCTGATTCAAAACAGCCGGCGAGACGCCGGCGCTACAATTCGTCCCCGCCAGCTCCAGCCCCGTAGCGCCGGCGTCCCGCCGGCTCTTTAGAATTTCTCGTAGCGTTCGCCCATAACCACTCCGCCCCCGACCGAGATACCGTTCCCATTTCGGAACCCCGCCGTTTTCCACATTTCCTCAATCTGTTGCCCCCTTGCCACACTCTTCCCAATTGACAACTAGTTACCACTGTGTTAGCATCAGTCAGGGCTGACACGGTTACCGCCCAGGGAACGAACATGAACCTCGACACTGTAGTCGGACGACGGGGCCGCGCCGCCCAACCCCCCGCCGATCCTCGCCACCACCAGCGCAAATGCGGCATTTGCAACCACAAAGACCGCCAAGCCATCGACGCCGATTTTCTCCTCTGGCGCAGCGCCCAGGAAATCGTTCACCAATACGCCATCCCCCATCGCTGCTACCTTTACCGTCACGCCGACGCGACCGGACTCTCCGCCCGCCGAAGGGAGCATTTCCGCACCGCCCTCGATTCCATCATCGAACAGGCGGAAAGCGCCCCAGTTACCGGCAACACAATCATTCGCGCCATCCGCGCATATTCGTGCCTAACCCAAGACGGCCGCTGCGTCGATCCACCCACCCGCGTTATCGTCGAGCGCCCGTCACCCTCCGAGTCTTCCTCCACGAGTGTCGAGGCTCAAGCGTCCGGTCCCCAGAATCTAATCGAGACACCGGGATTAGAGAATGCTTCAACCCATTGAAAACAAACGGTTGATCGCATTTCTAATCGAGACAAATCCTCGATTTGTAAATCGCATTGCCTTGCGCACCGAGGCTCCACGTCTTCGCCGCGATGATCTTTGGACACACATCCGCGAATTAGCCGATTTGCGCGTCGCGCTCCTTTGCTATAGTCCTCGCGTCACTTGCGTTCCCCGCGTTCGTCGCGGGGGCTTTTGGGTTTCCGCGCGACAGCGCCCGCGCCGCCCAGACTCGAGCGAGCTGCCTTCCCCTTTGCTTTCCCTTCGAATACCGCACCGCGGATGTTCGGGGGTATTCTTGTCGTCACGGCCAAAGGAGAAGCACGTGCGCATCCTCACACCGACCGAAAATAAACGCATCAACGAGATGATTGGCTTCGTCGGGCTCAGCCTAGCGATTCTGCTGGCGCTCAGCTTGCTCTCCTATAATCCGCTCGATGCCTCGTTCAACGTGGCCGCGCGCGCACCCGCTTCCGGCCCGGCGCGCAACTGGATCGGCCCGGTGGGCGCGCACACGGCGGATCTCTTTTTCCAGTTCTGCGGTTTCGGCGCTTTTCTGTTTCCCATCGGAATGATTCTCGTGGCGCTGAAATGGTTCCGCAGCCAACTGCTCGAATCGCCGGTGACGAAAATCATCGGCTCGGCCATGCTGCTGGCGTCGCTCTCGACGGAGCTGGTGCTCATCCACATGCCGGACGTGCGCGGCGCGCTCCCGGCGGGCGGGCTGCTCGGAACTGTAATCGCGCAGGGGATGCGCGCGGCGTTCAATCCCGTGGGCGCAAACCTCGTTTCGATCGCAACCCTTCTCACTGCGCTCTTTCTCACCACCAGCTTTTCACTGCGCTCGGCCGGTGAATGGATGAAGAGGCCGATGCATCCCGAGGGGATGTTCGGAAAGCTCTCCGCGCGCTACAAGGACTGGCGCGAAGAGCGCGAATCCGTGCGGCTGAAAAAGCGCGTGGAAGAAATCAAGATTGCCGGCCGCCCGGCGGTGCCGCAGCAGCGGATTTCGGCGCGCGAAGCCATCGCGACCGACGAAGAGGAGATCGAGGACGAGACTGAGCGTGGGGAAATCGACGAGCCCTCCGCAGATTCGCGGCGCGGGCCTGCGGTGATCAAATTCCACGAGCAGGAACGCGTGGCGCCGCCGTTGCCCAAGAAAACCTCGCGCGAACCAAAAATCGCCACCGGCAAGACGGCCTACCGCCTCCCCTCCCCCAGCCTGCTGCAACTCGCCGAGCGCGGCCAGAAAATGGACGAGGGCGAACTGAAAGAATACGCGCGCGCCATCGAGCTGAAGTGCCAGGAATTTGAAGTGAACGGCCAGGTGACGCAGATCAATCCCGGGCCGGTGGTCACCACGTTCGAATTCAAGCCCGAAGCCGGCATCAAGTACAGCCGCATCACGGGCCTGGGCGAAGATTTGTGCCTCGCGCTGCGCGCCGAATCGATTCTGATCGAGCGCATTCCGGGGAAATCGACGGTTGGAATCGAAGTCCCCAATCCCCACCGCGAGACGATCGCTCTGCGCGACATCCTCGAAGCGCCGGAATTCAGCCATTCACCGTCGAAGCTCACCATGCCGCTGGGCAAGGATTTGATCGGCCGGACTCGTGCCGCGGACCTGACGCAGATGCCGCACCTTCTGATCGCCGGTTCGACGGGCACGGGCAAAAGCGTGTTCATCAATTCCCTGCTGATGGGCATGCTCTACAAAGCGACTCCGGAAGAATTGAAGCTTGTTCTCGTCGATCCGAAACAAGTGGAGCTGGGAATTTATGGCGACATTCCGCATTTGCTGACGCCGGTGGTGACCGATCCGAAAGTCGCAGCCAACGTGCTGCGCAACGCCACGCGCGAAATGGAGCGGCGGCTGAAACTCCTGGCGGGACGCAGCGTGCGGAACATCGCGCAGTACAACCAGACGTTCGAAAAGGGCCAGTCGCTATCGCTTTTCGAAAATGTGGAGGAAGAAGAAGCCAAACCGCTGCCGTACGTCGTGATCGTGATCGACGAATTGGCGGACCTGATGATGGTCGATACGAATGGCGTGGAAGAATCGATCACGCGCCTGGCGCAGATGGCGCGCGCCGTGGGCATCCACTTGATTCTGGCCACCCAGCGGCCGTCGGTGGACGTGATCACCGGACTGATTAAGGCGAATTTCCCGGCGCGCATTTCCTTCCGCGTGGCCAGCAAAATCGACTCGCGCACGATTCTCGATGCCAACGGCTCGGAATCGCTGCTCGGCAAAGGCGACATGCTCTATCTGCCGGCGGGTTCGTCGCGCCTGCACCGCATTCACGGGCCTTACGTGCACGAATCGGAAGTCACGGCTGTGTGCGAATTCTGGCGCGAGCAGGCCAAAGCGATTTACAACGAAGAGCTGCTGAAGCCTCCGCGCGATGAAGCGGCGATGGGCGAAGCCGGCGCCGAGGGTGGCGAAGAGGTGGACGACGATCTGTATCAGGACGCCGTCCGCGTCGTCTGCGAGATGGGCCGCGCCTCCACTTCCACCTTGCAGCGCAGACTGCGAGTGGGCTACGGCCGCGCCGCGCGCCTGATCGATTTGATGGAGAAGGATGGCATCGTGGGGCCGCCCGACGGCTCCAAGCCCCGCGAAGTTCTGAAATCAAAAGGCTGGATGAAGGAATTCGACGACTCGATGAAGTAAGAGTTTGCAATGCAAGCCGCGGGCCGAAGCGATCCTCTGCTCCGGCCCGCGCCTTCCCCCCGCGCCCTTCACCCAGCGCTCACACTACGAATTCTCATTCCACGCGCAGAGCGCGAATCGGATCGAGCGTTGCCGCGCGACGCGCTGGAATCACTGCCGCGAGGAACGCAGCGAACACCAGAGCCGCCGCGGTTAAGAGCAAGATGCGCGGGTCATAAGGTTTCACGCCGAATAGTTGCGAGGCCATGGCGTGGCCGGCGGCAATCGTAACTGGAATTCCGATCGCCAGCGCGATTGCCATCTGCACGAATGCTCCCTGCAGCACAAGCTTCAGCACACTGAGCCGCCCTGCTCCGAGAGCCATGCGGACGCCGATTTCGTTGGTTCGGCGCTCGACGGAATACGCGGTAACTCCGTAGAGCCCTACGGAAGCAAGAACGAGTGCGAGCAATCCGAAAAGCGAGGTGAGCTTCGCGATCATGGTCTGCTGCGAGAAGTTCAGGTCCACCTGGTCGCCGAAACTTTTGAAATCGATTGAGCGGATTGGCTCGATCCCGCGCGGCGCGCTCCGATAAGACTGTTTCCCGCCTGGAAAGCAGCGAGTTCGGTGAAGCCGGGCGTGTTGTCGCGGAAGGTCTTGTACTTGTCGTAGGAGAAGAGCGACCAATTGTCCTGGAGGCCGCCGTTGACGCAGCAATTCTCGATGTCGCCGACGCGGTAGAGTTCGCTGGGCTTCGCCACCGGCAATGAATTCAGCAGCACCGCGTGTACGAGCGTGAAGATGGCCGTGGTGGCGCCAATGCCAAGCGCGAGAGTGAGTACGGCCGTCGCGGTGAAGATGGGTGCGTTGACGAACTGGCGCAAAGCGTAACGGATGTCTTTCATGAGCGGCGAGCCTCCGTTCGTTTATACGAAGGCGAGGCGGAATTTGTTCAGCGGGAAGCGGATCGGCGGAAGTGTGAAAGCTGAATCCGAAAAGTGGTGCCGAGGGGCAGAGTTGAACTGCCTACGCCGGCCTTTTCAGGGCCGCGCTCTACCGGTGAGCTACCTCGGCACCGGGACAATCAAAGATTCTACGGAAAACGCGGCGGAGTGGGAAGGAAAAACGCGAAGTTCGAAAAGCGGCTGTTTCCTCGCGTAGCCACGGGCCCAGCGTTACACATTCAGACGCTTGGGGCCGCTGACGAACGGGTTGCCAAGCTCGTAGAAACGGAGGACGCGGTGGGCGTCCTTCGTGATGCCGATGCGAACGCTTTCGCCGATTGCTCCCGTGGCCTGGGCCGCAGAGCCGAGCCACAGGGCTCCATGCGCCATGAGGCTGGCGCCGTCGAGGTTGCGGGTGATGCGGAAGGCTGCGGCTACGCGACCGGGGCCGCGAGCAACGTCGAGCAGGCGCGAGGTGTGCCGACTGCGCATCATGCGCGCGATGCCCTCGATGGGTTCAACGGCGCGGATCAGCACGCCGGTGCCGATGCCGGCGGAGCCGGCGGACACGTTGAGCATGAAGTGAGCGCCGTAGCAGAAATAGACGTAGGCGTGGCCGCGATCGAGGAAAAGCGAGCGGTTGCGCGGCGTCATGCCGCGGAAAGAGTGCGCGGCGGCGTCGCCAACCAGGTACGCTTCGGTTTCGACGATGCGGCCGGTGAGACGCGAGTGCGGCAACTCGCGAACGAGCGTCTTGCCGATGAGGTAGCGCGCGAGTTCAACGGCGTCCACCGGGAGGTCGCGGAGGCGAAGCCGGCGGATGCGCGGTTGCGACTTGTGTGGCAGACTGCGGCCAGCGCGAGGGCTCGTCCGTGATCGAGTCGATTGCTTCATGTGTGCGTAATGCGGTCGCACTATGATAGCGGAACTGACGAGCGAATCTTTCATTTGAAGCTTGCGGTCGACTTTGCGAAACTCACCGAGGAAGTTGATTCTTGTGTGGTTGGATGCTAGTTTGCGAGCAGATTCCGGGAGGGGATTCCAATGTCAGCTCAGCCGAATTCAGGAAAGACGCAAGTATGGCCGGCGCTACCTTACGCCGAATGGAAGGATACTTGCGCGACTCTGCACATGTGGATGCAGATCGTAGGCAAGGTGCGGCTGGCGCTGAGTCCGCGCGTGAATCATTGGTGGGAAGTGCCGCTTTACGTGAGCGCGCGCGGGCTGACGACGTCGGCGATTCCCTACTCGGCCGGAATCTTCGAGGTGGAGTTTGATTTCATCGAGCACGTGCTGCGACTGGAAACCAGCAATGGCGAAACGGAAGTGCTCGAGCTCGAGCCGCGCAGCGTGGCTAATTTCTACCGGGAATTCATGGAGACGCTCGATTCGGTGAGGATCGAGGCGAAGATTTGGCCCATGCCGGTGGAAATTCCGAATCCGATTCGCTTCGATCAGGATACCAAGCATGCTTCCTACGATCGGGTGTATGCGGAGCGATTCTGGCGGATTCTCGTGGCTGTGGATACGGTGTTCAAGGAATTTCGAGCGCGATTTATCGGCAAGGATAGCCCGGTGCATTTCTTCTGGGGGAGCTTCGATCTGGCGGTCACTCGATTCACGGGCCGGCGTGCGCCGGAGCGTCCGGGCGCTGACAGCATCACGCGGGAAGCGTACTCGCACGAGGCGAGCAGCGTGGGCTGGTGGCCGGGGAGCGACGAAGCGCCGAATCCGATATTTTATTCCTACGTGGCGCCGGAGCCTGCCGGATTCAGCGCCTACGCGGTGAAGCCTGCGAAGGCAGCGTACAGCGAGCAGATGAAGGAATTTTTGCTCTCGTACGAAGATGTGCGCACGGCCGCCGATCCGCGTTCCGCGCTGCTCGACTTCTGCCAGTCAACCTACGAAGCCGCCGCGAACATGGCGAAGTGGGACCGCGCCGCGCTCGAGCGTAGCGAAGGCGCCGCTTCGGCCGCGACGTAATCGAGCGCCCGCTAGATTCTTGCGCGCGTCACCTCGCCGTTCGCTACCAAAGAAGCTTCAGGCCAAACTGGATGTGGCGAGACCCGCCTGAACCGATCACCGGGTTCGATTCGCCGACGTCGGGCGTGAATCGGACGACCGCCACGCTGCTGGGGCTGTTCAAATTCGTACGCATGGTGAAGACGTCGAAATTCGGATGGTTCGTAAGATTGAAAAATTCGCTACGGAATTGGAGCTTGAATCTCTCACTTAGGTTCCACACCTTGCCGATCGAGAAATCAAAATTCCGGAAGCCGGGGCCACGAAAGATATTTCGGCCCATGTTTCCGAAATCGCCAAAGTCCGGCGGGACGATCACGGTATTCCTCGATTGATAGCAGCCCAGCGATTCCAGTTGGTCGATACTCGCGTGCTGTTCGCAGAGCTGGTTCGACGACGAATCGTCCTCAAAGCTGTAATAGCAAAGATGGTGCTGCGGATTGCAGCTGGAAGAATTCGCCGACGTGGTGCTCCACGATACGTTTTTCGCGCTGCCAAACATGTTCCAGCGATCGTTGAACTCGCCGGTGGCGCTTATGTCGTTGCTGAAATCACCGAGCGTGAAGGGCTCTCCGCCTTCCAGCGTGAGGATGCCGTTCAACTGCCAGCCCTTTAGCATTTGCAGGGGCGCTTCTCGCGACGGCAAATCGTAAGTGGCGGAAAGCGTGAATCGATTGCGGATGTCGTAGTCGCCGTTCCCGCGCTCGCCGGCGTAATCCAGGCTGTTCTGCGGAACGCCGGCGCTCTGGGCGACGTTGTTCGTTGATGTGTCGATCGCATGCCCATACGTATAGCCGGCGAGAAGGTAGAGTCCGTGCGAATACCTCTTCGTCAGTGTGACCTGCAAGGAGTTGTAGTTGGAGTTGGCGTGGTTCCCAAGGAATTGGAGGAAACCGATGTAGGGCAGGCAGGTGCCCGAAGATCCAATAC
>JBOGNA010000146.1:0-71905 GCA_050746925.1 Candidatus Acidiferrales bacterium
CCGTAGAGCAGCAAGGTGTGGCCGTCGATGCCAAGGAATTTTACCTGCGATAGATCGGGGAGCTTGAGGTTCGCTTCGCCCGCCGGGGCGGGGCCTTCTTCCTGGGCGAACGCCGAAAACGCGCTCAGGAGCACCAGCGCGGAGGCCGCACCGAGAGCCGTCGCGATGCGCAACGCGAACCCGCACCCGCGATTTGCGAGCGAGCGGCCCTCCGTCGATCGAGCGCTCACACCTGTGAGACAACAAACCCCTGCATCTGCCGACATTCTGCCTCCGGAATAGGACTCCTCGAGCGGGAGTCTATGAGTCGCGAGAAACTACAATTTCAAAACAACTTTTGTAGCAGGAATCGCGCGTTTCGTCAATAAAGGAAGGCCTCTTATTCTGACGGGGCAGCGGGCGGATCGGCTTTGGGTGCCGGGTTGCGGAGGGGGACTTCGAAAAAGACGAGGGGCTTGTTGGAAAGGGCGTTGACGACATCGGGAACGTAAAGACTCGACGAGTTCGCTAGAGAAAGTTCGCCGCTCACATTGAAGTAAAGGAAGCCGTGAACGGTTGCCTTTGGCGGAACCACATCGGCGTCGAGCGAAAGAGGGCGAAGAATTGCCGCGAGTTTTTCAACTTTCTTATCCGCAATTACGATGGGTAGAGGAAGCCGGCGCTTCTGCGGGTCCGCCGAGCCGCCGGGGTGTGCGATCAGATTCGCGACTTCCTCCGGCCGGAGCCAATCCACTTCCTGCCGGATTCCGTTTCTGAGAGTGACTTCCAACTGAACTGTGTCGAGATCGAGCCGCATGGGCTGGTCCGAGTCGTTGTGGAGAAAAACCTCGACCGGAAGAATCCCGGCATCGACGGGATTGGCCTTCCCAAACTTTTCTTTCGTGCGCGCCGGCTCCGTATAGGGATCGACGGAAAGCGTAAGACCGTCGTGCTGATCGTGAGGCAGGGACGCCGGTGCTGCGGGGGCGGCGGGCTTTGCATCAATCGTGGCCGGCGTTGACTGTGCGAAGACGCACGCAGACAGCGTCAGATATAAGGTCGAGAGAACAGCCGCGCGCTGCAACAGAATGCTTTTGCGAGTCCTCGCGCGTTTGCTCCGGCAGATCATCCATCGGTATCTGTACTTCATCGACCCGTGCCTGCTCTTTTAAAGCCTCTGATGTATTGTTCGTGCGGGAAGTTGTGCGCGTTTGGCGCGGGTGCCACTATAATACTCAGCTTGCGCGCGGGAAAGGAATTTCGGGCGCCGCGCGCGGTGCCTTCCGCATGTATTTCCTTTACCGCATATTGACGGCCGCGGGAATGTTCGTGCTCGCTCCGTACTTCGCGCTGCGTGGCTGGCGGCGCGGAGAGCCTTCGAGCGCTCTCCGCGAGCGATTGGGGATTATTCCCGCTGAGATGTTGTCGCGCGCGACGATTTCCGCCGAAAATCATGGCGGAGCCATCTGGATTCACGCGGTGTCGGTGGGAGAGGTGCTGGCGGCAAAGCCTCTCGTGGACGCGTTGAAGCGCGAATTTCCCCAGCGAGCGGTGTTCGTTTCGACCACCACGGAAACCGGACAAACGCTGGCGCGTGCGCGCTTGCGGTCCGCGGACGGCATCTTTTATTTTCCGCTCGATTGGGTGGTGCCCGTCCGCCGGGCATTGAAAGCGATTCGAGCGGCTCTCGTGATCGTGATGGAGACCGAGATCTGGCCTAATTTTCTGCGGGAGGCTCATCGGGAAGGTGTGACGGTACTGTTCGCGAATGCGCGAATCTCCGAGCGCTCCTTCGCTCGCTACCAGAGGTGGAAATTTCTCGCCGGCGAATTCTTCGCGCGCACGCTGCAGGATGCCGCGCTGTTTCTGGCGCAGACGCCCGAGGACGCCAAACGGCTGGCGGAAATGGGTGCCCCGGAAGAGCGGATCGAAGTCACCGGCAACCTGAAATATGACGGAGCGCCGCCTGAGATTGGCCCGTTCGTTGCGTGGCTCAAAGAACAGATTGCGAAGCAGGAGCGCTGGCCAGTGGTGGTTGCTGGAAGCGTGGTGGCGGAAGAGGAGGAAGCGGTGCTCGCGGCATACGACGTCGTGCAGCGCCAGTGGCGGCGGGCGCTGTTGATTCTTGCGCCGCGCAAGCCCGATCGGTTCGCAGCGGCGGCGGAGATCGTCTCGTCAGGGGGATGGGAGGCAGTGCGGCGGAGCGGGCTCGATCTTGCGGCGCCGCTCAGCGAAAATGCCGATGTGCTGCTGCTGGATTCGATCGGCGAACTTGCAGGAGTGTATGCGCTCGCGGATGCGGCGTTCGTCGGTGGGTCGCTCGTGCCCGCCGGAGGGCATAATATTCTGGAGCCTGCATGGTTCGGGCGGCCGCCCGTTTTCGGCGCCTCGATGGAGAACTTTCAAGCGATGGCGGATGAGTTTTTGGAGGCGCGCGCGGGAATCCAGGTCGCCAGCGGCTCGCAGCTTGGCAAGGTCTGGGTGCAGTTGATCGAGGACGACGCGAGTCGCGAGCGCATGGGCCGCGCCGCGCGCGAACTCTCCGAGCGGAATCGCGGAGCGACGGAGCGTTCGCTTCAGCGCATCCGGGCGATACTGAACGGTTCCGGACCAGCCGCATGACTCTTAAGGATTCGCTCTTGTGGCCGCTGACGCTGCCGTATGGGGCCGTTTCGCATCTGCGCGCTCGCGCATATCGCACAGGAGTCTTCAAGCAAAGCCATCTCAACGGCATCGTGATCAGCGTCGGAAATCTGACTACGGGCGGCACGGGCAAGACGCCCATGGTGATGTGGATCGCCGATCGCCTGGTTTCCGAGGGCAAGAGCGTCGGGATTCTGACTCGCGGTTATCGCGGAGAGCACTCCGCGAAGAGACCCAGTTCGACTGACCCAATTGAATCGACGAGCGACGAAGTGCAGCTGATGAAGGCGCGGCTAGGAGATCGCGTGGAATTTGGTGTGGGCGCGGACCGATTCGCGCAAGGCCGGATCCTTGCAAGCCGAGGAGTGGGCTGGTTCGTGCTCGATGATGGTTTTCAGCATCTGCAACTCGCGCGCGACGTGGACATCGTCATGATCGACGCGACAAACCCATTCGGCGGAGGTCATTTGTTGCCCGCCGGTCGGCTGCGCGAACCGAAGGCGGCGTTGACGAGGGCGGACGTGATCGTCATCACGCGGAGCAATCATTCGCCCGCAGTGGAGGCGGCCGTGCGGCGCGATTCGGATGCGCCGATATTCTACGCCCGCGCCGAATTCGACTCCGTTTCGGCCCCGTTTCACCCGCATTTGACGGAACAGGACGTGCGCGGCAAGAAACTGTTCGCGTTTTGCGGAATCGGCAATCCCGCGGCGTTCGTCGCTGATTTGCGCGGTTGGGGATTTCAAGTCGTAGGTCACAAGTTCTTTCCCGATCATCATCGCTATTCGCGCCAGGATGTACGCGAAGTCGAAGCGGAAGCGCGCGTGGCGGGCGCAGGCGGCGTAATCTGCACGGAAAAGGACAGTTTCAACTGCCCGGGCTATTGGACGCAGATGGATTTGTGGGTGTGCGCGATATCGTTGCGCGTCGAACGCGAAGATGATTTCTGGCGCACGATAAAAGGTGTGATTGAATCGCACCGCCCCGGCATCCCTCGATAGCTTCTACAGTGCGTCGCGCGGCTAATTTGCCGCCCTTAGCCGCGCTGTGATACGTTTCCGCGCGGGGCGCGTCTGAGCGAATAGCCGTGAATCCGGAGAGCCATTGAGCCCCATTCGAAGAACAGCTAAGCGAATCGCAACCGCTGCTGCCAGCCGCGCGGCGGATTCGAGCGTCGATCTCACGCGGCTTCTCGACGTTGTCGCCGCGTTTCCGAAGCAGACGATCTGCGTCGTCGGCGATTTCGTGCTTGACGAGTTTGCTTCTTGCGAGATTTCGCGCGTTTCGCGCGAAGCGCCCGTTCTTATCTTGCGTCACCGCCGGACGGAAGCATATCCGGGAGGCGCCGCAAACGCCGTCTGTAACCTTGCCGACCTGGGCGCGAAGGTAGTTCCGGTCGGCGTGGTGGGAACGGATGCGGGCGGTCGCGCGCTCCTGGATTATTTCCGGCGCAGGCGCGTGAGTACTTCGGGCATCGTGACCGCGCGCGAATGGCCCACGGCCACAAAGACGCGCTTCCTGGCCGGCTGGTCGCACACTACCGAGCAGCAGGTCCTGCGAGTCGATAGTGAGCCCGAGGGAGCGCTGTCGGAGAGCGCCCAACTGGCCGTCGAGCGCAAGGCACTCCGCCTGGCGAAGCAAGCCGACGCCGTGCTGGTTTCCGACTACGGCCTCGGCGCGGCGACGCCCGCGCTCGTCCGCAAACTCTCCGCTAAGCGCATCATGCTCGACTCGCGCTACCGCTTGCGCGAGTACGCCGAAGCGGGAGTGACGGCCGCGACGCCCAATGAGCCGGAACTCGAGTCGTCGTATCAGTCGCAAGTGGGTTCGAATTCTCGCAAACTCAACGAGCTTGGCGAACGCGCCCTGAGGGAACTGGGCCTCGAAGCGCTCATCGTTACGCGCGGCAAAGACGGGATGGCCGTGTTCGAAGCCGGTGCCGAGAAGGGCGCTCACCCGGCGCGGCACATTCCGATCTACGGCTCCGATGCTCCCGTGGACGTTACGGGCGCGGGCGACACCGTGATTGCGGTTTTTACGCTCGCGGTTGCTGCCGGAGCCTCTTACTTCGAAGCGGCTCATCTTGCGAACTACGCCGGAGGAATCGTGGTGATGAAGCGGCGCACAGCGACCGTCACTCGTGCTGAACTCGAAGCCGCGCTACGCCGCGAGGCGACCGCCCAGCGCTGAGCCTGCATGGACACCCGCGAAAAAATAATCTCCCGAGAAGGCCTGCACGCCGTACTCGAAGAGCATCGCCGCTCGGAACGCAAAATTGTATTCGCCAACGGTGTTTTCGACCTGCTGCACGTGGGGCACGTTCGCTATTTGCAGGCATCTAAAAAGCATGGAGACATTCTCGTCGTCGCAATCAATGCCGACGCCAGCACGCGAGCCCGAAAGGGCGCCGGTCGTCCGATCATGACCGAACGGGCGCGCGCCAGCGTCGTTGCCGCTCTCGCCGCCGTTGACCACGTGATCATTTTCGACGAACTCGATGTGGCTCCGTTGCTCCGCGAGTTTCAACCAGACGTGCACGCGAAGGGAACGGATTACAGCGTGGACACGGTTCCCGAACGCGAACTTGCGAAACTTCTCGGCATTCGCACCGTGATCTGCGGCGACCCGAAAGATCATTCCACTCGCGACGTGATTGCCCGCGTTCGCAGCGAGAGCAATGGCTGAGTCTCGCAGCGAGAATCGATTTCTCTTGGTTCGTCTCAGCTCGTTGGGTGACGTGGTTCACGCGCTTCCTGCAGCTTCGGCTCTGCGCGATTCATTTCCCGATGCGCGCATCGACTGGGTGATCGACCCGCGATGGAAGCGCCTGCTCGAAGGGAATCCCGATCTCAACCAGGTGATTGCTCACGACCGCAAGCGCGCAGGGGAGATCGGATCATCGATTCGTAAATTGCGGGAGGCGCGCTACACCTGCGCAATCGATTTTCAGGGATTGTACAAATCGGCGCTGCTCGCGCGCGCTTCCGGCGCGCCGCGGCGGATCGGATTTCAAAGCAGCTACGCGCGTGAGGGCCTCGTTTCGATGCTTTACACCGAGCGCCTGAATCCGCAAGGGCCGCACAAAGTGAACCACAATCTGACGCTTGTCGAGCGCGCCGGTGCACGGCTGGGTGAGCCGCGCTTTCCACTCACGATTCGCGCGGAGGAAGACGATCTCGTCGCGCGCGAATTGCGCGAGCAAGGCGTGACCGAGTTTTACGTCCTCAATCCCGGCGGCGGCTGGCTCTCGAAATGTTGGCCGGCCGAGCGCTACGGGGAATTGCATCGCCGGTTGGCGCAGCGCTACGGCTGGCGCGGCGTCGTAAGCTACGGCCCGGGCGAAGAAGATCTCGCTCGCGGCGTGATCCGGGCAGCGGGGAATCCCGCGCCGGCGGCAATTCCACTTCCGCTGGGCCCGTTGATGGCGCTGCTTCGTCGGGCGGGGTTTATCGTTTCGGCCGACACCGGGCCGTTGCATCTTGCTTCGGCACTCGGAACGCGTGCGGTTGGCCTCTTTGGTCCAACGGATCCTGCGCGCAATGGTCCGTTCGCAGCCGGCGACATTTCCGTTCGAAATCCGCGTCATGCAATAACGACTTACCGCCGAGGCGCATCCTACTCACCCGCGATGCTATCCATCACTGTGGACCAAGTTGTAGATGCCATCGAGCGCAGAATGGGAATTCGCTGATGGTGCCGGCGCAAAAAACGAGTCCGGACGCAGCGGCGATTCCTGCGCAGCCTCGAAAATTCTGGATGCGCTGGCGCGTGCGGCTCGGCTACCCGGTGGCGATTCTATATTGGGTTTTTGCGACGCCCACTCATCATTCGATTGCGTATGGGGCAATCGTTGCCGGGCTGGGGCTCGTGGTGCGCGCCGTTGCCGCCGGCTACTTGCGAAAAGACCGTGAGCTGGCCGTCACAGGTCCCTACGCTCTCACGCGCAATCCTCTCTATTTCGGCAGCGCGATTCTGGCGGCGGGCTTCGTTGTGGCGGGACATTCGCCGCCGGCCGGATCGCTGGTCGGAACGTATTTCGCGACGTTCTATTACGCCGTGATGCGAAATGAAGAAGAAGATTTGCGCGCGCGTTTCGGCGGAGAGTTTGATTCCTACGCGGCGCGGGTGCCGCTGTTCTTCCCGAAGATATTCGGCAGCCACGATGCGCCGAATGCAAAGGCGAAATCCGCCGCGAACGGAAATAGTGCGTTCAGCTGGGCTCAGTATCTCCGCAATCGCGAATATCGCGCCCTGGTCGGAACAATTGCGGCCCTTGGAATGGTCTGGCTGCGGATGTGGATTCGTTTGCGGTACGGTTTTTGAGCGAATCGAGACGGCGGCGCTACTGCAATCGATAGACGGCGTGCATTACGCGCTGAAATTTCGGGCGATACAGCAGATCGAACGCACGCTCTTTGCCGGGGAACATTTCGAGCGCCACGCGCTTCGTGGCCGCCACCATTCCGGCCGCTTCTTCAGGCGTTAAATCGCCGGCGGCGATGGATTCGATCGTTAGCTGGACGAGAATCCGCAGGCGGCGAATGCGGCGGCTTTCGTCATCGATTTGCTCTTGCGTGGGACGTGCAAGATTTCCTTCTTCTACAGTGGCCTGTGGCATTTCGTTTAATAGTATGGACTTCGGCGCGCGATTCGCGCAATAGTACTCGGGGGCAGGAAATCATGAGCCAGGGCGCCAAATCCGATCCGCATCACTCGCAGGAGAAGGTTGTTGTTGCGCACGTGGCAGGCAATACCGAAGAGGCGATGGTGATTCGCGGCCTGCTGGCGAGTGCTGGCATCGACTCACCGGGATCATCCTCCAGCGATCCGTTTCCGATGAGCGAGCCGCTGGACGCCAGCCATGGCGTGGATGTCCTCGTTCTCGAATCACAGGTCAGCGAAGCCCGGCAGTTGATCGCCGAGTATGTGAAGGACAACGCCGGGTCCGCCGCTTCCGACGAATAGACTCTCCCCCAGTTTCGAATCCAGTCAAAAAACCATCCGTGATTTCTCGTGCGCTTAATTCCGGTGCGATTCCGTGTAGGTGGTTACCGTGAGCGTGTGCCCATCGGTTAGCGCGGTAACGGCGCCGTCGCGATCCGTTCGAAGCAGGCGAACGCCGGCCTGCGCGTAGCGTTCGACGGTGCTTTCGGCCGGATGGCCAAACGGATTCGCTTCGCCGGCGGAAACGACCGCTATTTTCGGCGCAACGGCAGCCACGAAATCCGGAGTCGAGGATGTCTTGCTGCCGTGATGCGGGACCTTCAGGAAGTCTGCTGCGATATCGGCATGCTCGGCTACCAGCTGCTGTTCGACTTTTTTCTGAATGTCTCCCGGCAGTAGAAAACGCACGCTGCCGTCTTCGAGCCGCACTACGAGTGAATCGTCGTTGGAAGCTTCACTGACGGGCGTAGGATCGGCGGGCCAGAGTACGTCACCCCTAACGCCGCCCCAATTGAACTGGCTGCCGTTCACCTCGCGTACGATCCGGATATGTTGCGCGTGAGCCTCCGCGAGCAGCGCCTTAAACGCAGTCGTCTCCTCGTCGCGGCCAATCCATAATTCACGGACGCGGAAATTCTGAAGCACGCTGAACAAACCGTCGAGATGGTCGTGGTGCGCGTGCGTGAGCGCGACGACATCGAGCCGCTGGATTCCGCGCGACCACAGGTACGGCGACACGACTTGCTCGCCGACGTCGATGCCCGAGCGATGGCCTCCGACCCATTCCGAGCCGGGTTGTCCGCCGCCATCGATAAGCATTGTGCGGCCGTCGGGAAACGCAGCAAAAATAGAATCGCCCTGGCCCACGTCGAGCACGTTCACTTCCAGCTTGCCCCGTTCGAGCGCGGGAGCGAACGGATGCGTGGCCACCAGCAACGTAAGCGCCGCGAGCACGAACGCTGAGACCCATTCCGCCGGCCGAATCGCGGGCGCGAATTGGCGTCGTGCAAGCCGATTGGCGCGAAGCGCCGCTGCGGCGCGCGCGGCTACGGCCAGGCAAATCAGCGCCAGAAAAAATGTTGCCATCAGCCAAAGCGGCGGCCCCGGAATGCGATAGGAGGCGCGCGGCCACGTGCTGACCCACTTCACGATTCCGAGCAGCGCGCTGGCGAGTAAACCGAGCGCCCGTGCCAGCAATAGCGACAGGCGCGCCCAGACAAATGTGGCGGCGAGCGTCAGGAAACCGAGTGGGACGATCAAGCCCGTTAGGATTACGGCAGGAATATTACTCAGTGGGCCGGCGAGGCTTACGCGATGAAAATCCTGCGCGAGCATCGGCATCATTCCCCACTGAATCACGGCGGAGAGAAGCACGATTTCCCAAAGCCTGAGGCCGGCGCGGATGGGGACGTTCAGCAGCGCTGCAGAATGTGCGGCGAGCCGAAGCGGAAGGCGCGCCGCGAGCCAATTGGCAGCGGCTCGCATTTCGATTCGGAATTGGATCACTTTGGGCGAGTGGACGATATCGCGCGTCACGTCGCCGAGGTGCGCCAGGCCTGCGCGATACGGCGCGCTGGTGCGGTCCATCCAGGGAACTGCGAGTCCCGCGATCACCCCGGCCGCAAGAAAGGAAAGCTCGAAGCTTGAATCCGCAAGGGAAGACGGTTTCCAGAAGAGGAGAATGAGCGCGGCGAGCGCAATCGTGTTGAGAAGCTCCACGCGCCGGAAGAACGGCCGCGCGCACAAATAGAGCGCCACCATCAGCGCCGCACGGAGAATCGGCGGGCGATCCTGGACCATGCCAACGTACGCGGCGAGAGCGAGGAACGTCACCAGGCTTGCGGCGGCGGCGGAGAACCGCAGCCTTCGTCCGAGCCAGAAGAAGAACACCGCGAGCGCGCCGACGTGCAATCCGGCGACGACGAGAACGTGATACGCGGCAGTCTTTTGAAACGCGGTGACAATTTCGGCATCGACGAATGTGCGATCGCCCAGCAGCATGGCGCGTAGGACGGCCAGGCGGTCAGGCTGATCGGCGAACAGCGCGTCGAGGCGCGCCAGTAGATTGCCGCGCGCCCGGGCCAGGCGTTGCAACAGCGTTGGCGAAGGACGATCGACCAAGACAAGCAATTCGCTGCTGCGCAACGAGCCGATCAGGTCGATCTTCTGGCGCGCGAGATAGCCGTGAACGTCGAACGCGCCGGGATCGAGGAAGTTACGCGGAGGCCGCGCGCGAACGAGCGCCTCCACGCGATCGCCCGCGCGCAAATTTTCCGGCAGTCCGGCAGCTTGTTGTGCGCCACCATAGAGATTCGCGCGCAAACCTCCGCTCAGGGGCAGAACTTGCCCGGCCGATTCCACCTGCTCGAGGTCGATTTCATAGCGGCGTCCCCAGGGCATGGCCAGCGGGTCTTCTCGAAGACGTCCCCGCCAGCGAAGTGGCTCGGTAAGGTCGAGTCGATTGGCGGCGATTAATCGGGTCACGTGGTTCGCAGGAACCGCCGCCGATTCAATTCCGAGCGCTAGTCCACCGAGTGCGATCCATGCCGTTAAGGCGCAGACTGCTCCGGCAGCCAAATGCTGGCGCAAGATGAAAAATCCGCCCGCAAGAATCGCGAGCGCAGCGACAGCTGCGCAAAACGCCGGCCTCTCGGGCCATCGGGACGCGAGACCGATGCCCGTTGCAAAGGCGGCGGCGATCCACAGTGCAGGAAGTTTCATTCGCGCCGGCGAAGCCGGGTCACTGCCTCCATGTGAAATGTTTGCGGAAACAGATCGAAGAGATGCATGTCGAGGATTTCATAGCCGCCCGAAACCAGAACGGCAAGATCGCGCGCCAAGGTCGGTGGCTCGCAGGAAACGTAGGTGATGCGAGCGGGGCGAACTCTTGCGAGGCGCTCGAGCGCGGGGCGAGACATTCCGTCGCGCGGAGGATCGAGAACCACGAACTCGGGCTTTTCCTTGAACCGTTCGAGAAAGCGCTCCACGTCGGAGGCGCGGACTTCGATCGTTCCCCCCCGGGCGTTCGATTCCAGGTCTCGAGCGGCGGCGGGGTTCGCCTCGACGGCGATCACGCGCTCGAAGCGCTTGGCGAGAGGGGCGGCGAAAAGGCCTACGCCGGCAAAAAGATCGAGGGCGAGACGGCCGCCCTCGTCGCGCTCGACGACTTCGCGGGAAAGCTCATCGACAAGCGAATTGTTCACCTGGAAGAACGAAAAGTGGCCGACACGAAACGACTGTCCCCCGGCTTCGTATTCGAGGAAACCAGGACCGAACAGTTCCATGCGCTCGCGGCCTGGATCGTGAAACAGCAAGCTTTCGAGTTCCGGCACGAGCGAGCGGATTTTCTGGGCGACTTCCGCGGCACGCGCCGGGAATCCGGCAAACGTCAGCGTGAGCAGAACTTTCGAATCAGCGGCGTCCGTGAATGCTTCCACTTCGCGCAATTGCTTTGGCAGACCGCCGGCGGCGAGCGCGTCGCGAAGGGCGAGAAGCGTCTTCAGCAGCAGCGGCGAAAGAATCGGGCACTCGCTGACGGCGCAGAGAGCGGTGGAATTCGCGCGAAAATAACCGATGCCCAGTTTGTCGGAATCCGTTGCCGCACCGTCGCCGGCGCTCGAATCCTTGAGCGAGCGAACTTTCCATTGCGCGCGGTTGCGATAGCTCCAGGGCTTGGAGCCGTGAAGAGTGATCTCCCCGGCCCACTCGATCTTGCCGAGCCGGCGCAGCGTCTCGCGCAGGATTTCGGATTTGTATTGGAGCTGCGCTTCGTAGGGAATGTGCTGGTAGTCGCAGCCGCCGCAATCGCCGAAGTGCCGGCAGCGCGGCTCGGTCCGCTGCGGCGAAGCGTCAAGAACTCTTTCGAGGCGCGCGCGAATGAATTTCTTCTTCTGCTCGGTGGGCGCCACCTCGGCGCGTTCCGCGGGAAGCACGAACGGGACGAAAACGGTCGAGCCTTCGTGGTGCGCGAGGCCTTCGCCGCCGTAGATCAGTTTTTCGATGGTGACGTCCATTGTGGGCATGGGTCTCGATGTTGCCGGCTACGTGAGATAGAACAGGCTCAGCCGCGGAACCTCAAAGAATTCGTACAGGCGCTTCTGGATGTACTGGCGTTCGAGTTGCGCGAGTTGTTCCGCGGACATCTTACGCCGGTAGGGCGCGAGCGAGCGATCCATTTCGCGGCGGATCGCGAGCATGGCCTCTTCATCGGCGTCGGCCGAAAGCGATGCGGTCAACTTTTCTTCCAGTACCGTGAGCCGGCGCTCGAGATCTTCCAGGTCGATGGAAGCCGCCGAGGCGGGCGGAATCGCCGGCGCCTCCTGCGACAGGGATGGCGGAACGGCCGAAGGGCCGATGAACGGCAACGCTTCCTCGAGCCGCGTTGCAGTTTCGTCGAGCCGCGGTGCCAGTGCCGGGTGAGAAAAACGCCGCTTTTCGGCGGCTGCACGAAGGCGCGCAGCATTGCGTTCGAGATATTTTCTCAGCTCGATGCGCTAGAAAGGTTCGGCGACGGGCTGCGTGCGCTTGATCTCAGGGCCTGAGCCGGCTGCGGCTTCGCTCGCTTCGGCCGCGGCGTCGAGAACCGCGTCCACACAGTACGCGAGGCTTTTGAGCTGCCGCCCTCCGGCAGCGCGCCGCGAGCGCGACCAGGATTCGAATGCGCGGTCGATGCCTTTGAGCACCGCTTCGAGCGGGACGCCCGCTTTCTGCCAGGTTTCCACGATGGCCCAGTCGAGCGGCGAGACGAGAAGATGCGCGCCGCGCTTGCGCCAGAAATATTCTTCGATTTCGGTGAAATAGTTGAAGTAGTTGAAAGCTTCCATGAAGACCGCGATGCGGGCTACGTCCTCGGGCGCGCGGACGAAACTTTCTTCGGCGCTGTGCCGCGCTCTTGCGCGCCGGCTTGATTGCGTTCCCAGATGATGCGGAGTCCTTCGAGGGTGAGGTATTCGTCCACGGTTTCGATGTGGCGCGATGCGCCGCCGATCAGGCTGGCCTGTCCGCCCGTGGCGATCACTTTGGTTTTCGCGCCCATCACTTCTTTCATGCGCTCGAGAATTCCGTCCACCATGTCGGTGTATCCGTAGAAGAGGCCGGCCTGCATCGACGCGGCGGTGTTGGTGCCGATGATTTTTCCGGGGTCTTTGATTTCCACGCGGAAGAGGCGAGCGGCGCGGGCGAAAAGCGCGTCAGCGGAGATTCCGATTCCCGGGCAGAGGACGCCGCCGAGATATTCACCGCGCGCGGACACGGCGTCAAAATTGATGGCAGTGCCGAAATCGACGACGATGCAGGGGCCGCCGTATTTATCGAAGGCGGCGACGCTATTGACGATGCGATCGGCGCCGACTTCCTGCGGATTGTCGTAGTGCACGGGCATCCCGGTTTTGATGCCGGGTTCGACGAACAGAGCTTTCTTCGAGAAATAGCGTTCGGCCATTCCGGCGAGCGTAGAGTTGAGCGGCGGCACGACGGAGCTGATGATGACGCCGCCGATTTCGCGCGGTTCGAGGTTCGCCAGCGTGAAAAGATCGCGCGTAAGGATGCCGTATTCGTCGATGGTCTGATCGCGGGCGGTGGTAAGGCGCCAGTGGGCGACGATTTCCTTTTCGCGGAAAACGCCCAGGACGGTGTTGGTATTGCCGACATCGAGCGTGAGCAGCATCAAGGCGCCTCGCTCACGTCGCCGGAAAGGACAGGCTCGATGCCCCGGCCATCGTCGCGGGCGACGCGCAGCACGCCGCTCGGTTCAAGACCGGCGGTGAAGCCGGTGAAGGATTCGGTGGCGGTGGAAATTTTCACGTGCTTGCCTTTGAAGTAGGTGGACACTTCGGCGAAGCGCCGGAGAATCGGCTCGGCTCCTTCGGCGAGGAATTGATTGTAGTAGCGGTCGAGGTGGCGCAGCAACCGAATCAGCAGTTGGAGGCGGGAATGGAATTTCCCAGACTCGATTCGAAGCGACGTGGCGATATCGGCCAGGTCGGCCGGCATCTTCGTTTGGTTCACATTGATGCCGATGCCGATTACGGCGTAATGGACGCGGTCGGGCTCGGCGTGCATTTCGGTGAGGATGCCGCAGAATTTTCGGCCGCGGATCAGCAGGTCGTTGGGCCAGCGAATGTCGGGAGCAGCGTCGAGCTCTTCGGCGCAGGCGTCGCGCGCGGCAAGGCCGGCAACGAGCGTGAGCAGCGGCGCATAGGCGGGTGGAATCTGCGGCCGGAGGAGAACCGTGCAATGAATTCCCGCAGATTTTTCCGAGAGCCACTTGCGGCCGGCGCGGCCGCGGCCGGCAGTCTGTTCTTCGGCGAGGACGACGGCGCCGTTCGGCTCACCCGCTTCGGCAAGATGCATCGCGACCGTGTTGGTGGAGTCGATTTTGAAGAAATGATAGATGCGGCGGGCGAAGGCGGTGCCGGAGAGCCGGTTGCTGAGAAGTTGCGGCGCGAGAATATCGGGGACTCGCTCGATGTGGTAGCCGGTGGCGGCATGTCCTTTGACGCGGACGCCGAGGGCGCGCAGCTTTTCGATCCAGCGCCAGACCTGCTGGCGCGAGACCCCGATTTCGGCGGCAATTTTCGCGCCGCTGATGACGATCGTGGAGTTCTCGGCGAGCAGGGCGAGGAGCGCATCGATGCGGCGATCGGTGGTGCCGGGAAGGGTTGCCATGCGCGTGGTGACGGCCATCGGGAGCATCGAAGCATACTCGACGGAGGGATTTCGTACAAGGCGCTGGGCGATCGGCGGATCCGCGAAACCCTGGGGCGAACGCCGATTAGAATTTTCTTGGGGGTTTGTTTTGAACGGGTTAGGGGGAGCTTTAATCGGCGGAGGACCGATTAGGAGGGCGGTGGCTAGTGGCGAGTGACTCGTGAGTAGTGAAGGGTGATTAGTGATAAGTGAGATGCGGAGGGGGCTAGAGGCGGCGGGGCGGAGAATTGTCATCGGCTGCGGCGTTTGATAAATCGCAATCCGTTCGCGATTAGAAAAATGGAAGTTGTTGAAATTGGGTGCGTTACGTGGATTTCTAATCGCGGATTCGCGATTAGAATTATTGGGGTTTCGCGAGGTGCGAGATACCGGAGGGTTGCTGCGTGCGGCCGACTTTTGTCCAACTATCACGTGCTATGTTAGCATAGTAGTAACTAATTGTCAAGGACGAACTGCGGGGATTGGAGAGGCGCCTTGGAATCGAATCGTCCGCGGATCGTAAGTGCTTCGACGCGAAGGAATTGAATGCTGGGTGGAGTGGGAGGAAATTCAAAAGCGCCGGCAGGGATGCCGGCGGTACACAGGCTCGGCGGGCAACGGCGGCCGTCTGACAGCGAGCACCTGAAATCGCGTTGCTACTCGGGGATGTTGAAGTCGTAGACGCGGCCGCCGGCTGCGCCGCCGGAGGAAGAGGAGACGCGGCCGCTGGACATGTTGGACTGGGATCCGGTGCCCATGAAGAAGCCGTACTCGCCGGGTTTCAAATCGGAGTCGATGGTGACTTTGTAGGTGCGGATGCCCACGTGTTCGGCGGAGCAGGGAACTTCCTTGTCGCGCTTGACGCCGGATTTTCCGCCGCCGATGCCGCCGAAGGAGCCGACTTGAAATTCGCGGCGGTCGCCTTTTTTCTGAAGTTTGACGAGCGCGTAGTCGGCGGCGCTCGAGCCGTCGGGGACGTAGATATAAAAAATCGGGCGGCGATCCTTCACGTGATTCTTAGAGGTGGGACCTTCGAGAACGGCGTCCCAGTGCTGGCCGCGAATTCCGTCGGTGGCAAAACTGGCAGCGCGGCCGCCCGCTTTGGTGCGGCTTATGGCGGCACCCTGGATGAAAACAAATGTGGGACCGTCTTTCCAATAGAGACCAACTTCGGGCGGCGGAAGGTTGGGATCGAGAGTCATGGGCGCGGTGGCGGCCACGATGGAAGGAGGCGGCGGCGCGGGATTGATCATGACTTTGATGACGGCGTCGGAAACATTGGCGGCTTTGAGGGCTTTGAGGCCGTCCACACTGGTGTCGTATTTTGCGGCGTCGGCGCCGGTGACGCTGCGAATCTTGGCGATGATCACGTCGTCGGAGAGGCCGAGGGCGGTCATGTCGATGACGTCTTGATTGGTGAGGCGCTTGGCGGCGTCTTGCGCGATCGCAGAGGAAGCGATGAATACGCAGAGGAGAATTGCGAAGGGGCGAAGTGTCTTCATGCGACCTCCGGAGCGGAGATGCGGCGCCTGTCCTGCGCTGAATCAAAGTATACAACGTCGAGATGCGCCAGGAGCGCGAGGAACGGGCGCTTGTTGAGATGCCAGGGATTACTGGCGGGTTTTCAAGTAGGCGATGAAGAAGAGTATCAAGAAAATCCAGTCGAGGCTGCCGATGGCGAGCGTGGGTACGGTGACGCGATTCTGCGCGTAGAGGATGATAAGGGCCACGCGATAGCCGATTTTTTCGAGCATGGCGGCGGGCATCAGCGGGCGATATCTGACGGGATCGGAGCCGAGGATGAGGAACAGGACTTGCCAGGCAATGGCGACGGCGAAAAAACCGTAGAAGAATTCGGGATGGGTGATGGGCGGCGGGTAGTCGCGGCCGATTTTGGATTCAAGGAATAGGGGCGGGATAAGGACTAGCAGCCCGTAGAGGCCGGCGATGCGAAAAACGATTTTCGCGAAGCGCATAGTCACTTCGTATGGATGACGGCTTCGCGGAGAGGGATGCCGGAAAAAGTCAGGAAGCACGGAAGCATGGAAGCAAAGAAGAAGGCGCGACACCCGGAGAACTCATGGAGCGGCTCGTTTCAATGCTTCCGCGGTGTCAACGACTGTGGCGAACTCGCCGTGAAGATCGCTGAGAGCGGCCGAGTGGACGGCTTCTGCGGTCCGCACGGTTCCGTCGATGGCCGGGCGAGAGAAGGTCGCGGTGGCGTCGGAAACCACGAATGTGGTGAAGCCGAGATTGCCGGCCATGCGGACGGACGTTGAGACGCAGTGGTTCGTGGTGAGGCCGACGATGACGAGCGTGTCGATGCCTTCTTGACGCAGGTCTTTCTCGAGGCTCGTTCCGATGAAGGCGCTGTTCACCCTCTTGCGATAAACGGGCTCGGTGGCTTGGGGAGCTGCAACGGGCTGAATCGCGTTGCCGGGCGAATCCGGACGCAGAAGGCTGTGCGGTTCAACAGAATCGTGAACGATGTGACGGACCGGGCGGCCGCTCTTTCGCCAGGCGGAGAGTAGTTGGCCGATGTTCGATTCCGCGTCGGGATTATTGCGGTTGCCATAACGCGGATCGAGAAATGCCTGTTGCACGTCCACAAGGATGAGAGCGGTGGATGGCGGGAATTGGGTCATGGGAGTTTGGATGGCTCCTTTGCGGTTATTGTACCCGTCAGATTCGTGTTTTTGGAATTAGGTGGCTTGGGTTGTCTGAGCCGTTGGAGGGTGCGGCGATGTTGTTGTGCGGGAGCGTCAAAAGCGCCGACGGGCCAGCGTATGCGCGCATCGAGCGATAGCAAGGTTGGGTGGCGAAATTTGACGCTGAGATCCTTCAGGCATCCTGGTCGGATGCCTTCAGGATGACAGGCGTCTTGCAAACGCACCCGCGGGGATGCCCTTCCTTCATCAGGGCGGGCAGGATGACAGGCGATTTGTAATTGTGCGGCTGTTGAGGCCCACGACGAGGGGAGCGCTCGTCGTGGCTACCCGTGCGGGGAAGGCGGAGGCGTGCGTTCGATTGGCCAAGATGAGATTGGAGAGGTTGCTACAGAGGGCACGGCATGCCGTGCCCCTACTGTGGGGAATTCGGATTTGTTATTCCAGTTGCTTGAGACGGTCGAGGAGTTTTTGGAGTTCGATTTGGCGGGCGGCTAGGGTGGCTTTCAGATCGTCGACGATCTTTGGTGGGGCTTTGCTGAGGAAAGTTTCGTCGGCGAGGCGCGATTTTTTGGATTCGATGTCTTTGGCGAGGCGCTCGGCTTCCTTCTTGAGTCGGGCGATTTCGGAGGTCTTGTCGATCGCTTGGCCGACTTCCAACTGGTATTGATACTGTCCTGTGGAGTAAACCGGACCCTTGGAAGGGTTTAAGGCTGTGACAATATGAATGTTGGTGTTGGCCATCACGGCGACAAATGCCTTTTGCTGTTCTATCAGCGTCGCGTAGGAGGGATCCAAAGGCAGAACCCAACCGGTCAGCTGCTTGCGAGGGTCAATTTTGTTCTCCGCCCTCGCAGTGCGGTCTGTCGTAGTGGTGTCCTGAAGCATTCCTATCTGCCTCTCCGCTTCAGAGTCTTTCCAGTCAGCGTGCATTTCCGGGAATCTGTCGAGGGCGATGGAGCGAGCACCGGCGGGCTGCGGGAGTCTGTGCCAAAGCTCTTCAGTAAGGAAAGGCATGATCGGGTGCAGAAGGCGCAAGGCAGCGTCGAGGGCGGCGAAAATATTGCGCCACGCGGCAACGGCGATGTCCCGGTCTTCGTGGAGCAGTTGCGGTTTGACGCACTCAATGTACCAAGCGCAGAAATCTCCCCAGAAAAACTGGTAGATGATGTGGCAGGCTTCGTGGAAGCGAAATTCCTCGAGTGCTTTGTTCGCTTCGCCTGCGACGGCGGAGAGGCGCGAGAAAATCCAGCGGTGGGCGAGGGCGCCTTCGCCCTTTACAGGATAGGGAGCTTTGGCGCGGATTTCCGGGGCGGCGAGATCTTCGAGCGTCGCGCCCTGGGCTTCGATTTTTTCAAGGTTGAAGAAGAGGAAGCGGGCGGCGTTCCAGATTTTATTGGCGAAGGCGCGGGCGCCGAGGATGCGGTCGTCGCTGAGAATGATGTCGGTGCCGGGGGCGGACATGCTGGCCAGCATGTAGCGCATTGCGTCGGTGCCGTATTGGTCGGTGAGCTTGAGCGGGTCCACGCCGGTGCCTTTTGTCTTCGACATTTTGGCGCCTTCGGCGGTGCGGACGAGCGAGTGGAGGTAGAGGCGGTGGAAGGGAATTGTGGACGCAAGATTGGCATCAGGGGCTGAAGCCCCTGAGTTTATTGCTTCGTTCGGCACGGCTGAAGCCGTGCCCTGACGAACGGCGTCCGAGGGCTCGAAGCGATCGGCGCTGAGGTGGAGGCCCATCATGATCATGCGGGCGTCCCAGAAAAATAGAATGTCGTAGCCGCTGATCAGAAGGCTCGTCGGATAGTACGTGCGCAGGTCGGCGGTGTTGTCGGGCCAGCCGAGGGTGCTGAACGGCCAGAGGCCGGAGCTGAACCAGGTGTCGAGGACGTCTTTGTCCTGCGTGAGTTTTGCGCTGCCGCACTTCGGGCATTTTGTGGGGACGCTTGCGGCGCGGGCGTGGCCGTCGATGATCTCGACGTCGGAATTCAGCGCGGGCACCATCTCCTTGCAATCGGCGCAATGCCAGATGGGGATGCGGTGCCCCCACCAAAGCTGGCGGGAGATGCACCAGTCGCGAATATTTTCGAGCCAGTTGAGCAGGATGGTGCGCTGATTATCGGGAACGACTTCGATGCCGTCGCCTTTACCCGGGACGAAGTCCAGCACCACTTTCTTCGCGGGCTCGGCGAGCGGCTTCATTTTCATGAACCATTGCGTCGAGAGGCGCGGCTCGACGATGGCTTTGCAGCGGTCGCAGGTGCCGACGGAATGCATGTGCGCGGCGATGCGGTCGATGAGGCCCAGCTCTTCGAGATCGGCGACGATGCGGCCGCGCGCGGCGAAGCGTTCCAGGCCTGCGTATTTTCCGGCGGCTTCGCTCATGTGGGCGTCATCGGTGAGGATATCGATTTCGGGGAGATTGTGGCGTTTGCCGACTTCGAAGTCGTTGGCATCGTGGGCGGGCGTGATTTTCACGACTCCGGTGCCGAATTCGCGGTCCACGTAGGAGTCGGCGATGATGGGAATTTCGCGGTTCATCAGCGGAAGCATTACTTTTTTGCCGATGAGGTGGTGGTAGCGCTCGTCGTCGGGGTGGACGGCGAGGGCGGTATCGCCCAGCATGGTTTCCGGGCGTGTGGTGGCGACGATGAGGTACGCAGGCGTGTCCTCAGGGGCTGAAGCCCCTTCCTTTTTGGCGGCGTTAATGTCGGAGCTGAAGCTCCGACCCCCTGAAAAGCCCGAGCCCTCAGGGGCTAAAGCCCCTGAATCTTTTTGCGGCGGTTGCGGCACGGCTGAAGCCGTGCCCTGACGAAAACCTTCTCGTTGTGACGCTGTGACGCCGACGAGCGGGTAGCGGATGTACCAGAGCTGGCCGGTGCGCTCGTTGTGGACCACTTCGAGGTCGCTGATGGCGGTTTGGCAGCGCGGGCACCAATTGACCATGTAACGGCCGCGGTAGATCAGGCCTTCGCGATAGAGGCGGAGGAACGCTTCGAGTACGGCGCGATAGAGCGCGGGTTCGAGCGTGAATTTTTCGCGCGTCCAATCGCAGGAGGCGCCGAGGCGAATCATCTGTCCTTTGATCACGCCGCCGCTTTCCGCTTTCCATTTCCAAACGCGGCGCTCGAATTCCTCGCGGCCCAGGTCCTGGCGCTTGATGCCTTCCGCGGCCAGCATGCGTTCGACGACGAACTGCGTGGCGATGCCGGCGTGGTCCATGCCGGGGAGCCAGAGGGTGCGTTCGCCGCGCATGCGGTGCCAGCGGACGAGCATGTCGATCTGGGTGTGCTCGAGCATGTGGCCCATGTGGATCGAGCCGGTGACGTTGGGAGGCGGAAGGGCGATCGAGAATTTAGGGCCCTCGGCGGTGCCGGAATTTTCCGCGCGGAAAATATTTTCGTCGAACCAGGACTTGGCCCAGCGGGCTTCGATTTCCTGCGGCTCGTAGGCTTTGGGTATTTCGCGGGGCATTGGTCCCTTTGCGCGCTGGATTGAATTTGGTGCGCGGGAGAATCAAATAATATAAGCGGGGGATGCGCGGGGCGTCAAATGGGGCAGGGGCGGGAGCTGGGGGACGGGCGGGGAATACGGGCGACATCCAGGGAGAGTCGTGCAGCCTTCGTGAATCGAAAGCGCCGGCCTCCCCTTCACTTCGTTCAGGGTAAAAAGGCGGCCGCTACAACGGCTATTTGTCTTTTTTCGCCAGCTCGTTTTGGAGCATGTTCTCGACGAGCGGTTTCAGGAGGCTCTTGGAGAGCAATTCATGAAGCTGGGGTTCGAGGCGCTCGAGAACTTTCTGAACCATTTCGTCAACGTTCGGCGCGGCGGCGGGCGCTGCTTCCGCTGCTTCGGACGCGTGCGATGAATTGGCGGATTCCAGGGCGGCGGCGGTGGGCATCAGGAACGGAATGCCCGACAGAGCTTCGCGATTCGGCGGAGGCGCGGTGGGGATACGCTCGCCAAAATCGGCCGCAGCGGA
Organism: Candidatus Acidiferrales bacterium; assembly: GCA_050746925.1. Lineage (GTDB taxonomy): Bacteria > Acidobacteriota > Terriglobia > Acidiferrales > UBA7541 > Palsa-295. Next base: position 20,899 of record JBOGNA010000146.1, read on the forward strand.
ATCTTCGGCGGCTGCGACGAATGCCGGAACTTCTTCGTGAGAAGTGGCGACGAGATCGGAGGCCGGTTCTCCATTCACAGGCTCGGATTCGCCGGGAAGCGGGAACGATTGCAGCGGCGCGACATGCTCCGGGTGATCCTCATAGTGCGTGGAGGAGGGTTGTTCGTCGCGAACGAGCAGCGGCTCGGGCGTGACGTGCGCCGCGGGCGGCACTTCGAGTGCCGGATCTTTGCGCGACGGCCGAGTGTCCGCGGGAGCGCTGAGAAGCTGGGCGTCGCTATGAGGCGCCGATTCGGAGTGCGAGCCTGAATCGCTGCGCGAATCGCTCTCGAAGCGCGAACTCGAATCGGTGAGCGCCGGGGCGGCGGGCTCAACGCTCGCCGGTGTGCTCGCGTCGGCCTTCGATTGAACGACGAGAGCGGTGGTCTCTCGTTGCGCGGGAACCGGTTCGGGCTGCGCGGGAGCCGATTCGGGCTCGGCGTGAGCGGAACTGATCGGTTGCTCGCTCGTTTCGGACGGAGCGCCGTGAACAACTTCACGGACGGCGGAGATCGCGTCGGCAAACCAGGATTTTTTCTTGGGGCGCTCTTCTCGCGCGGATTCGGATTCCGACTGCCAGACTGGCTCCGCGGCGGCGGGCTGAGAGTTCGAGGCGGGCGCGGAATGCCAGGTGGCAGCGGACGGCGCGGCCTCGGGTTCGTTCGAATTCTCGGCTGACCACGGGGCGGGCGCGGGCTCCGAGGCTGGAGCGGGCTCGGCAGGAGCTGCCGCGACTGGCTCGGGCGCGTGAACGGGCGCAGGGTCAGCGTTATGCGAAGCGCTGTGCGAAGCAGGCGCGGGGCTCGATTCCGTCATCCAGCTGCCTTCGGGATATTCCGAGGGGGGCGCGGACAAGTCTGTCCACCGGGAACTGGGAGCGGGCGCGTTCCACGCGGGAGGCGCCTCGGCTTTATGGGCGGGCGCTTCTTCTTCGTGAGTGACGACAGGCGCCGGTTCGGGCGCCGCTTCGGGCGCCGCTTCGGATTTTTGGACAGGCGCTTCGACGACGGGAGCAGGGGATTGGGATTCTTCTTCGAAAGACTGCGCGCGATTGGCGGCGGATTGGAACGCGGCGCTTTCGTGCCAAGGCGCGGGCGCGTCCTGAGCTGAGTCATCGCCCGCGGCGTCAGTGGAAAGCTTCATGCCGTACGGCGCGAAGGACTGCGATTCGTCGTGGCGAGCTTCGATTTGTTGCGGCGACGCTGCCTGCGGAGCGGCTTCGTCTTCATCGCGCACGTGGATACGCTTCGGCGGAACATCTTTTTCCGACGGGAACGTGATGGGCGCCAAATCTTTGCCGTAAGAATAGGCAGGATCGACGGCGGTGTTGTCGGGAATATCGAAATCCATTCCGCCGGTGCGGCGCCAGTCGGTTGCGGTGGCGGCTCCGTCGAAATCGTCTTCTTCTTCCTCGTCCTTTGCTCTTGCGGCGGGCGCCTTCGGCCCGTGCTTCTTTTCTTGCTCCGGTTCGTCGTCGAGGGAGCGGACGCCTTTTCCGAAACCATAGATCGCGGCAGCTTCTTCCGCCGTGGGCTCGGGGAAACTGGGCAGAGGCTTCGGCTCGGCCTTCGTGGCAATCTCCATCACTGGGGGCGGAGGCGGCGCCACGGGAACTTCGCGCGCCTTGGCCATCTCGGCGGCGACTTTGGGATTCTTTTCGAGCGCGGACATCACCATCGCGATCAGCGGATCGGGCGGAACGAAAGGCTTTTTCAGCACGCCGTCGGCGCCCACGCGGCGCGCCTCTTTCTCGTCGAGCGGATCGAATGCACCGACCAAGAGAATCACGGGGACGTGAGCGAAGCGCGTGTCTTTCTTGACGAATTCGCAGACTTCGTAGCCGTTGCGGACGGGCATGAACACGTCGGCGAGAATCAAATCGGGATTCGCGTCGGGAATGCGGCGGACCGCCGCTTCGCCGTTGCCGACGGTTACGACGTCAACGCCACGCTCTTCAAATGCCAACACGACCATCTTCTGAATGTTGGTATTGTCGTCCGCGACCAGAATTCTGGGCACTGTAACCACCTGGCGGCGCACCCGCACAGCGACACGCCGACCCCTTTCGCTATCCTATTGCAGCACCCCCGGAAGGGGGCGTCAACGGACACGAAGTACAGGCGTGCCTCAGTTGTTAGCAGGGGGTAAACAGTGTAATTACCAGGGAATGAGCTTCCGGACGCCCTTTTTCTTCTTGCTGGAGGAGTCCTTGGAGCCGTCGGTTGTGGTTGAAGCTGGTGCACCAGTTTGGGAGTCCGACGAGCTGGATGTACCGGAAGCGGATTGATCCGTTTGGCTAGCGGATTGGGAGCCTGCCGGAGCGCTGGATGGCTGATCACTGGTGGCGGCCGGGGCGGCGGGCGGCGTAGTGGAATTGGGTGACGCACTACCTGCCGATGCGGACGCCTCCGGAGAATTCGCCGCGGGTTGCACGGAGTCTGGAGCGGGAGCCGGTTGCGCGGGCGCGCTTGTTGCAGGCGCATTCGCTGCAGCGGCACTCGGATCGGCCGCAGCCGGCTGGCGCACTTCGCTCGGATCGATGATTTGAACGCCCAAAGTCCTTCCCGCTGCGCCGCCGGTACCGGATGCAACGCCTGCCGGCCCGGAAGTGTCAGCGTCTTCTTGTGTTGTTGGCGCGGTAGGGGTCGTTATTGCGCTCGAATCGGGGTCGCTTACGCCGGAGCCCGAGATGGTGAACCCGGAGGCGCCCGCCGCATTGGGTTTCAGGACTTCACTAGCAGCGACTGCGTCGTCCGGCGGATTCAGGTTGGGCGCGCCGACATGGGCGGCCAGGGAAACGTCCGGGGCGGTTTTCAGCGCGCTCATCGGAGTCCGGATCATCGCGTTGGAATGGTGCTGTTTCTCGTACTCCCGCTCTTTCTGCATGCGCGCCAATGCTTCGGGGTTGGGCGGCGGCACGGGCATACCCATTTGCTTCAAACGGTTTTTGGATTCCTGCGCTCGCGCCGAAAGCGGATATTCCTGCACAATGCGATCGTAGATTTTGCCGCAAAGAGCGCCCCAATAGTTGCGCTGGTCTTCGTTTTTGGCGCCTTGTTTGATGTGGGCGTAAATTTCGCCGAGCATCCACAGCGCTTCGTCGCTTTGGCTGTAGAGCGGGTAACGCTGAATCACTTCAAGAGTGCGGGCAGCGGAAGCCCGGAAATCCTGTTTCGTATAGTAGTAGTGGGCGATCTTATATTCGCCGTCGGCCAGCACCTCCTGTACTTCGCGCAGGCGCTGTTCGGCCTGAGGCGCGTAGTTGCTCTGCGGATACTTCAAAAGCATCGCCTGGAATTCATCCTCGGCCATCTGCGCCTGAGAGCTATCGCGGTCGGCCTTCTCCATCATCTTGTAATGCGCCATGCCGACTTGCATCTGGGCGTAGGCGGATTCGTCGAGGAACGGGAAGAAGGTGATGAAATCCTTGTACTCGGCCACCGATTGCGTCAGATTCGACGTGCCGCCCTCTTTGTAATAGGAATCCGCGACGGAGAGTTTTGCTTTGGCGAGGTATTCGCTGTCGGGATAGGTGTTGATGAGTGTCTGCAGCGACAGGCGTCCCTCGGTGTAGCGTCCGTGCTTGATGTCGGCGAGCGCCCGATCGTAGAGAATCTTGTCGGGCTCGGCGGATGTGGCGAGCTCCTTGTCCGCAGCCTTGGCGGGCGGCTTCTTTTTCGTTAGTTTTTTGAATTGGGCGCCGGCGTCGCTCGAGACGCCGCCGAAAATCGTAAGGCCGGCTAGTGCGATAAGAAGGTGCCGCTTTTTCATCATTCTCCCGCCATTCTAATTTTCTGGGCCAGTTCAGATTTATGATTGCCGTTAGGCTCTCGGCTCAAACTTTCTGGCTGAGAGCGTCGGTTGCGAGCGTGCGCAATTGGCGCGCTGATTCTGCGGGGTCGGGGGTCTGAAAGATCGAAGTCCCCGCCACGAACGTATTCGCTCCCGCCCGCGCCAATTCAGCGATATTCTCCCGATCGACGCCCCCGTCCACTTCGATCCGGAAGGCTGCATTATATCGCGCGCGCCATTCGTTGAGCTGGCGAATTTTCTCGATCGAGCCGGGAATGAATTTCTGCCCGCCGAATCCCGGATTCACGGACATCACCAGCACCGTGTCCACTTTGCCGAGAACTTCCGTCAGCATCATGACGGGCGTGGCCGGATTGATCACCGCGCCGGCCTGCGCACCGTTTTCGCGGATCATGGCGAGCGCTCGATCGAGGTGCACGGTGGCTTCCTGGTGAATCAGGACGCGATCGGCGCCCGCACGCACGAATTCCGCGATGTAATCCTCCGGCCGTTCGATCATGAGATGCACATCGAGGGGCAGGCGGGTTGCTTTGCGCAGGGACGCGACGACAGGAATTCCGATGGAGATATTCGGTACGAAGTGGCCGTCCATCACGTCTACGTGCAGGACGTCGGCGCCACCCTGCTCGACGCTGCGAATTTCGTCGCCCAGCTTCGCGAAATTGGAAGCGAGGATCGAAGGAGCGATTTCAATGCGTGCGTGCGCCATTATCCTACCTGCGATTCTAGCACAGGCGTAGTTGCGCTTTGGGCGCAGGTGCAGCGTAGGAACACCGCGATGCGCTCGTGGTGACTACGGAATATACTATGAGCCAGAAACACTCGGCAGCCAGCAGGAAGCATTCGATCCGCGCGGCGGTGCGGTCTATGCCAGAAAGAGAGAAAAGAAATGAATGAGAATCTGCGTTCCGCATTAGCAGTATCCGCCGCGATCGTGCTGTTCTCGATGATTGGCTCGTGGGCGTACTTGCACGGCAAGGCGCTCGGCGACACGATTCAGGTAACCGGTTCGGCGAAGAAGCAAATCAAGTCTGATCTGATGATTTGGAAAGCGTCCGTATCATCGGAAGCCGCAAGTCTCCCGGAAGCGTACGCGAAACTCACGCGTGATGTTGAGAAGACGAAAGCGTTTCTGGTGGCTCAAGGTGTGCCCGAGGATCAAATCGTCACCTCGGCAGTAACGACCACAACGCTCCGACGCGGCCCGGTCCAAAGGACCGCGAATTCAAATGCCGGAGATTCAACTGCTTTGAACAGCCAGGTGGCCGGCTACCAGTTGAAGCAGTCGGTGGAGGTTCGATCGACCGACGTGGACAAAGTGACGGCCGTCTCAAGGGAAGTGACCGAACTGATTCCCTTGGGCATTCTTCTTGAATCGGAAGATCCCGCGTATCTCTACACGCACCTTGCGGAGACGAAGGTGGAAATACTAGCGGCAGCGGCTCGGGATGCGCGTGAGCGCGCGAGGCAGCTTGCCGACAGCACCGGAAGCCGCGTGGGCGGGATGCGGTCTGCCGAAATGGGAGTGCTGCAAATAACGGCCGCCGATGCAAACAACGTGTCGGATTATGGCGAGAACGACACGAAGTCTCTCAACAAGGACATTACCGCCGTTGTTCACGTAACCTTCGCTTTGAAGTAGCCCGCTAACAAACGCGCCCTGCATCGTTTGGTGCAGGGCGCGTTCTCCACATAGAAGCGAAACTGAGGTAGTTTCAGAAGATTATTGCGAGAGCTGCAGATCGACCGGGGTACCGGCTTGCACGCGGCTGCCGCGCGGAAGCGGTTGCGCGAGGACGATGCCGTGTTGCGTTCCCGCAGTGGGCGAAAATGTGAGCTTGCCGAGTTTCAGGCCGGCGGCGGACATTCTTGCTTCCGCTTCGGCGAGCGTGGCGCCTGCCAGTTCCGGCATCACGTATGCCTCGGGACGCGTGCCGAGAGAGACAAGCAGATTTACGTGCGGGCTCGTGATATCCGATTTCCCAGGAGCAGGATCCTGCCGAAGCACCGTTTCTTCGGTTGAGCCCGGCAGATAGACGGAAGAGATTTCGCCGATCTGCATCCCGGCGCGCAGCAATTCGATCCGGGCGGCACGCAAGCTGCGCTGTTCAAGCAACGGAATGGTGGCCTTTTGCGGACCGAGGCTCAGCGCCACGTGCGCATACTGGCCGACTTTCACCTTCATCCCTGCTGGAGGGCTCTGGCGGACGACATCATCGATGGGCAGCGGGCTGTAGATGTGATCCTCGATGCGGATGTGCACGCCGCGGCCCTGAAGAATCTGCTGGGCGTCCACGGCCTTCTTGCCTACCACATCGGGCATGGCGACTTCGCGGCCCTGAATCGTGAAGCGGACAGCCATCAGCGCGCTGAGAAATGCCACCGACGCGAGTATGAACAGCAGCAGCGCCATGCGGAAAATCCATTCGAGGCGCTCGCGAAAGGTCATTTTAATCGCTCCTGACGATTCGAGCCTAGCATGGCGGTTCGCTGCCTACAACGCGCAGGGGTTGGCCACGGAGGCACAGACGCACGGGGCGAGAGATGATTAGCGAGTCACACAGCAGTCAGGGTCTTACTAACACAGCGGCGAAGAATCCGTCGGTCTTCTGCTCGGATGGGGAAGTATGGAATTGGCCGGCGTCGTCAATGAGACTTTCCCCTTCGACGCCGAGTGCCAGGTGCGGCTTTAGGGTCCGCGCGATTTCGGATTTCGATACTCGCCGGATGGACGGTGCCGCGGCGAGCGCTTCGGCGACCACTTGCACGTTTTCCTCTGGTTCCATCGAACACGTGGAATAGACCAGGCGGCCGCCGAGAGCGAGCTGCCGGAGTGCCGAAGCCAGCATCGCGACCTGCAACTGGTGGAACTCCGCGAGCTGCCCGGGACGCAAGCGCCAGCGAATTTCAGGATGGCGCGCGAGCGTGCCTGTGCCGGAACACGGAGCATCGACGAGAATGCGATCGAACTGGCGCGCGAACGGAAGATTGTGTTCCGCGTCGAGCTCAACGATGCGGACCTCCTTGAGCGCGAGCCGGTCGAATTGCTTGCGCATGGCGCGCAGGCGATGGGCGTGACGATCGGCGGCGACGACGGTTCCCGTCGTGCCGGCGGCACGAACGAGCGGCGGCGTCTTGCCGCCCGGCGCAGCGCAGAGATCGAGGACGCGATTACCGTGCTGGACGTCGAGAAGAAGCGGGATCGCTTGCGACGCTTCGTCCTGAATCGAAATCAATCCTCTCTGAAATGCTTGTGAGCGCGCTGGACTGCCGCCGCTCGCGGCGAAGGCGGATGCGAGGAGCTGGCCGGGCTCGATGCGCATCCCTGATTTTTCGAGGGCGGCGAGTATTTCGTCGCGCTGTGCGGAATCGTGAATCGCGCAGCTCAGGCGCGGCGCGCGATTATTCGCTTTGAGAAGCGCGACGGTGCGCGATTCACCGTGCAGAGTGAGCCAGCGCGCGACAAGCCATGTGGGGTGCGAATGCAGGATGCCGAGGCGCTCGGCGAGCGGCGAATCGGGCGGGAGCAGTGCGGCGACCTCATTTCCGAGCGGCTTGGGTGGGCCGCCGGTGGTGCTGGCGGATACGCGGCGCAACACTGCATTCACAAGTGAGGCGGCGGACACTTTGCGCGCGCGCTTCACCAGTTCAACGGATTCGTTCACGGCGGCGCTGGCCGGAATGCGGTCGAGGAAGCGAAGCTGATAAAGACCGATGCGGAGGGAGAGCGCCACGGGCAGGTCCAGCTGCGCGATAGGTTTTTTTAGTTGGCGATCGAGCAAAAAATCCAGCAGCCGCCGCCAGCGCAGCACTCCAAACGTAATCTCCGTCGAGAGCGCGGCATTCTCGGGCGACACGCGCGGGCCAAGCTCGGCGTGGAGCACATCGCTCGCGTAGGCGCCCTCGGACTCCACTCGGCGCAATACTTCAAACGCGATCGTTCGCGCTGGACTGATGGGCATCCATCAATCAAATCACATTCGCGCTGCAACGAGAAGGAATAGCCACGGAGGCACGAAGGCATGGGGCGACAAGAGGAGAACGTGAAAGACGGAGGAGCTTTCTCTGGGGCTCCATGGTTCCCTGGCGAATCAGGTGCCGAAGCGCTCACCTGGTGCGATGCGCGCGCCGTTCATGAATTCGCGATCGGTCACGCGATTGCGTCCCTCCACTTGGACGTGCTCGACGCGCAGCACCGTGGCGCCGCCGCAGATTACGAGCAGGCCGTCCTCCTGCGTCGGCAGGATAATGCCTGGAGCACCGCCCGCCGCGACAGGCTTTAGTGGCTTGCCCCAAATGCGGCACGTCGCACCTCGAAATGTGGTGAACGCACCCGGCCACGGTTGTAGTCCGCGGATGCGGTTGTAGATATTCGGCGCGGTGAGGAACCAGTCGATGCGGCCATCTTCTTTTTTGAGCGGTGGCGCGAGAGTCGCCTGTAAATTGTCCTGCGGCGCAGGCGTGATTTCGCCGCGGTCGAGTTTTTTGAGAGTCTCGAGCATCAACGGCGCGCCCGCTTCGGCCAGCTGGTCGTAGAGTTCGGGTGCGGTCTCATCGGGTCCGATACCCGTCTGGTATCTCAGCAGCGTGGGGCCGGTATCGAGGCCTGCGTCGATTTGCATCGTGGTGAGGCCGGTGACTTTCTCGCCGTTGACGATCGCCCAGTTGATGGGCGCCGCGCCGCGATACCTCGGAAGCAGCGATCCATGGAGGTTAATCCAGCCGAGGCGCGGAATCGCGATGAGCGCCGCAGGAACGATTTGCCCGTAGGCAATGATGACGACCACATCGGGCGCAATGCGTTTGAAGTAATCGAATGACGATTCGGATCTGATTTTTTCCGGTTGATAGACGGCGACGCCGGCTTCGAGCGCGGCATCCTTTACCGGTGAGCTCGACGTTTTCTTCCCGCGGCCGCGCGGCCGGTCCGGCTGCGTGACGATGCTTGCGATTTCGAAATACGGGTCGGCGAGCAACTGGCGGAACGTGGGTACGGCGAAGGCGGGCGTGCCGCAAAAAACGAGTTTCAGCGGCACGGCAGTCCTACCACTCGCCGGCTTTTTTCATTTTGCGGATTTTGCGCTTGATCATGTCGCGCTTCAACATCCCGAGATGCATGATGAAGAGTGTGCCGTTCAAGTGATCGATCTCGTGACAGAAAGCGCGCGCCAACAATCCTTCGCCGCGCATCTCGAATTCTTTTCCGGACAAATCCTGGGCGCGAACGGTGACGTACTGCGGTCGCGCGACGTGTGCCCGAAATCCCGGCAACGAGAGGCAACCTTCCTCTTCGCGCTGTTCGCCCTCGGCGTGAATGATTTCCGGATTCGCGCAGACGAGCTTGGCCTCGGCGTTTTTTCCGTTGGAAACGTCGATCACCGCGACGCGCAGGCCGATGCCGATCTGCGGCGCGGCCAGGCCCACGCCCTGGGCCGCGTACATCGATTCCCACATGTCCGCGACGAGCTTTGCGATCTCCTCGTCGAATTTCTCGATGCGCTTCGTCGGTGCTTCCAGCACCGGGTCGCCGTATTTCACAATCGGATGAATCATCTCGCGTTCGTCCTCAGATCCCGGATGTTCCTAAAGCCCGCACGTTTCTAAAAATTGTCCAGTTGTCGCAGGTAACCTTCAAAATTCCGGCGCATTTCATCAAGCGAGTCGCCCCCGAACTTCTCGGTAAACGCCGACGCGAGTTCCAGCGCTACCATCGCTTCACCAGCCACTCCGGCAGCCGGTACCACGCAAACATCGGAGCGCTCGTACGCCGCCTTCACGGATTCCTTGGTTTTCAGGTCAGCCGTCAGCAGCGGGCGCCGCAGCGTCGAAATCGGCTTCAAGTAGCCGCGCACTACCACATCCTGCCCGTTCGTGATTCCGCCTTCGATGCCGCCTGCGCGGTTGGACGAGCGATCGAACCGTTTCCTCGAACTATCATAGCGGATTTCGTCCTGCACGTCGGAGCCGTAGCTTCCGGCGTTGGCGATCCCCGTGCCGATTTCGACGCCCTTCACCGCCTGAATCGACATCACCGCCCGCGCCAGTCGCGCATCGAGCTTCTCGTCCCACTGCGCGTGGCTGCCGAGCCCGGGGGGAATCCCGTGGGCTACGGCTTCGAAAACTCCTCCCACGGAGTCTCCCGCGCGCAGGACGTGATCCACCTCCGCTTTCATTTTCGCTTCGGTCGCGTCGTCCACACAGCGCAGTGGCGAGTCAAGGTTCTCGCAAATGGTTCGGATCTCCTCCCAGGTGGCATCGCGCTCCATCCGCGCGTGTCCGACGGCGATCGTGTGGCTCAGCACCGTCGCGCCGAATTGGTGAAGCAGCAACTTCGCGAACGCACCGGCCGCGACGCGCGCCGCCGTCTCGCGCGCCGAGGCTCGCTCCAAAATGTAGCGAGCGTCGTGCAGATTGAACTTCAGCGCACCAGCAAGATCGGCATGGCCGGGCCGCGGCGCCGTCAACGGCCGCTGCGAGCCTTTGGAATCGGCGGAATCTGCTTCTGCGCCCTCGGTGTCTTCTACAGGAAGCGATTTCTCCCAATTCGCCCAGTCCCGATTTTCGATTCGCACGGCAATCGGCGCCCCGATCGTCTTTCCATGGCGCACGCCGGCCAGAATGTCCGCCTGATCCTTCTCGATCCGCTGCCGGGCGCCGCGTCCATAGCCGAGCTGGCGGCGATGCAGTTCGCGTTGAATGAAATCGAGGTCAATGGGCACACCCAGCGGCAGGCCAGAGATCCACGCAATCAGGGCCTGCCCGTGCGATTCACCCGCGCTGACGAAACGAAGCATGCTCCCCGCATCCGGCCCGCAACGCCGGGCAAATGCGCAATTCTACCGGACGCCTTCACGCGCGTAAAGCAAAGCTAAGTGTAATTCGCAGACGCGGATGATTGCTTGACGCGAATCGCACCGAACGATAGGCTTCCCCGAGAGCCGCGGTTCCGGCAGTCCGCCGACGTCTCACACGATGTCCGAACCCAGCGAAACCCCATCACTCTTTTCGATTCTCGGCGACGCGGCGAAGCGCCAGGTCCTCGCCGTGCAGGACTATTCGCTGCTGAGCCTCCGATCGGTGCTCAATATCTTCACGCCTCCGCAATATTGGACGGACGCGCTCGAGCAAATGGATCTGATCGGAGTGGGCTCGCTTCCCATCGTTGTCCTCACCGGATTTTTCATTGGCGGCGTCCTGGTTGTGCAAACGGCTTCACAATTCGAGCGCTTCGGCGAAACAGCGCTCACCGGAGACGCGGTCGCGCTCGCGCTCGTCCGCGAGCTAGGCCCCTCGATTACGGCGCTTCTGGTCGCCGGCCGAAACGCTTCCGGCATGGCGTCCGAGCTTGGCTCGATGGTCGTCACCGAGCAAGTGGACGCGATGCGCGCCCTCGGTACGGACCCCATTCGCAAGCTGATGACGCCGCGCGTGATTGCGACAGTGACGATGTTGCCGCTTTTGACGGCGATTTCGGATTTCGTGGGCCTAATCGGCGGCTTCTTCGTCGCCTATTTGAGCTTGAGGCTCGGGCCGGTGCAATTCTGGACGCGCGCGATTCAGGCGCTGGAGTTCGGAGACCTGGTGCAGGGGTTCGTTAAGCCGATCGTATTCGGGTTGGTGATTGCGACGGTCGGCTGTTATCAGGGCCTCCGAGTGCGGGGCGGAACGCAAGGGGTAGGCCGCGCGACTACCTCGGCAGTGGTAATTTCCTCTGTCATCGTCGTGGTGGGAGATTTCTTCCTGTCCCGCCTGTTGCTGTACTTATTTCACAAGTAAGTCTGTCACCGCCCGCCCGTTTCTGCGCCAGTCGGGTGGGCAACACCTCTTACGCCCAAGTGCGTGCCACCTTGCTAAATCCTGCGCTGCGAATCAGCCTAATTTCCATCTATAATCACGGCATGATTCGTACAGCTCGTCCTTTGCGCGTGCTGGCCGGCCGCGCTCCCATCTTCCTGAAATCTCAGATCGGGCGGATGCGATGACGGGCAGCGGTCCAGGAGAGTCGCTGATTGTCTTCAAGGACGTTCACGTAGGCTTCGACGAGAATGATGTTCTGCAGGGAATTTCGTTCGAGGTGTCACCCGGTGAGACAAAGGTGCTGCTCGGCGAAAGCGGCTCGGGCAAGACGCTGATCATGAAGCTGGCAGCGGGCTTGATGCGCGCCGATTCGGGGCACATCTGGGTAACGGGCAACGACGTGAGCGAAATGAACGAAAAAGAGCTCCTCGATTTTCGGCGTCGCATCGGTTTCGTGTTTCAGGAAAGCGCGCTCTTCGACTCTCTCACCGTGGAGGAAAACGTCGCCTTTCGGCTGCGCGAAGAGAATGTAGCCGAAGAAGAAGTTGAAACTCGCGTCCGCGAGGTCTTGCGGTTCGTGGAGATGGAAGACGCCATCGAAAAATATCCGGCGGAGCTCTCGGGCGGAATGCGCCGGCGTGTTTCGATGGCGCGTGCGCTGGTGGACCGGCCGCCGATTGTCTTTTACGACTCACCGACTGCCGGACTCGATCCGGTCACGTCCCAAACCATCATCAACTTGATCTTGCGCGACCGGGACACGCAAAACGTGACCTCGCTACTTGCCACGCACCGTGTCCAGGACGCTTTCGGACTCGCGAACTTCCGCTTCGATAAAGCCAACAATCGCGTCGAGCGCCTCAGCGGCAACGGCAGCGGCGCGAAAAAAGGGAACGCGACGAATGTGCTGGTGCTGCGTGACGGCAGAATATACTTCGAAGGCTCTGCCGAGGAATTGCTCCACTCCTCGGACGAGTACCTGAAAAAGTTTCTTGCTTCGGCAGAATGAATTTGCTCTCTGGCAATGATCGAGGAGGAAAGCAATGGCGCAACGGAAGCAACTGACCTGGACGGAGCTTCGCGTGGGACTGTTTGTGCTCGTCGGGCTGTTTATCCTGGCAGCGGCGATCTTTTACGTCACCGGCGCCGGAATTCTCGGCCCGAAGTATCGCGTGCTCACCTATCTGCCCGAGGTCGAAGGCTTGCAGACGGGCGCGCCCGTACGGCTGGATGGCGTGGAGATTGGCAGCGTCCAATCGATTCAATTGACGCCGCAACCGCAGGACCCGATGCACAACATCACTCTCGTCCTGCGGATTGAGAAGAAATTCCAGCCGGACGTCCGCTCTGATTCCTCCGCCAAACTCATTACCGAAGGTCTGCTCGGAAATCGCTACGTCACCGTAAAGCGCGGCGTCAACGGCACCGCCATTCAGAACGGCGGGGTGTTGCCGGGCGATCAGGAAGCGGCAATGTCGGATCTGGTGAAGAAGTTCAGCACGCTCTCGAATCAGCTGGGCGACATCCTCGCGAAGGTCAATTCAGGGCAGGGCACGCTGGCGAAGCTCCTCAACGATCCATCCCTCTATACGCACGCGAACGATACGATCGCCAAGGTGGACGATGTCGTCGCGTCCATTCAGCGCGGCGAAGGAACCGCCGGCAAACTGCTGAAGTCAGACGAGCTGTACAACAAGGTGAACGCAACGATCGGCGACGCGCACGAAGTGATCGCGGCGGTGCGACAGGGCCAGGGGACGATCGGCAAATTGGTGTACGACCCGAGCATGTACGACGACACGAAAAAGTTGATGAACAACGGTAATGCGCTGCTCGCGGACGTTCGCGCCGGCAAAGGCACTCTCGGCAAGCTCACCACCGACGACGCGCTCTACACTAACCTCAAGGACGCCTCCGCCAATTTCCGCGATGCCACCGCAAAAATGAATTCCAATGAAGGCACGCTCGGCAAATTCTTCAGCGATCCGGCGTTCTACGACAACTTCAGCGGCCTCGCCGGCGATATGCGCCTGATGGTCAGCGATTTCCGCCAGAATCCCAAGAAATTCCTGCACGTAAAGCTGGCGATTTTCTAGCTCTAATCTTGCGTAGCGCCGGCTCGCCCTGAAGAATGAAGGGGCGTCAGCCCGGCAGGGGTTGACTTGGGGGTTGCAGTCGGCCGGCGAGGGCTGCGCAAAAAAAACAGGCCACCCGTAACGGTGGCCCTCCTTGATCCCTGTTTCGCAATCTCCGGACGGGGGCCGCGAAATCAAGTTCGATTCTCGCAGCCCCGCCCGGATTGCTTTAGTCATAGGACGATTCCACTTCGCCCTCCCCGTTGCGTGTGGCAGCTGCCGCGTGGAAAGTTTCTGCCGTTTCATCGAGAGGCAGGATACACACTGCTCCCTCGTTCGCTTTTTCCACGCGGCAGCGTTCACGCTTCGGTCTGTAGTCGCTGCACTCACGCACCCGAAAGAGCAATTCCCTTGCGGGAAACGCGTAGCCGCACGCGATCAATTCTTCCTCCGGTCGAAAACCCCGCACGATGTGCGCATACACGCACCCAATGCAGAGCGGTTCCGGCAGCGCAGCGGTCCGCTTCGGAGCCGGAGTTGGCGCCGAAACTTCTCGCCGAAAGAGCGGACGTGCACCTCTGCTTTCCGCTCCGATGTTCAAGGTGACCGCAGACGGCTTGGCGTTCTTCTGCGCGAGCTCTGCCCAAATGCAGATGACCGTGAATCGAATCAGCCAGAAAACTGCCGCCGCAATCACGATGAACATGGCCACCTCCTTTTCTTTCGCTCATTCCGGCTCGCTCAGAAACAGCTCGATTTCCGATTCCTTCTCCAACTCCGCTGCGGGAACGAACCCGGCTTGCCGCTTGCCCTCGCGCGGCGCGAGGACCCACGCGATCTGCTTCATGTCGTACAGCGACTCCCGCTTGATCTCCAGGTAGTTGGTGCACGCCCGTATCCGGAATTCGACCCGGTGTTCGGGAGACGTCGCCTGGCAGATCACGAGCATTTCGCTCTCACCGAAGCCTCTGGCGATGTGAGCTCGCGCACACGTTTCGCACAGCGATTCGCCGTGCAACGGCGTTCCGTTTTTGATCCGCACCTCCACGTACGTCAGCCTTTTCTAGAAGTGCCACTCGCACACTTCGGCTCGCGCGACCGGCCGAGTAGGGCTCGGTGCGACGGTAGTTCTCGAGGCGTACGAAAATAGAGCTACGCCCGTTACGGTGGTGGTTGCTTGGAATGAATCAGATTCGAAGCGATCGAACTACCGCGAGGGACTGGATGCGGTTCGGATGCAGTCCCAGACGAGCGTTAGAAGCGCCGGTCCAAGCAACGAGTTGTGATTTCGTCTCTGCATGCCGAAAATTTCTCCAGCTTTCGCGATTTTACTGGCATCCTGAGACCGGCACAATCCCAAAACATCGGACGGCCAAAAATCGACGGCGAACGGCGCAATCGTGCAACGGAGCGCGATTAACTGCGGTTAGATGCCAACGGCCGGGATGTGTTGCTGGGTTTTTGGCACCGCCCACAATCTGTTCGAACAAACCATTCTAACTTGGCTTTGAATCCCCGCCCGGGCACTGTCGGACGGAAGGCCCGTTACGTTTCGGCTGGCGAGAAATCGATCGCAATCTCGTGCACGCGCCGCAAATCCAGTTTTCCGCTGCCGAGGTGCGGCAGCTCATCGATGTGAAAGAATTGATTCGCGCGTGGCGTCCACAGATTGGGCAAACCTAGTTCCGGCATGCGATCGAGAAGCGCCCTCAGCTCATCAGGCGTGAGCGTGTGCAATACAGCCAGCCGTTCGCCCTTCTTGCCGTCAGGGACGCCCGTCACCACAAATTTCTGCTCGGTGGCGCCGGCGAGTTCGTGGAGTTTCTCCTCCACCTTGATGTGCGGCACCATCTCGCCGCCGATCTTGCTGAAGCGGCTCAGGCGATCCGTGATGGTAAGGAATCCGTCTTCATCTTCCGTGGCGATGTCGCCCGTCACATACCAGCCGTCCTGCAGAACTTCGGCCGTCTTTTCCGGCTTTCCGAGATAGCCCTTCATCACGTTGGGCCCGCGCACGAGCAGTAGCCCCGCCGTTCCCACGGGCAGCCGTTTGCGCGTTTCGGGATCAACGATCTGCACGCTGATTCCCGGCAGCGGATGGCCGATGTGCCCGCGCTTCGCTCCCACCTGGCGGAATCCGGGCGCGCGGAAGTCTCGCGTATTCACCGCGACCACCGGCGAACATTCCGTCGCTCCGTAACCCTCGAGCGGGCGAATGCCGAAGCGATCTTCGAACGCAAGCGCCAGCCGGTCTGGCAATTTCTCCGCGCCCACCACCACAAATTGCAGGCTGCCGAAATCCTCCGGCGAGCAGCGCCGCACGTATGCCTGTAGAAACGTAGGGGTCGCCAGCAGGAACGTGACGCGGTAGTCGCGCACCAGTTCGCTGATGGCGCTCAGATCCAGCGGGCTGGGGTGATACGCCACCCCGCAGCCGAGCACCGCGGGCAGCCACAGCGTTACCGTGAATCCGAAGGAATGAAAGAAAGGCAACACGCCCAGCAGCACGTCCTTGCGATCCAGCATGAACGTCTGCCCCATCTGTTCGATGTTCGACGCGATGTTGTAGTGCGTCAGCATTACTCCCTTTGGCTCACCGGTGCTGCCGCTTGAAAAAATCACGGTCGCGAGATCGTCGAGTTTCCTCGGTTTCGCGCGGCTCAAATTCCGCTCCAGCCAATAACCGGGCAAAAACCAGAGCAGCAGCGCCACGATTTTTTCCAACGCGCGCGGCGCGGCAGCCACCTCTTCGAGCAAAATCGTTTTCGCCGGCACTTTTAGCGGGATTTTCTCGAGCAGCAGCTTCGTCGTGATTACGGTTTCGAGATTGCACTGCTTCGCGCACGAATCGAGCGTCTCGTTCGACGAGGTGTAGTTCAAATTGACCGGGATCTTCCCGGACAGCACCGCCGCGAAATTCACCAGCGCGCCGGGAACTGATGGCGGCAGCAGGATTCCCACCATCTCCTGCCCGGCCCACGTGCTGCGCAGCCGGCGCGCAAGAAGGATCGCGCTCAGCAGCGCCATCCCCCAGCTCATGCGCGCTCGCCGTTTGTCGCCCATGGCAAACCGCAGCGGCGAAGAATGCGCCGTGCGAATGAACGCGCGAGGAAGGGTGCGCAGTTCGTCCTTGTGATGCCGATACGCTTCGGTCTGCAGTTGCTGCACGGCCTCGCGCACCTCAAAGGGAGTCGAACTTGGCGGCATCGGTTTCCCGAAGCTCACGGTCACCGGGTAGGGAATCGATCGTGGCATCTTCCAGACGAACCTTCCGCGTTCGTAGCTGAAGATGCTGCCCCACACGCCGTCGAGATTTACCGGCACGATCGGCGCGTCCACGCCCTTCATGATTCGTTCCATCCCGCGGCGGAAGGGAAGCAGCTGCCCGATGCGGGTGATTTGCCCCTCGGCGAAAATACACACCACCTCGCCCGCGCGAATGGCATTGCTCGCTTCGCGCAGCGATTGCAGCATCTCGCGCGGACGCAGTTCGGACGAAATCGGAATCGCGCGAATCATCTTCGCGCCCGGCTTCACGTACGGCAGATCGTAAATCCCTTTGTACATGAGGAACCGAATGTGCCGGTCGGTCGATGCCAGCAACAACAGCGCGTCCACCAGCGACATATGATTCGCAACAAACAGAGCCCCGCCCGTCTCCGGGATGTTGTCGCGCCCCTCCACGCGGATCCGGTAGATCGAATGCGTCACCATCCACAGCACCAGCCGCAAGAGCGAATCAGGCAGAAGATAGACCGCATAGATCGTCATCACGGCCGTTAGGATCGCGCCATCGAGGAAAATTCCAGCCGGCGTCTGATGCAGTTTGGCCGAGAATAAATTGTAGGCACCCGCCGCGAGAAACACTCCGACGAAGGAAAGCAAATTGGCAGCGGCGATCACGCCGCCTTTATCTTCGGAGCGTGGACGGTGCTGGATCAGAGCATTCAGCGGGACGGCGAAGAACCCGCCGAAGAATCCGAGCAGCCCAAGATGCCAGGCGGCGGATGAAAGCGTGTGCCCGGGGCTGTAGAGCAGCGCGCCAAACACCGTCATGCCGATCGCGCCGATTGGAATCAATCCATATTCGATTTTTCCGCCGGAAAGATAGCCCGCCGCAAAGCTTCCCAGCCCGATGCCGATTCCGACTGCCGCTTGCAGCAAGCTAATGTGCGACTCATCGACGTGCAGCACGTCATGCCCATAGATCACGATCGTGAATTGCAGCAGCGCGGCAAGGAACCACAGATACGTGTTGCCGATCACGGCCCACGATAAAATGCGATCGGCCCGAATCGTCCTGAGCTGTGAAAAGAAATCGCCGAGCGGGTTCCACCGGAATGCTTTCGTGGGGTCGGCCGCAGGGACGCGTGAGATTCCGAAACTTGTCGCCAGTCCGAACAGCGTGCATCCGAGAAGAATCACTCCCGACATTTCTTGCCGCCCGCGAAAATGCTCGGCGAGAAAACCCGCAGCCATCACCGCGGAAATGCTTCCTATGAACGTGCCGAGCTCGATGATGCCGTTGGCCCACGACAACCTGCGCTCGGGAACAAGCTCGGGCAGCAGCCCGTATTTCGAAGGCCCGAACAGCGCCGACTGCGTGCTGATCAGGAAGACGGCCGCGCACTCAATCGCCAGGTTGTGCATTGCGAGGCCGGCGATCGCGACGCCCATCACGCCAATTTCCATCAGCTTCGTTCCGATTACAACGCTGCGCTTGCTGTAACGGTCCGCGAGATTTCCACCGACCATCGAGAAGAAAATAAACGGCAGCGCAAACAGCGTGCCGACAAGCAGAATCAGGTTTTCTCGAGTGTCCTTCGGAAAATTCATCGCCACGATGATGTAAATGACGAGGAACTTGATCGCGTTGTCGTTGAATGCGTTCTGAAACTGCGTGACGATCAACGCCCAGAATCCGCGCTGCCAATTCGGTGCCCAATTGGGTGGTGTAGCAGACGGAGCGCCAGGACTCGGCAGAGCTTCGGTGCTCGGACTGGAGGGAATCGTCAATCTGCGGCGAGTCTATCCCAACTGCCGCGATTTTGTACCGGTAGCACGAAGTGATGTTGCCGTTGCAAAGCGCCGGCATCTTGCCGGTGCCTTTGACTTTCGTACCGCCGGGCTTCAGACCGGCAGATGTTGACGTGGGTTCAAGCGGCGCCAGAACCTAGGCGCTAAGGTCAGGCAATGACGCGCAGCGCAGGTTTCGCAGCCGCGGCCGGCATCGCAGCCGCCGGCAAAGGCGTCTCGCGCTTATGATATTTCGTCGAAATGTAATCATCGACGAGCGCCTGAAACGCGCGCGACAACTCGTCGTACGTTCCTTCGAGCGTCGTGAAATGCTGCCCATCGATATACACCGGGCAGCGCGGCGCCTCGCCCGTCCCCGGCAAGCTAATTCCGATGTTCGACGCCTTCGATTCGCCGGGCCCGTTCACGATGCATCCCATCACCGCGAGCTTCAATTCCTCCACGCCTTCGTACTCGCACTTCCAATTCGGCATTTTGTCGCGAATGTAGCCCTGAATGCTTTCGGCCAGCTCCTGGAAAGTGGTGCTCGTCGTGCGTCCGCACCCAGGACAAGCCGTCACGCTCGGCGCAAACGTGCGCAGCCCGAGCGATTGCAGCAGCTCGCAAGCGGCGTACACTTCCTCGCGGCGATCGCCGCCCGGCCGCGGTGTGAGCGAAATGCGAATCGTGTCGCCGATTCCTTCGCCCAGCAAAATTCCCATCGACGCCGCCGACCACACCAGCCCCTTCGCGCCCATCCCCGCTTCCGTCAATCCGAGATGCAGCGGCTGCTCCGTCTTCTGCGCAAGGTCTCGATAAATCTCGATCAAGTCGCGCGGCCGCGACACTTTGCACGAAATAATAATCTGATCTTTGCGCAAGCCACATTCGAGCGCGAGCTCCGTCGATTGCAGCGCCGAAAGCACCATGCACTCGTTGATGATGTCCTCGGACGATTTCCCCAAATCGTCGTCCGTGTTTTCCTGCATCTTCTGCATCACCAGCTCTTGGTTCAGCGAACCGCCATTCACGCCGATGCGCACCGGCTTGTTGTTGTCGCGCGCCACTTTGCAGATCGTCGCAAACTGCTCGTCGCGCCGCTGCCCGTGTCCCACGTTGCCGGGATTGATCCGGTATTTGTCGAGCGCCCGCGCGCAATCGGGATATTTCGTCAGCAGGACGTGCCCGTTGTAGTGAAAATCGCCGATGATCGGCACGTTGCATCCGGCATCCAGCAGCCGCTTCTTGATTTCGCCCACCGCCGCCGCCGCTTCCGGCACGTTCACCGTGATGCGTACAATTTCCGACCCCGCCTGCGCCAGCTCGAAGCACTGCTGCGTCGTCGAAGCGATGTCAGCCGTATCGGTATTAGTCATCGACTGCACGACGATCGGCGCGCCTCCGCCCACCTGCACGTTGCCGACCTTCACGCCCACAGTCGTATGCCGTCTCTGCGTCATATGCCCTTAGTTTAGCGAATTGCCCCGAGCCGCGCCACTGAGCAGGCCCTCTGGCGTGCTCCGAGAGGCTCGGCGAGACCGCCGCCGAGCGGCAGGGGCGTCCTTCGTAGTGTTTTATCTCACGGCTGAAGCCATTACCGACAGGGCTTCGGAGCGAAGACTCCGACCTTTTGGGAAGAGCGCAAAGAGCGGGCCAGCCGCCTGAAAGACTCGAGCCGGGTGCCCACTTCCACGGAGAGACCCAAGCCTTGGCGTTCGCGTGATCCTAGATGGTTTCGATCGCCTCCTCCGCTTCGCTTCGGCGCGTTCCTCAGGATGCACGTCCGTTCACCAAATGCATTCACTTGCATTAAGAACATGTATTAAGCTAAGTTAACCAATGGAATGGCTCCCATGAATCGAACGGTATTGCGAATCCGTCAGAACTCAATTCTTTCGATCGGCCTCTTTCTCGTGGCGCTTCCATTGTCTTCGCGGCCGGTCTTCGCCCAAGGTGAAACGACCAGCGCGATTGTTGGCCAGGTGAGCGACGCCAGCGGTGCGGCAGTGCCCAATGCCAGGGTGACGGTCACGAACCGCGAGACCGAACTACGGCGAACCGCGAGCGCGGACGACTCGGGCCGGTTCAACTTTCCACAGCTCAAGCCCGGTCTCTACTCGGTGAAGGTCGAGGCAGAGGGATTCGAGCCGCAACAGAACGACGCTGTAACGTCCGCTCTGGGCCAGAAGCAAACTGTGGATTTCACTCTAAGGATCGCACAGTCAAAACAGACAGTTGAGATAAGAAGCGATGCGCCGATCCTGAATCCCGAAAATGCGAACACATCCACGTCGTTGAATGCGCCCGCTCTGGAGAATCTCCCGAATCCAGGAGGTGACATGACGTACCCGCTACAGTTTGCAGCGGGCGCGCTCGTCAACACGGCCGGCAGCGGCAACGATTTTGTCGGGGGAACGAACGGTTATGGAAATGTTGAGTTCAACGGGCTGCCGGCAATTTCGAACGGCTACATCGTTGATGGCCTGGAAACGAACGATCCGCTCACGAATCTGAACAGCGGCCTTGCGACGAACCTGGTCCTCGGTCTGAACTCGATTTCGGAAGTCACGGTCAACACGCTTTCCTATGCCGTTGACCAGGGCCGTTACGGGGCGTCGCAGGTGAATTACGTCACGAAGTCCGGCTCGAATCAGCTGCACGGGAACTTGTACGAGTTGTGGAACGGCTCGCGGTTCAACGCCGCGAATTATTTCACCAACGCAACGCCGGGGAATCACAAGCCACGTTCGACGGTGAATCATTTCGGCGGCAGCGTCGGCGGCCCGATCGTACACGACAAGCTCTTCTTCTTTTTCGACAGCGAATGGGTTCGCATCGCGCTACCAATCGTCACGGCCACCACGGTTCCCACCGCGGCGTTTCAGAATTACGTCCTGCAGCAGCTGCCGCTGGGCGGAATTGACTCCGTTACCGGCTCGTTGTATCAGCCGTCGCCGGCGTCGGTGCCGTTCTATCAAAGGATGTTCTCGCTCTACGGAAACACCGCCGGGACGCCGCTTGCAGTCCTGGGCTGTCCGCTCGATGCGAGCGGCGGCGCGCCGGCGATTGCGAACGACGGAAACGGCTGCGCCAATCGCCAGAGCATCTCGCATTCGAGCGCCGATCACGAACAGGTGCAGACCGTACGCATCGATTACAACCTCAACGAAAAAAACACCACGTGGTACCGCTTTCAGACGGACAACGGACTGCAGGCCGCTTACACCGATCCCATCAATCCATTGTTCAACGCGATTTCGCCCCAGCCCCTGTATTCCTTCGCGGCGGGATACACGCACGTCTTTTCGCAGAACCTGGTGAACTATTTCAATCCGGCGTTTTCCTGGTACGGAAGCCTGTTCGGCCCCGCTGATTTCGGTAAGACGCTCGCTGCTTTCCCCATCGTGCTGCAAGGAAGCGGCGCGAATGCCCCGTTCACGACGGTCGGCGGACTCGACAACACATGGGTGCAGGGAAGGCGCGCCTCACGCTTCTTCATAAACGACAATCTCGCGTGGAGCCACCGCGGGCACGAACTCCGATTCGGAACCAACACGCGCATTTTCCGTCTGAACGATTATGACTTCGGCGAAGGCTCGGTCCCGACCGTCACCTACACTACGCTGCCGCAATACATCTACGGCGTGGCATCCACGGCCACAAAAACATTCCCCACCTCCACGAACGAGCCGTTCAATTTCCTCAATCTCGACCTCTACGCGCAGGACACGTGGAAAGTCAGGAAGACGCTCACCTGGACATTCGGAATCCGCGACACGCTGAATTCGAATCCGCTGAGCCCGCACCAGCACATCGCGCGCCTGCGCGGAGCGTTCGATTCCATTCCCCACGGCGCGAACGAGCCGTTGAACGCCGCGATTCAAACCAATCTCAGCAAAGTGTTTTCTTCGACGCCCCTCGCGATCCTGCAGCCGCGAACCGCGGTCGCGTGGCAGTTTGAGCCGCATTCCGTGTTGCGCGCCGGCTTCGGCATTTTCAGCGACATCCTGCCCGGCAGCATCGCCGATGTGGTGGGAGTGAATCCTCCGTACGTGAAGACTTTTCAGGGCGGGCTTCTCGGCACGGCCGGAGGCGCCGCGATTGCCCCGGGTGTTCCCAATAGCGCAGCTGACGCGACCATTGCCGCCAACGACGCCTTCACCTCGGGATTCCCGCAGGGCGTTCTTTCGTGCTCATCGGCGCAAGCGAATCCCGCAACGTGCCTGCCGCCAGTCGCCATAGCCGCAGTGCCAACGGGCAAACTTCACGCGCCCTACTTCATGGAATGGAGCTTCGGCGTCGAGCACGAACTGGGAAGCACGGGAAGTATCCGCGCCCAATACGTCGGCACGCGCGCCGTAAATCAGCCTTACCTCACGCAAGTGAACGGCTATCAAACCGTCTGTGACGGCTGCTTCGCTCCTTTCCCCTACGCGCAATCCACCGACCCGCGATTCGGCGCGGTGACGCAATTTTCCACCGGCGCGAACAGCCACTACAGCGGCTTGCAGATGACCGCGATGAAGCGCGTCGGCCACGGCCTGATGGGACAAATCAACTACACGTTCAGCCGGTGCATGGACACGGTCTCGAACGGCGGCTTCCTGCAATTCTCGGCGGGCGGAATCCTTTCGCCGCTTCCGGGAGATTTGGCTCGCGACTACGGCCCGTGCGACTACGACATCCGCCACAATCTCAGCGCGCAATACGTGTACCAATTTCCGTCGAAGGCCGAGGGCCGGCTTCTCGGCTACGCGCTCAACGGCTGGCAGGTTTCCGGCACAGTCTTCTGGCACAGCGGCATCCCGTTCTCCGTCCTCAGCACGCCGTATTCGGCCAACGGCAACGGCATCCTCAACGGCAGTGGCCCGCAATTTGCAAGTCGAGTGGCCGGCGAGCCGCTTTATGAACAGAATCCGATTCCGAATGTTACGCAGCCGGGAACGCTGCAGTGGCTGAATCCCAACGCGTTCATCTCGGTCGTCGATCCGAGCACGGGCGCTTGCACCGGAGGCGACAGCCCGGCGAACTGCCAGTTCGGAACTCTCGGCCGCAACGCGCTGCGCGGACCGAATTTCACGTGGAGCGATTTCTACCTCTCGAAATGGTTCGCGCTCTCCGAACGGTGGAAGCTCCGCTTCGACGTACAATTCTTCAACGTTTTCAACCATCCGAATTTCGGCCTGCCCAATATGGTCCTCGCCGGCATCCCCGGCAAGCCCGCCACTCAAACGGGCTTCGGCGCGCTTACCTACACCACCTCTCCGCCAACGGGCCTCCTCGGCGTCGGCCTCGGGGGCGACAGCACACCCCGCATGATCGCCTTCCAGTTGCGCCTCGAGTTCTAGCGCCGGCGACCGGCGACGCCGCCTATCCGTTTCGGCGGGTGCCGAGGATGCTGGTTTCGGGACCCTTCGTTTACCGTAGATTAGAACTGGCCGCGGTCTCATGTTTTCAATGCCTTACGGTGATTTCTAATCGCGGCACAGTAGATTAGAAATGAAGTGGCGAGTGATGAGTGGCCAGTGACGAGTGAGTTCGAAGGCCGGAAGCCCGAAGGTTTGCGGGGGTGAGGCTGCGGTAGCGGTTCGCAACTGGAGGATGCGCCGGAAGGTTGCGAAATGATGTGACAAATCGCGATCCATTTGCGATTAGAAATTTTTAGTAGGCTTTGTTTTCTATGAGTTAGCCGAAATTCTAATCGCGCATTCGCGATTAGGGTTTGGGCGCTAACCCGTTTGGATTCAGGGGCGGAATAACGCGCGGCAGCGCGTTGGATCGTCCCAGGCCGCGACCGTAACTCTCCTCGATACGGCAGAGCCGCTTTCGATGGTGCGGATATTATCGTCATGTGAAAACGACCGATGGAAGCGCGAGTTGGGCGGGATTGGAATCCGCAGCTTTGCGGGGGAGATGTGGAAATGTGGAAAAGTGGAAAATCGAAAAGTGAAAACGAAAAAGGGGGCACGCGCGGGTGGGGCGGCGCGTAAGGTAAGCGCTGCGCGCGGCGCTTTGGGAAGCCAAAGGCTCGGCGAAACAGCCGCCGAGGGGAACAAATGATCTTACCTAGGCGTCATGCTGCGACGGGCAGTCGCCGCTACCGCCATGCAAGTTCGTTTGGCTCACGACAGGCATTTTGGAACAACGTATGTCGCCATGAAACGAAGCATGCAAGCTGTGCCGCCTAAGAAACCAATCATCATGAAGAAATAGGTCAGGTCTAACGCCAGCTCCGAAAACTTTTCGTTGAGTGGTACCCAGAGCACATCGGCGCTTTTCGTAAGCGCCAATTTCGTCCATTTCGCTGAAAAATAATAATAGAGCAGTCCGCAGACGATGGAAACTGCCAATAATATCCAGCCAATGTATGCTGTGCGATTTAGCAGAGTCACGATTGAGTTGTGCTCTCCAAGACTAAGCATGTCCTTTAGAAACACGATTGGGCTTACTAGTGCCGCCGACGAGAGCGTGATCACAGTGGCGACAGCTTTTTGGTATCTGTCATTTACATCCAGCTTCCATCGTTCAGAATTCGTTTGCTCAGTGCTGCACATTTGTACCTCCATCAAACCAAATAATCGTGCCCCGCACCGCAACCGATCTATCCAGCTACGGTGTGAATAGAAGTATAATATATATCTGTATCGAATACACGACTAAGGTACTTGTGGGATAGGGCGATTGCGGGCACTCCTATCAGCCGCGCGGCGGGACGCGTCCAGGAAAATACTTCGAATCAAGGTCTTCAAGCCCGACGACATGAATCAGACCATCGATCGCCAGATCTATAACTGGATAACTAACTCCGCGCGGATATTTGCCGCCTCGGTCCGCTGAAATCCGTGTGGCCAACATGGGCCATAGGGTCGTGGCATAACTGAGCGGGGGCGCTTTCTTGTCCTCGAAAATGTAGCCGGCGCAGATCAATCCACAGACGTATCCGTTCCCGTTCATGACGAAGCCACCGCTCATGCCCGGAAAGAACGGCGCGTAGACCTCAAAACACGGAAACGTTAGCATTGCGATGTCCCGACGCTCTGGAAAGACGTGACCGACTCTGCCAATCGCGGTCGTGCCAACATCGTTTAGCTCGACGTGATGCACTCCTTCAGCGCCTTCAGTGACTCGAATTTGTCCTTCCCGATATCCGAATGCAACAACCGTTTCCCCGGGCGACGGGGCCGAGGCGGTAAGTCGAAAGGTTTTCCAATCCACCAGGGAATCGCTCGCTCCATAATTTCGGGCAGTTGAAGCCAGATGCAGAAAGGCGATGTCCGTCGTCGGACAACGCCACGCGCGTAAGACGTTCCAAACACGGTACGCCGGACCGGGCAGGACTTGATACAAGACCAATTCGCATGAGGAGCCAAATCTTCGGACGACAGTATCCAAAACGTGGCCTGCCGTAAGCGCAAGATGGCCGGCAATGAGAATTGCTGTACCCGCCACGTGCAGTTGCCAGCCAGGCAACTCGACCACCACGCGAAGCGCCAACTCCTGAATCGGATCCGTCGGACTCGTGTTCTGAATTGTCGGCGTCGAAGGCAAGTCGCGAAGCATTGAGAAATCATAGCTCGAATTTGTCTATCTATCGAGCTCGCGGATCGATCGACGCGTAGCGCATAGGTTGAGAAAGGCTCGGCGAGACGACCGCCGAGGGGAGGGGGACGTTTGTTAGAAGATTTGATGTCACGGCTGAAGCCGTGACCTACAAGGATAAGTGCGAAGCTGCGGTTCGTTGCTCACGGTAAAACGCAGTGACCTACGCGCTTCGGGGCCTACGTCTCCTTCGATTTTCAATTGGCGAACGGAGGCTAAAACTTCGCTCACGGGGTTGCGGCGGGCTTTGCTTTTGCTAGGAGATCGCGGACGGATTGGGGCGGGGTGAAGACGGCGGGGTTGACGTCGTTGAAGGTGATGGATTCGAAGGTTAGGATTTGCTGGATTTGCCAGGCGCCGTCTTTGGATTTTACCTTTACCGTTTGCTTGGTGGGGACTTGGACGCCGTCGATTTGCCCACAGTCGGGGAAGCTCTCGTGTGTAACGTCGCGATCTAGAAACTGTCTGGTTTCCTACATCTAATCCTTTCTGCATCCTGTAATATCAATGATGCGCAGGGATTCGTTTCTTCGAGCCGGCGGCGGAGATTTGCCGGGGCTTGCGGTGTCGGACTTGGGCGCGCTGTTTATGTGAGGTTTCATGAAAGATGCGGGGCAGATGATGTTGCTGACGAGAATGGATGAGGCTTTTAGCGATTATTCGCACAAGGCGGAACAGCTTAGCGTGATACTGGCTGAAACCAGGGACCCATCGAGCTGGACTTCTTATAACGAGCTGTTGAAGCTGCGAACGATTGAAATTGTCGCGTATGAGAAATATCGAAAGCTCAAGGACGAGTTGTTTTCGCTGATCCCTCCTCCCGAGCCTCAAGACCGGCGCGAATCGAGCGTCAGCTAGCCGCGGACGTGCAGGTGAGGCGGCGCGTAAGGTTCGATATTTCTATCGTCAAGCAGGTGGGCCAATCGACGCCCCGCTAGCGCCGCACAGAATTTCCCGCACCACCCGGGCCGGTGATCGGCGCACGACCGCACCCGTGGCTTTCCAACCAAAGCTCAGCTCGTCTTACCTGAAACCCACGCCGCTGCACCTAAACACACTGTAATCACCAGCGAAAACACGATCGGGAGAATAAATAGAAATCTCCAGCTCACGATCGTGATGGCCGCAAAGCAAAGAGCGAACGCCCACACCGTGACGCGCATCAGCGCCAAAGTCCCCGCCGGAAGTCCGCCAAGCTGCCATGCCAGTACCGCGGCGAACAAGTAAAACACCCCGACCGAAAATCCAGCCGCCTGAAATAGGTCCCAATAGTTCCGGCTAAAGCCCTGCACGTCAAAGTGGACCGACTTCATCAGTCCCAGCAGCGTATCAGCTCCCCACGCGGGATCGGACTGCCGAAAACCGAGTGTATGTCCCGTTGCAAAAAGCAGCAGAAGAACAGAAGCGATCCGGTAGAGAATCGACGCCTTCACGGTGTGCCTCCTCGACTTTCGTGCCCGGAGCTTACCATATCAGTAACCAGGTCTGGCGTTTGCCTCCGTTCCAAAAGGCTTGCAGCCGGCTCCCACCTCCGCCTCGTGCGCACCCCGAACGCAAACTTTCCGCCACCGCGCGCATTTTTTTCCTCCGAACCCCTCATTTTCCACAGACTGTACGTAGTTCTACGGATTTCCAACCGCCCCGATCCGCGCTACCATTGGCCGTTTTCATATGACGACAAAAACGACACCGTGGAGCGGGCGAACAAGCCGGAGCGAAACTCTCGCACGTCGCGCCACTCATACCACAGCACTTACGCCGAGAATTCTAATCGCGAATACGGGATTAGAATTTCATCCAACTCATAGAAAACTAAGCCCACTAAGAATTTCTAATCGCGAACGGATTGCGATTTGTCACTCCGATTTTGCATGCCGCGAAACTGGAACCTTCGACAGCCTCAGGTCTGAAGACCTGAGCCACATGACGGCGTTGAACGGTTCCCCACGAATCACGAGTTACGAATCACCGGTCACGCCACTTCTAATCTACGGCGCCGCGATTAGAAATCCTCCTAAGGCATTGAAAACATGAGGCCGGCACCAGTTCTAATCTACGGTAAATCGCGTTTTATCCAATCAAGTGTCTCTCCCGTCCGAGCCACTACAAATGGTGATTCGTTCCGCGGCCGCGGTTATGCAGGCAACGGCCGCCAGCAGCGAGAGCGACCCTATCGACTTGCGGCTGGCTTCGCCTTGGCTACGAGATCGCGGACCGATTGGGGTGGGGTGAAGACGGCGGGATCGACGTCGTTGAAGGCGATGGATTCGAACGTGAGGATTTGCTGGATTTGCCAGGCGCCGTCTTTGGATTTGACCTTTACGGTTTGTTTTGTGGGGACTTGAACGCCGTCGATTTTCTTGTAGTCGGAGAAGATCTGGTGCGTCGCGCCTAGTTCGGAATTGAATTCGTAGCCGGCGAGCAGGCCGGTTTCGCGATCGTAGAAATGGTCGTTCGATTTTCCCCAGTTGTTGATGCCGTGCAGGTGGTAGCAGGAACGGCCTTCGAAGTCTTCGAGTCCCACCGTTTCCATGGACCTGAACCAGACGAGCTCGTTGATGGAGTAGTAGAAATCGGCGTCGCGCTTCATCGATTCGCGCTCGTCGCCGGTGTAGATTTGCGGGCCGCCGCGGGGATCGACGCTCCAGGCGGTGTCGCCGTCGAAGCCGTTCACGATTTCGCCCGACTCGCCGGGCAGCGTGGTGCGCTCGATGCGGCGGTACGGGGCGCTCGAGTAGTAAACGAACGGCAGCTTTGCGACGTTCGCGCGTTCGTGGATTTCCGTGGTGCCGCGCATCGTGCTGGACGTGTGGCGCTCGATGGCGGCGCGGCTGCCGAGGGCTTCGTCGTAGCGGGCGACGATTTCTTTGGCGGTGGGGAGCGAGGCGGCGGCGGAGGAAGCCGGATGGGCGGAGCGGAAGTGAGCGCCGAACACGAGGATCGCGAGCACGGCGAGTGCGATGAGAGCGGTGGGGCGGCCGGACTTCAGCGAAGCGGAGTTTTGCGAGAGCTGGGGCGGCGTGGCGTTGGGGGAAGTGTTGGGCGGGCGGGGAGTCATCGGCGGTTAGAGTTTTCGCAGGGCTGGTGGAAGCGTTCCCGCGAGCGAATAGGCTCCGGCGCCGGTGACGAGCAGAGCTACGGCCACGAGGAGCTGGGTGAGAGCGTATTCGACGCCGCCTGCGCTGATGTCGAAGCCATGCGGCAAATGGACGAGGAAGATGGCGCCGAGCATCACGATGATGAGGCAGACAGCGCCGGTGCGAATCAGAACGCCGGTGAGCACTGCGATGGCTCCGGCCACCTGGGCGATGCCGACGAGGTAGCCGAGGACGTCGGGCGCTTTCATGTAGGCGGCGAAGCCGTGCGGGCCCGGGCCGCCGAAGGCGCCGAACAGGATTTGGCTGCCGTGGAAGAGGAAGGCGAGGGCGGCGGCGATGCGGATAAGCAGAAGCGCGAGATTGATTTGCGCGGCGCTGGGGGTGGTGGATGACTCGGGCATGGGCGCGCCTCCTGGGTGGTGTTTAGCAGATTTGGCTGGATGGAGCCAGGGGTTTTGTGGGGGGAATGAAGAGTCAAAAGAGCCGACTGGAAGCCGGCGGTACAAAATGCTAAGCGAGGGGGAGATTGGGTTCGGCGTTGAGGGTGGCGTCGGCGAAATCGTGGGCCAGGTAGCGGGGGTGGGCGGCGGCCGCGATCATGGCGGCGTTGTCGGTGGAGAGTGCGCGGCTGGGAAAATAAACTTCGATCGAGCGGCGCGCGGATTCAGAATCGAAAGTGGCGCGAAGTTCGCGATTGGCGGCGACGCCGCCGGAGACGAGCACGGTGCGCGCGTGGTGGAGTTCGGCGGCGGCGAGAGTGCGCGTGGTGAGATCGTCCACAATGGCGCGCTGGAAACTGGCGACGAGATCGAGCGTGTCGGAAGTCGAGAGCGCGCGGAGCGCGTCGGCGGTGCGTTCACCGCGAGCGAGCGCTGCGTTGCGCGCGTCGATTTCGGGCTGAAGCTCGGGATGGCGGCGGAGATGGTAGAGCATGGCGGTCTTGATGCCGCTAAAACTGAAATCGTGCGGATTGCCTTTCATTTTCGGCTCGCCGAAGCGAACGGCTTTTGCGTTGCCGTGGAGCGCGAGCTGGTCGAGCACAGGGCCGCCGGGATAGCCGAGCGCGAGCATGCGGGCGACTTTGTCGTAGGCTTCGCCGGCGGCGTCGTCACGAGTGCCGCCAATGCGGGCGTAAAAGAATTTTGCACCGATGTCGCCGTTCGCGGATTCCGCCTTCACGTGGTAAAGAACGGTGTGGCCGCCGGAAACGATGAGGCAAACGGCTGGGAGTTTCGGTTGGCGGCCGGCGGCGTGCGCTTCGAGAAGCACGGCGTGAACGTGGCCTTCGAGATGATTGATGGCGACGAGCGGCTTGCCGAGCGCGAGGGCGAGGACTTTGCCGTAAGTCATGCCGACGAGCAGCGCGCCGGTAAGGCCGGGGCCTTGCGTGACGGCGACGGCGTCGATATTGGTGAGAGTGATTTTCGCCTGGTCGAGCGCTTCGCGGACGACGGGAACGATCTTGCGGAGATGCTCGCGGGAGGCGAGCTCGGGAACGACGCCGCCGTACTTACGGTGAATGTCGATTTGCGAGGAGACGATGCTCGAGAGGATGCGGCGGCCGCCGGCGACGACTGCTGCGGCGGTTTCGTCGCACGAGGACTCGATTCCGAGGATCAGATTTTCGTTTTGGCGCGCGTCCACTCGAATTCCTTGCCTAATACATTATCGTAACACACAGGATTCCGCGGCTTCCGCGGTTGCGCGAGCTTCGGGTAAGATGGGACGCGCGAGTGAGGAATAAGCGGACCGCGAGGTCGCCGATCGGTTTTGGCTGAACGCGCGAAGAGGAAGTGAGAGATGACGGAGAAGCCCAGACGAGTGCGGAAAGCGGTGCTGCCGGTGGCGGGGTTGGGCACGCGATTTCTACCGGCCACGAAGGCGATGCCGAAGGAAATGCTGCCGGTGGTGGACAAGCCGCTGATTCAGTACGCGGTAGAGGAGTGCATCGCGTCGGGAATCGAAAATATTATTTTCGTGACGGGGCGGCGCAAGAACGCGATCGAAGATCACTTCGACTCGAATCCGGAGCTGGAGCAATTTCTGGAGCAGCGCGGCAAACCGAAGCAGGCGAAAATCGTGCGCGAAATCGGCGGGTCGGTGCATTTCAGTTACACGCGGCAGAGCGAGGTGCTGGGATTGGGACACGCGGTGCTGACGGCGCGGGAGCTGGTGGGCGATGAGCCGTTTGCGGTGCTGCTGGGCGACGTGATCATGGAGGGAAAGGTGGCGGCGACCCGGTCATTGATCGAGATCTACGAAGCCACTGGCGTGGGTGCGATTGCGGTGGAAGAAGTGCCGCGCGAGCGATTGCATTTTTACGGCGTTGTGGATGCGGCGGTAGAAAAGCAGGAACGCTGGGGCGAGCGGCTGTTGCGAATCAAGGATCTGGTGGAAAAGCCGGAGCCGGGCAAGGAGCCGTCGAACCTGGGCGTGTCCGGGCGCTACGTGCTGCCGCCGGAAATTTTCGATTACCTTGAGAATACGAAACCTGGCGCGGGCGGCGAAATTCAACTGACGGATGGGCTTCGGACGCTGGCGGGCGAGAAACGGCAGGGGCTGTATGCGTACGTGTACGATGGGAAGACGCATGACGCGGGGGACAAGTTGGGATTTTTGAAGGCGACCGTTGAGATTGCGCTGAAGAATCCGAATTTCGGGGAAGAGTTTCGGAGTTATTTGAGGGGATTGAAGCTGTGAGAAATGAGCCGCCCGCCTGCCCTTCGCGCCGCTCAGGGTGAAGAGGCGACCGCTACAAATGCTTGCCTGAAGGCGACCGCTGGGAATGACAGCCGCGAGGCAGTGCTGGTTATTTCTTTTCCTTTTTCCCTGAGGATTTTCCGGAGGAAGACTTGGAATCGCCGGACTTGCTTGCTTTGTCCGATTTCTCCGCGGTTTCAGATTTCTCCGACTTCGATGAGGAGGCGTCACCTGAATTTTCGCCGCTTGGCGCAGACGAACTTTTTCCGCCGTAGTCGGTGACGTACCAGCCTGAGCCTTTGAACTGGATGCCGGGGGCGGAGAGTTGCCGAGGCGCGTTCGCGCCGCACTTAGGGCACTTTTTGATTTCAGAGGCGTCGTGCTTTTCGATCTTCTCGAATCGATGGCCGCATTTGGCGCACTTGTATTCGTATAACGGCAAGGCTTGTCCCCCAAGTTGGTGGCGAACATAAAATATTAGCATGAGTGGGCCGGTTGCTGTCGGTGCGGGTCGTATGCGGTACGGGCGACTTCTCTTGAAGCCGCGCACTTCGCTTACGCGGAGGCGTGCGCGACGCTGAGATCCTTCAGCCATCCTGGCCGGATGGCTTCAGGACGACAGTTCGCCGAGGAGTGCGGTTGACGATGAGAATTCGGCGAAGTCTGAGGATCACAATTCGGCTACATGTGCGGTTGAGGATGCTCGCTTGCAAGATGGTGCGAGCGGGCTTAGGCTCGTGAGACGGAGCCAATGGTAAAAACAAAAAAGACTAACGAGCCGGGAGTGGGTTGCCTCTATGTGGTGGCGACGCCGATCGGAAACCTGGAGGACATCACGCTGCGCGCGCTGCGGATCCTGAAGGAAGTGGACCTGATCGCTTGCGAGGACACGCGGCAGACGATGAAGCTACTGGCGCATTTCGATATTCAAAAGCGGATGGTGAGTTATCACGAGCACAACGAAATTACGCGAGCGGCTGAGATCGTGATCGATCTCGAGCAGGGCGCGAAGGTGGCGCTGGTGAGCGACGCGGGAACGCCGGTGGTTTCCGATCCCGGGCATCATTTGGTGAGCTTGTGTTTGCGGCACGGCATTCAGGTGGTGCCAGTTCCGGGGGCGTCGGCGATAGTGGCGGCGCTCGCGGCATCCGGGATGCCGATCGAGCAGTTTGCGTTTGTCGGGTTTTTGCCCTCGAGGCCGACCGAGCGTCGGAAGGCGCTGCGCGAGATTGGTGCGGAGCGGCGGACCGTGGTGCTGTATGAAGCGCCGCACCGGTTGATCGAGACGCTCGAGGACGCGCTGGAAATTCTGGGCAATCGGCCGGCGGTGGTGGCGCGAGAGGTGACGAAGCTGTACGAGGAGTTTCTGCGGGGGCATCTGGAAACGCTGTTGGAGGATGTGAAGAGGAAGGCGCCGCGCGGGGAGATTACGCTTCTGATTGGGCCGCCCGATGGGGCGGAGTCGGCGATTGATGTGGCGGCGAGTGTGGCGGCAGCCGCGGTGCCGCTAGCGCGGCGGGTGGAGGAGATTGCGCTTGAGCGCGGCGTGGATAAGAAGGCGGCGTTGAAGGTGGCGGCGCGGGAGCGGGGCTTGACGCGGCGGGAGGCTTACAAGCAGCTCTTGATTACGCGAGACGAGTGAGGGCGGAGAACTTCAAATGTGAAATTTCAGATTTGAAATGGAAGGCGATTGAGAAATGTAGCTGAGTTTTTCGGATGTGCCGCGCGACGCACGGTTGGCCCTCGAATTGAATCCGCACGTGGATCTTGTTCCGGTGATTCCCAGTCATGCAGACGCGTCAGTTAGCAAGAATCGTTCGAGTGCGGGCTGCGCGGGCGGCTCGTGCCAACAAACGGAAGGCGAGCTTAGAGCCGCCCTTACTGAACAGCGTTGCGCGATTGAGAATGTTGGTGGCGCGGCGCTGGGGGGCGAGAGGGCACGGCATGCCGTGCCCCTACTGACCCGTGGATGAGGCAGCTAGGTTGGCGAAGAACGCGTCGACGCGATCGAGGATTTCTGCGGCGGATTGGGCGTGATGCACTTTGTGGCGAAGCTCGGCGCCGTTGCGGACACCATGGGTGAATAAACTGGCGAACTGTTTCATTTTTCCGGGGGCGTCGGGCATTTCGGCTGCGATCAGGCTGCGGAAATATCCCGAGAGTAGATGGTAGCGATCGAGCTCGGTGGGCTCGTCGTAGCGGCCGGTTGCGACGTACTGCTCGATCTGGCGGAAGATCCAGGGATTTGACGAAGCCGAGCGGCCGATCATCACTGCGTCGCAGCCGGTTTCGGATATCATACGGACGGCATCCTGCGGCGTGCGAATGTCGCCATTGCCGATCACCGGAATTCGCACGGCCTGTTTCACATCGCGAATCACACTCCAATCAGCCGAGCCACTGTAGCCCTGCATGCGGGTGCGCGGGTGGATCGCGATTGCTTCGACGCCCGCCTGTTCGGCCATCCGTGCGACGTCCACCGCGACGATGTTCTTCTCGTCCCAGCCGGAGCGGATCTTGATCGTGAGCGGAATGCGAACGGCGGCGCGAATGGCGCGGAAGAGAACGTCGAGATGCGGAAGGTCGCGCAGAAGTCCCGAGCCGCCGCACTTCACGACTTTTTTTACCGGGCATCCGAGATTGATATCCACGTGGTCGAAGCCGAGGTCTTCGGTGAGCGCGGCGGCCGAGGCCATCACTTTCGGGTCCGAGCCGAAGATCTGCGCGGCGATGGGATGCTCGTCGGCGTCGAAATAAAGGTAGTGAAGCGTGCGGGCGGAATTGCGCGTGAGGCCTTCGGCGCTGGTGAATTCCGTCATGATCAGGCCACAGCCGCCGAGGCCGCGGATGACGCGACGGAAAACCGTGTCCGTAACGCCGGCCATCGGCGCGAGGATCGTCGCAGGGCGAATGGCGAGATTGCGGATTGTAAATTCCGGCGGGAACATTTTTATAAGAGTGTGTCGTCCATGCGCTCGATGTCCGAGCCGTTAGCCGAGCGGGTTTTCCGGGCGCTCGTTCGTTCGGCAGAGGGCGACGGAATTGCAACGGCCGGCGGTCGAGAAGGCAGAGCGGACGCCGCGATCGCATCCGGCGAGGTGGTCACGCCTCGCGACGATGCAGCCGCTGCGCGGGCCCGCGGAGCCTGCGGATAGGCAGGATCGAGACGGGCGGCGGGCAGAACTCCATTCAGTTGTGCGATCAAAGCTTCCTTTGAGCCACCAAAGAAATTTTCGACGACCTGCCCCAGAGCTTGAGCGCGAGCTTCGTCGGCGGTGACGTTGGCGCGATAGGTGTACGCGCGGCCGATCTTGCGGCGTTCGACGACACCTTTGCGGGCGAGGCGATCCATGATGGTCATGATGGTGGTGTAGGCGCGCGGGCGGCGAACGGCGAGTCCATCGCGGATTTCGCGCACGGTGCCTTCGCCCATCGGCCAGAGAGTGTTCATGCAGTCGAGCTCGAGGGGCGCGAGGTCGAGAACCGAGCGGCGCGGAGAGGATGATTTCGCGATTGCGTCAGTCATGTACGGTCCTTGTCTATCTTCCGAACCCGCGCTCAAACTTTCTTCTTGGAATCACCCGCGGCAGCAGATTTCCCCATGTTCTGGCCCAGGTACTTGCCTGCATCGAGCAGCGAGCGGCGAAGAGAGGGATTGCGGCCGGTCCACTGGTCGTCACCCGGGAGAGAATCAATCGTCGCGCCCATGGCAGCCATCTTGGAATCGAGGTCATCGATAAAATTCAGAGCGACGGCTTCGCGCACCTGGGGCAGCGACGGGGAGCCGAATTCGTGAGTGCCGTGATGGCTGAGGATCATATGCTCCACGAGCACGGCGAGCGGGGCGGGGAATCCGGGAATGGATTTGATGCGCTCCTGCACCATGCCCGCGCCGATCATGATGTGGCCGAGCAAGCGCCCCTCGGTGGTGTACTCGATGCCGCGTGTGTAGCGCAATTCGTCGATCTTGCCGATATCGTGGAGAACTACGCCGGTGAGAAGCAGATCGGAGTCCAGTTCCGGATAGTGCCGGGCGACGTCGCGCGCCAGGCCAACGAGACTGACGACGTGTTCGAGCAGGCCGCCGATGAAAGCGTGATGCATCGTCATCGCCGCGGGGGCGCGCTTGAGTTTCGAGGCGATGGCAGGATCGTCGATGAAGCTCGATAGAAGCTTTTGCAGGAACGGGTTCTTCATTTCCGCCACTGCGGCGCGGAGCCGCGAATACAGCTCCTCGACGTCGAATTTTGTGTGCGGCAGAAAATCGGCGAGTTCGTAGTCACGCTCGGAAGAGGGGATTACCGCTTCAAGCGTCAATTCCTTTTGGCCGTTGTAGAGCTTCACGCGGCCGCGAATCTGGACCACGTCGTCGCATTCGAAGGTGGAGGCGATGGCGGCGAAGTTGTCCCACATTTTCGCCGGGATCGTTCCGGTACGGTCGCCCAACTCGAGTTGAAGCCACGAGGAGCCGGTGCGCGCGGAGGTGCGAATTTCTTTTTCGCGGACGAGGAACTGCGCAGTGACGGCTTGCCCGTCCTGCAGGCCCGAGACGTAAAGAGTTTTCATCAGCTCGTCAGCTTGGGCTTCATTTTCTTCTTGCTCTTCTGCTGCGTGTCGGTGGTCGGAGCCACTTCCTGGATCACGCTGGCGCCGGGAACGGCGGCGGAATCCGTGAAACCGGGCTTTACGGTGACGTAGCTTTCTTCCCGCAGTTGGGCGAGGTATTCGCGCATCTGCGGCTGCATCTTTTGCATGTAAATCTTATTCATAATTTCTGTTTCGACTTTTTCCACCGGCTGCTGGCCGGCCTGGTAGTGGTCGAGGACTTTCAGAATCTCGAAGCCGGTTTTGGTCTGAATGACTTCGGTGATCTGGTTCTTGTCCATCTTGAAGACGATGTCTTCCAGTTGCTTCGAGAGCTGGCCGCGCTCGAAAGTGCCGAGACTTCCGCCCTTATCCTTGGTGCTTCCCTCCGAGTAGCGCTTGGCAATTTCGGTGAACTCCTCGCCCTTGATCACGCGATTGCGGTAGTCGTCCGCCTTTTGCTGGATGATTTCGACTTCCTGCGGAGACTTGCCTTGCGTGTCCAAAAAGATTTCGGCGAGGTCCACTTGCTCGGGCCGGACGAAATCCTTCAGGTGCGCGTCGTAATACTGCTTCACTTCGTCGTGCGGAATGACGATGCGGCTGCCCATCTCCTTGCGGATGACTTCCTGGGTGAGGAGGCTGTTGCGAATCTGGGTCTTGTATTCTTCCCACGAGAGGCCCTGGGTTTCGACCGCTTTCTCGAGTTCATCGAGGCTCGCCAGATTGTTTTGCTTGCGCACGTCGTCGAGCCGCTTGATCACGTCTGTCTCGACGCTGATGCCCTCGTCTTTGCCGCGCTGAATGAGGAGCTGCTGGTCAATCATGTCGCGCAGCAGATCCTTCTGTTTATCTCTGAACATTGCGTCAACGCGATCGACGGGACAGCCCTGGCACTCGTCGGCGGCGTCTTGATGGAGCGCGTTTTGAGATTTCATGTAGTCGGTGAGCGTGATGATGTCGTTGTTCACGCGCGCGACGATTTCTTCCACAACCGCTCCGTGATGAGTGGGTGCGGCTGCGGCGGCCGCGGGCGGCGGCGGAGGAGCTGGAATGGCGGTCGGAGTTTGCTTCACTTGTGCGAACGCCCGCGCCGGGAGAATGCTGAAAAGAAATGCGATTGAGAGGCGTTTG
Organism: Candidatus Acidiferrales bacterium; assembly: GCA_050746925.1. GTDB lineage: Bacteria > Acidobacteriota > Terriglobia > Acidiferrales > UBA7541 > Palsa-295. The sequence goes on from JBOGNA010000146.1 coordinate 58,754, forward strand.
AGTAGCTGCAAAGCTCGTGATTTCATTCGTCTTTCCTTCGGGCGAAAGTGTAGCCCTACGATTGTAGTTGTTGCAATACGTTTCTGGCAGCGGCCATTGGGCCGGCACCCTCGCGTTTCCATTCAAACCACAGTACGCCGGTGGGATCGAGGCGCATTCCGCGGCGCTTGCGGATGAGTTTGACGAGATGTTCGGGGCCGAGCGGCGTGTCGTCGTAGAACTTGACGGCGATCTGGTCGGCGCGGCGGTCGATCGACGCAACGAGCATCTTTTCGGCCATGGCCTTCAGCACGGCGTAATCGAGTAGATTTTCGACGGCTTGCGGCGGCGGACCGAAGCGGTCTTCGAGCTCGCGGCGGACTTCGACGCGATCGGCATCGGACGTGACGCTGGCAATTCGCTTGTAGATGCGCAGGCGCAAGTTTTCGCTCTCGATGTACTCAGATGAGATGCGGATTTCCTGTCCGAGGTTGAGTGTGGCGCGGCGTTCGGGAGGCAAGGCCTCGCCTTTGCGCTCGGCGACGGCGCGCTCCATCATTTGGCAGTACATGTCGAAACCGACGGCTTCGATGTGGCCGTGCTGCTCGCTGCCGAGAAGATTGCCGGCGCCGCGGAGTTCGAGATCGAGCGCGGCGATTCGGAAACCAGCGCCAAGGTCGCTGAACTCCTTGAGCGCGGCGAGACGCTGCCGGGCGATGGAGGTGAGCGCGGTCTCGGTGGGAATCAGCAGGTAGGCGTAGGCGCGTTGATTCGAGCGGCCCACGCGCCCGCGCAACTGGTACAGCTCGGAAAGCCCGAAGCGATCGGCGCGATTGATGATGATGGTGTTGGCGCGGGGGATGTCGAGGCCGTTCTCGATGATCGTGGTGGAAAGCAGAACGTCTGCTTCGCCGCGAATGAATTTCAGCATCACTTTTTCCAACTCGTTCTCGCGCATTTGGCCGTGACCGACGACGACGCGAGCTTTCGGGACCAGGCGCGTGATCATTAGAGCGAGAGAATGGATCGACTCGACGCGATTGTGAACGAAAAATACCTGCCCGTCGCGGGCGAGCTCTTCCTCGACGACGCGCTGGACGAGGGTTTCGCTGAAGGGGGCGACGGTCGTTTGTATCGCGAGGCGGTCCTTCGGCGGCGTTTCGATCACGCTCATATCGCGCAAGCCGACGAGAGACATGTGCAGGGTGCGCGGGATGGGAGTGGCGGACATGGTGAGGACGTCCACGTTCTTGCGCATTTCCTTGAGGCGTTCTTTGTGGGCCACGCCGAAGCGTTGCTCTTCATCGACGACGAGAAGGCCTAGATCCTGAAACTTCACGTCCTTCGAGAGCAAGCGATGCGTGCCGATTACGATGTCCACCCTGCCCTCTTCGAGTTCGTCGAGAATTTTCTTTTGTTCTTTCTCGGAGCGAAATCGGCTCAGCATTTCGATACGCATAGGGAAGGCGGCGAAGCGGCGCCGGAAAGTTTCGAAGTGCTGGAAGGCGAGGACGGTGGTGGGCGCGAGAACGGCGGCTTGCTTTGAATCGGCAATCGTTTTGAATGCGGCGCGCATGGCGACTTCCGTCTTGCCGTACCCGACGTCGCCGCAGAGCAGGCGATCCATCGGCAGAGTGGATTCCATGTCGCGCTTCACGTCGTCGATCGCTTTTTGTTGGTCGGGGGTTTCGTCGAATTCGAAGGCGTCTTCGAATTCGCGCTGCCAATTCGAGTCGGGAGGGAAGGAGTGGCCGGTGGCCATCTTGCGCTCGGCGTAGAGCTCAAGAAGTTTTTCGGCCATGTCGCTGACGGATTTGCGGACGCGCGTCTTGCGCGTTTCCCAGATCGCGGTGCCGAGGCGGTCGAGAGCGGGAGTGGCTCCGCCGAGCGCGTTGTATTTCTGAATAAGGTCGAGGCGCGCAAGAGGAACGTAAAGCTTGGCATCCTCGGCGTAGCGCAGGAGCATGAACTCGCCGTTCGCGCCTTCGATCGCCACCTGGCGAAGGCCTTCGAACTGGCCGATGCCGTGGTCCACGTGAACTACAAAGTCGCCCGGCTTGAGATCGGAGAAATCGCTGAAGAAGCTGGCGGTCTTGGGTCGCGACCGGGCGCGTTGCGACGGCGGAGGGAGCGTTTCGAAAAGATCGGTGTTGCCGTAGATCGTGAGATTCGCTTCGGGAATGACGACGCCTTCGCTCGTGGGGGCCTTGATGAGGATCATGCCGGGAACGTTGCCGCCGTGCGATTCTTCGGCGAGGCGCGTGACGGTGACGTCTTCCTCCAACTCGCCGAGGCGGTAGGCGACTTCGTATTCGTGGCAGATATCGGCGAGGCGCTCGAGTTCGCCGGTACTGGCTGCCGAGACCATCACGTTTTCACCGGCCGCGAGCCGGCCGCGCACTTCGGCCATGAACGCGGCGACGTTGCCGTGGTAGCGCGGGGTGGGCTGAGTCCGCAGCGTGCGCAGCGCAGAGCCTTCGGCGGCGACGCCGAGATGCTCGATGCCAAGGCGCGGCGCGAGTTGCAGGGCGAGCGACCATTCCTCGTCGTCGAAGAGGAAACGATTCGGTGGTTCGCTCAACGGGCTTTCGGATGCGTCGAAAGATTCAAGCATCCGCTCGCGGTACTGCTCGACGGCGGCTTTGAGCAATGATGGCTCGTCTTCGACGACGAGCGGATCGCCGGCGAGATCGAACAGAGTGGATTTGCGCTCTTCGAGCAGAATTTCCTGGAATTCCCAGCCGGGATAAAAGCCCGGAGGCGCTTCGTCGTCTTCGCGGCCGGAGGCAGCCGGGACGCGCAGGCGCTCTAGCACTTCCGCGCGGCGTGGGAATTCAGTGAGCGGAAGCAGTGTGGCACGCTCCATCGGATTGGTGGAGCGCTGCGTATTGGGATCGAACGCGCGGATGGATTCGATCGTGTCGCCGAGGAGCTCGATTCGGATCGGTTGCGGAGCTTCCGGCGAAAAAATATCGATGATGCCGCCGCGCACGGAGTATTGGCCCGGCATTTCGCAAGTGACCTGCCGATCGTAGCCGGCACCTGCGAGGAAATTGAGCAGATCGCGGTGGGGAATGTCCTGGTCGCGCTGAATCGTGCAGGCGAGCTGGCGATAAAACTCGGCTTCGCGCATTCGCCAGAGTGCTGCTTGCACCGGAGCGATCATCAGATCGGCCTCGCCATTCGCGAAGCGCCAGAGCGCGACGGCGCGATCTTCAGAGATTTCGGCGTGCGGCGAGCGATTGTCGTAAGGCAGAACTTCGAGGGAGGGAAGGTGGACGACGCGATGGCCGGGCTTTCCCGTGATGGCGCGATAAAACCAGCGTAGAGGCTCGACGAGCGCTTCGGCGCGCTGATTGGACTCGACGATGAGGATCGTTGGACGGCCCAATTCAGCCGCGGCCAGGGCGGCTAGCAGCGTTTTTGCGGGATCGGTGAGCCCGGCAAGGCGCACTTCGCCCCCGCTGCGGCGCAGCGTCTCGAGTGCTTCTTCGACGACGGGCCTGCGCCCTACCCGCGCGAGAAGCTCGGATACCAGGGACAGAATCATGCGCTAAGATTTTTGATGCGCTCGATGAGGCGCGCGGTTGAATGGCCGGGCTCAAGGGGGACGCGCACCACTTTGCTTCCCGCGACGATCGAGGCTTCATCTTCGTCGAATGCGGCTTGATCGGAGCCTGGCTCGCCGCCCTTCACGACAACATCAGGGGCGAGGCGCTCCAGCAGATTGCGTAGCGATGCGGCGTCGTACTCAACCGCACAATCAACGGCAGCGAGCGCGGCTACGATTTCAGCGCGCTCGGCGGCGGGAGTAATCGCATGGCGCGGCGCCGGGGAGGCGGCCGCCTGTTTCCGCCGCGCGCTTGCATCACTTTCGATTCCGACGACCAGCACATCTCCGTTCGAGCGTGCCTGCTCGATCAAGCGGATGTGTCCGGGATGCAGGAGGTCGAAACAACCGCTGGTGAACACCACGCGCTTGCCGTTGCGTTTCCATTCGCTCCGGTGGAGAATCAATTCATCTTGGGAGACGACGCGACCCAAATTCCCGCTCCTCAGCCAACTCTTGTAGATTCACGCAAACACACAATTCTAGCACGCGCGAGAGAAGTGGCGAGGCTCGCACGATGAAGCGCTGGGAAGTGGCGCTGGCGGTGGGCGGAGCGATTTGTCTGGCGTTTGGCGCGAGTTGGATCCGGCGCGGAGAATTGCCGCGGCAGGACTTCGTGCTCGATGCGGGCGGCTGCCGGCTGCCCGTTACGGTCTTCGATCCGCCGGCGGACGTGAATCCGGCTGGGTCCGCGATCGTGCTGCACGGACTTTCCGCGAACCGGCGCGTGATGACGTATTTGGGCGAGGATCTCGCCGGACACGGTTTGCGTGCCTACCTGCTGGATTTGCCGGGTCATGGCGACAATCGCGACGCGTTTTCGTTTCCGCGCGCGCAGCAATGCGCGACGTCGGCTGTTGAGTGGTTGATTCGCAGTGGGAAGATCGACCCAAGCACGACGATCCTCGCCGGCCATTCGATGGGCGGAGCCATCGCGATTCGCATGGCCAATATCGAGCCGGTTCTGGCGACGATTGCGATTTCACCCGCTCCGATGAAGCTGCCGCAGCGGATGCCTGCGAACCTACTGGTTTTCAGCGCGCAGCTCGATATGGAGCCGCTCGCGCGAGAGGCGAGGGATTTGGAGGCGGCTGCCGGAGGCGATCGCACGGCGCCGGATGATTTCGCGCAAAAACGCGCCTTCGATCTGCAATATATTCCGCGCGCCACGCACACGAGTCTGCTGCTCGACCGCCGCGTGGCGCATCGATCCGAGCACTGGGTGATGCAGGCGCTGTTTCCGGGCGTGGCGGCGGAAACGCTCACACTGAATCTCGACCTCGCGACGTATGAAACGTTCAATCGTGGCCGGCGGCGCCTGGCGGGATCCGCGCTCGGGCTGATTGGTCTTATCTTGCTGTTCCCGTTGAGCGCTACGTTGGCAGCCGGAATCTTTCGGGCGACTTCGGCGGAGCCACATTTTCGACCGAGCGCCGAATCGCCTCTGGAACGGCCAACTGCAGCGCCGGGCCGGGTCCTGATCCTTCTCGAAGGGTTTGTGTGCGCGCTGGCCGGCGTGCTCATTTTGACTTTGGTTATTCCGCTGAATTTTCTGCACATCTACACGGAGGACTATCTTGCGTCGCTGCTCTTGATCTGCGGCACGCTGCTTCTTGTGCTGAATCGGCGCGCGGCGAAGGCGAATTTCAGAGCGATGCTCGCCGCTGCCGCACTTGGCGTGGGCGCAATCCTGGCCGTAGGCGGGTGGATGAATTGGCAACTCACGGACGGGTGGCTCAACGCGCCGCGATGGCTGCGCTTCTGTGCGCTCTTGCCGGTGATGTGGGTTTTCGCATATGCCGAAGAAGTGGTGCTCGGGCCGGTGGATTCGGGCGCGCGCCGCGCGATCCGATTCGCGATCGGCCTGCTGCTTCGGCTCGAGCTTTGGCTGGCGTGCGTGCTGGCGTACTGCAAAATGGCGAACGGGCAGGTGTTGATCCTGCTGTTAGTGACGGTTCTCGCCGTGTTTTCCATCCTGCAGAGGCTCGGTACCGATGCGTTACGCCGGCGCACCGGCTCCGCCACAGCCGCAGCGCTCTTTGGTGCTATACTCGCTTCCTGGTTGATTGCGTCGGTGCTTCCACTAACCTGACCCCCGGAATGAAGGAAATCGCAATCGTCGGAGGCGGTCCTGCTGGCGCGCTCTGTGGCGAGCGGCTGGCGACAGCGGGTTTTCAGGTGACGATTTTCGACGAGCGGCTTGCGTGGGAAAAGCCGTGCGGCGGCGGCCTGACGCACAAAGCGATTGAAGCCTACCCTTTTCTCCTCGACACGGAACATCCCAAGAAAATCGTTCGCACCGCGGAGCTGATTTCAAGCCGCGGGCACCGCGCGCGCTTTCAGATGAACCATCCGATCGTGATTTACTCGCGCAAAGTCCTGAACGGGCTTTTGCTGGATCGCGCGGTGGCGGCTGGATGCAAGGCGGTCTGCTCGCGCGTTACAGAAGTGAACACGGACGGCGCGAGAGTAAAGCTATCTGCCGGAGGCGAAGTGCGTGAGGCGGACTTCGTGGTGCTTGCGGCGGGCGCACGCAATCAATTGCTGCCCGAAACGACCGCGCTCGGCGCCCGCGATCTGGAAATGACGCTAGGGTATTTCGTGCCTACCGAAGAAGACATCATCAAGGTGAAGTTTCTGAAGCAGTTTGAGGGCTATCTGTGGTCGTTCCCGCGTGCGGACCATCTCTCGGTAGGCATTTGCGCGAAATTAGGGCAGACGACGAGCCAGAAATTGCGCCAGCATCTCGAGGATTTTATCTCCGAAGAAAATATTTCCATGCAGGGCGCGCAGCTCTACAGCCACGTGCTGCCTTCTCCGCAGGCGCAGACAATTCGCGGGCGCCGGATTGCGGGGAGGAATTGGGCGCTGGCCGGTGACGCGGCTGCGTGCGTGGACCCGATTACCGGGGAGGGTTTGTACTACGCGTTACGGTCCGGCGATTTGCTGGCACAGGCGCTCGCCGATGGACAGCCGCAGGCATACCCCGAGCGACTGCGCGCCGCATTTTCCGCGGATTTGGAATTTGCAGCCAAGATCGCGCGCAAAGTTTTCCGCGGTACATTCCTCGGCGGCGCGATCACCACTCGGATGGTGCAGCTGATCCACTTCTCGCCGACTTTTCGCGACCTCATGCGCGATATCTTCAGCGGATCGCAGGAATATCGCGGGTTGAAGCAGCGATTGTGGAATCAACTCGGCATCACGATGGCGGAATTTGCGCGGCATCTTCTCGACTCACGCAGCGTTCGCGGTGCGGCCGGTGCGCCCACGCGCGAACCGTCTCAATGAAACGCCCAACTCGCTCCAAGAAGACGAAATCCAAGAACAGCAGCACTCGCGTTCCGAAGACTGCGGGTACTTCTTCTGCTGGCCACGCTCAACGGCCGCGGCTAGGCCTTGAGGCCGCGATAGAAAAGATCATTCCGCATGAATGGACGCTTGCGGTTTACGATTCACGGCTGCCGGCCGTGCTCTCGACGCCCGCGATGATTGGCATGATGGAAATCGCAGCCGCCGAAGCCGTGCTGCCGGAGCTATCGCCCGGCGCGATCACGGTGGGAACGCGAATTGAAGTGGATCACCTGAAAGCTGTCCCTGCCGGGACGTTGGTTCGAGCCACCGCGCGTCTGGTCAAATACACGGGGCGTAACGATCGATTTCTTGTGTTCGAAGTGGAAGCCATCGCAGGCGAGCATCTAATCGGCCGAGGGCGAGTGTTTCGCGCCATCGTCGAACCCGAAAGATTTCACGCCAAAGCCCACACGCGAGCGACTTAGGACCTTGCACGGGACCTGACACGCGGCGAGGCATCGGAAGAGTCGCTTACACTCGTTGCGCAGTTCACTTGACCGCTGATGTTCGCAAGCGATACATTGAATTGGGCGCTGACGAGTGCCCGAAATTCGCAACACGTGCCGGAGTGGTGGAACTGGCAGACGCGCCGGACTCAAAATCCGGTGGGCTTAACGGCCCGTGTGGGTTCAAGTCCCTCCTCCGGCACCAATTATTTCATCGATTGACCGCGCTTTACCTTTCCTACGCCGCTTGAATTTTCCGCGATGAGCTGAATTGGTGCTTGAGAAAATCGTTCGGGAGTGCGGCAGGTTTGCTAATTTCCTGGTCCACGAATGAGCCGAATCGCGTCAGGAATGCCGGAATCGGACTGGCTTGCCGCTTCGTTTGCAGCCGCCTCTGCTTCGCCCGGTTCGGAATTTCCTTCACCGGGCGCGAGAAATAAATTCGTCTCGACACCGTGCTGCTTGGTGTAGAGGTCGTAGTAGCGGCCGCCTGCGGCGTAGAGCGATTCATGAGTGCCGCGCTCGACGATCCGCCCTGCTTCAACGACCAAGATCTGGTCGGCGCGCCGGACGGTGGAGAGCCGGTGAGCGATCACGAACGTGGTCCGGCCGCGCATCAGATAGCGCAGCCCTTCCTGAATGAGCGCTTCGGATTCGGAATCGAGGCTGGACGTGGCTTCGTCGAGAATCAGAATGCGGGGATCGGCCAGAATCGCTCGCGCGATCGAGACGCGCTGCTTCTGGCCCCCGGAAAGCTTGACGCCGCGTTCGCCGACGACCGTGTCGTACTTGTTTTCAAACGCGTCGGCGAATTCATCCACCCGCGCAATCCGGCACGCGGCCAGAATTTCCTCCTCGCTCGCTTCCGGCCGCGCAAACGCCACGTTTTCGCGGATCGTACCGTCGAATAGAAACGTATCCTGCAGCACAACGCCCAGTTGCGTGCGATAGGAATCGAGGCGCACGCTCGCGAGGTCGTATCCATCCACGAGCACGCGTCCACTGGTGGGCGTGTAAAACGCGGCGATCAGGCCGATCACGGTGGATTTCCCGGCACCAGAAGGTCCGACGAGCGCCGTCACCGTACCCGGCGCCGAATCGAACGAGACATCGTGCAGCACGGGCTTGCCGGTATCGTAGGAAAAGTCCACTCGGTCGAATAAAATCGACCCATTGATGCGCGCGAGAGCGATCGTACGCCCGGGAGCTTCGTCTTCCGGCTTTTCGTTGAGCACTTCGCGGGTGCGTTCCAGCCCCGTGATCGCTTCGGTGAGTTGCGGCCCGATACTGACGATCTGCACGAGGGGCGCGATCAGCATTCCCAAAAATACGAAGAACGTGAAGAACGTGCCGGTGGTCATCGCGCCGGCCAGAATCTGTCGCGCGCCCAGAAACATGATGGCAGCGCTCACCAGGCCCATCAGCACGGTCGATGAAAGGCTCATCAGCGAGGTCATCGTCAGCGTCTGAATCACATTGTCGAGCAGCCGATTCACGCCGCCGGCGAACACTTTTTCTTCGCGCGCTTCCGCGTGATAGCCCTTCACCACGCGAACGCCGCCCAGCGATTCGGTTAGCCTCCCGGTGACTTCCGCGTTCAATTTCGGCCGCGCGCGGAACAGCGGACGAATCGTCTGGAACGCCTTGTTCAGCGAGACGGCGAAAACCAGAAGCGCCACGCCGGCCACAGCCGTCATGCGAAAGCTGATTCTCACCAGCACGATCGACGCGAAAATCGCGGTCATAATTCCGCCCGCGAATTCGATCAGGCCGGTGCCGATCAAGTTGCGCACACCTTCGACATCGCTCATGATGCGCGAAACGAGGACACCGGTTTTGTTCGCGTCGTAAAAAGTGACCGGCAAGCGGCCAATGTGCGCCTGCACTTTCATTCGCAATTCGGAAATCATCCGCTGTGAAGATTTCGAGAGGAGCTGGGTGAGGGCGTAAGAGGTCACTCCTTGTATGATGGTGGCTCCGATCACGGCCAGAACGATCAGATTCAGGAGGGGCCGGTCGTGCTTCCCAATGACGTTATCGACGAGATATTTCGTCGATCCCGGCAGAATCAGGCCCGCGACGCGGTTGACCAACATCAGTCCGAACGCAAGAGCCAGCAATGCGCGGCGCGGATGGATCAGCTCCCAGACGTCGGGCAGGAGCTTCCATGCATCCTTGGATTTTTCCAGCTTGCCTCGTGCGCGCGGACTTCTCTCGGCATCCATTCGACGTTTGAGTCCCGTTCCCTGATTGCTGAATCTCGTGTGATTGCCTTCCGGCTTCCCACTATACTCTGATGCTGGCCGCGCCCGTTCGACCCAACCGCGTGCGGTTTTCACGACGGAAAGCCTTTTGCGATTGCCACGCGGCGAGTGTTAAAATCGGGCATGGCCAGGAAAAAACCAAAGCGCAAGAAGAAATCCGCTGCCCCCAAGCGATCCGCCGCCAAAACCAAACGAACCAGCCCGAAGCGAAAGACTGCCAAGCCGGCGAAAGCCTCGCGCAAGAAGCGCGCGCGCCGGAGTTCAGGTCCGACGGAACAATCCACTGCTCGCATTCGGCAGGGAGTGGGCCCTGGTTCCGGGGGCCAATCCGGGGACATTCAGGGGCTTTCGGGCGTCGAGGATGTCGATTCGGAAAGCGTCCGTGAACTCGCCGAAGAAGGGCAGGATTTCGAGGCGGGAGTTGTCGATGGAATTGAGAACGCGCCCGATCCGGACGTTTCGGAAGTGAAGACCCGCGAAGTTCCCGAAGACGACGTGCCGGAAGAATACCGCAATCAGGATTAGGCTTTGGGGAGTTTCTCTGGTGGCTTCGCGTCAGACTGGTGTGGCTTGAAGCCCTGCTGCGCACCGATCGCGACCAGGCTAATTCCGCTCATAAGTAGAAATCCAGCGAGAAGGGAACCGACAGGAAACGGCGGATCGTTTACCTGCATTCCATGTGCGCTTCGAAGAGCCACTCCGGCGTCGGCGACGTGTTTCCGTACCGTCTGTCCGATGCCGAGATAGGCGAACAGCGCCAGTCCTATGATTGCTAACGTGAACCCCGGTGCAATGCGTTTCCTCATGTGAATGCTTTTCCTTTCGGCTCTGAGAGGCAATCCCGAAGTCCTGGGCTCCGGGATTGCCCCGCCACTGCTTCCGTCATCGGCGACGGATATTGCTTTCGCGTCTCCTCCGCACTCCTTGCAAAATCAGGCCTTGCCCGCGGCTTTTCTCCGAACTTCTCGATCGTCCACGCCTTCTTCGGTGAGAGCTTTCACAAATTCGTCCGCCTGCTTCGCGGCCACTTCCTTGGCGATGCCGTAGCGTTCCTGCAGCCGTCCGACGAGCTGTTCGCGCTGCCCAGCGATGACATGGATGTCGTCGTCCGTCAGCTTTCCCCACTTTTCGCGGATCTGCCCTTTGTACTGCTTCCACTTGCCTTCGAGTTCGTCCCAATTCATAGCTGTGATCTCCCGGTTTCCCGTGATTGATTCCCATTTCCTCAGCACGAAGAAAATTTGCGGAATCAACTCTCCGGATTTGATGTCGTTTCTCATACGCTCTCTGGCGCCGCTCTGCTGTGGCCGGGTCCAGCTAGTTCGGCGGTGTACGGCGGGAAGTAGTGCAAAACGTGTGCCAACGAGCGCGCCGCGCAAAGTGACGCGGTTATTAAGACTTATGGCGCCTTGAAGGAGTTTTGAGTTTGGCACTGCCAGGTAAATTCGGAGGGTAACTCGCCATTTCTTCCCTAACTGCAATGTTTCCTGTAGGAAAGCGGGAGCTTTGTCTTATGCCTGCACAGGTCGCGCTTCTTCGCCCTGCACCTCTTTTGTACCTTCGTCCAGTTGTTCCCCTCGCGCGGCTTCCGGCATAGTGAATCATGAACTTTTGCCATTTTCAGCGGCTTGACTCGGAGAGTCTCGTGCGACGCGTTCACCCTTTTCTCGTGATTCTCTTGCTGAGTCTTCAACTCGGCTGCGCCAGCACCAAGGGCGGCTCCGGGGGGACGAATCCGCCACCACCTCCAGGCGTCACAGTATCTCTCTCGGCGGCGTCTCTCGACGTTCGGCTGGGCAGCGCGGATCAGGTCACTGCCACAGTTTCCGGCTCGTCGAACCACAATGTGAGTTGGTTTGTAGCGGGCGTCGCGGGTGGTAATGCCACTGTCGGGACAATCAGTGCGTCAGGCAAGTACACGGCGCCGGCCAACATGCCGAACCCCGGCACCGCAGCCATCAAAGCCGTCAGCGCGGCCGATTCGAGCGCTACTGCTACCGCGACTCTCACACTTTGGAATCCGACGCCTACGATCAGCAGCGTAAGTCCGCAATCCTTTCCGGTGGGCAGCTTCACGTTGACGGTGAACGGCGGGGAATTTGTCAGCGGCGCAAAGATTCTCTTCGGCGGCGTGGCGCTCACCACCACGTTCGTCTCCGCGGCAAAACTCACGGCCACAGGCAGCGCATCCACCGCCGGCACATTCGCAGTGAGCGTGAGCAATCCGAATCCGGGCGGCAGCAGTTCGGCCTCGATGAACGTACAAGTCACGTCCAACACGCCGCCTCCGCCACCGAGCGCTTGCAACGTGATGACTCCCGGCCAGGGCGGAAGCCTGAACGGCTTTCTGCCATTCCCGGCCGACAATCTCTGGAACAAGGATATTTCGTCCGCGCCGCTGGACGCCAATTCGACTGCGCTGATCAACTTTATCGGCGGTTCGGTGACGATTCACGCAGACTTCGGTTCTGGGCTCTATCAGGGCTCGAGCATCGGCATTCCGTATATCATCGTGAGTTCAGCGCAGCCGCTCGTGAATATCAACTTCACGGATTTTGGGGACGAGAGCGATCCAGGCCCCATGCCAGTGCCTGCGAACGCGCCGATCGAAGGCTATCCGAATCCAGGGAACGGCGACCGCCACGTCCTCGTTCTCGACAACAGCAATTGCTGGCTCTACGAGCTCTATAGCGCGTCGGCCGGATCGGGTGGCGCGTGGAACGCCGGATCAGCGGCCGTTTGGGATTTGCAGAATGATGAGCAGCGACCCTGGACTTGGACCTCCGCGGATGCAGCCGGCCTGCCTATCTTTCCGGGACTTATTCGCTACGACGAAGTGGCCGCTGGACAAATCAAGCATGCGATTCGCTTCACTTTGCAATTCAGCCGCGCGGCGATGACTCCGCCTGCTTCGCACATGGCGGCCACATCCTCGCAGGCGATGGCTGCGCCGATGGGAATGCGCCTGAGGCTGAAATCGAACTTCGATGTCTCCACTTTTTCAGCGACGAACCAGGTGATCCTGAAGGCGATGAAGCAGTTCGGAATGATCATGGCGGACAACGGCTCGTCGATGTACATCAGCGGGGCGCCGGACGATCGCTGGGACAATGATGACCTGCATTCGCTCGGCAGCGTAACGGCGTCGGACTTCGAAGTCGTGCAGATGAATCCCATCTATACGTCGTCGAACGTGCCGACGGGCTCGGCGCCGGCCATCGCGAGTTTCACGGCCACGCCATCGAGTGCATCAGCGGGCGCACCTGTTACTCTGAATTGGAGCGTCACCGGTGCATCGTATTTCGTAATTTCACCCACGGTAGGAGCGATTCGCGGAAACAGCGTGCAGGTGAATCCCGCCCAAACCACCACGTACACGCTGGCAGCCACCAACCAATTCGGGCGCACCAATGCCACCGTGAAAGTAACCGTGCAGTGATTTTGCCTTACGCTTTCGTAGCGCCGGGCTTCAGACCGGCAGGTGTTGACTCATCCGTTG
>JBOGNA010000147.1:0-5757 GCA_050746925.1 Candidatus Acidiferrales bacterium
CAGCCAGCCCGACGACATCCTGTGACCAGGCGACACGCCCATGATGCAGCGGACCGTCGCGTGTCCCTGCACAACCGCCGGATCGCTGCAAAAATCGATGTCAACGCCCCGGTTGTCACGCCCCTGACCTGCGGTTTTACCATGGGGTCCTCATTGCCCCTACGAGGGATTGCAACATGAGACCTACGAACTGCTAGTAGTGGCGCAGGTCCTGTCCTCATTGCCCCTACGAGGGATTGCAACCTGCTGCTGGTGTCTCCATCCCAGGCCGGCCTGGGTGGTCCTCATTGCCCCTACGAGGGATTGCAACTGCATGGTGGCCGCGGTGCTGCCACCCGTAGCGGCGTCCTCATTGCCCCTACGAGGGATTGCAACAGCGCTGCAGCTGTGCTTCACCGGTTTCGCCGCCTGGTCCTCATTGCCCCTACGAGGGATTGCAACGAGTCGATGGCTCTGGGAATTGAGCGGATCGAGAGCAGTCCTCATTGCCCCTACGAGGGATTGCAACAGCACCAGGCCGCGCACTGGGTCCGTATCCAAGCCGCAGGTCCTCATTGCCCCTACGAGGGATTGCAACTCGACGTAATAGGGACACTCGCCGTGCCCTGTGCCACCAGTCCTCATTGCCCCTACGAGGGATTGCAACCAAACGTCCGGCTCTCGTCGCGCTGCCGCTGGTCGCAGGTCCTCATTGCCCCTACGAGGGATTGCAACGTCGCTGGCGGTGCGTCAGGATCGGCATTCGGATCGACGGTCCTCATTGCCCCTACGAGGGATTGCAACACGTTGAAACGCAACTCGGTCGCCCGGATCCCCTGCTTGTCCTCATTGCCCCTACGAGGGATTGCAACACACTGCTGACACCGCCGTGACCGGCACGCCAGGGTGTCCTCATTGCCCCTACGAGGGATTGCAACGAGGGGATCACGATTTCCTGCTTGACATGCTCGGGCAGTCCTCATTGCCCTTACGAGGGATTGCAACTCGACGGCCTGGTCGCTCATCCAGACCGGGCAGGCGTGTCCTCATTGCCCCTACGAGGGATTGCAACGTCATGTCGTCCACCAGTCCGGCAGCGGCTTCGGCGCGGTCCTCATTGCCCCTACGAGGGATTGCAACCTTATACGTGAAACTCAAGACGTGAATATTGCCAGGGTCCTCATTGCCCCTACGAGGGATTGCAACGTTGTGTAGACGTCTCCCATGCGCCCTTCGGAGCAGGGTCCTCATTGCCCCTACGAGGGATTGCAACCCGACCCGAAGGATGCGTTGACGTTCCTCGACCTCAGTCCTCATTGCCCCTACGAGGGATTGCAACCTGGCTGGTCTACCGGTAACGAGGGCTACGACTGCCGTCCTCATTGCCCCTACGAGGGATTGCAACGATCAGGTCGTGGCCGCGCAACGCCGGGCGTCCCAGGGTCCTCATTGCCCCTACGAGGGATTGCAACAAGTTGTTCGTCGACGACGCCTCGGCCGCTCCCCGCGTCCTCATTGCCCCTACGAGGGATTGCAACACGGCCTGCCGGGCGTCAGCGACCTGCTGCGCGCCGGTGTCCTCATTGCCCCTACGAGGGATTGCAACAGCCGATAGGCGGAGCGGATGAGGCGGTCGGCCAGCCAGGTCCTCATTGCCCCTACGAGGGATTGCAACCCTAGGAAAGTTTCTCAAAAACGACGAACCGGTCCTCGTCCTCATTGCCCCTACGAGGGATTGCAACATGAACGACAGGCGCCGTCCGCGCAACGCGTAGACGAGTCCTCATTGCCCCTACGAGGGATTGCAACGTCGTGATCACACCGTTCCTCTCGTGCGTGGTGAGGCTGTCCTCATTGCCCCTACGAGGGATTGCAACGTGGATCTCGAACCGATCGTGGACGACCAGGAGGCGGTCCTCATTGCCCCTACGAGGGATTGCAACACGTGTTGGAGGGCCTCGCGGAGTCCTACGAGGAGTGTCCTCATTGCCCCTGCGAGGGATTGCAACTTGGCCCGGTACGCGTCCAATACACCGGTCTGCAACCGGTCCTCATTGCCCCTACGAGGGATTGCAACAGGGCTCGAAGCAGGTCACCTCCGCTCAGGACGCGCTGTCCTCATTGCCCCTACGAGGGATTGCAACACCGCGATGAGCGCCGCTACCGCGAGCCCGACCGCAGTCCTCATTGCCCCTACGAGGGATTGCAACCGCAAACCAGATAGTGAAGCTCTATCACCCCGTAGTGAAGTCCTCATTGCCCCTACGAGGGATTGCAACGCGATCTGCGCGAGGTGCCCGGGGTAGAGGCCACGGTCCTCATTGCCCCTACGAGGGATTGCAACATGACGCGGTGCCGCCCGTCGCCAAAGGTGTCACCCGGGTCCTCATTGCCCCTACGAGGGATTGCAACTTGTTGAACGCGCGGTTGAACGCGCGGCGGATCACGGTCCTCATTGCCCCTACGAGGGATTGCAACACAGGTGGAATCAGTTCATCGGGATGGTCGCCGGATGTCCTCATTGCCCCTACGAGGGATTGCAACAGGTGTGCGTAGATGGCACCGTCCGGGCGATGGAGGAGTGTCCTCATTGCCCCTACGAGGGATTGCAACCGTCGCTACCCGCGCGGACACGTCGATCTCGGCTACCGGTCCTCATTGCCCCTACGAGGGATTGCAACCAGTAGCACAGCAACGCCGGTGCGTCCGCCGCGAACGGTCCTCATTGCCCCTACGAGGGATTGCAACAGGTCGATCGCCCTGATGCGGCCGGTGAACTGCCGGAGTCCTCATTGCCCCTACGAGGGATTGCAACCGGAAGGCGACCTCGACCGGGACCATCTCGACCCGGGTCCTCATTGCCCCTACGAGGGATTGCAACCACGCCGAGTCCGACGTCACCGGCCTGGTATCGGACCTGTCCTCATTGCCCCTACGAGGGATTGCAACCCGTCAACGCGATAGCAGAGAGCAAGGTCACCAACCTGTCCTCATTGCCCCTACGAGGGATTGCAACGTCATCAGACCCACCGGCTCGGCAGCGGATCCGGGGGGTCCTCATTGCCCCTACGAGGGATTGCAACTTCCACATGGCCTGCGTGACCTGCTGACCACCACCCTGGTCCTCATTGCCCCTACGAGGGATTGCAACGTCTGCGCCTGGCTCTATTTCGTGCACGTGGACGTCCTCATTGCCCCTACGAGGGATTGCAACGGTACGAGCCCAACTAGCACGATCAGGAGAGCGGTCATGTCCTCATTGCCCCTACGAGGGATTGCAACATGGACCTTACTAACGCTGTGCGGCGGCTGGTGAAGTCCTCATTGCCCCTACGAGGGATTGCAACCACTATGGGTAATCGTGTGTGCGGTGACGGGTATTCGTCCTCATTGCCCCTACGAGGGATTGCAACTGGTTCCCACTCAGAGGAGACGACGTTGAACACCTGGGTCCTCATTGCCCCTACGAGGGATTGCAACCGGGTTGCGGCGCCTGCTCCACGCGCACGTTGTGCCGGTCCTCATTGCCCCTACGAGGGATTGCAACATGGAGCCCGTCATCAACACTGCGACGCGTTAACCGGGTCCTCATTGCCCCTACGAGGGATTGCAACACTCTCTGTTAGGTCCGAGTTAGTCTCCGTGATACCCGTGTCCTCATTGCCCCTACGAGGGATTGCAACATGGTGACCGTCAGGGCCGTGGTGCCCGGGCCATCACGTCCTCATTGCCCCTACGAGGGATTGCAACACGAGATCACCGAACTGATGATCCGCGGATACCTCGCGTCCTCATTGCCCCTACGAGGGATTGCAACTGGCGAACGCCAACAGGTCGAGCAAGTCGCAGACGTTCGGGTCCTCATTGTCCCTACGAGGGATTGCAACCGGATCAGATTATCCGTACGTTCACTACACAAGCCGGTCCTCATTGCCCCTACGAGGGATTGCAACAGATGATCCACGCTGACTGTGGCTCTTGCCCTGCCCGTCCTCATTGCCCCTACGAGGGATTGCAACATATTTCGACGATTCCATCCAAGGTCCCCGCATAGCCGTCCTCATTGCCCCTACGAGGGATTGCAACCTTCCCGGCGGCCACCGCGGCGGCGAACGTCAGGTACGTCCTCATTGCCCCTACGAGGGATTGCAACCGGGTTCCATGAGGTACGCACCCACGTCGCGCCGGTCCTCATTGCCCCTACGAGGGATTGCAACCTCAGCAGGTAAGGGTTCCCCCAGCGGGTGGGCCGAGGTCCTCATTGCCCCTACGAGGGATTGCAACTGCTGATCATGATCGGCGGCCTGGCCGCCACCGGTGTCCTCATTGCCCCTACGAGGGATTGCAACTCAAACAGCGTAGCTAGTTCTTGCACGACTGGTTCTTGTCCTCATTGCCCCTACGAGGGATTGCAACTCGCTCACATCCCGTGGGGTTGTGGGGGGATGACCGGGTCCTCATTGCCCCTACGAGGGATTGCAACCCGTCAGCGGGCCACTGCCGGTCAACTGGCAGATCGGTCCTCATTGCCCCTACGAGGGATTGCAACCTGCCCAAGGTCACGCTGGACGCCGACAGCGACCCGGCCGTCCTCATTGCCACTACGAGGGATTGCAACGTCACGATCGGGGCGGCCAACACCAATCCCCGCATCGACTGTCCTCATTGCCCCTACGAGGGATTGCAACAAAATGTGGTGGCGCGAGCGAGGTCTTGCGTTTCGGCGTCCTCATTGCCCCTACGAGGGATTGCAACGCGTAGTTGGTTCCGATCTTGATGCCGACTTTGCGCAGGTCCTCATTGCCCCTACGAGGGATTGCAACGCTCGCCCCAGTCCAGGTTGGCGGGGCTGCTGGGGCAACGTCCTCATTGCCCCTACGAGGGATTGCAACGTGGCGTCGCCTCGGGGACCATGATGACTTTCCAGGTCCTCATTGCCCCTACGAGGGATTGCAACAGGACCTGATCGGCGTCACACTTTCCCGTTACCCCGGTCCTCATTGCCCCTACGAGGGATTGCAACATGGTGATGCCGTCGCGGGCATAGACATCGGTGGTGGTCCTCATTGCCCCTACGAGGGATTGCAACATGCTGAACCGGATGAACAGGCAGCCGGGTACGTGGCACGTCCTCATTGCCCCTACGAGGGATTGCAACCTCTGGCGACACCAGATACCAAGGTCGAAGTCGAACGTCCTCATTGCCCCTACGAGGGATTGCAACTTGAAACTCAACTTGCCGTTCTTGTCGTAACGCTGGGTCCTCATTGCCCCTACGAGGGATTGCAACTTTTGGTGGGGCCCTGCACCACGACGGTCACTGCCGGGTCCTCATTGCCCCTACGAGGGATTGCAACCAGCTGTCGGTCACCGGCCGCACGCTGCTCGTGCTGGTCCTCATTGCCCCTACGAGGGATTGCAACCTGTCCTTCAGCCAGTCGGCGAGGATCGGCTGCAACTCGTCCTCATTGCCCCTACGAGGGATTGCAACGGCTGCCAGCGCTACGCGCTGGTCACGGCCCCCGGGTCGTCCTCATTGCCCCTACGAGGGATTGCAACGCTTATCACCCAAGGGCCAGCGCGGAGCCGCGCCCTTGTCCTCATTGCCCCTACGAGGGATTGCAACTAGATGTCGCGGGCCTCGGTGAGCAGTAAGCATTCAGCCCTCGCTCTGACGTGCGGGTTGAGGTCGACGATGTGATGCTTGGCGGTGGGCGTGTCGGTCACGGTGTGATCGTCGGGTGTGCGCTTTGATCTTCGGGTGCGTGCGCCGGAGGA
>JBOGNA010000148.1:0-4375 GCA_050746925.1 Candidatus Acidiferrales bacterium
GTGCTGCTCAGCTCCGCGCTGCACAATATCGGCGGCGATGCGATCCTGAATTTCGTGTGCGAAATTTTCCCCTCGCCGGCCGGTCGTGGAAAAGCGGCCGGACACAAGACTCCCGACCATAAAGGCGAATCCGTCGAGCGCAAGATTGCCGACTCCGAACCGCTCTCGATCTTCGTCTTCAAGACGCTCGCCGATCCCTTCGCCGGCCGCATCACCTATTTCAAAGTACTTTCCGGCGTCCTGAAGAACGACGCCACGATCACGAATTTCAATCGCGGTACGCAGGAACGCCTGCAACATGTTCAGGTAATGCAAGGAAAGACGGCCGTCGCTGTGAACGATCTGCACGCCGGAGACGTCGGCGCAATCGCGAAATTGAAAGAGACCACCACCGGTGAAACACTGGGCGACAAGAATGGGCAGGTCTTCTATCCGCCTGCGCGCATCCCCGAGCCCTCCATCACCTTTGCCATCGAGCCGAAAACCCGCGCCGATGAAGACCGCATCGGCGTCGCGATTCACCGGATTCTGGAGGAAGACCTCGCGCTGCGTTTCGGCCGCGACCCGCAAACGAAGGAGTTCCTGCTTTCCGGCGCCGGCCAGCAGCACATCGAAGTGGTTGTCGCCAAGCTTCGCAAGCGCTACCACGTGGATCTCACGCTGCATCCGCCGAAAGTTCCTTACCGTGAAACCATTCGCGCAAAGGCCGACGCCGAGGGCAAACACAAAAAGCAAACCGGCGGCCACGGCCAGTTCGGCCTCTGCCGCATCAAGATGGAACCGCTGCCGCGCGGAAAGGGCGTCGAATTCGTCGATGATGTCTTTGGCGGCTCGATTCCCAAGAACTGGATACCGTCGGTCGAACGAGGCATTCGCGAATCGGCCGAGCGCGGCTATCTGGCCGGATTTCCCGTCACCGATTTCCGCGCCACTCTCTACGAAGGCAAATACCACGACGTGGATTCGAGCGATATGGCGTTTCGCATCGCCGGCTCGCTCGCCTTCAAAGAAGCGATGAAGCAGGCGCGCCCGGCGCTGCTCGAACCCGTGATGCACGTCGAAGTCTACGCACCCGACCAGTATTCGGGCGACCTGATGGGGCACCTCAGCGGGAGGCGCGGCAAAATCAGCGGCAGCGAGACGCGCGCCGGCAACGTGGTGGTCAAAGCGCAGGTTCCGCTCTCGGAAATGCTCAGTTACGCGAATGAATTAACGTCGATGACGCAGGGGCGTGGCAGCTACTCGATGGAATTTTCGCACTACGATTTCGTGCCCGCCGAGCTTGCCGAAAAAGTTATCGCAGCGCACAAGCCGCATCACGCGGGCGAAGAAGGCGAAGCCGCATCGGCCTGACGGTTCCCGGCTGGCAGGTGGGTATTACGGACGAGCCCTGCGGCGCACGGACCGGCAGAATCCGGTTTCCTGCGGCCAATGCTAAAGAAGCGCTACGTGCCGTGGGTCAGATGCAGTCGGTTGGCCAGGCTGCGATGCTGTGGCGGTGCATCGGAATTCTTCGCCTGAGCTTTGTTCTCGGGAGCCGGGGCGTTGGCTGCTGAAGCTGCTACGCCGGGGAGATCGCCCTTTGTCCCGGTGGGGCAGGATTCGCCCACACACGGCGGGCCCGCCACTCGCATGAGCGAACATCCGCCGAGAGATATCGCGGAGGACAGCAGTATTAGTGCCAACACGCTTTGTTTCTTCATGTTCCGCTCCCCTCAGGTGCGTCGCCGGTGCTAGAGACGGGCCGATTCCTAATTCTATAGTGGCACACAACGGGGCGCGGCTCGGCAGGAATGTCGGAAAGCCCTCCGCATGAGTAACAGAGAATAGAAAGCGAAGCGCGGCTATCAGCCTGGCAGGAAAAATCCCGTCCGGCGTCGATGCTCGTCGAATGCCGGGCCAAACTGCTTCTCGAGGAGCGCCTCTTCGCGCCTGGCCTTGAACGTGAAGCCGATCAAAACCAGACCAAGCGCCAGAAGCGCGCGGTATTCGCCGATCACAAGCGCCGTGCCGGCAACCGCCGCCAGCAGTCCGGTGTAAATCGGGTGCCGGATATGCGCGTAAGGCCCGGTGCGAATCAGCTCGTGCTCCTGGCGGATTGTCACTTCCCCGCTCCAATTCTTGCCGATGTGTCGCCGCGCCCAGATCGCGAAACCAACTCCGACGGCCGCCAGCAGCGCCCCCAGCATTGCGATCCATTGCTGGTCGGGAAGAAAGCGGCGATTGAGGGCCGCGAGGCGCGGATCCTTCGAGTACAGCAGAAAAAATCCACAGGCCATGAAAGCGACGTGCGCGAGCCGCGCGAGCACGGGTTCTCTTTGCTGCACGCGCTTCTGTGTGCGGGCGGCCCAAAGCCAGTAGGCGGCGAAAGCGATCCATGCGCCTTCCATGAGCTGGACCGGCGTAGGCGTTTCCACGTAGAGCAGAGCGAGATGAATCGGAGCTGTCATGATCCCCTTCTAAATGTGCCCGCGCTTCAATCGCACAACTCTGTCTCAGCGCGGCGGGGTCTGTCAACGCCTGCAACGCAATCGAACCGTAAATGCCGCCGCGCTTGCCAAATTGGCGCTTGCGAACCCCCGGCCAGGTGCGTGAAGCTTCCCGCACCATGAAAAAACCTGCCAAACAAAAGCGCTGGGGCGATTCGACCGTCGCGATTCACAAAGGCGAAGACAAATTCCACATGGGAGCGCCGGTAGGGACCACGATCGCGCGCTCGGCGAACTTCACGTTCGAAAGCACGGAGGAGATGAAGCGCTGGGCCGAGGGCAGAAGCTCGGCGTACATCTACACGCGCTACGGAAATCCCACGCTCACGGTCGCGGAAGAAAAGCTCGCGGCGCTCGAGAGCGCGGAAGCGGCGATTGTAACGGCGTCCGGCATGGCGGCAATATCCAGCGCACTACTCGCTGTGCTGAAGACGGGCGACGAAGTGATTTCGACGCGGCAAACTTACGGTGGCACGTACCGGTTGATGCGCGACAATTTCCCGCGGTTCGGAATCGTGGTGCGGCACGTGGAATCGGACCTCGCCGGAATTGAGCAGCTCGTGAGCCCGCGAACGAAAGCTCTCTACATCGAGACGCCGACGAACCCGACGCTGCGGCTTGTGGATTTGCAAAAGGCAGTGGCGTTTGCGAAAGAGTGGGGCCTCGTCTCGCTGATTGACAACACGTTCGCGAGCCCCGCGCTGCAGAAGCCGATCGAACTGGGATTCAACATCGTGCTGCACAGCGCGACGAAATACCTGGCGGGGCACTCCGACCTGATCGCCGGAGCGGCGGCGGGAAGCCGCGCGATCATCAACGAGGTGCGCCACAACATCATCAATCTGGGCGGGTCGATGGATCCGGGAGCGGCGCACCTCTTGATTCGGGGGATGAAGACGCTCGGCGTGCGAATGGAGCGGCAGTGCGCGAATGCCATGATCGTCGCGAAATATCTGGCGAAGCATCCAAAGGTCTCGGCCGTGCATTATCCGGGACTCGCTTCACACCCGGATTACAAACTCGCCAAGCGCCAGATGAAAGCCTTCGGCGCCATGCTCGCGTTTGATTTGAAAGGCGGCCTCGCAGCCGCGCGGCGATTCTGCGATCGCGTGCGGATTTTCTTGCTGGCGGCAAGCTTGGGCAGCGTCGAATCGCTCGTCGTTCTTCCGATCTACGCCTCGCACTACAACATGTCTGATGCGGAATTGCGCGCCGCGGGACTTGGCCCGGGCACGGTGCGCGTCTCGGTGGGCCTGGAAGATCCCGCCGACCTGATCGAAGATCTGCGGCAAGCATTGAGCTGATCGCTGCATCGCCGCCGGCGAAAAGCCGAAGTCCCTCCATTTTCGCCGGAAGCTCCCCGCCTCCCGCAGGCGCTGTCTGTACGTAAACATTAAAGTACTTGACCTCCGATACATGCTGTCTGCTATCGTGCGCCTACTGGCATCGTCCGGCAGAGGCACGCATTCCCCATTTGTGCGGAGTGAGGCGAAGCGTCCCGACTCGCCTTCATCGAAGAGTCTGCCCTTTCTTGCCGCTCAGGCCGCGGAGGTAGAGAGATGAAACAAAACACTGGCATCTTTGCGGCTCTAGCGGTGGTGTTGGCATTGTTTGGAATGTCGAGCATTCCGAAGGGTTCGTCGGGAGGCGGAGCCGCATCCCAGGCCCAGAGCGTAGCGAAAAGTTCCACAAACAGCGCCATCGCTAAGGGAGCGGTTGCCTACTCGCCTTGCGGGCGCATCCAAAAGAAGCTGCAACCATTCGTAGCCAACACTCCCCAGGATCGATGGCGGCTCCCCGATATTTGTTATGCGCAGCCGAGCGAAGTAAAAGACCCGGCGATGACCGCCCACGGCCTGGACTTCGTGATTGCCACGGTTCCGAAT
>JBOGNA010000149.1:0-36569 GCA_050746925.1 Candidatus Acidiferrales bacterium
TCGACGGGGGCTTCCGCTTCCACCGGCGCCGATTGGGAAATCGCGCGAAGGATCTGGTTCAATCGCGCGGACTTGAACGTCGCGCGAGTGGAAAGCTACGAAGCAGCTGGCGTTCTAAGTTCCGACATCGCCTACAGTGGCTGGGATTCGTTTGGTGAAGCGCGGTATGCGCGGCAAATCGCTGTGAGCCGGCCGGGCGATGATTACCAGTTGCAGATTACGGTGGTAAAGGCCACCTTCAACGAGCCTATTTCCGCGGATCGCTTTATACTTCCGCAGCCGCCGGGCACGGAACTGGTGCGCGTCGGCGAAGATCCCAAGGAGCCTCAGCCTTGATCGGCTACATGATTTCGCAGAACGTGCTGCACCGTCCGCTGCGCACGTTTATCACGGTGCTGGCTGTCGCCGTCGAAGTCACGCTGGTGATCATCGTGGTGGGACTAACGAGCGGGCTGCTGCAGGAATCGGCCAAAAGAACCGAAGGCGTCGGTGCGGACATCATGGTGCAGCCGCCGTCCGCGTCGATTTTCATGGCCTTTGGCGGCGCGCCCATGCCGATTGCAATCGGCGACAAATTGCACCAGCTGGAATACGTGCAGGCAGTGGCGCCGGTACTGGTGCAGTTCAATTCGGTGAACGGGCTCGACATCGTTTACGGAATCGACCCGGAGACGTTTCGCGCGGTATCCGGTGGCTTCGTGCTTCATGCCGGCCGCGAGTTGCAGGACCCCAACGACATTTTGATTGACGATGTGTATGCGCGATCCAAGAAAGTGAAGGTCGGGCAGACGCTTCATATCCTCGAGCACGATTTTCATGTGGCCGGAATCGTGGAACACGGAAAGGGCGCGCGGCTCTTCGTCCTGATGCCGACCTTGCAGGAGATGGCGGGCGCGCACGAGAAGGCCTCGGTGTTCTACATCAAATGCGACCGCTCCGACCACACGCCGGCGGTGATCGACGAGATCCGCGACCTGCTGCCCAAATATGAAATCCGTCCACTGAAGGATTTCATTTCGTTGATGACTTCTTCGAATTTGCCCGGACTGGGAGCGTTTATCAACGTGATGATCGGAATCGCCGTAGCGATCGGCTTCCTGGTGATTTTTCTTTCGATGTACACGACGATCATCGAGCGGACGCGCGAAATCGGCGTCCTCAAATCGCTGGGCGCGTCGAAGGGCTACATCGTGCAGATCGTCCTGAGCGAGACGACACTTCTTTGTGTTGCGGGAGTGATGGGCGGGGTGGGGCTGAGCTTTCTGATGCGTTATATTTTCATTCGATTGTTCCCGAGCCTCACGATTCTGATTACTCCGGGCTGGATTGGCCGCGCGGGGCTGATTGCGATTCTCGGCGGACTTCTTGGCGCATCGTACCCGGCATGGATGGCCAGCCGCAAAGATCCGGTGGAAGCTCTCTCCTACGAATGAGAACCGCGGCACATGCGCCCGAGCGCGCGCTAGGCAGAAACTTCAATCGCGACTAAAATCGATTCAACGGTAGAATTGCGGACGCTCGCACGGGGGCCGGCGTTGGAGCCGATACTCAAGACCGAAAACTTGTGGAAAGTGTATCGCACGGGGAAGCTGGACGTGCCGGCGCTGCGCGGCGTGGACATCGAAATCCTTCCCGGCGAATTCGTTTCCATCATGGGCCCTTCGGGCTGCGGAAAATCGACGATGTTGCACGTGATCGGCGGGCTGGCGCAGGCGACGCGCGGCCGCGTGCTGCTGGACGGGAACGATTTGACAACGATGAGCGATGCGGCGCGCACGCTGCTGCGACGGCACAAGGTGGGATTCGTCTTCCAGCGTTTCAATCTTCTGCCGACGCTCGATGCGTACCACAATATCGTCCTCGCGCAGCACATTCGCGCCGACGGATTCGACCCGCACCGTTTCGAGGTGGTTGCGAATCTGCTGGGCATCAGCGAACGCCTAAAGCACAAACCTTCTGAGCTTTCGGGCGGCGAACAGCAGCGGGTGGCGATCGCGCGTGCGATCGTGTGCGAGCCGAAAATCGTGCTGGCGGATGAGCCCACCGGAAATCTCGACACGAAAAGTTCTGATGCCGTGCTCAAATTGCTGAATTCTCTCAACAAGGATCTCGGCCAGACAATCGTGATGATCACGCATAACCCCGAGGCGGCCGCCTACGGCCATCGCATCCTGCACATGCGCGACGGCCTGGTGGTGGACGGCGCAACCGTTCACTGACATGCGAAAAATCTGGCGAGGATTCGTAAGCACGATTTTCTGGTCGTATGAGCGCGGCAGCTGGCCATACGACCTGATGGTCATCGCCATCGTAGTCTTCGTTCTGCTCTCGCCGCGCCGGTGGTTTCAGGATCAATCGCAGGCGATTGCGCCTTCGAGTTCCGACATCCAGCTGGTGCAGGAAGATCCCGGAAATCAAACGCGCACGTATCGCCTTGACGCGAAAGCGCTGCCGCTCGAAAAACGCGCGGCGCGCCCCACGCCCGAACTCGAACGCGAAACGCACGATATTCTTGGCCGCACCGTGGACGATCTAAAGGGCCATACCTTTCAAGTGCAACGAATCGATCCGGTGCGCACCGGCGACGGGCCCATCCTCTATTACGACGTGACCGTGCATCCCTAAGCCGTCTGCCGCGAAGTCCTCGCAACTTACTGAAAACATGGAACCAGCGGGGCCCGATGCGCGTCGAATTCGCTATGCTATGATGACTGGGCTTCTTTTCACGCCATCCATAGAGTCGGGGGACACTTTTGATCGGTAAGCGGCCTTCCGCCGCCATGGTCTTCGTGGCGGTGATTTTTACGTTTTCATTCGCTCGCGCGCGCTCACACGTAAGCCAGAATCACGGGCCGTTCACCCTGGATAGCGTTCTCGCGCAGCTGGACCAGTCGGCGAAAGATTTCCGCAGCCTATCTGCGGACGTGGAGCGGACGAAAGTGACGGTCGTTGTGAATGACCGCTCGACCGAGACCGGAACGATTCTGGTCCGCGGCGAGAAAATGCTCCTCGAATTGAAATCTCCCGATCCGCGCACGATTCTCCGCACCGGCGACAATCTCTATCTCTACGAGCCTGGACTGAAGCGCGTGGAGGAATTCAACCTAGGGAAAAATCGCGGACTGGTGGATCAGTTCCTCTTGCTGGGATTCGGCACACAGGGCAAAGAATTGCGGAATGGATACAAGATTTCGCTGGTAGGCGAGCCCGTGCTCGACGACAAGAAAACGGTGGAACTCGAGCTGACACCGAAATCGGAAGATGTGCTCAAGCAATTCTCAAAGATTCAGATCTGGTTTGACGAGACGCTCTGGCTGCCCGTGCAGCAGCAGCTCTTCGAAGCCGGATCGGGCGACTACATGATCGTCCGCTACTCAAAAATCGAGCGGAATCCGAATATTGGGGAATCGAAATTCAAGCAGCACTGGCCGAAAGGCACCGAAAAGATCAAACACTAGCCCTCGCAAGTGTCATTGCGCCGGACGCGTTCCCTTTCCGCAGTTTGTCACAAGAAAATCTTACGCTCTTTGCTCTTTCGTCTTCGGAGCGCCCGCGGATTCATGCTCCAGGAGAGCGCGCTTGCGATCGACTCCCCAGCGGTAGCCGGCGAGATTTCCATCTTCGCGCACGACCCGGTGGCAAGGTACGACGACCGAAACGGGATTCGTGGCACATGCCCGCGCCACGGCGCGGATCGCCGACGGGCGGCCGATCGCTTTGGCTACCTGACTGTAAGTGCGAGTGGCGCCATAGGGAATGTGGCGAAGCTCTTCCCAGACGCGGCGCTGGAACGCGGTTGCCTGCACATCCGTCGGCAGATCGAGATTCGGTTCGCGGCCGCGCAGATGAGCCAGGATCTTGCTTACCCAGCCTTCGAGACCGTTGCGGTCGCGCCGAATTTCCGCGCGTGGGTATTCTTTTTCGAGCGCCGCTTCAAGCCGGACGTCGGTCTCGCCAAGATAGAGAGCGCTGATGCCGCGATCGGTGGCGCCGACGAGCAGACGGCCGAGCGGTGAATCCACAATCGTGTAGTTCACGCGCATCCCAGCGCCGCCCTGGCGGTAGGTGGCGGGAGTCATTCCCAGTTGCGAAGGTGCGCGTTCGTAGAGGCGGCTGCTCGAGCCGAATCCTGCGTCGTAAAGTGCTGTGGTCACGTCGTCTCCTTTTCTCAAGTGAGATTTCAGCCGGCGCATGCGTTGCGCGTCGGCGTACTGGCGCGGCGTGATTCCCATCACGCTGCGGAACGCGCGTTCGAGCTGGTGCGGGCTCATCCCTACGGGAGCACTCAAGGCGCTCAGTGTGACGGGAGCATCATTGCCGTCCCGCATGCGGAATTCGATCTCGCGGCACACTTTCGCGACGGCCTGAGTCCTCGGGTCGCGCAGATTGGCGGTTCGCGGTTTGCAGCGCCGGCAGGCACGGAAACCCTCCTGCTCTGCGGCTTCGGGCAGCGGGAAAAACACCACTTGCTCGGGCCGAGGTTTGCGGGAGGGACACGACGGGCGGCAATAGATGCCCGTGGAACGCACGCCGTAAACGAATATGCCGTCGGCGGCGCGATCACGCGACTGAACGGCGCGCCAGCGCGCTGCGGCCGGCGCGAATTCTTTTGAAGGTGTTGCTTTGAGTGCTGTCTGTGGCATTGATTCGCTCGCTTGCTCTCAATTACCCGACAAAATTAACGCAAGCTGTCGCAGGCTACTATCCGATTCTTGCGTTCAAACCGCTGAACGCTCCCTACCGAATCGCAGGCTTGACCCGGGGTCACAAGTTGAGTTTCAATGTTACACGATACGGCACTTCGGTACCGT
Source organism: Candidatus Acidiferrales bacterium (assembly GCA_050746925.1). Classification (GTDB taxonomy): domain Bacteria; phylum Acidobacteriota; class Terriglobia; order Acidiferrales; family UBA7541; genus Palsa-295. The sequence continues at coordinate 4,812 of JBOGNA010000149.1, forward strand.
CCCGGGTTGACCCGCCTCCGGGCAGCGAGCATATTTGTCGCACCTACTTGGGGTGTTTTAGGCTTTCAATTCAGGGCAGAGCTTGGGGAGACGCTATGGGGGCTGCTCCAGAACTTGGGCATTTGGCATTCGTTTCGCCGCGTCACGATTCGGAAGTCCGAACTTCAATCGCAACAAGCACATCGAGCAAGCCGGGGCCGCAGCATTTCGAGCGCGTTCCAACGCATGCCATTGGCGTGGCGCGCGAGCGGCGTTGCAATCCGCGCGCTTATCTTTCGCTGCCGTTGCGCTTGACGCGGGTGGGCGAGAGAGTGGAGCCGATTCCCGTGGTACTCGTGACGCGCAACATCAGCTCGAGCGGAGTCTATTTCCTGGCACCCTGCGAATTGCAACCTGGGACAGCCATCGAACTCGAAGTGGCGCTCGTCGAGCGACCGCTGGGCCAGGGATCCGTGCAGATGTGCACGGCGGCTCATATCGTGCGCGCTGAAAATTCGGACATGCCGGGCTGGCGGGGATATGCGGCGAGCTTCGACGATTTTGCGATCCGCCGCGACGACGTGATCCCGACTCGCTACCGCACGGCCTAATCACAATTCTCTGATACGATTCTCCCCGTGAAACGCAGGCGCTTCTCTGCGCGCGCAGTCCTATTCGATTGGGACGGCACGCTGATAAATTCTTACGTCGCGGATTCCCGCGCGTATCTCGCCACGTTTCGAGCCTTTGGCATTGGCTGGGGGCTCGAGGAACTGGCGCGGCACTATTCTCCGAACTGGCATCACGTGTACCGTGCGGCTCGATTGCCTCGCGCCAAGTGGGAGGAAGCCGAACGATTTTGGAGACGGGCCTACCGGCATGAGAATCCGCAGCTGATGCCCGGCGCAAGGCAGATCATCCGAACGCTGCGACGAGAATTCACACTCGGCATCGTTTCCAGCGGAAACCGGCCGCGCGTGCGCCGGCAGCTCCGAAAATTCCAGCTTACAGATTATTTCTCGGCGTGCGTTTGTGGTGAAGACGCCGCGAAGCGAAAACCGCACCCGGCGCCTTTGAATCTGGCGCTCGAGCAGATGAGCCTCGATCCGGAGGAATGTGTGTACGTCGGCGATACGGCCGAGGACATCGAGATGTCGCGGCGAGCCGGCGTGCGGCCGATCGGGGTTCTCGGTCCGTTTCCGACTGCCGAGCGAGTGCGGAAGGCGAAACCGGATGCAATTCTGGATTCGATTCGGGATCTACCGCGTTACTTAGAGTCAGTAGCGGATTAACGCAACGTTGAAAATAGCCGGCCGGGCGGCGCGCTAAGGGCCGGTCGGTTTCGGTGGAGTACCTGCCGGCGCTGGAGCGGGAGAGCCGGCGGCGGGAGCAGGCGCAGGCGCGGCCGATGGCGAGGCGCCCAGCTTGAAATTCGTATCGCGAATCACCATGCGCATGTGCAGCTCGCCCACGTCCTTGTTTTCGACGTAATCATCCGAGCGCGTGTACGTGGGCAGCCAGTATTTCTCCTGGAAGTTCTCCCGAAACGTCTCGAACATCGAGAACGGCAGCTTCATTCCGTTCCCGGCAATTTCGCTGACGAATTTGCCGTAGCTCTTTACGATGGTCAGGTCGTGATCGTCCACCCAGACGACTCCCTCGAAATACCGGTGCTGGCGGCTGAGCCGCTTCGGCTTCACCTGAAAGACGTAGGTCTCGAGTTGATCGAGCTTGTCCTGCCCCGCGTAGGTGAACGTATAGTTGGCGATTTCTTCGGTGGTGAGAATGAAAAGCGGAAGCTGGGCAATGATCCGAACGTCCTCGAGCGTGAAATCGGTCTGCTTCAGATTCGCTTCCGGAGGATTTTCGATGCGCAGATACCGTTCGCCATTGGGCTTGGTGTAAACCTTGCCGGAGACGACGAATTTCCCGCCGGGATCGGTGAGCTCCTCGATGCGGATGGAGCGGTCGAAATCGTAGGCGTCGTATTCTTTCTTCATCACGTCTTCGTTCGCCGCGAATCGACGGATGATTTCCGGTTCTGGGATTGGCGGCGGACCCGGATGCGGCTGCGAGGGAACGCGGCGAACTTCGAATTTAGGAGGCGGAGCCATCGGCCCCGGATCTTGCGCGCGAACGGAGAACGCCGCGCATGCCACCAGGAATCCCAGCGCCACCATTCGGCCAGCTCTTGGCATCGATCGGTCCATTTTCCTTAGATGCAATTCGCGGCGGTAGAGTTTAGCCCGCAGGTTACTCAGAACAAAATAGCCACTCCTCGCCGGGTAGCCCGCTCCGCCAGCTAGTGCGTTTCTAGCGAGCTCACGCGGATGGTGTAGTGAGATGGTTCGCCGCTGCGTGAGAGTGGTGGAAATTCGAGGAGGAAGAGCGCAGAGAAATTTTTCGGCTCGATCGTAAGGCGAGCACATTCCGCTGCGCAATCCCACTCGAGTGCGGTGATCGGCCGCCCGGTTGTTTGTACTTCCACTCGCTTTGTCCCCGGCGGCAGACGGATGGGTTCGCCGCTCGCGACGAAATTCTCGCAGTGCAGCCCGGCAGCAGGCGGAGAGACATCCGTTTTCTCGCTCGCGTCTGCGGCCTCGTTTTCGGCAGCCCAGCAAAATTTTGTCGAGCGCCCGGGCCGGGCGGCGGCCGGAAACGAATTCACCGCCACAAACGATTGCAGCTCGGGGGCTTCAGAGCTATTCGCGCTGGTCGCAGGCGATTTGAGCGCTACGACGTAATCGACGCGCAGGCCGCTCGTCCCGTCGAATCGAATCGATTTCTCGATGCTTGCGCCGGACGGATAGACATCGGACGCGTCGTAATGGAGCTTCAAAATCGGATTTTTCTGCTCGCCCTGCCATTCAGCGACGTACGGGCGGTTGAACAAGCCGTAGCGGCCGCGAGCGCGTTCTGCGTTAGCCACGTTCGTATTTTCTGTGAATGAGAAATTGTCGCGGAACAGGCCCACGCTCGTCGAGAGATTCGCGCCCGCCGATTTGTCCACCAGCGCGATGGCACGCCCGCCCGACTCGGGCGAAACGATGAGCTGAAGGCGTGAATTTTCCAGCACCCACTCGTCCGCTCCATCGCGATCGAAATCGTAGCGGTAATGATAGATGCCGGAGCTGTTCGGCTGCAGGAATGCGACAGGAATCGTTCGCCGGTCGTGCCCCAGCTTGATTTCCATCGTGCTGCGCAAGAAACCGTCCGCGGAGGGCGGCAGTGCCAGCAGCTCGTTGAGCGAGGGCTTGAGCGGCACCTTCTCGATTGAAATGCCGCGCGGGAAGAGCCGAAGCATCCCGCTGCCGCGGAGGGCCCCGTTCACGGAAATATCAAGGGTGAGATTGGCGGCGCCCGTTTCGTTTTCTGCTTGAACCACTACACCGAACGAGCCTTTCTTGTCGGCCACAATCAGGGGTGGAAATGTCCGCATGGTTGCGTCGCCGCCCGCTGGCAATCGGAGAGCGTTGGCTACGAAGTAGTTGATATCGTCGAGCGTCGGCCTTACCGGCTTTTCCGGCTCCGGCACGTGCGGTTTTGCCGAGAGCTCCACGCTGAGCACGCGGACGAAGCGGGGAGCGGCGCCTCGCAGCAATGTGACTCCCAGATCGTGCTCCGCTTCGGTCCAATTGGCTTCGAGATTGTTGCCGTCGAGCTGAATGTGAGAGGGCTTGTACGGCAGGCGCAGATGAACTTCCGCTCGCGCCGGCACGTAGAAGAGCATCTCGATATTTTTGCCTTCCCGCTGCGCATCGAGAAACTCTGCGCTTGCCGCAGTGACAGTCGCTCCGCAGGGAGCGTTTCCGGGGTCGGCAAAACAAACGGGCTCTTCGAGAGGGAGGAGAAGCGATTCGTCCGGCGGCACGATTATGTGGAGAGAGGCGTAATCTCCGCTTTTGCCTTCGCGCGCCGATGCGGAAGGCGACAGAACTTCGATCAGGCGATCGGCGATGGCGGTGGCGCTTAGATTCGTTACGCTCAGGAATCCCCGGCCACTGCTCCGCGCGCCGAGCGATTCAGTGCCCTCATTGGAAACGATTTCGTGGATGACCAGGTCGCCCGCCGGCACCTGCTTGCCGGAGATTTTCACGCTCGGTTGAATTTTTGCCGCCATTAGAAATTCCCGAAGCACGCCCACCGCCCACTCGGTTTCGCGTTCCGCTCGAATCTCCGGCAGCGCGTCTCCCAGCGCGATCCAGGAATAGAAATCCTTCGAGGAATGAATCACCTCACCGTCGCCGAATTTCCAGCGCGCGCGAATCGCTGATTCGCCGCCGCTGGGGCCGGCGGGCGCATCTTTCCACAGTTCGTCGATCACGATTCCGTGCGGACGCTCAGGAAATACCACTAGCGTGCCGCCTCGCCGGACGTATTCCACAATCACGCGCTGGGCTTTCTCCGAAAGCTGAAATTGCGGCTTCTCGGGATCGAAGACCGGCAGCAGTGCCACTGCGTTGCGCAGAAGCTGCTCGACAGGTTGATTCTGCGGATCAAAGAGCTCGCTCGAAAGCGTCGCTGCCGCACTCAAGCGCTCGAGCCGCATCACTGTGCCGGAGACACGGGCGATGTCCGCCCGTTCCAGCACATCCTGCGGGTAAGCGCCGGGCGGATAAACGATCCCAAAATCGGCGCGCTTATGCGAAGCGGCCAGCAGAGCGCCCCAGCGGTGAAGAATCTGCATGTTGCGCAGCACAGCGCGCAGGCGCGGTTGCGACTCGCCGTCGGGAGCGAGCGCCGCGTCCCAACGGTACGAACGATTGGCCCAAGGGACGGAGTAGCCTGCGGGAGAGTACGTGTCCTGCAGCGGAAAATAGTTGAGCCCGTGAATTCCGTTGGCGATCAGGAGGCGCGAGCTCAGCAGCGTATTCTGCGGTGGGCTTTCGATCGGCCGATCATCATCGCCGGGCGTGTACCAACCGGCTTGGTATTCGATCATCACAGGCGGAAATGCGGGTTGAGTCTTCAGCTCCTCGGTGAAAAACTCGATCTCCGCAGCGTCTCCCGGCGTGAAGCGCCTTTCGCTGCTTTCGTTCGCCGCTCGCCGGGGCATGTACCATTGCCCCATCACACCAATCGGTCGCTCGCGATCGGCGCCGGCGGCGGAAACGCGCATGTCCGTCGGGTTGATGAACACGGGCACCATGGTTCCACCGGCTTCCACGGCGCTGCGGAGAGATTCGACGTACCGCCAAAAATCCGGGCCGGCCCGGTTCGAGCGGCCGAGCGCAAAATCATCCCCGAGCTGTACGAACAGCAACGGTCCGCTCACGTCGTGAGTTGCCGCCGAAGCTTCGCCCGACGGCATGTGCGCGATCCGATGCGAGCTGTATTGCGCGAGCTCTTTCGATACCGCGGTGAGCCACTCCCGCGATTTTTCCATGTGCGTGGAGTTCGCCAGCCAGCCTTCGGCGGCGGCTTCGGCGTCGGTCGCGTTTAGATTGTCGAGCGGCGGGTAGCGGCCCTCGATCAGGTCGGTGGAGTTCATCTTGTACTCAGGGCGCTCGAGCAGCCAGCTGGGATAGCCTCCATGGAGCCATTCGTTGAGGATCTCGGGGCCGGGACGCGCGATCAGCTTGAAATTTTTCCGCGCAATCAGCGCGAGCAGTGCGCGCAGGTTGCGGCGTGGATTCGTGTGGCCGTCGAAATCGAGTTCGCCTTCTTTCGGCTCGTGCCAGTTCCACGGAATGTAGAGATCGATCGTGTTGATTCCGGCTGTGCGGTAGATTCGCAGGAGACGCTGCCATTGATCCGCGGGAATTCGATAGTAGAAGAATGCTGCTGAATGAATGAAAAACGGAACGCCGTCCACGCGCAGCTCGGGATACCCGGCGTGATCGACGATTTCAATGCCGTGGCCCGATTTCGAGTCCGGACTTTGTTGTGAAAGCGGAAATTCAACGAGCGGTCTTCGCGCTGCGGTGCCACCGATCGCGGCAGCGCAAGCAAACAGCAGTGCGAACGGCAGAACTCCCCGTCGAATTCGGCTCAGCTGACAAAAATTCATCTCGGGTCCAGGAGTGGCCCGCGCGGACACCGCGCCAATTCTGCCACGATTCAGCGGAGGGCCAAAGGGTCGAAGTTGAGGCACAGCTCTGCTAGAATCGCGCGTTTGCAGTTCGAGCGGCTAACGGCCATGCAAGAGTCCCGCACAGCGAGGCGCTATTTCGTCAGCGGAATGGTTCAGGGCGTCGGCTACCGCTATTTCGCGCGGCAACTGGCGCAGCGGCTGGGTATCGCGGGATACGTGAAGAATCTGCGGGACGGGCGTGTGGAAGTCTATGCGATTGGTCCGGCTGTGGCGCTTGCGTCGCTCCGCGCCGAACTCGAACGGGGCCCCAGCGGCGCTGCGGTTTCGGACGTAGCCGAAGAAGATACGGCGATCGACGAGCGATTCTCGGCGCGGTTCACCGTCGAGCGCGACAGCGGAGGCTAGGGGAGACCATGGACGACCTGAAGAAAATGATCCGCGAGATTCCCGATTACCCCAAGCCGGGGATTCTCTTTTACGATCTCACCACGCTGCTCCAGGATCCACACGGCTTTCACTCCCTTGTCGATAGGCTCTGCGAACACTACAACGGCCACACAGTCGATATCGTGGCGGGCATCGAAGCGCGCGGATTTATTTTTGCTCCGGCGCTCGCGTACCGGCTGAACGCCGGGTTTGTTCCCGTGCGGAAGCCGAAGAAGCTGCCGTCGAAGACGGTATCGGTCACCTATCAGCTCGAATACGGAAGCGATTCGCTCGAGATTCATGCCGACGCCGTGAAGCCCGGCCAGCACGTCCTCTTGTGCGACGACTTGCTGGCGACCGGCGGGACTGCCGCCGCCGCGATCAAGCTCATTCGACAATTGGGAGGCGACATCGCGGGCGCCGCGTTCGCGGTAGAGCTGAGTTTCCTCAATGGCCGCGCCAAACTCCCAGGCATCGACGTCTTCTCGCTGCTGAAATACGACAAGTAGCGCGCGGAAATTGGAAAACCGAAAATAGAAAATGGTCTTAGCAGTAGGGGCACGGCATGCCGTGCCCTCTCGATCCACAACGACCCAAACGCGCCTTAGCGCCGCCCAAATCCACGCAGCGTTTCCTCGATCGCTCAAACGGCGCCCAGGCTAAGCCGCGCCGCAGCCTCTCCTATTTTCCTGATTGCCTTCGCTGCCGTATCACCTCGAAGAGAATCACTCCGGCAGCGACGGAAACATTGAGCGAGCGCACGGGTCCCGTCGTCGGAATCGACACCAGAAAATCGCAGCGCTTGCGCGTCAGCTCGTGCAGGCCTTCGCCTTCACCGCCCAACACGATCCCGACGGAGCCTTTCAAATCCACCTCGGTGTAATTCTTCTCCGCGCGCTCATCGAGACCGACGAGCCAGTAGCCGGCCTCCTTCATTTCCTCCATCGCGCGTACGAGATTCTTAACGCGCGCCACAGGAAGATGCGCGAGCGCTCCTGCCGCTGCCCGTTCCACTGTGTCCGTGAGACCTGCCGCGCGGCGCTCCGGAATCACCACGCCATTAGCGCCCGCCGCGAGCGACGTACGGACGATCGCGCCCAGATTGTGCGGATCTTCGACGCCATCGAGAAGCACGAGCAGCCCCTGCGCTGTTTTCGTGCGCAGCAAATCTTCGAGCCCAGCGACCGGCTTTGCGGCGGCCAGCGCGGCGATGCCCTGATGGTCGCGCGTTCCAGATAGCCGATCGATCTGCTGCCGGTCCTCGAATCGCACCGGCACATTCCGCGATTTCGCGAGGCGCACGATCGCTTCCATGCGCTCGCCGTGCCTCCCGCGCGCGATCACGATGCGGTCGATCGCGCTGCCGGCTGCGAGCGCCTCCTCCACCGCGTGGAATCCCGTGAGCCAGTTCATGATGTTATGGTTTTCTCCGGGCTGGGACGTTTGGCGCTGAGAGCGGCCGGCATCCCGGCGGCTCTCTTGAATCTGATTTTGTAGCGGCCGCCTGCTCGCCCTGAACGAAATGAAGGGCAGGCGGGCGTTTGGGTCTTTCGATTTCGTAGCGCCGGGCTTTAGACCGGCAGGTGTTGACCTGGGTTCTAAAGACCAAGGAGGTTCAACTTTCCAGCGTCGCAATCGTGTGAGCGGCAATCGCCTCGCCGCGCCCGATTTCGCCTGTCCCCTCATTCGTCTTCGCCTTCAAATTAATCTGCCCCTCCGCAATCCCCAACGCCTTCGCCATCGCCGCGCGCATCGCGGGGAAATGCGGTCCGAGTTTCGGCCTTTCGCAGATGACGATCGCGTCCAAATGGCTAATTCGCAGATGCCGCTCGTCGAGAAGCTTTCGCGTGTGCTCGAGGAACAGCAAACTTGCCGCGCCCTTCCACTTCGGGTCCGTATCCGGAAAATGTGTCCCAATGTCGCCCAGTCCCGCCGCGCCCAGCAGCGCATCGCAAAGCGCATGGCAGAGCACGTCGCCATCCGAGTGCCCCACCGAGCCTTTGTCGAACGGCACTTCGACGCCGCCGATCATCAGCTTCCGCCCTTCGGCCAGCCGGTGCAGGTCGTAACCAATTCCCGAACGCGTCATTTTCCAGAGCGCTCCTGCTCGAGGTAAAAATGTGCGAGATCCATGTCCGCGGGCCGCGTGATTTTCAGATTGCGCTCCGAGCCCAGCACCACAAAAACCTCATGGCCAAAGCGCTCCACCAGCGCCGATTCGTCCGACGCAGTCACCTCATCCTTCTGCGCCGCGCGGAAGGCGTCGCGCAGCAGCGCATAGGTGAAGGCCTGCGGTGTCTGCGCCAGCACGATGCGCTCGCGCGGAATCGTGGCGGTAATCAGCGCCACGTCTTCCGGCAGGCTCGCGCGCTTCACTTCTTTCACGGTATCGATTGCCGGAATCCCCAGAATCGCCGCGCCGCGTTTGCGCGCTTCCGCGATTACGCGATCGATCTGCTCCACCGTAACGAACGGCCGCACCGCATCATGCACCAGCACGATCTCCGTGGTGGGGTCCACCTGCGCGAGCGCGTTGGCCACCGATTGCTGCCGAGTGTCTCCGCCGTGCACCACACGCGCCGGCCGCCCGAATCCCGACTTCGCAACCTTATCCTGCAGCGAAACAATATCGTCCGCGCGCGTGGAAATAAAAAAATCGGTAATCGCGGAGCAAGCAGCCAGCCGCCGCAGTGTGAAAAGAATCAGCGGCATGCCGTCCAGTTCGAGGAACTGCTTCGGCGTTTCGGCGCCCATGCGGGTGCCCAGCCCTGCGGCAGGTACGATAGCGGCGATTCGGCTCATCGAAGGGCTAACAGTCTAACGCAAGGAAAGCCTTGCAAGCGAGAAAACCGTGGTGCGGGGAGTATGGGCGAAATGGTGTGTTCGGCGGGCGGGCGCGGCACACCGCACAGAGTTTTACGACCGGTTCGAATCGGGGTACAGAGGCCGTGGAGGACGCTCGCCGCCGCCCGAGCTCTCGACAGCGCGCGGTCCCGGCTGCGATTCCGCGTGCGCTGGACCCGGACCTTGCCCCTGCGCCATTGCCACGCGCGGTGCCTGCTCTCCGCGCTCATCGTAGCGGCCAAAAATCATCTTGCCTGCAGTCGTTTGATGCACGGACGTGACGGTGATGTCGATCGTCTTGTTGATCATCTTGCGAGCGCCATCGACAACTACCATCGTGCCGTCGTCGAGATACGCGACGCCTTGATTGTATTCCTTGCCTTCGCGCAAAATAAAAACGCGCATCGTCTCGCCCGGCAGCACCACCGGCTTGAGCGCGTTGGCCAGCTGGTTCACGTTCATGATTTCAATTCCCTGCAGGGTGGCCACTTTGTTCAGGTTGAAATCATTCGTGACGATCTTCGCGTTGTAGCGTTTCGCCAGCTCGATCAGCTTCAGATCCACTTCCGCGATATTCTGGAAATCATCCTCGGCGATTTGCACTTCCAGGTGCGCCATCTTTTGAATCCGCTGCAGCACTTCCAGGCCCCGCCGGCCGCGCTGGCGTTTCAGCGGGTCGGCCGAATCCGCCACCAGCTGCAATTCGCGCAAAACAAACTGAGGAATGATGATCGTGCCGTCGAGAAATTGCGCGTCGGCAATATCGGCCACGCGCCCGTCGATGATCACGCTCGTATCAAGGAGCTTGAACGAATGCTTCAGGCTGCGTTCGCTGCCAAACAGGCCGCCCAGCGCTTGCAGATTGAGCATGTCGCCTTTGTTCGCGCCCAGGATCAGCCCGATGTAAGACATCACCAGGAAAATCGCCAGACTGAAAAACGACCGCGTGCTCTCCGGCATCGTCGTGTGCGACAACACCAGCGTGGTGAAATAAGCGCCCAGAATGCCCAGAATCGAACCGGCCGCCGCGCCGATCAGCCGCCGCATACTCGCGCGCCGCAACCGGACCTCGAATAGAATTACCGCTATGGCAAACAAAAATCCCGTCAGCGAGCCTGCCTCTTTCGATACGCTGAAAGGCCGGAAGTGATAGCCCGCAGCAATACAAATCGTGGTGAAGACAAGCCGAATCGCCAGCATGTCCCAGAACGTGCCGACCTGATCCTGCGAAGCGCGCGAGCCGGCAGCGTTTAGCCTCTGCGATGATGTTTCTGAATTGGGACCGGCAACTGGCGGGCGGCTGGGTACGTTAGAAGTCCGTTGCATCATGGCACCTGTTGTACGTATGAACGGCACGTATGAACGAAACGTATGAAAAAATCGGCCGGCGTAGAGCTGAAGCGCCGATTCACGCTTTCTTGCAGCCCGGCTCTATGAAAAGTGGTATCAACGCCGGTAGGAAGTGGCCCGAATAACTATTATGAGGCCGTAGTATAGCACCGGGACTTGTGCGCGAGTCAACGTGGGAACTGCGGAACATCGTTAGGTGTAATACGGCGCGCTTTCGGTACGGGACTACGAGCGGCGGGAGGTTAGACGTAGTACTTGGGGACGCGCCGGCCGAGCGAGCAGAGCAGATCCGACGTCACGGTGCCGATTTCCGGCGCCACGTCGGAAACTTCGATCGCGGATTTTCCGTCCTTGCCGTAAATCGTCACCACATCGCCGAGCGAGACGCCCGGAACGTCGGTTACGTCGAGCGTCGTCAAGTCCATCGAAATCGTGCCCACCAGCGGGACGCGCCGCTCGCGCACCAGCGCGCAACCGCGATTCGTTCTCGCGCGCACCACGCCGTCGGCATACCCGGCATTGATCACTGCGATCTTCGACGGCCGCTCGGTGATGAACCGCGCCGCGTAGCCCACCGCCTCGCCCGGCGGCACGTCGCGCAGCGAAATAATCCGCGCGCGCAACGAGAGGCACGGCTCGAGTGGCATCTCGGCCATTACTTCCCGCCGCTTTTCCGGCGGATCGAATCGCTGGTGATAGCCATAGAGAATCGCGCCGGGACGGACCATGTCCGCCCAGGTTTCCGGGCGCGCGCAGATCGCGCCGCTATTGGCGATGTGCACGATGCCGGGCGACACGCCGAGCGACCGCAGGCGTTCGATGCACGCGCGAAAAAGCTCTTCTTGCGAAACGGTCTGCCCGCCGATGAAATCCTCAGCCGAAGCAAAATGCGTAAATGTGCCTTCCAGCTCGATGTGCCGGCACGCGGCAAGCGCTTGCGCAAACGCCGGAACCTCCGAGGGCGAAATTCCCAGCCGGTTCATGCCTGTATTAATTTTCAGATGAAAACGCACGCGGCCGGACTTCGCGCGCGAAGATTTCGCTCCCGCCGCGCTGCCCAGGAAATTCTTCGCGGCGCGCTCCAGATGCCGCAAATCATCGACGCGCGTCACCGTGGGAGTGAGATGATTTTCAAGCAGGCGCTTTTCTTCGCCGGGCCAAAAGCCGGTGAGCACGAGTATCCGTTTGCGAATTCCGGATTCGCGCAGCTCGATGCCTTCGTTCGCGCACGTGACGCCAAACCACTCCGTCCCGGCTTTCTGCAGCGCCTTTGCCACCGGCACCGCACCAAGCCCGTACGCATTCGACTTGACCACAGCAAGAATCATCCGATCGTTCTTCGTACCGCTTGCCGCGCCGCCTGCTGGCGGGCCGGCATCCCTGCCGGCGCCTTTGCCGTTGACGTGCTTCCGGATCACGCGCAAATTGTGGAGGATCGCCTGGAGCGAAATTTCCGCCCAGACCGGCCGTCCGCCGACATGAATTGATTTCGTCATCGCCCTTGCCGTCGCCCCTCGCTCCCGCCGTTCATCCCAAACGCTTGTCATTCTGAGCGAAGCGAAGAATCTCTCTTCGGGCTCCCTTCCGCTTAGTCTTTTAGAATGCCACGCCCCGCCGCAGCGGAGCGAGCAAAAATCGCCGGACCAAAGCCCGCCGCGCCGTTTAGGTAAACATGCCAATTTGACCGGGCGAATGGGCCTGCGTGGTGTTGATTGCAGGCCAGTTGCCACAAGTCGCCAAGAGGGCATCGATTGGCGAAGTCTTGCTGTATCTGTCGGTTGCAGCGGCGCTGACGGCTCGCGCCGGAGGCCGCCGGGGTGCGGCCGCGCGGCGCGGGGAACACGGTCGTTGCGATCGGGCCACGGGAAGGCCGTGATCCGTGATTCGTGACTCGTGATTCGTGAACGGCGGGCCGCAGAGGCGCGGCCAACGGCAAGGATGCTCACATCCGTCGCGGGCCACAATCTGTTGTGGTGGGCGGGGAGCGAGACGCTGGAATCGAAAAGACCCCGTTTACCGTAGATTAGAAATGGTGTCGGAGTCATGTTTTCTAAGGTTTACGGGGATTTCTAATCGCGGCACCGTAGATTAGCCGCCGTGGCGGCCAGGGAGAACCGGTGACGGGTGACGAGTGGCAAGTGACGAGTGCGGCTGAGGCAAAAGCGCCGGCCCGCCAGCAAGCGGCGCGGCAAGCGGTACGAAAGGCGCGGGCAAAAGGCAACTTCGCCGATGCGGAGATCGGCGCTCCCGGGGAAGGCGAGGTTTTGGTGCATGGCCGAACGGTGTGACGCGAGAGTTTGCGCGAGTGAGGATGCGCAACAAGAGTTCCTTCGACTCCCGATGGTCGCTCAGGATGTCGATCCTGGACGGATCGCCAGTTGCGATCGTTTACGGAGGAGCTGAAGCTCCTCCCTCCTGGAACGAAAACGACGCGACAAATCGCAATCCGTTCGCGATTAGAAAAAATTAGAGAGCTTTGTTTTGTGTGAGTTAGGCGAAATTCTAATCGCGGATTCGCGATTAGAAATGTAGATGTAAGTGCTTTGGGATCAGCGACACGACTGCTCCGTTTGCGCTGAACCGTTCCGCTCGCCGATAGTGTCGTTTTTTTCATCATACAAAAACAGTCGATGGTAGCAGGGATGTGCGCGGCTGGCTATCCGTAGAACTACTTACGGTCTGTGGAAAACGATGCTTTGCGGAGGAAAAGTATGCATCGTCGTATCTGTCGCGTGGCCGCCGGACAAGAGTCTTGTCGACCCGGTTCGCACGCGCCAGGCAAACAGTCCAATTTGCCCGCCTTTCGCGAGTAAATGAATGTATGCATCTACGCGGCCACCCTACTAGCCGACATCAAGAAGGGGCCCGGGGGGAGTCCCGCGAAATCTGACGATTGCAGCCCGTCGCGGTCATAGCGGCCGCTTTCAGGCGGGCGATCTGCCTCCCGCAACTGACACAACCCGCGTGCTCTCGCACACATTCCGTCACTTATCATCGCTAGGGCAACAAATCCCAGTCGTTTCCCCGAGGCGAGCGGAAGTTGGCTTACCCACCGAGAGAGTGGCCTTCCCTCTACCAAAAGTGTCAGAATCCATTCATGGACCTCGCAGATATCCGCCGTCTCGTCATCATAGCTATGTTCTCGGACGACGTACTTTTTGAGCAGCTCGCGCTAAAAGGCGGAAATGCCGTCAACCTTGTGCACCGGCTTGGAACGCGTAGTTCCATTGATGTCGATTTTTCACTACAGAACGATTTCGCCGATGTAGAAGATTCTCGAAAGCGCATATTTCGCGCACTGCGCGCTCGATTTTCAGAGGTCGGGTTCACACTATTCGACGAGAAGTTTGAGAGGAAGCCGCTCGAAGACAAAGCCGGAGATGAGAAGTGGGGAGGCTACCAAATTGAATTCAAGCTCTTCGATACGGCGAAATATGCACCTGCAGATCGCGACCTAGAGCGAGCGCGGCGCGAGGCGTTGGTAGTCGGACCATCTGACCAACGCGTGTTTCGAATTCAGATCAGCAAATACGAATTTTGCGAAGGCAAGGTAGAAGCGGATCTCAAAGACTACTCGATATACGTCTATACGCCTGCAATGATCGCGATTGAAAAGCTTCGAGCGATCTGCCAGCAGATGCCCGAATACCCAATGCGGCGGCATCCCACACCGCGGGCGAGAGACTTCTACGACATCTTTGCGACAGTCACCGGTGTGGGCGTAAGTCTAAACAGCCCAGAAAACTTAGAGTTGGTGCGTAATATCTTCTCAGCCAAGACTGTTGAGCTCGCGTTGCTTGCTCGGATCGAACTGCACCGCGAGTTTCACCGGCAAGACTGGCCATCGGTGGAGCTCACAACGACTGGAGCCCTTGAGTCCTTCGATTATTATTTCGATTTCGTGGTCGAGCAAGCCAGATTACTCAAGTCCCTTTGGGACAAATAGCCGCCAATCTGTATTGTAGGTTTTCTCGCGGATGTCGTGCGCGAGGTAGAAGTCAAACTGTTGTGGCAGCCTTTTAAGCCTCTCCCATCGCGTCTGCTCGTAACCGGCTTTTTGCAAATAGAATCCTATCGCTTGATGATATGGATAGACGTAGTCCAGCTTTTTCAATGTTGCCATCAGCACATTCACTGACAATTTGCTCTTCGCGGACCTATACGCCTCCAGAACTTGGTACACCCCACCCGCATAGTCGGGCCGGACTGCCGCGTCAATGAGAGTTCGTTCTAGTCCGGTGACTTGGAGCGTTTCACCGAGCGGACTAGACATTGCAACCACCCCAAGCCTTCCGGATTGTTTTCCTCCGAGGACAACAAATTGCCATTCGTCATGGCGAAATATGTAGTTGGATCTCCTTTGTTTATTCTTGAACGCGCGATCAAGCGCCTCCTGAGAGAGACTATGTATTGGCTTCGGCTTGGCACTCTGCTCATGGTTGACATAAATGATGTTCGGAATTTGATCGGTGAGCGCTTGCAAAAAGACCGCAGTCGCGTGAGAGAGATAAGCTCCGTTCTTAATCGATAGGGCTAACGCATACGGAGATGCAGTGCCCCACACGTAGCGGTCTATACTCTTGTAGTCCAGGGACTGAATGGTCACAAGTTTAAACCTGGTTTTTTGAAGCAAGAAATCGATGAATTGATTCCCTGTAGTGCTAGCCGGCACTTTCCAATCGTTCCGATGTTGGCCGAGCAGCGTCCGAAGATTTCCGGAGGTATATACGCTCCTATCTGTAGCTTCGAAGAATTCACTGACGAGCGGTGCTGCGTTACGGAGTCTGTTGACCATGGCGCACGAAAGTAAAGTATACATACCAGTTCAGATCGGGATAATCAAGGGAAAGTATTCGCAGCGGTATATATACCACTGCGAATCCTTCTATTGTTGACGCCGATGCTTCTAACTCCCTTATTATGTGCACGAAATTGGGGAAATGCCGATCTGCCATGTCAAATGCGTTTGGTATATATACCAAACGCAATTGAGATCTGGCCCGAAACCCAGAAATTGGCTCAAAATCAGTTGTTCATCCCGACATCGGACATATACGCGGTTCGAGCAGACTCAACCGCTGGCTGCCGTTCTGTAGCTCCGCGCCTGCCGTTCAACTCACTCGCCCACCGTTCCCCGCGCGCTGAGACGCGACGCTCGCCCCCAACTCCTGCGCGAAATCCTTGCCGCCCAATTCCTTACGCCGAGTGCGATTTGCATCGTGTTCTGCTTCCTGCTAGCGTCACATTCGAGACATGAAGAACCCGGAAGAGAGCCGCTGTAAACATCTGCACGCCACCGAACGCGAATCAAGTTGCTATTACGAGGCCAGATGACCGCCTCCCCGCAAGTCCCCACGCCGAAGCGCTCGCCACTGAAGCGCTTCCTGTCCGCGCTGCGCGTCTTTGCGATCAATTTTGTGATCTTCGCGGTGATGGCGGAAGTTGTTTGCCTGATCTACATCAACGTCACCACGTGGCCGGGCAGCAAGCCCAGCTATCACGTGGAGTACAACCGGTTCTGGGCGGACATCAATCCGGCGTTTGGCGTGTGGCACCGGCCTAATGGACATTTCATTCACAAGTCCGGCTGCTACAGCGTCGCGTACGACACCAACAGCTACGGCGCGCGCGACAAGGAACGGAGCCTCCAGTCATCCGCGCCTCGCGCGATCGTTCTGGGCGATTCCATGATCGAGGGCATCGGCCAGCCCGCCGATAAGCGCCTCACCGATATTCTCGAGCGCGACACCGGGCGCGAATTCCTGAATTTCGGCACGGGCGGGAATTTCGGGCCGCTGCAATACGCGCTGCAGTACAAGACGATGGCTTCGAAGTTCGATCACAATCTCGTTCTCGTCGGCGTGGTGCCGGACAATGATTTCCACGACATGGATTTCGCCTACTGGAAAGCGCACGGCTGGAACGGGCAGTACCGTCCGTATTACGCCGACGATCTTTCCGTTTTCTACGACGGCCATTTCAATCCCAATCAAGGCGAAAGCACCTGGGATCACGTCGAGGCAATTTTGCGCGCGTATCTCGCGTCCTATCACGTGGGGTTGTTCGTCGATTCGCGGCTTTACTGGCGCAGGCTCAGCCCTTATTCGGGCTACCACGATTACAAAAGCGTCGATATGGCTCGGATGGAAAAGGCGCTCGACGACATCAAAGCCACGGCCGACGCGCACGGCGCGAAGATGGGCGTGTTCCTGATTCCCCACGCGATCGATTTCCAGCGCCTGCACAAGACGGGAACGAATCTTTTGGGGCCGGCGCTCGAAGAGTGGGGCGCGAAAGAGGGCGTTCCGGTGAAGGATTTGCTCCCGGAAATGGATGCGATGTCGGGCGGCGATTTTCTTTCGTATTCGTTGTGCGACGGGCACTGGTCGGTGCGCGGCGGAGCGGTGGCGGCGAAGATTTTGGAGCCGTGGCTGAGCGAGAAATTCGGAGTGAGTGCGGCGGCGAGATGAGGGAGCGAACGGCAAAGGCGCCGGCACGGATGCCGGCGGTACGAGAGGCAAAGAGCCGGCAAGATGCCGGCGCTACGAGAGGCAGAATTAGCTGATCGCGGAGGCGCGGCGCGGAAATTGGGGGATGTCGCACGGGCGGGGGAAAGAGGTATGCTGGAGTCCACCACTGGGGCCCCAGCTGCTCACTTCAGATTGGAGGCGATTCTCATGTCTTTCCGCAAATTCGTGCTGTTACCCGCGAGTCTTTCTGCGATTCTTTTTTCCAGCGTCTTCGCGCTGTTGGGCGCCACTGCTGCGTTCGGGCAGGGCGCTCCGAAATCGGCGCACGCGGACATTGTCAATGCAAAGGGCGAGTCGATTGGCTCCGCCAAAATCACCGCCGCGAAAAAAGGCGTCAAAATCGATGTGAAAGTTTCGAAACTGCCCGCCGGCACGCACGGCATCCACATTCACGCGGTGGGAAAATGCGAAGGCCCCGATTTCAAAACCGCGGGCGGACATTTGAATCCGGACGCAAAGAAGCACGGAAAAGACAATCCCGAAGGGCCACACGCGGGCGACCTGCTGAACTTGGTCGTGAAGGCGGACGGCACCGGGAAGGCCACGCTTCTCGATACGATGGTGACGCTCGGGGACGGACCAAACTCGCTGTTTCACGACGGCGGGACCGCTCTCGTGATCCACGAAAAAGAAGACGATTACAAGACCGACCCGACAGGAAACTCCGGCGGGCGAATCGCCTGCGGAGTGATTCAAAAATAAGAGGCGTTAGTCCGAATCAGCAGGATTGTGCGAGCGGCCCGGGCGGTTGTCGCCGAGCGAGACCAGCAGACGGCGAAGCTTCGAGCGGTCTTCGAGGTTCATGCCCACCATTTCAAAGCCTGCCTGGTGCGAGCGAACGAAGCGCACCACCGCGCGCATGCTGATGGAGCGAAGTCCCGCGGGAATCTTGAGCGTCGCTTCGGTTCCAACCGGCAGCTGCAAGTCGCCGCTCAACAAGCCGCCGTCAAGGCTCAGCACGCTGATCGCGGAAGAATATTTTCCGCGCGCGGAAGTAATCACAGCGGGAACGTTGCGCGGAAGCCGCACGCGACGATAGCGGCGGTGGCGCACGAAATCGCGTTCCGGTATGGCGTCGAGCGGCGCAAGAGCCATCACTTCGGCGTCGAGACCAGACTGCGGCAGGAACGCCTCCATCCAGGCCGGATCGAGTTTCATAAGCGCTTGCGCGGCCGCCATGCGTATTTCCTCGGGATAAGCCCAGCCGAATGTTTTGCGCGCTTCGACGAAGTGGCGCAGATGACCGGCAGCAGCAGGCGCGCGCATGCGGCCGAGTGCTTCGATCGCTTTCACCCGCAGATATTCCGATCCTTCCGGCAAGATCTCGCCTTCGGCGAGGCGCAATAGTTTCGGAGCCGTCGCCGGATCGCCGCACATGCCGATTTCGTCGAGAGCCAGCGGCAGAATCATCGGATCGATCACTTCGATGCAATTCGCCAGCAGTTGCCCGCGCTCGGGCGCGCCGGCAGTGGAAAGTTGGCGCACGATGGCATCGTGGAAACTGCGGTGTCCCTCTTTCAGGCGCTGAGGCAGAAGTTCTTCGACAGCGTACAAATCCAGGCGGCTCAGGAGGCCGACTGCCGCCGCGGCTTTCGGCGGTGGATCACTGCGCAGCGAATCTTTCAAATGGCGCGCGCAGGGAGCGCCAACGGACTTGGCAAGATCAACGATGGCTTCGCGTTCGCTGCGCCGGGCCGAACGAGACAATCGCACGCCCAGTTGCTCGGCCGACGCGTGCGGAACGCGCATCAATACGCCCACAAGGCCCTCGGGCATTTTTTCGGCGGTTAACGCTTCCTCAATGAACTCTGCGACGCGGTTCTCGACGCCCAACCGCGGCCGCAAACTCTCCGCCCAGCTGGGACGGGAATTCTCCAGCTCGGCAATCGAATCGAGCGCCTGCTGCATCGCGCGGTAGTAGCGGCGTATCGCCGATTCCTGGCTGAGGCGCACGAAGGCAGCGCTTAGAAGTGTTTGCAATTCGGTGTCTTTTTCTTCGGCCATCTGCTCGCCGATTTGGACCAGCGCGTCCTGCAATTTTTGGCTCGCGGCTTTGCTGTAGAGCTCGGCGAGCTGGCCGAGGCCGATGGCGGCTTTCTTTCGGGCGCTGGCATCCTTGTTGCGAACGCAGGTCGCGTATTGGAGCAGGATGTCTCCGGCGGCGTCCGATTCGCCGCGGCCGAGAAGTTCTTCCACATATTGCTGCACGTTGCGCGGCGGAATGCACCAGGCTTCGGTGGACATCAAGACCTGGCGCTTGCCGGATTCCGGCACGGCGGCCCAGAACTGGCGGTCGAGCACGTCGGCGTGCGATTCGACGTTCACTCCCGTAGCTGCCAGTTTTTCTTCGCGCGCTTTCAGCAGTTTGCGCAGCGTCTCGAGCTCATGGCCCATGCGGTCGAGCATCTGGCGGACGGCATTGACGCGAACTTCGCCGCGCTGGAAGCGGTCGAGCGCAAATTTAATCGCGAGGTCTTCCGCGAGACGCAGCAACGTCCCCTCATCCATTTTTGCCGAGGGACTCGTTGCTGCAACGCCGGCGAGCGCTTGCCGCAGCGTTACTTGTGCGTTTTGCGGCAGAGAAGCCATTCGCTGTTGCCATACGGCAGGATTATTCTGCGGGCTCTTCGCATGCTGCGCTTCGCCGAACTGTACGAGCAATCGCAGCAAACTCTGAAGATCTGCTTCCTCGAGTTTTGAAATCGCGGCTGAGCCGCCGCTCGCAGCGCCGGAAACGTAGCTGCCACCGAGGACGCCGCCCGTTCCCGTTCCTGCGCCGCCCGGAATTGTTCCGGCGCCGATGGCTGCTCCGGTTCCGCCGCCACTGCCGCCGCCCGTTGCTGCGATTCCGGTGCCCGCGACTCCTGTTCCCGTTCCGGCTGCGAAGCCTCCGGCGCCTCCGGTTCCCGTTGCAGTTCCCGCCGAAGTGCCGCCGCCGCTTCCACTTCCTGCGCCCAGGCCCGCGCCTTGACCTTCACCTCCAGGTCCACCGCCCGTTCCGGTTCCCGGTCCCAATCCGATGCCGGGCCCGCCTGATTCCAGTCCGCCCGGGCCACCATGCGATCCTTCGGCAGCGGCGATCAGTTGAATCATTTTCTCCGGACTGCTGAACCAATCCTGAACCATCGAAGCATCGGCGCCCAGAGTCTTTGCCGTGAGCGAGGCTGCAACCCGCGCTTCGGAAAAACCGGCGTCTTCGGCAACGAAGCGAATTTCGTTCAGACGAATTCCGGACCGGCTTCCGAGGTTTGCTTCCAGGCGCTCAGCGAGGGCCGCGGACTTGATTCCCGATTCCATGAAAGAGCGGACGAAGCACATGAAATCCTCGCGCGTCACGCGCGGAGTGAAGCAGATGCTCGCCACGCCGGCGCCGGTCAGCAAGTCGGCGAAGCTGCGCTCGGCAGGAGTGGACTCGAGTGGGACGCCATCAAGAAGTAGCTGCGAACCGGAAGCACCCAGCAGAAGCCCGCGTTCGCCTGAGGCTAGAACTGCCTCCTCAAGTTCAGACCACGCGGCGGCAAACTGATTGGCCGAGCGGGCATGCTCTAAACCATAGAGGCGAGAGTACTTAAGCAGCACATTGAGGCTGCGAACGAAAGGCCGGGCATTGGGAACTGTGGACTCGGACACCGTTATTTCACCTGCGTGGGGGGCCATCTCCTAGTCTCATACTTAGTGTACTAGAACGAATGTTTTAGGAAATGGTACAGACGTACCAAGGTTTCACACTAGAAAACTGGCCTTTTCGCCGGGTTTTCGGCTGACTAGGAGGGTAAGCGGACTTCGACCTCGAGACCTTCGAGCACCGGGCGAACGCGGCGGATTACCTCGCTGGCCCAAAGCTTTTCGCTGAGCAAAACCAGCGAACCGGCCTCGAAATCGCAGACCGCGCAGAAAAAATATCGCGCGAACGCACTGTGGTAGGCATCTACTCCGCGGCGGGCAAGTTCGCCTTCCACGTCGGGGTCGCCTTGGGCGGCTAGCTCACCGGCGCGGGCGCCAAACATCTCGTTTTGGAAGCGATCGATAAACGGTTCGAGCACATTCAATTCCGGCGCGGGAATTACGATCGAACGATGGCTGGCGTCGCGAAATCCAATCTGGTGCCGCTGGCAATAGTCCTTGACGCGATCGAGATGGCTGAAGAAATCAAGCGCCCAGATGGTGGTGGCGGCGGTGGCCGTGAGGATGCGGCTCCAGATTTTTGCGGCCGCAGGGCCCCGCACCGGCTCGCGGTTTTCATCGGCTTCCACCAGTTCGAGTCCGACGGCGCGTACATTCGGGCCGAGGTCGAGAGGCTCGACGTCGAGGAGGTAGAGCAAGCTAAGTTCCTTCTTCGGGAATTTGCGGAAATCTTGTCTGGAAGTCGGGCGATTGCTTGCGGATCTCGAGCCAGTCGAAAAATGCGTCGGGGGTGGCAAGCCAGATTGCAAACCACTGCGCGATTTCTTCTTTTTCCGCGCGCTTGGCAGCATCCACTTTATGGTTCCGAGAAATCATTTCAGCGCGGCGGCGGCCGAGTCGCGCCACCTCCCGAACGCGTTCTGCGGCTGTGCGTTCCTCCTCCGCGAGGAATTTTCTCAGAAGCTCATCGAGCCGCACCAGACACATTTCGGCTTCATCCAAAGTGGAAAAATGAAGAAGATCGCTGAACTCTTCTTCGTAGAGGCCTTCGGTGTCCGAGCGGGTGGACATCGCGACGCGCAAGCCGGCTTCTTCGAGAACGCTGACGATATATTCTGCCGAAGTTTTTCCCGGCGCACCGAGTTGTGCGATCAGCTTGCGGCGAATCTGCTCGATTTCGGCAGGTGTATAACGCGGCGTCGCGAGTGCGCGCGCGGCTTCCAGGATCAGCGCCTTCTTGCTGCGCGATTCCCCGTGGGCGTCTGAATGGCTGGTGGTCACGACCCGCCTCGGTGCGCGGGCTTCTTGCGATCCGGATCCGCCGGTGGCGCCTCGCCTCTCAGCAGGGCGCGGTAGCGCGCCACGTTGCGATTGTGCTCGGCCAGCGTCTTGCTGAAGAAGTGTCCGCCCTGATCGTTCGCGACAAAATACAGAAAGTCCGTTTGTGCGGGACCGAGCGCCGCGCGCAGCGAAGCTTCGCCCGGATTTGCGATTGGACCGGGCGGCAGGCCACGATGGATATACGTGTTGTACGGTGAATCGATGTGCAGATCTTCGGACCGCACGTTCTGCTCCGGGCGCCCTGCAAGCTGCAGCGCGTACTGCACCGTGGGATCGCACTGCAGCGGATTG
The DNA here is from genome assembly GCA_050746925.1 of Candidatus Acidiferrales bacterium. Classification (GTDB taxonomy): domain Bacteria; phylum Acidobacteriota; class Terriglobia; order Acidiferrales; family UBA7541; genus Palsa-295. Next base: position 27,231 of record JBOGNA010000149.1, read on the forward strand.
CCAAGACGCAGCCGATTGTAGAACACTCCGGCGACCAACGGGCGTTCTTCCGGCCGGGGAGTCTCCCGCTCGACGAGCGAGGCCAGTGTGACGACTTGCGTGGCGTTGAGCCCTCCGGGGAAGATCTCTGAACCCGAAGGATTCAGCTCCTTCCAGATCGCACGAAAATGGGCCGTCATCGTTTCGGCCACTTGCACGCACGTGGTGCGGCGCTTGAATTCGTACGTCGAGGGAAACAGAAAGCCTTCCAGCGTTTTCGCATGCGGAGCAATGTCTGAGATCGGCGCGGGGTCGCGCGACGCTGCGAGAAAACTTTCGAGAGAGCAGACGCCCTGGCGGTCGAGCTCGGCGCCGATGTCGTACATTGACCAGCCTTCCGGAATCGTCACATAGTGCAGGAATATTTTCCCCTGCGCGATTCTCCAGAATACCTGCTTGGAGTTGAAAGGCTGGTCAATCAGGTATTCGCCTGCTTGGAGCGGGTGGCGAATGTGCCACAGGCTGAAGAGTTCGAAGGCGATCCGGTTGCGGATCACATCATTTTGTTTCAGGATTCCGGAAACGCCCCACCGCGAAGTGCCGTGTGGAATTTCGACGAACGCTTTTTCCGGGTGATGGCCTCGATAGGGGCGGCTGATTTGTGAATCGAGCCAACCCGCAGCCGCTCCCATCGCGGCGATTACCAGAAGCGCCAGTAGGCCAAGCCTGCGCATCTTTCGCTATTCCTTGCCCAGGCGCTTCGTGCGCATTTTTTCAGATTGATGCTCGAGATAATCGCGCAACAGGACCGCAGCGGCAACTGCATCGATGGCTTCGCCTTTACGGCGCTTGGGTGATTTCGTTTCCGCCATCGTTTGCTTTGCCTCCCAGCTCGTCAGACGCTCGTCGATCAGTTCCGTCTCGATGCCAAGTTCTTTTGCAATTCGCACGGCAAACTGCGTTGCTTCCGCCGCCATTTCGCTCGCGGCTCCCGTGATATGCACCGGATGGCCCACCAGGATCCGCGTTACGCGATGCCGCTCGCAGATTTCGCGCAGTTGCCGCATATCGGCGCGGCGATTCGCGCGTTCAATTGTTAGAAGCGGCTGCGCCGTCAACCCCAGCTCATCGGAGAGCGCGAGTCCGATCCTCTTGCGGCCATAATCGACCGCAAGAATTCGGCCAGCGCTCGTTTCCATTCTTGCTTCCGCTGAGTTCGCCCGAAGATTTGCGCGCGTCGTGCTTGTCATTCCTGATTCATTATACGCGACGCATGCCGCACATTCGAAACTAGCAAACCCTATCACAGTTTCAATCCGGCTCAGCGACTGGCCTGCTCGAAGGGTTTCCAGACGCTTACTCAACTCGCGCCGGAAATTTCTCCTTGCGCACGGTGCCGCAACACGCGTACATTTTTCTTTGCCGGCGTGCCCGGAAAAATGGGCGGCGCCGGCATTTGTGCCTCGCGCGGAGGGCACTCGAAGTTGAACAATCATATAAATCACGCTCCCCCTATTCTTCTCACCATCGCTGGATTCGACCCCTCGTGCGGTGCGGGTGTCGCTGCGGATTTGAAAACATTCGCGGCGCACAATTGCTATGGCATCGCTGCGATTACGGCGCTCACGGTGCAGTCCACGCAGGGAGTGAAGTCCGTTCACGCCACGCCCGCCGCACAATTGCGCGCGCAACTCGACGAGCTGGTCGATGACGTTACCATCGCCGCCGTCAAGATCGGCATGCTCGCGAATCGCGGCAACGCAGTCGTCGTCACCGAATTCCTCGACAAGCATAAATTCGCCCGCGTGGTCCTGGATCCCGTTTTTCGGCCGACCGCCGGAAATGAAGAGCTGCTCGATACGGCAGGATTGAAATTCGTGCGCGACGAATTACTGAAGCGCGTGAGCGTGATCACGCCGAACATTCCCGAGGCGGAGTTTCTCACCGGCATCGAAGCGAAGGATTTGAACGGCATGAAAGCCGCCGGGCAGAAACTGATCGAAATGGGCGCGCGAGCCGTGGTCGTCACCGGCGGGCACCTGGAAAAACCGATCGACGTGCTGTGCGAGGGCGGTGAGGTCGAGACGTTTGGCGGCGATCACGTGAAAAGCCCCAACACGCATGGATCGGGCTGCACGTTTTCGTCCGCGATTGCGGCGCAGCTTGCGTCCGGCCAGCAGCTTCGCGAAGCCGTGATTCTGGCGAAGGCTTACGTCACCAAGGCGATCGAGAAATCCTACACGATTGGAAAAGGCGCGGGGCCGCTGAATCAGTTCTATCGCTTTTATCAGGAAGTGCCCGCGCGCGGCGTCCACGAAGTTCCGCAACACGGCATGCATCCCGCCTCAGAGCCCACCGCACACTGAAGCCATTTTACAAACGGTTTGCGTCAGGGCACGGCTTCAGCCGTGCCGAAAAAGTCTCCGCAATTCAGGGGTTTTAACCCCTGAGGCTCTCCGCGCCGGGCACACCAGACATTTCTGAGATAACTCTTAATCGTGGTAACTCGAAAAACGAAATTGATTGGAAGATGGTCGTGGGCGAACTATTTCGCCGAGGCGGCGGCTTCGCGACGGTACACCACGCGGCCGGCGACGATCGTGGCGATCGGGGCGCCGCGAAATCGGCGGCCATCAAACGGAGTGTTGCGCGATTTACTCGGGGATTCCGCGGCGCGAAATGTCCACTCATGATCGGCCGAGAAAATGGTCAAGTCCGCCGGCTCGCCGGTTGCGATCTTTCGTTCCATTCCCAGTACGCGCGCGGGCCCGGTCGTAAACAGCTCGATGAGCCGCGTCACCGAAATCTTTCCTCGATGCACTAGCTCGCTCAGGCCCAACGCGAGAGCCGTTTCAAATCCGGTGATGCCGAATGGCGCGCGGTCGAATTCCACGTCTTTGCTCGCAGGATGATGCGGCGCGTGGTCGGTCGCAATCGCATCGACGCTGCCATCGGCGATGCCCTCAATCAGCGCATCGCGATCGGCGCGCGAGGCAAGCGGCGGATTCATCTTGTAATGCGTATCGTACCGGACGTCTTCATCGGTCAGCGTGAAGTGATGCGGCGTGACTTCACATGTGACCCGCAGCCCCAATTGTTTCGCATAGCGAACGTATTCAAGCGACCCAAGCGTTGACATGTGCGCGATGTGCAGGCGCGCGCCGGTCAGCGAGGCAACTTCCACGTCGCGCCCCACGCAAATCGATTCCGACTGCGCCGGAATTCCTTTCAGTCCTAGTTTGATCGAATGCGGCCCTTCCCGCATCACCCCGCCCATGAAAAGCGATGCGTCTTCGCAGTGATCGATCACGGGAAGATCGAGCGAGCGGCAGTAGTCCATCACCTGGCGCATCAGCCGTGCCGTTGCGATCGGCTTGCCGTCGTCGCTCACCGCGACGATCCCGGCAACTTTCATCGCCGCGATTTCCGCGAGCGCTTCACCCTTGCTGCCAACGGAAGCCGCGCCGATCGGCCACACGCGCACGCTCGCACCCGTGGCCGCGCGCTCGACGATTCCACGAGTCACTGAAGCGCTGTCGTTTACAGGTTGCGTGTTTGGCATCGTACAAACGGCCGTGAAACCGCCGCGCGCCGCCGCCCGCGTGCCTGTCTCGATCGTTTCGGAAATTTCCTGCCCCGGTTCGCGCAGGTGACAGTGGAGGTCGATAAAGCCGGGCGCAACGATCAGACCCTTCGCGTCAAATACTTCCGCGCCGTCCACAGCCGGGTCGACGCCAAGATTAGTGCCGATTTTCGAAATTCGTTCGCCGTCCAGCAGCACGTCCATCGCCGCATCTGTGCGGCTGGCTGGATCGATTACGCGGCCATTCCTAATCAGCAGCATTCGAGCTTCCCTTCGCGGAATTTGCAGCCGAGCTTGCATCGGCGGGATGTGGTGCATCCGCAGGCGCGCCGCCGACCAGATGATAAAGCAGCGCCATGCGCACGGCGAGCCCGTTCGTCACCTGTTCGAGCACGCACGACTGCGCCCCGTCCGCCACACCGGGATCGATTTCGAGCCCGCGGATCATCGGTCCGGGGTGCAATACCAGCGCGCCCGGTTTCGCCAGGCGAAGACGTTCGGGCGTGAGCTGATATCCGAGAATGTACTCTTCCGCTGCCAGCGCCGGCTCGTGAATGCGCTCCGTTTGCACGCGCAGGACGATGATCGCATCGGCGCCTTCGAGCGCCTCTTCAATCCGTGGCACGCGCCGTACATTGGGCGCGACGCTCTCGAATTCGCGCGGCACCCACATCGCCGGCCCGCACAACGTAATCTGCGCGCGGAATTTGCTGAGCAGATGGATATTCGACCGCGCGACGCGGCTGTGCAGAATGTCGCCAAGAATCGTAACGTGCAGCCCATCGAGCTTGCCGGCGCGATCCCGGATCGTCAGCGCGTCGAGTAGCGCCTGCGTTGGATGCTCGTGCGTCCCGTCGCCCGCGTTCAACACCGGAATCTCCAGGCGCTTCGCCACGAAGTCCGCCGCGCCCGATGCCGCATGGCGCATCACGATTCCGTCCGGGCGCATCGCCTCCAGCGTGCGCACCGTATCGATCAGCGATTCGCCCTTTTTCAAGCTGGAGGATTCGGCTTGCAGGTTCATTTGGTCGGCGCCCAGGCGCGAGGCAGCCGTCGCGAAGCTGATCCGAGTCCGCGTGGAAGCTTCGAAGAATGCGAGGGCGACTGTCTTGCCGCGTAGCGTCGCCAATTTTTTCAACGGGTGCCGCTGGAATTCCTGAAAGGGTGCCGCTTGATCGAGAATAAATGTGATCTGCTCGCGGGTGAGAGGTTCAATTCCGAGCAGGTGTTCCAATCGCTGCAGCACTGTTTCCCTTTAGCTGAATGCCTCCGGCTCGATTGCCTGAAACTCAGGTAACGCGGTCCACCAGCATCACGCGTTCCTCGCCGTCAATTTCCCGAAGGCGAACCTCTACAATTTCCGTATCGCTCGTCTCCACCAGCCGTCCCACAAACGAAGCTTCCACCGGCAGCTCGCGATGCCCGCGGTCCACCAGGACGCACAGCCGGATCCGCCGCGGGCGTCCAAGGTCGAACAAGCCGTTCATCGCGGCGCGCACTGTCCGGCCCGTGTACAGCACGTCGTCCACCAGCACGATATCTCGGTCGTCCACCGGGAAGTCGATTTCATTCGAGTGCACCACAGGCTGCTGCGCCACGGTGGAAAGATCGTCGCGGTAGAGCGTGATGTCCAGCGTGCCCACGGGGACGCTGACGCCCGCCGCCGTCCTAATGATTGCCGCAATCCGCTGGGAGAGCGGCACACCGCGCCGCCGTACGCCGATGAGCGCCAGGTCTTTCGTTCCGCCGCTCTTTTCGACGATTTCGTGGGCCAGCCGCTGAAGCGTCCGGCCAATCTCTTCTGCGGAGAGCAATTGCCGCTTTTCTACGACGCGCATCGCGCGACATCCTAACACACCGCACGCATTCGCAGCCGCGCGAAATCCCCGACGCCGCAATTTCTTGACCCGCATGCTAAACTTCTTCTCGTGAGTTCGCCCGAGGTTGTCAGCGCCCCTCGGCCCACGCAAGTTGACCTCCGCGTCAGCGTCGGTACCGTTCATCTCAAAAACCCAATCATCGCCGCGAGCGGGACGTTCGGCTACGGCGTCGAGTTTGCACCTCTCGTCGATCTGAACCGTCTAGGTGGCATCGTCGTCAAAGGCCTGTCGCTCGAACCACTCGTCGGAAACCCCGCGCCCCGGATTTGCGAAACTCCGGGCGGCATGGTGAATGCGATCGGACTCCAGAATATCGGGGTTCGCGAGTTTGTGTTACAAAAACTCCCCACACTTCGCAGTTTTTCGACGGCGGTCATCGCCAACGTCTTCGGAAAAACTATCTCCGAATACGTCGAAGTCATTAAGATACTTGAGGATGCCGAAGGCGTAGCCGCGTACGAACTCAACATCTCCTGCCCCAACGTCGAATCCGGGGGCATCGAATATAGTACTGACCTCAAGCTGACGGCAGCCGTCGTCGGAGCCGCCAGGAAGGCCTCCAAGCGTCCTCTCTGGGTCAAGCTCTCACCAAGCATTGGTATGATTGGCTTTACGTCGAAGGAGGCCGAATCCGAGGGAGCCGATGCTCTCGTCATCGCCAACACTTACCCTGCATTGTGTATAGATAGCCACAATCGAAGGTCACGCCTCGGTAGTACGACGGGAGGGTTGTCGGGCGCGGCCATAAAACCTATAACCGTAAGGCTGGTGCACGAGGTACATCGGGTAGTTCAGATCCCGATTGTAGGGCTTGGCGGTATAGAGAGCCCAGCCGATATAGCCGAATATATGCTAGTCGGTGCCACGGCGGTTGAGGTTGGAACGGCCCATTTCGTGGACCCACGGGCCTCAGAGAAGTTAGTGGGTGGACTCGAAATGTGGTGCCGAGACGAAAGGGTATTTGAAATCAGCACTTTACGAGGCGCTCTAAAGGCATAAAGTGGTTGCCGGAATAACCCTCGAAAAGGTATAATCTGCTGATTCAAATAAAGTTAAGGTGAACATGAGAGCCAAGTTTCTTGCATCTGTTGCACAGTCGGTGTTCTTAGGAATGGGTCTGCTCGTTTTGGTTCCGCCGGTGAATCCTACCTCCGTCGGGAAACCGAGCAACCCTCCCTCAAACGCATCTGTTCTGCGCACCTCACCCCTGCCCCTGAAATCGACTTCAAATGGTCAGAAGCCCTTGGCCGTCTGGGAATGCACGTCCAGTTGGTACGGCGACGATTTTGACGGTCAACCGACCGCCAACGGCGAAACGTATGATATGTATGCCGCTACTGCGGCTCACCCGACCCTACCGCTCGGGTCAATCGTGCGGGTCGTGAACACCCGCAACCACCGCAGCCAGATCGTCCGGATCAATGACCGCGGTCCCTATATCGAAGGCCGCGAGCTGGACGTCTCCTATGAAGTTGCCCGGCGGCTTGGATTTGACCAGCACGGTATCGCGAAGGTCCGGCTTGAACTGCTCGAGGTGCCCTCACGCCCACGAACCGTGGAACGCGCCGACTGATCGTCGCCCTGGATTTTGACCGCTTGGGGCCGGCGATCACTATTGCGCGTCGGCTCCGAGGCGCCGCAGGGATGTTTAAAGTTGGCAGCCAGCTCTTCACCACCGAAGGCCCGCGCGCTGTTCAAAAGCTCGCGGGCCTTGGTTTTGATATCTTCCTCGACCTGAAATTCCACGACATCCCCAACACCGTTGCCGGCGCCGTTGCCGCAGCGGCGAAGCTGCCGCGGGTCCGGCTGCTCACTCTGCACGCTTCGGGCGGCGCTGCAATGATGCGCGCTGCACGCGACGCCGCTGGCACCAGCAAGAGCCGCCCCGCGCTGCTCGCTGTCACAATCCTCACGAGCCTCGACGCGGACGGACTGCGCAGAATTGGAATGTCCGGTTCGCCCTCGAGCCGAGCTTTGGCGCTTGCGCGCTTGGCCAAGCAGGCGGGCATGGACGGTGTAGTGGCTTCCGCCCATGAAATACGCGCCATCCGGCGCGCCTGCGGCCCTAATTTCCTGATCGTCGTCCCAGGCGTGCGCCCCGCCGCCTCATCGGTCAACGACCAATCCAGAGTCGCAACGCCGGCCGAAGCGATCCGCGCCGGCGCCGATTATCTTGTCGTCGGCCGCCCGATTACAGCGGCGTCCAATCCGCGTAGTGCCGCGATCGCCATCGTAAACGAGATAGCAACAGCATCGCGCGGAGCCCGCTAGACGGCCCGTTTTGCTTGACAAACCTTCGCCTTCCAGTCACTTTCTCCCCCTGGCATTTCCATCCGAAGGGAGCATTGCATGATTTTTGCGAAGAAGTGTGCGGCAGCTCTGATCGCGCTCGCCGCGATTGCCTTTGCGCCGATGGCTCGCGCGCAGGAAACGAAGCCCGCGGAAGGCCCGAAGCCGGCAACGGTCGAAGTCACGCCCAATGGCACCGAAGTCCACATGGGCGACAAGGTTAAATTTAAGGCGGTGGCAAAAGACGCTGCCGGCAAAGTCCTCGATCTGAAACCCGAGACATGGTTTGCAGCTCCTTTTGATTTAGCTGGTGCGGATGACAAAGGTGTCGTCGTATTTCACCAGCCCGGCCAGGTAACAGTCGGCGTGGTTATCGCCGAGAAGGCCTGGTTCGCGCATGTCACGGTCGTCACGCCTCCCGTCGCTAAAATCGATATCGCTCCCGTTTCGAGTGCGCTGGCAATGGGTGGCTCGACAGTACTCTCCGCCGTCGCGCGCTCAGCGAATGGCGATCCCCGCACCGACGTTCCGATCGAGTGGAAATCCGCGACGCCGGCAATCGCCAAGGTGGATGCTTCGGGGATGGTAACAGCCGTAGCTCCGGGCACCGCAAAGCTTCAAGCCACCGCCGGTGTGGCCTCCGCTGATGTCAGTATTCGCGTCGTGGCCGACTCGGTGCAATCGCTCGCCGTTTCTCCAGCCGATACGAAAGCGAAAACCGGCGACGTGATTCATTTCACCGCCGCTGCGAAAGGCGCCAAGGGCGCCGAAGTGAAAGACGTAATCACCAGTTGGAGCGTCTCCGGTGCCGGCGCCTCCATTTATCCTGACGGCGGCTTCGTCGCCGTGCGTCCCGGAATCTATGTCGTGAAAGCGTCCATCGGCCGGCACGAAGCGGCTGCTTCGATCACGGTCGCGCCGCGCAACGTCGAGCGCGATATCGAAGTCGTCTCGCACATCCCCTCAAAGAATCCCGCCGATGGCACCGTCTTGCAGACGTCGGAAGAATGGGTGGTCGGCAATCACCTGTACGTTTCTACGATCGCCGATCGCGTCTATGCTTACGATATTTCCGATCCGGCGAATCCCAAGGCGCTCGATTCGATCAAAGTGGACGCGCGCCTGGTGAACGACGTCAGCACCACGCCTGACGAAAAGGTCGGCGTGTTCACGCGCGAGGGTGCATCGAATCGCAAGAATGGCATCGTCTTCTTCGACGCTTCCGATCCCGCGCATCTGAAAACGCTTTCGGAATACACCGAAACCGTCACCGGCGGCGTACACAGCGCGTTCATCAACACCCACTACGCTTACATCACCGACGACGCCACGGGCTCGCTCCGCATCATCGACTTCCAGGATCCCAAGCACCCGAAAGAAGTGGCGCGCTGGCAAACGGAAAACGCGACGGCGCAAACCGTCGTGGGGCCGCTCGGACCCACCGAAACCGGGCGCTACCTGCATGACCTCACCGTCAAGGATGGCCTCGCGTATCTCGCCTACTGGCGCGACGGCTTGATCATTCTCGATGTCGGCAACGGCATGAAGGGCGGCAGCCCCGAGCATCCGCAGTTGGTAGCGCAGTATAAATTCAACCACTACGAACTC
>JBOGNA010000150.1:0-73979 GCA_050746925.1 Candidatus Acidiferrales bacterium
GGCGCGTAGTCCAGAGGCGGCCGCGATACATCGTGGGATAGACGCCGCGGGTGAAAGGGAACTGGCCGGGATAGCCGAGGTCGCGTTCTGAATCCCAGTCCCGCAGGTCGTCCGGCCCGATCACGGCTTCCATCGGGAGTCCTGTCGGCGAGGCGAGCTGGCGGGCTTTGATGTCGGGCCGTTTTTTTGTCGCGTCAGTCATTGGCAAGACGGAAATTGGAAAAGTGAAGATTGAAAATGGTTAAAGGCTGCTGCGCCGGCAACATCGCGAGTTGCCTACTCATCTTACCCGACGGGCGCGGCGGAAGGATAGGAAGGCGAAAGCAGCCATCATCAGCGCGTATGCGATTGCAAAGGCGATCAGCCACGGGACCGGGTGCGTTTTCCACTGGCGCCAGGCGGCGAGGGCGCCGTAGGCCGCGAAGAGGATGAAGAGTGCGCCGGCGGCTTCGTGGAAGACCTGACGGGCGACGCGCCAGAGAGCGCGGAAAGTTACGCCGGAGGATTTCCAGAGGGCCGGGAGGAGGTTCGCGGGCATGAGAGGATTGTAGTACAAGCGGGATGCGAGTGGACTGGATGAAGCCTAAGTGACAGGCGACTAGCGCAGGGAAAGGCCCACGACGAGCGGAGGCGCTCGTCGTGGCTACCCGGGAGGACAGGTTACCTCCTTGAATCGTGGGGTTGATCCGGGGCTTGTTTCGGTATTGTGCGCGGCCTAGAATTAGTGTAGGAAATGCTGGGGGCGGGAGGTAACGGCCTTGCAACTTGATGACCGCATGAAGCAATTGCTTCGTGATTTGGGCCACGCGATCAACGACAGCGTGTCCGATTCGGAGCGGATCGCCGAAGCCATCTCCAGCGTTCGTGCCGCAGGATTCGATATCGTACTGAAACTCGATGCGACGATCGGCCTGGCGCGCCGGCAGGCGCAGGACCCGAAAATGACGTCGCAGGACAGGCGATTTCTGGAGTCGCTGCACATTCAGGTGGACGAGCAGTCGCTGGAAGAAGAGCCGGTGCAATCCAAGCTCGAAATGACGGCGCAGGACATCAAATTTCTGAAGTCGCTTAAAATATCCTTCGATGAAGACGCTTAGGTTTTTTTCAGCGCTCGCCGTTCTGGCGGCGGGCATTGTCATGGTCGCTGCGCCTGCGTTCGCGCAGGGCACCACGGTGGACACATCGGCGCCCATCGTCGTGAAGCAGAAGGCCGTGAAACCGGTGTGGCTGAAGGCCGAAGTGCTTCATGCGGACCAGCTTTCGATGATGGTGCGCGAGGAAGCCAATGGCATGAACATTCACACCTTCACATATTCCGACAAGGCGCGCGAGAAAATGCACGCGGTGCTGGAAGCGGGCGGCTACCAGTACGGCGACAAAATCAAGATTCGCTATATGCCGGGGAAAACGGAAGCGATCGACATCCGCGGCGTGCCTTCGAAACCGATTTAATTCGCGCCTGCGAGGCGCTCGATTGTGATTTGCTCGGCGTTGTTCGGAACACCGGCATGAAAGAAAGATGATTCGCCCTCCCGCTGTTGCCGGCCACTTTTACTCTTCCCATCCGCAAGAACTAGCCAAGGACGTCGATCGATATCTTTTGCCGGATGCGGCCCGGCAGCAGGCGATCGGGTGCGTGGTGCCGCACGCCGGTTACATGTACTCGGGGCACGTCGCGGGGGCCGTTTATTCATCGCTTGATATTCCGAAGCGCCTGATCTTGATTGGGCCGCGGCATTTTCCGAGCGGAGAGGCGCTGGCGATTCTCTCCGAAGGAAGCTGGTCGACGCCGCTGGGCGAAGCCAGGATCGATTCGGCGCTGGCAGCGGAGGTGAAGCGCGAGTTCCCACGATTGCGCGAGGATGCGGTGGCGCACGAACGCGAGCATTCGCTCGAAGTGCAGATCCCGTTTCTTCAGCGGCTTTTGGGCGAGTTTCGATTTGTTCCGATCGTGCTGGGGACGGACCGCTACGGCGTGCTGGAAGAGTTGGGACATGCGGTGGCGAAAGTGGTGGCCGCGCACAAGGATCCCGTGCTGGTGGTGGCGAGCTCGGACATGAATCACTACGAAAGCGATGCGATTACGCGCGTGAAGGATGAGCGCGCGATCGCGCAGGTGCTGGCGCTCGATCCACGCGGCCTTTACGACACGGTGCGGCGCGAAGAGATTTCGATGTGCGGATTTGCGGCGACGGTGGCGATGCTGGTGGCGGCGCGGGACTTGGGCGCAAAGGAAGCGCAGCTCGTTCGGTATGCGACGTCAGGGGATATCAACGGCGAGCGCGAGCATGTGGTTGGGTACGCCGGGATTGTGATTCGATAGTGGCGCTGCGCAGGCGATAGCGCGGCGGAGTGCTCATGCGCTCGTACAATATCCATTCCTCAGAGTAGATGCTGAGGTTCTTCGGCCATCCTGAACGGATGGCCTCAGAATGACAACACCTCACGCGGCGGAGAACGAGCCGGATCCGCCGTCAGCGTAATCCGATGAAGCCACGACGGCGGCGTTGAAAAGTTCTGGGCGTCCCGATGTGGTTACTCCGTGACGAACGTAAACGCAGGCGGGTCCGCCTCGGCGGAAGCAGACGCGGGTCTTAGACCCGCCCCTGCTGGCAAGCGCTTGCGATTCGTTAGTCGACGACCACGTTGAAGGTTAGCGAGTGGACGGTGCCGCCACTCGTCACCGTGAGAGTCGGAGTTGCCTGACCGGACGGTGTGCCGCCATTTCCGCCACCACCGCCTCCTCCGCCCCCTCCACCACCGCTGCCGCCACAAGCCGCCATCGTGACCACAAGCGCGAACGTAACCAGGGCGAGAGCCGTGCTCAGGCGGCGTTGTTTGGAGCGGAATCCGAAGAAGAGAATTCCGGCGCTGAGCAGGCACGCAAGCGCGAGCGCTCCTGCAATGGTCAATAATCCAGGGCCACCGGGGCCCGGACGGCTTGTGGGAGGAACCGAGCTGGGAGCCGTGGTCGAAACGGTGACTTTGGCGGAAACGTGCGTGGCGTCGATATTGGTGGTGGTGACGCTGCAGGTGCTTTCCGTCAGCATGCCGGTGCAGGCGAACGCATAAGCGCCGTTGAAGCCGTTGAGCTCCGTGATGACGGCGGTGAAGTTTCCCGAGCCGCCGGGTGAGGAGATCATGACCGTCGATGTGCAGTTCGCCAGCGAAAGCGAGAAATCAACCGCGCCGGCTCCCGCACCATCGTTGAAATGATTGACGAGATTCTCTGCATTGAAAGAGCCGAGGCCGGTGGCGAGATCGTAGCCCGGGCCGGCATCGCAACCGGCGAGAATACCGGTCGCGTCGGAAGAGAAAGAGAGATTGCAGTCGGGCTTATTTTTCACGCAGGGCTGAGAGATGGTGCCTTTCGTAACGTCGTTGAAGACGCACGACGGGCCGGGAGCGGCGGAATTGCATCCGGCGATCGTTTGCGCTTCCGCGAGCTGGTACATTTTGGCGGCGGCGCCGATGCCCTGGTGAGAACCCGTTTTCTGAACGACGAGCGCCATGATGCCGGCGAACGCCTGGGTGGAAACGGAAGTGCCGCCGACGCCGACGATGTCGGCGGTCGGGTTGGTTGCGCTGCAGGCGGTGCCGGGGTTCGAATTGATGTCTTGCTCGCAGATGGCGTAGAAGCTATTCAGGAAACCGTCTCCGGCGAAAAGAGAGACGTCGGGGACATCCCGCTTACCGTCGTTGGGAACGCCGGGACCGACTTGAAATGCCGGTTTGGCGTAGCCACCGGAGCAAGTGGGCGGTGAGCCGGAGAGAGTGGTGCAATCGCTGATGCCGCCGCCCGCGCCGATCGGATCGATGAACGAGGCGAGATCGGCGACGTCGTTGCAATTGATTTCCGGAATCGGGCTGAAGCCGAAGATCACGTAGTCGAGGTTCGTGCAGGAATCGTTCCAGGTGGTTTCCGGGATGTAGCCTTTCGCCGAGGCCTGGGTGGTTGAGTTGTTGGTCGAGTTCCAGAATTGCGAGGGGTTTATGGCCTGGTCGAAATCGGTGCCGCCGACGGCGATATTGAACGGAGTGGAAGCGATGCCGCTAACGGCCAAGCCGCCGGATGCGGCGAGGGCTTTGTTCGGGTTGTTGTTGGGAAAATCGCAGGCAGCCGCGCCGCTATCGCCGGTGGAGACAACGACAGTGATACCTTCGAGCGCGGCCTGGGACCACATAGTGTTGAAAAACGCGTTGCCGGCGGTGCCGAGGCCGAGCTCGCAGAGGCCAAAGCTTTCGCTGAGAATCGCGGGCGGTGTGGCCAGGTTGACGAGATAGGCGGCGGCCAGATCGACTCCGTTGGCCATATTGGTGTTCGCGGCGACGACGAAATTGATGTTGGCGTTCTTGGCGACGGCTCCGGACCATTCGATATCGAGATCGGCTTCGATTTCATCGCCGTTCTTCTGGATGCCGGGATCGGTGGAGCCGGGAGGAACGGTGATGGTGGGAGCCTTGGCGGGTAGCCCGAAGATACTGCGGAAATTCGTGATGTCGGCGAGATTGACGTTGCTGTCGCCGACGACGCCGATGGTGACGCCGGTGCCGTCGATGCCGACGTTCCAGAGCGGGAGGACGTTGTAAATGGTGGCGAAATCGAAGGGAGCGACGGCGAAGCACGTGCCGCAATTGCCGGCGAAAGTAAAGTGGGATTTCAGGGGCGTCACTTTGCCGGTGGCGTTGGATCGCTGAAAAGCGCCGACCACGCGGGAGAGCGGCCGCTTGCGGAAGTTGTGCATCGTGTTGACGCCAACAACGGCGTCCGCGAGCGCGGCGGGAATTTGCGGGTCGCTCGCGTTGGCCCAGTGCTGCTCGCCCTTCACTTCGAAACTGTGAATCGAGGTGTGGAAGGCGCTGCGAATTTGCCCGGCGGTGCCGGAAAACTGGATGATGTCGCGGCCGGCGGGAATGTTGATGATCGCGAACCCGTGAGACACCAGCCACGAGGTGATGGCCTTGAGGTCGGAGTCCGAGGCGCCGAAGCGGGCGCCGAATTCCTCGGGCGTCAGCCACTTGTGATAGTTCGGCGAACTCGTGTCCTGCTGTTCGCGCAGGAGAGTTTCAATCGCGGCGTCCTGCTCGGGCGAGCGCTTCAGGACCAGCTGCATGTTCTCCGCCGGCAGGCTGTCCGGGGCGGCGCCGCGGTCGAAGTCGGCAACGGCCAGCGGATAGATGTTGCCGCGGAGCGTTACCATCTCGTTATCGTTCACCGGGCGTGTGACGAGCGAGCGGGGTTGGTTGTTCTGCGCCGACGCGGAAATCGCGGCGAACGAAATAAAAGCAAAGAGCAACGTAATCTTGCTGATAAGTGTGTGTGGGGTGCGCATGGTTTTTATATGTCTACCTCAGATGCCGGGTAAGGGCAAAGTGATGGATGCGATTTGCTGCGAAAATGTAAATATTGGGTTAAAGGTACCCCTGCCGAACTGGGTAGCGGGGCGCCTGTGCCAGCGTAGTGCTAGTGCGATGCCCGGATACGGCTGGCGAGTGTGCGAGCGCGCTGACGAGCGATATCGATAAATTTGTCGTCGGCGGAAACCTGGTCCAGAGCTCCCAGCAGGCGCTCGGGTTCCGGGAATTGTTTGTTGTTGTAGTCGGTTTCGATCTGCAGCACCGCGTCGTTCACGCCCAGGCGGTCGTACCGCATCGTTCGCAGAAGATTCGAAAGGTCCGATTCCTGGCGCGCGAGGCCTTCGAAGATGTTGAGCAGTTGCGTGGCGGATTCATCGAGGGTGTAATTGAACTTCACCTCGTGGTTTTCGCTGCCGCTCGTGTACAGGAAGGTCTTCTCGCCCAGGTTCGCGATGCGCCGGTGCAAGTCCAGTTTCACACCCTGGAAATTGTGGAGCTTTCCGGCGAGGTCAAAAATTCGCTGGCCGAGCGACGCATTGATTTCGAACTTCACCGGGTCGGATTCATCATCCAGCTGGCGAATGTCGTAAGTTCCCGTGCCGCTCTGGTTGATTTTGATCTCAACGTATTCCGGATAGCTGGATTTGAAAATCTTGCGATACGTAATCGTCGGTGCGTCGCTGGGTGCGGCTGCGCGGGCAGAAGGGCAAACACATGCAAGAAGCGCGAGAACGAGCAAAGCGCCGGCTGCAAGCAAGAATGTTGGGCCGGATGCGGGCCGATGGGATGGCAAAGGGTTCATTGAAGAATTTGGATGCGAGCGGCTCGTTTCCCGTTTCGCGCGGTGATGGCTGCGGATTGAATTCCCATGGCGCGCGCCATTCGATCGCGCGCTTGCGACAAGTGCGCGTGGCAGAGCGCGACGGCGAGAGCGTCGGCCGCATCGGCCGGCTCGGGATAGCTCTCGAGGCCCAGCGCGGAGCTTACCATCTGCTGCATCTGCTGTTTTGACGCGGCGCCGTAACCGGCCACGCTAGACTTCACCTCGCGCGGCGAATAACTGTGCGACGGGATTTGCGCCTGAGCCGCTGCCAGAAGCACCACGCCGCGCACCTCGGCCAGCTTGAGCGCCGTTCGAATATTCAGCGCCGTGAAGACGGATTCGACTGCGACCGCGTCGGGAGAGAATTCTTCGACAAGCTTCGCAATCAACTGGTGGATTTCGCGCAAGCGCGACGCAAACGTGGCGCGCGCAGGCAGCTTGAGCGCGCCGAAACGAAGCAAATGCGCGGCCGAGCCTTCGAATTCAACGACGCCGTAACCAGTGGCGCCGGCCACGGCCGGATCAACGCCAAGGACGCGCAAACGGTACACGTTTGCGGGAACTCGGTTCTGGCGATTGGCGTGAATTGCCGGACGAGGATTCATTGGGCGGCACTAGTTTAGTGCGGGCCCACCATGAGGGATAGTGTTTTTTCGCGCGCGTGTTGCGCGGGAAAGCGAATGCCGGCGAGAGGTGCTGAAATTCGAAAAGGAGCGAGAAGTTAACTTGCGACGGCCGCTTGAATCTCCGCGTCGTCGATGTCGAAGTTCGCGTAAACGTGCTGCACGTCATCGTGATCTTCGAGCGTCTCCATCAGTCGCAGCATCTGCTGCGCCTGCGCGCCGGCGAGCTTCACGTAGTTCTCGGGAATGAACGCAACTTCCGCCGTCGCCGGCGTGATTCCGTTGGCCA
Source organism: Candidatus Acidiferrales bacterium (assembly GCA_050746925.1). GTDB lineage: Bacteria > Acidobacteriota > Terriglobia > Acidiferrales > UBA7541 > Palsa-295. The sequence goes on from JBOGNA010000150.1 coordinate 7,094, forward strand.
CCAGCGCCTCGCGCACTTTTTCCATTGCTTCGGGCGGAGTCGTCACTTCCCATGCCGAATCGTCGTCGCGCAAATCTTCCGCGCCGGCATCGAGCACGATGCCCATCATCTTGTCTTCGTCCGCGAGTTCTTTCGGGACGATGATGTCGCCCTTGCGGTGGAACATCCAGCCGACCGCTCCGTTTTCTGCCATGTTGCCGCCGTTCTTGGACATCATGTGGCGAATTTCGCTGACGATCCGGTTGCGGTTGCTCGTCACCACCTGTATCAGGACGCCCACTCCGCCCGGGCCGTAGCCCTCGAACATCACTTCATCGAGCGTCTCGCCTTCGAGCTGCCCGGTGCCGCGCTGGATAGCGCGCTCGATATTGTCGTTGGGCATGTTCTCGTTCTTGGCCAGGCCGATCGCGGTGCGCAGGCGCGGGTTGGTGATGGGGTCGCCGCCGCCGGTGCGAGCGGCAATCGTCAGCTCGCGGATGATCTTGGTGAAAGCTTTGCCACGCTTGGCGTCCGTAGCCGCCTTCTTGTGCTTAATCGTGGCCCATTTCGAGTGTCCAGACATGGCTTACCTTCTCAAGGGAGTATGGCAGGAGCTGCAATCGGCTCTTGCCACGACAGTCTAGCAGCCGCGCGAAAATCAGGCAAGAGACGAGCGGCGTCGCAACCATCGATCTTTCCGAATAGCCATCGGAAATCATCTGCTTCCCGCTTGCATCATCTCGGCAAAGGGGTTACCTCGGTGAAACGATCGTTTTTGCCGTCACTTATGATGAGTGCTGGTTGGAACTGGGAGGCAGGTTCAATGGTGTTGAATCCCGGCGTCAAGAGCACCCGAGATTCGGTTTTCATATTATGGAGGTCGAGAGAAGAGCCTTCGTCGTCCTGAACACAAAGGCTGGCGATTGATACCTGCTGCTTGGCAGTCAACGTTAGGCAGGTGTCGTTGTATTTGTCATGGCCCAGTCGAGCCACAATTTGTCCTGAACGATCCGTGACGAGAAATTCATTCGCAGCGATTGATTTAGGGTGTCGCATCCAGTTCGCAACACTGACGGCGCCGATACAGAGAATTGCTACCGCTGAGAGGCATCTCGTCCAGTAGATTTCTCGGCGTAATTTTTCGATCTCTCCAGAGAAGTCGACTTGATTCTCCAAGGCGCACCTCGCTTCGCTCGATTCGCGTCATGCGCGGCGATTATACTCCGGAGGGAATAGAAGCCGTCGGAGCTAAGAAGGCCTTGTCCCCGCTACCTCAAACCCGCACATTCTGGCAGGATTACTCGTGGTGACGGCGAAACTGCGGCAATCTGGGCCTTTCAGATCGAACTCGGAATAACGAAAGCTGAAACCAAACGAGCGCAACCATGAAGAACTACGGTGAATACCAAGACGAAATCTACCTGGCCGGATTGAGCGGCAAGCTTCCGAAGCTGCCCGTCGATTTCGCGACGCTCGAGAAACGCGCGCACGCGGCGATGCCGCCGTCGCTCGTCTCCTACGTGGCGGGTGGCTGCGGCGACGAGCACACCCAGCGCGCCAACGTTACCGCGTTCGAGCACTGGGGAATCGTTCCGCGGATGATGAATGCCCGCGGCGCTCGCGACCTCACCATCAAGCTTTTTGGAATGGAGCTTCCGTCGCCAATTTTCATGAGTCCCATCGGAGTGCTCGGGCTTTGCGCGCAAGACGGCCACGGGGATCTCGCCGCCGCGCGAGCAGCGGCGCGAATGGGCGTACCGATGGTCGCATCCACGCTGAGCTCCGATCCGCTCGAGCTCGTCGCCAAGGAATTTGGCGGCACGCCCGGTTTTTTTCAGTTCTACACGCCGAACGATCGGGAACTCGCCGAGAGCTTCGTCCACCGGGCCGAAGCGGCCGGCTTCAAGGGCATCGTGGTCACGCTCGACACGTGGATCACCGGCTGGCGCCCTCGCGATCTGAATCAATCGAATTTTCCGCAGCTGCGCGGCCATTGCCTGGCCAACTATTTCTCCGACGCGCGATTTCGCGCGCTGTTGCAAAAATCTCCCGCCGAGGATCCTCAAGCCGCCATCCTTCGGTGGGCGCGAGTATTCTCGAATCCACTCACGTGGGACGATCTTCCCTGGCTGCGTTCGCTTACGAAATTGCCGCTGCTGCTGAAAGGAATTTGCCATCCGGACGACGCTCGTCGCGCAATCGACGGCGGCGCAGACGGAATCTACTGTTCCAACCACGGTGGACGCCAGGCAAACGGCGGAATCGCAGCGATCGACATGCTTCCCGATGTGGTGAAAGCGGCGGGCAACACGCCAGTGCTATTCGATTCCGGCGTTCGCTCCGGTTCAGACGTCGTCAAAGCGCTAGCCATGGGAGCAACAGCCGTCGGCATCGGGCGCCCGTACGTGTACGGGATGGCTCTCGACGGAACGGACGGCGTAGTTCACGTGCTCCGCTCGATCCTCGCCGAAGCCGACTTGCTGATGGCGATCGACGGCTATCCCACGATTGCAGATTTGCGCAATGTCGCGGTGCGCCTGCCGTTCGAATAATCGCGGCGGCTCTCGTTGCCGCGAATCTCACCCGTTGAACTTCGCGAATCGCTCGATGGACGCCGGCGTGTACTGCCCAACCTCGATGATGTAGCCGTCCGGGTCGCGCATGTAGCATCTCGTTTCCCAGCCGTGGTTATCGAGCGGCTCGGTGAGGAACTGCGCGCCCTTCGCTTTCCATTGCTTGTAGCAAGCCCAGATGTCGGCCACTCGTAGGTTCAGAAAGCTGCTTACCTTGTTTGGATCGGGCGGCGTTTCGAGAATCACTTCGGGTTTGTCGGGCGTGGGCCCGCCACCGGAATTGAGAATGATCCATGAATTCGCCAATTTGATGTAGCAGGGATTCTCGAGCTTTACGAGTTTCCCGCCCAGGACATCGACGTAGAACGCTCTCGACCTCGCTTGATCCTTCACCACGAGGAAATGCGTGACGTAAAAGCCCTCCTGTGCAACCGGCGCTTCTGCCAGGCTCATGTGGCACCTCAACCGCGATTTTACAACAACTCCGCGCGCCGCCTCGGCGGCTCCGCTTTTTCGCTCCGCCCGTGACAGTTTTTCGCCACGCCATGACGGTTTTTCTCCAACTTTGACGCATTGTGTAGTGAGAAGCAGCGAATGGAGGAACGACATGCCTGGATACGAATCTCGACAAGGTGGCGATGCAACGGAATTCTCGACAATACCGGAGACAGTGCCTGCTCCGTGGCTGCTGGTGGCGATCCCCGGTAGCCTGCTCGTATTGATCGCGTTGTCGATGAGCTTCATTGGGGGAGTGATTGCCGCCGGTTTCGTATATGGCGCAATGTATCTGCTGATGCATTCGAAGCAAGCCACGCAGTTCCGTGCGCCTGCCAGATTTCGGGTGTCGAAGACGGGAATCGAAACCGCCGGCAATACGATTCCGAAAGACGCCATTCACCGCGTGATCGTTCGCAACCATGTGCTGCAAGCGGCCGGTGATGTGATTATCGTTGCCAATCCGAACCCCAACAGCGGGCAGCAGAACGTGGTCGCCGGGATGAATTGGGCTATCAGCAAGCTCGGCCCGATCTCCTACCGTGTGGACGCAGAGGCGCGCGGAGTGCCGACGACTCTCGCCGGTGGATTGACCGAGCCCACGGCAGCGGCAATCTCGAGCGACGTTTGCAAGATTCTGCAGATTTCCTGAGCCGGGGGCTGTCGTTTCTCGGGCCGGTCGCCGGTTCGCGGGGGCTGGGCTGTCGAAGAGTCGCCACGGCTCTTTTTGGCTGGCCGGTGAGGTCCGATCCGTTTGGCTGGTCCGTCTGGTTCGATCGCCGCGCCACACACAGCTTCGATGCCTTCGGCGCGCAATCGTGTTAAGTTGGCAGCTTCATATCGCACATGCCGACTTCCGTCACGCAAGTCTTGGAATTCTCGCTGCTCGCGGCGACGTCTATCTTCTTTCTCGTCGATCCGTTCACTGTGATTCCGCTGTTTCTCGCGATCACGGCCGATTCGCCGCCGCAGGAGCGCCGCTTCATGGCGCGGCGTTCGGCGTGGACGTGCGCGATCGTTCTCGCCACGTTCGCGGTGGCCGGAAGCTTGATTTTCAGGATGTTCGGCATCACGCTTCCGGCGTTCAAAATCGCGGGCGGAATTATCCTGCTGGGAATTGGATTGGACATGCTGCAAGCGCGGCGGTCATCGACCAAAGCCACGCCGGAAGAAACCGAGGAAGGCGCGTCGAAAGCGGACGCGAGCATTATTCCGCTCGGTATGCCGATGCTGGCGGGGCCGGGCGCAATTTCAACCGTGATGGTGTTAGTCGGCGAATCGCACGCGATTTGGCAGCACGTGGTGATCTACTCCACGATTTTGGTCACGGCGTTTGCGTCGTTTTTGATTTTGAATGGAGCTGGCCGCGTACAGCGCTATCTGGGCGACACGGGGATTCGCATCCTGATGCGCTTGATGGGATTGCTGCTGGTCGCGCTCGCGGTGCAGTTCGTGGCGAACGGCCTCACCGATTTCGGAGTGCTGAAGCCGCTCGCAAGTCCCTACTAGAATTCTTCGTCTTCTTCCTTTTTCAATTTCGTGATCTTGAGCGATAGGCGGATATCTTGCGACTTGACGGCCGCTAGAATCGCGCGCCGCTTTTCGAGCGGTAGCGCCGCCGGGCTGATCACGCCCGCCGAATCGCGCGGGAAATTCTTCACGAAGAGCGCCGCCAGGTGCGCCGTGGCGTAGGAAATCGGCGTCGCAATCATTCCACGCAGGCGAATCTGATACAGAGTGGGGAAGCTCGCGTCCCAGCGGACCAGCAGCGGCTGCTCGTCTTTCACTCCGCGCACCAGCACCGACGCCCCGAATCGCGCATTCTCCAAAATCCCGCGGCGAATTAATTTCGCCACCGCCTTGGGCGTCGGCACTTTCGGGAATCGCTTGCGCACCATTCCCTGCGAGCGGTTCAGCCGGCCCTGCCGGAACCAGCGATAGAGGCGGTCGAAATCGTTGCCCCCGATTTTCGCGTCCACGTCGCGCACCACGGTGTCGCGCGGGATCAGGCACACCTCATCCTGCGCTGCGAGATAGACGGTGGTCTCGCCGATCGGGGCAGGGAACCGGAATTTTTCACGCTCGGCGAAGCGGCGCGCCATTTTGAATCTGCCGTTGCGGTAGATGCGCGGTTTCGAAATCGCAGCGTCGTACACGCCATCGGCCGACCAGGTGGAGATCGGGTCCTTGCTCTCCGTGCTCTCGAAGAGGCGAATCTGAACGTCATCGGAGCTGTCGAGCAATTCGCTTCCACGCTTGGCCAGCAGATTGGTGAGCCCCGGGGCAACTCCAGCGCAGATCAGCGCGGTGCGATTTTTCGCGACGAAGCGCTTGTGATAGCGGTATTGCTCGGGCTTGAAGGGCGAGCGGGTGAGGTGCGCGTTGAGGTCCATATAGTGGATACCCAGGCGCAGCGCGGCGCGCAGGATGATTTCGTTGAAGACGGCAGGAGAGGCGTTGACGATCAGATTGGCGCCGCGCGCCGCGCGCACGATCGACCACAGATTCCGCGCGTTCGTCTCGATGATTTCGATCGTGCTCTTCTTGCCGAGGAAGCGTTTCGCTCGCGCCACATCACGGTCGCCGCACCACACCGTGTGTCCCTGGCGCGCCAGCAGATGGGCCAGCAAGGAGCCTGTGCCGCCCGCCCCCAGAACGAAGATGCGCATCGGTGCGCAACTTTATCACAATCAACGCGGCCCGGGTGCCCGCGGTGACTCCGATTCAATTGTTTGCACCTCCGGCGTGGACCGCGTAGAATGGCCTTGATTTCTCCGATCCTCGGAGCCTAACGGAGAGAAATCCCACGGCTCGGAGGACGAGTCCTCTGCAAATGTTGAAGAGGGCGAGGGTTCGAGCGGAAACGCCTGCGCCTCCCTTCGCGGAATTTGGATGCATCTGCGATTTGGAAAGGAGACGGTTCGGCGCTCGCGGCACGCGAGTCCGGCCTATCGCCCAAATCCAATCGCGGATTTGGGCTTTTGCTTTTTTCGTAGCGCCGGGCTTCAGACCGGCAGGTGTTGACCTGGAAGTTGACGTGGATTTTGCCTAGCGTTCACGCGACTAAATGTCTCTCTCCGACAAATTCGGCCGCCAAATCACCGACCTGCGCATCTCGGTCACCGACCGTTGCAACTTCAGGTGCGTCTATTGCCGCTCCGCCGATCCGGAGAACCACATGCCGCATCACGAGCTCCTCGAATGGGACGAGTTTGAGCGCCTCGCGCGCATTCTCGTGGGCATGGGGATTCGCAAAGTACGCGTCACGGGCGGCGAACCGCTGGTGCGCCCTGGCGTCGAAGATTTCATCGCGCGGCTGAAAGCGATCGGCGTTCAAGATCTTTCGATCACCACCAACGGCCACCTGCTCGCCGAGCGCCTGCCAGCGCTGCTCGCCGCTGGCCTGGACCGCATCAACATCAGCCTCGATTCTCTCGACCGCGAGAAATTCGAGCGCGTCACGCGCACGAAAACTTTCGACCAGGTGATGGCCGGAATCGACGCTGCCCAATCCTCGCGCCTGCGCCCTGTGAAAGTGAACGCGGTGCTCGTGCGCGGGCTGAACGACGACGAAGTGGAAGCGTTCGCCGCCTTCGCGCGCGAGCGCGACCTGATCATGCGCTTCATCGAGTTCATGCCGCTCGACGCCGACCGCGCCTGGACGCGCGATACGATGGTTCCCGCCGCTGAAGTCTATCGACGGATTCACGCTCGTTGGCCGCTCGTCGAAATCGAGCACGAGAAGAGCGAAACCGCGCGCAAATACAAATTCGCCGCCCGCGATGGATTCGGCCCTGGCGAAATAGGCCTGATCGCTCCCGTCACGCAACCCTTCTGCGGCCACTGCTCCCGCATTCGGCTCACCGCCGACGGGAAGCTCCGCACCTGCCTCTTCAGCAAGGACGATCACGATTTGAAATTCCTGCTGCGCGGCGGCGCGAGCGACGATGAGATCGCCGATGAAATTCGCTCGGTCGTGATGCAGAAGGAAAAAGGCCACCGCATCAACGAGCCCGGCTTCCTGCCGCCTTCGCGCACGATGGTCTTCATCGGCGGCTAAGTACTCTCGCCTTTGTAGCGGCGGCCTTCAGGCCGGCGCTTTTAGCTTTGCTCATGCCTGTGCGCTTTTAAATTGCCGTCCGCCCCGCACTCACGCACAATATCCTCCAGCGCTTCACCATCCGGGAGCATTACAGACATGGCAGATGAGGAATCCAAACTTTTCTCGTTGACCGAAGCCGAACGCCTGCGCGTTCAGCTCGAGCCAGTCCTCATCGAAGCCATGGAATCGCGCCGCAAGATGGTGGAAGTGGAAGACCAGCTTCGCGAGCTGGCCGAGCGGATCTCGCGCGCCGGCGGAATGCTGATCAATTACGAAAAGACCGGCAGGATTCGCCTTGAATTCAACCGCCTGCAGCAAAGCGTGCAGTCCGCGCTCGATCGAATCCAGGAAACCGGCTGCGTGGTGAAAGACCTCAACGTAGGCCTGCTCGATTTTCCCGCGCGCATCGACGGCGATGAAGTGTACCTCTGCTGGAAACTCGGCGAAGACCGCATCCGCTTCTACCACCGCCAGGACGAAGGCTTCGCCGGCCGAAAGCCGATAGATCCCCGCGACGCCGGCTACTCGAACCCCGTTCAGTAATATTTTGCCCTCGTAGCGCCGGCTCGCCCTGAAGCATGAAGGGGCTTCAGACCGGCAAGTGTTGACGTGGGGTTCGGCCTCCACGCCCAGCCCGAAAGCAAGACGCCACCCTAAAGGGTGGCGCTACGAAAACCGCACATCTGTTCTGGGAAAAGTCCTACTGATACCGCAGCGCAACCATCGGATCCACGCGCATCGCACGCCACGCCGGAATCCAGCAAGCCGCTAATGCAACCATCGCGAGCAGCGCAGCAACGATCGTGTAGGTCACCGCGTCCGTTGCTGTGACGCCGAACAAGATACCCTTCAGCGCGCGCGTCGAGACGAGCGCCAGCACCACTCCCAGCGCAAGCCCGGCAATCGTCATCTGCATCCCCTGCCGCAGCACGAGCCGCAGTACGTCGCGCCGCTGCGCGCCGAGCGCGAGCCGGATCCCGATTTCGTGCGTACGTTCGCGTGTGGTGTACGCAATCACGCCGTAAATTCCCACTGCCGCCAGCACCATCGCCAGCACACCGAAGGCGCCCACGAAAGTCCCCGCGATGCGCGAGCCCGTGCTCGCCACCTGCACGCGCGTCGCAAGCGTCGATTCGTCGAGCACCGGCATATCGGCGTTCAGTTCATGGATCGCCTTTTCCAGCGTCGCCGTGTACGCCAGCGGTTCGCCCGCCACGCGCATGTGGATGATTGGCCCGCGCGCGTAGTCCTGATAGATCGGAACGTAGAAGTAGGGCTCTTTCGCTTCATGCAGGCTGTTGTAGTCGCTGTCCCGGGCGACGCCGATCACCGTAAACTTCAATCCATCCGCACTCAGCTTCTTGCCAATCGCATTCTGCCCCGGCCAGTAGCGCTTCACGAATTCCTGGTTCACCACTGCCACCGTCTGCGTGCTTTCCGTATCCTGCGGAGTGAACTCGCGCCCCTCCAGCACCGGAATTTGCATCGTATGCAAATAGTTTGGGCCCACGTTCGCGTTCGAGATGTCCATCGATTCGTGCGGCCGCGGCACGTAGCCTTCCGGCTGCGTCACCGACGAGCTAAGCGAAAATCCCAGCGGCACCCAGCTCGACATGCTCACGGACTGAACGCCAGGCAGCACTTCCAGCTTTGCGAGAAGCTGCCGGTCGAACTGGATTCCCTGATCTTTCGTGTACCCCGCGGAAAAAAGATCCACGGTGGCAAGCAGCACGTGATCGGGATTGAATCCCATGTCGGCCCGCTGCGCATTCTGAAAGCTGCGAATGAAGAGTCCGGCGCAAACCAGCAGCAACAGCGACAAGGCCATCTGCATCACCACGAGCACACGCGACAGCCGCGCTTTGCTCCGTCCGCCCGATGCGCTGCCCGTGTCTTCCTTCAACACAGCCACCGGCGCCAGATTCGACGAACGCAGCGCCGGCAAGATCCCGAAAATCACTCCGGTGAACACCGAAACCGCCAGCGTCACCAGCAGCACCACGCGGTCGGCGTGCACGTCTAGAAAAATAGGAATATTCGTCGGCGGAATAAATGAACCAAATGTCCCGGCGGACCACGTCGTAATCAGCATCGCCACCCCGCCGCCGGCCACGGATAAAACCAAGCTTTCAATCAGCAGTTGCCGCACCAGCCGCCACCGGCTCGCGCCAATCGCCAGGCGAATCGCCATCTCGCGCCGTCGCGCCACCGATCGCACCAGCAGCAGGTTTGCCACGTTGGCGCACGCCAGCAGCAGCACCACGCCCGAAATCGCCATCAAGGTCGGCAGCAAAAGATACAGATAACCGTTCGCGCCATAGGGAGCGCGCCACAGCGGAAACGCGACAACGTTGTTGCGTCCCTGATGCGCCTCGGGATACTGTGTCACCAGTTGTTGCATCAGCGTGTTCATTTCCGCTTGGCCCTGCTCCGCTGTGACGCCGGGACGCAGTCTTCCCAGCAACATCATCCACATCGCATCGCGCTCATCCAGCCGATTACTTGCGGTGATAAGCCGCTCGCCCGCGAGCAGCGGTATCCACAATTCCGTGCGCAGCCCGGTCTGGCTGCCTTGAAAAACGGGCGGCGTCACGCCCACGATCGTGTACGGATGCTGATTCAGGCTGATCGACTGGCCGATGATATCGGGCTTCCCGCCGTAGCGCGTTTGCCACAGCCGGTAGCTGATCACCGCAACCGGCACGCTTCCCGCCCTGGTGTCTTCCGCCGGCAGAAAACCGCGGCCCAGCATCGGCTTCACGCCGAGCACGTCGAAATAATTTGCAGTGCACATCGTGGCCCAGGCGCGCTCCGGCCTGCCGTTGCCGGTCAAATTCAGCGATCGAAGATCGGAAGCGATCAGGCCCGAGAAACTTCTATTGCGATCGCGCAGGTCGAGATAGTCGGGATAGGAAAACGGGCGAGGGTCCGAAGCCGTCCCGCCCAGGCTCAGCGACACCACTTCGCCGCTTCCTTTCATCCCCGGAATCGGATTCAGCAGCGTCGAATTGATCCAGCTGAAGATCGTGCTATTCGCCCCAATCCCCAGCGCAATCGTCAGCACCGCCACAGCCGTGAAGCCTGGCGACTTCACAAACAGCCGCAGCGCGTAGCCCACATCTTCCCAAAGCGATCGCATCGCCCCACCTCCGAACGCTTTCCAGGGATAGAGGTAGCACGCCAAATGCCCGCGCACAGGAGTATGTAAGTGGTTGCTTCTGCCAATCTTAGTAGACATTCACCTATGTCAAGGTACGGCGGCATGTCCGTTCTTGGGATTTCTCCTTACGCTTTCGTAGCGCCGGCCTGCCCTGAAGGATGAAGGGGCTTCAGACCGGCAGGGGTTGACCTGGAAGTTTCGTCAGCTTGATCGACCCTCCGAACTGTCGCCCGCACCCGGTTCGCGCACCAAGCGACCACCCCTACCCCTCCGCCAAATACCGATGCACGAACATGATCGACATCGCGCCTTCGCCGACCGCCGACGCGCAGCGTTTCACCGAGCCGTGCCGCACATCGCCCGCCGCGAACATTCCCGGCACATTCGTTTCCAGAAAATACGGGCTGCGTCGCAGCGGCCATCCCTCAGGCGGTTTGCCGTTGTGCATCAAATCCGGCCCGGTGACGAGATATCCCGCTTCATCGCGCACCAGTCCTGCTTCAATCGCCCATTCCGTCCGCGGATCGCCGCCGATACAAACGAAGAGCCATTTCGTCGGGCAAGTTTGCTCCGCGCCGGTGCGCTTGTTTTTCAGCGTAATCGATTCCAGCACTCTGTCGCCGTGAAGAGCGGTCACCTCCGTCTCGGTGAGCACTTCCATGTTCTTGGTGGCCGTGATTCGATCGACCAGATACCGCGACAGCGTGTCCTTCAGCGCTTTCCCGCGCACCACGATCGTCACTTTCTTCGCAAACTTCGCGAAGTGCATGCTGGCCTGTCCCGCGGAATTTCCTCCGCCGATCATAAAAACGTGCTCGCCCTCGCAAAGTTCCGCCTCGCTGGAGCCGGCTCCGTAGTAAACACCCTGGCCGTACAACTTGTCTTCGTTCGCCAGATTCAGCTTGCGGTATTCGATGCCGGTGGAGCAAATGGCCGCGCGCGCGATGATTTTCGTTCCGTCCGCGAGATAACCCACGCGCTTGGCGGTGGTGAATTCGCCCCGCACTCCTTCGCGCGCCAGCAGGATTTCGGCGCCGAATTTGCTTGCCTGGTGGCGCGCGCGATCGGCCAATTCCGCCCCGCTGATACCATCTGGAAATCCGAGATAATTTTCGATTCGCGGGCTGCTGCCGGCCTGTCCGCCGATCGCCCAGCGTTCGATCAGCACGGTCTTCAATCCTTCCGAAGCCGCATACACCGCAGCGCTCAATCCCGCCGGACCGCCGCCATAAATTGCCAGATCGTATTCGCTCAGCTTCGGATCGTGGAACCAACCGAGCTTGTCGATGATCTGCCGCACCGTGGGACATTCCATGCGCGTCCCGTCCGGAAATACGCACACCGGCGTTCTTAAATCTTCGGTGGGCGCGATTCCGATTGCGCGGCACTGATCGTCCGTGCGCAATTCGATCCAATCGAAGGGGACATCATTGCGCCGGAGGAAGTCGCGAATCGCATACGCGCGGGAACACCCGACCTTGCCGTAAATCTTCATCGGCGTCCCGGTATGGGATTCAGTCGCGGTGGCATTCGTCATGGGATCTCCTGAGGCTGGTTCGTGCGGCACTCGATTTAGATTACACCAGCGAGCGAGCCACGCCAAAATCAGCTGCTTGCATCTGTCGATTGCTTGTGGCGCGCCACGCGAAGAAACCTCCCAGCGAGGCGGATGAATTCTCTCCGCACTCTTTCTGACCTTCGATGCACATGGTATCCTTCGGTTGCGTTATGACTATTGCGACTAACAATCAGCTTACAATTACCTTCCAGTTAAATTTTAACGATGTCTACCGTTCGAATATCTCGATCGCTGTGGAGAGTCTGACGCAATTCCGGGCCGTCATTCGCCTGATAGTGATTGTCCTTATTGGAAGCGCTGCATTTGGATTTGCGTCTGGCCCACCTGGTATTCAGCCATCGGTTTTGAGAGGCGGGATTTGGGGCGTACTGTTCTTTCCGGCGTTCTTGTTCTCGATGTGCTACGTCACGACATACTTCGCAGCCAAGTCCATGTTCAAAAGCAGCGTGAATGTGAGGAATCCGATTCACTATGTGTTTTTGGATACCCTCGTGATCCAGGAAATGTCCACGGGTCGATCCGAATTGCAATGGGCAACTTTCGTGAAGATACTAGAAACCAAAACACTATTCCTCCTTTTCGTACAAAAGCATCTAGCCCATCCATTGCCAAAGCGGGCCTTCGCTGGTGGGCAAGAACTCGCGGCGTTCCGCGATCTTGTTCGGCGTCATGTTCAAGATGCTTCACTGCAGGGACAGAATTCGCACTCTGCCTAAGTGATAGACCTGAACTCGCTGTGCGATCGAAGCCCCGCTTGCATCTCCCGTCCGCTCGTGCGAGCCTGAATATCCCCGATTGGTTCGGGTTATTCATGGCTCAACAAGAAAATCGCCTGAAAGATTCCGCGAGCCCCTATCTTCGCTCCGCCGCGCACCAGCCCATCGACTGGTACGAATGGGGCGCGGAAGCTTTTGAAGCGGCGCGCGCCGCCGGCAAACCAATTCTTCTCGATATCGGCGCCGTCTGGTGCCACTGGTGCCATGTGATCGACCGCGAGAGCTACGAAAATCCCGAAATCGCGGCGATGATCAATCAGCTTTACATCCCGGTGAAGGTCGATCGCGACGAGCGCCCCGACGTGGACTCGCGCTATCAATCCGCCATCAGCGCCATCTCAGGACAGGGCGGCTGGCCGCTCACCGCCTTTCTCACGCCCGACGGCAAACCGTTTTTCGGCGGCACCTATTTTCCGCCCGAAGATGCGATGGGCCGCCCCGGTTTCAAACGCATTCTCCTCGGCGTCTCAGAAGCCTTTCGCAATCGTCGCGCGGAAGTGGACAATTCCGCGAACGCGCTCGAAGAAGCCGTCGCGAAAGCCGAGCTGCACCACACCGCGCACGGCCCTTTCGACGCCGGCATCGTCGATTCCATCATCGAATCCGCGCTGAATCTTTTCGACGAGCAGCACGGCGGCTTCGGCCAGTCTCCGAAATTTCCACACGCCAGCGCCGTCGATCTGCTCCTCGAGCGTTACCAATCGACGCGCGATCCGCACCTGCTCCACGTGGCCGAACGCACGCTCGAAGGCATGGCGCTCGGCGGTGTGTACGATCAGCTCGCCGGCGGCTTTCATCGCTACTCCGTCGATGAGCGCTGGTGCGTCCCGCACTTCGAAAAAATGACGTACGACAATTCCGAGCTGCTGAAGAATTACCTGCACGGCTATCAGGTGACCGGCAAGCCGCTCTTCCGCGAAACCGTCGAGGGAATTATTTTCTGGGTGAACGAGGTTTTGTCCGATCAAGCGAATGGCGGCTTCTACGGCAGCCAGGACGCCGATCAGACACTCGACGATGACGGCGACTATTTCACCTGGACGCTCGCCGAAGTCCGCGCCGTGCTTTCGCCGGAGGAATCGCGCGCCATCGAAATTTATTACGACGTTCTCCCGCGCGGTGAAATGCACCACAACCCCGAGAAAAACGTTCTTTGGGTCGCGGCCACAGTGGAAGATCTCGCCGCGAAACTGAAGCTCGACGAAGCCGCCACCCGCATCCTCCTCGCCCGCGCCAAAGGAAAACTGCTCGCCGCGCGCCGCGAGCGGAAGCCTGTGCCCGCGATTGATACGACTCTCTACGTCGGCTGGAACGGGATGTTCATCTCCGCGTTTCTCGAGACGGCGCGCGTCCTTCGCCGCGACGATTGCGCCACCTTCGCGCTGAAGACGCTCGATCGCATTCTCGCCGAAGCTTGGGATGAAAATACCGGCGTCCTGCATCGCGTCGGCGGTCCGCGCCTCGATGGAACGCTGGACGACCTCGTATTTTTCAGCGGCGCGCTGCTCGATGCCTGGGAATTTACGCAGCAGCAGGATTACCACATCAAAGCCGAGCAGTTGATGCGCAAAGCCATCGAGCGCTTTGGCGATCCCGACGCCGGCGGTTTCTTTGACCGCGCGAAAGATGCCGCGCCGTTGGGCGGCCTCGACGTCCGCCGCAAACCGATTCAGGATTCGCCTACGCCCGGCGCCAACGCAGCGGCGGCCATCGTTCTCGATCGCCTCTACGCCAGCACCGGCGAAAAGCTCTATCGCGACTGGGCGGAGAAAACTCTCGAAGCGTTCGCCGGGCTCGCGCCGCAGTACGGCCTGTTCGCCGCCACGTACGGCCTCGCGGCACTTCTGCACGCGCGCCACACGCTGCAAGTTGTCATTACCGGCGCGATCGGCGATCCGCACTCCGCCGCCCTCAAGCGCGCTGCCAACGATATCTACCGCTTCGGCAAATCCGTGCTGCGCGTCACGCCCGAACGGATTGCATCCGTTGAAGCGTTACCGTCCGCGCTGCGCGAAACGCTTCCGCATCTCGATCCCGAAAAGCCGCAGGCCCTCGTCTGCGTCGAAGCCACCTGCCACCCGCCCGTGGCTGATCCCGCCAAACTGAAATCCCTCCTCCTCGACGTGGCCGCGGATTCTGCAAGCGCCCCGCGCTAGTGGTTTAGGTAGCACAGGCACTCTTGTTCACCCTGAGGTGCGAAGGGCCTGTGCCGCAACTAGCCACAAGCAATCTCGCGCCATCCGCTCAGCAACTCGAAAAAATGATACGCTTCCGCGCCATGGCATCGGAACGCGCGAACAAAAAGCGGCGTCAGCATTCAGCCGGATTTCTTCCCCGAGCCTCGAACAAAGGCCGCCGCAGGCGCGCGAACGCCGAACGAACGGGCGACGCAGCGCCGATCGCTCCCACGCGCGATGCAACGTCCGATTCGAACTCGCTCTGGCCCAATCAAAACGCCCCGGCAGACCTCTGGCCCGTCGTCGCCATCTGCATCACCGCCTGCGTGTCGCTCCTCCTTCTGCAGTTCGTCGCAACCGAGCGAATGTACGCATTTTTCTTTCCGCCCGCGGGAGGAGCGCCCGACACCTATTGGGTCTTGCGCGTAAAAGCCTGGTGGGTGGCGTGGGCGCTGATCAGTTATCTCGCGCTTCCGGCGCTCGTGATGAACCTGCTGCCCGGCAAGCGCCTGCGCGGCTGCAATCTTGGATGGCGCGGCTTCCGCGATCATTATTGGATTTACGCAGGTCTCTACGCCGCGGTGCTGCCGGTGATCTGGGTCGTCTCGCTCTCGCCGGAGTTCTATTCGTTCTATCCCATGTACGGACAGGCCGGCCGCTCGTGGTTTGATCTGCTGGTGTGGGAATCGCTCTACGCCGGACAATTTGTTGCGCTGGAATTTTTCTTCCGCGGCTTTCTCGTCGGAGGGCTTTCACGCACGATCGGAGCTTTTGCGATCCCCGTCGCGGTGATTCCGTACATGATGATTCATTTCACGAAGCCCTGGCCGGAAGCCGCTGCGTCGATCGTCGCAGGCTCCGTCCTCGGCTGGCTCGCGTGGAAAACCAAATCAATCTGGGGAGGCGTCTGCGTCCACTGCGCCGTAGCCGCCACAATGGATCTGCTCGCGCTCTCGCACAAAAGCCAGCTACCGTGGCTGCGCGGTTAATCGGATCTCTCGCCGGACGAACGCACCTGTCATCGAGGGACTGCGCCCCGCATGTGGAGCGCGTGTCATTCTGCTTGCCCTGACGAAGGAAGGGAGGGCATCCGGCCAGGATGGCCGAAGAATCTCAGCTTCGCCGCAAGCAACGCGTTCACAAAGAAGCCGTCTTTATACCCGGCCGCAACCCGCGCTACTTATCCTTCGGCGGACTCGCCGGGATCACCTTGTCGCCCGTCGCAGGCTGCGCCGCGCCAGGTTCCTTCGCCGCATCCTTCTCCGCTTCCTTCGGCTGAATCGAAACCAACTCCACCTCGAATATCAGCGTCGAATTCGGACCAATCGCTCCGCCGGGAGCGCGCTGTCCGTACGCCAGCTCAGCGGGAATAAAAAGTTGCCACTTCGATCCCACCGGCATCAGCTGCAACGCTTCGGTCCAGCCTTTGATCACTCCCGTCACGGGAAATGTCGCAGGCCCGCCGTGCTTGGCGGACGCGTCGAATTCCGTTCCGTTCACCAGCGTTCCCACGTAGTTGCACACCACCGTGTCGGTCGCCGCCGGTTTCGGCCCGGTGCCTGGCGTCAGAATCTTGTACTGCAAGCCGCTCGCGAGCGTCACCACTCCGTCTTTCGTCTTATTGTCGGCCAGGAAAGCGTCGCCTTCCTTCTTGTTCGTCTCGGCGGCCTGGCGCATCGCTTCTTCCTGTTGCTTGCGCATTTCGTCCTGCTTCTTGCGCATGGTTACTTGCAGCGCCGTCAACGCGGCCTTGGCCTCGTCCTCGGTCAGCAGCGTCTTGCCGCCCGCCAGCGCGTCGTTCAACCCGCGCTGCACGATGGCCCCGTCAAAATCTTCACTCTGCTTTTTCAGGTTCGAGCCGATATTCATTCCGATCGCATAGCTCACTTTATCTCTGTCGGTCTTCAGCACCAGCGGAGCCGTCTTTTTCGCCGCTGCCGCACTGGCCGCAGGCTTCGCCGCAGCCGCTTGTCCGGGCTTCGCCGCCGGTTTTGCCGCCGCCGCACCAGCCGCGGGCTTCGCCGCTGCTGCCTGTCCAGATTTCGCCGCGGGTTTTTCTGCCGACGCATCAGCCGCGGGCTTCGCCGCCGCCGCGCTCTGCGGTTTAGCCGCAGGCTTAGCCGTTGCCGTACCCGCAGGTTTAGTCGGTGTGCTGTCCGCCGGAGCACTCGCCGCCGGTGCCTGCTGCGAATTCGAAGCCGGAGCCGCCGCCTGCTGCGCTCGAGCGCTGCCGCTCCCAATGATTCCCACTACAATTAGAGTTACCGCCACAACAAAGGTATTTTTCATAGGCAGGCATTCTCGCATTGCTCCGCAAAATCCGCAAACCGCCGCTCGATTTTGCGTCTTCCACCGCACGGGCGCGGCGCGTCGCAAGTCCGTCGCAGTAGGGGCACGGCATGCTTGCCGCGCCGATCGTTGACGGGCCGTGCCCGCGCGAGCCAACCAGCGCACATTCGCCACCAATCTCGATCGCAATTCAATTCTCGCTGGGTAGCCACGACGAGCGCATCTCCTCGTCGTGGGTCTTTCTCGGCGTAACTTCGAGGCAGGAACCTGCGGGAACTCGAAAGACGCGCTCCATTGGATTGCGAGCGGACCCTGCGGCCTCAGTGCTGCGCTTCGATTAATTTTGTGACGGCGTCCTGAACCGCGGGAGGCAGCGAATTCATTCGCTTGATGTACGCAGAGACTTTCCACAGCGACTCATCCTTGGCATACGATCCGTTGGCAAACATCCCCGACCGTCGCAGTCCGTGCTTCGCAATCCAAAAAACCTGCGCTTCCGTGTACGTGGTCCCCACTACCGGCAATTCGGGAATGATCGGGAATAGCACCGCGCCTTTGCCGTTCTCCGGCTTTCCCGGCGTTCCGTGGCAACCGGCGCAGGCGTCGAGATAAAATTTCCCGCCCGCGATCAGATTTTCGTCCGTCAGCGGCACCGGATTCGGCGCTTCCGGCGCGCTTCGCCTCACGGAAGCGTGCACCGCCGCATTCATCACAGACGTCTCGAATCCCGACGGAGGAATATCGGCTTGCACCTCCATCATCCCCAGCCGCAAGTATCCGAAAATTCCGATACCTAGCACGGCAATCGTGACCACAACTCCGAGCAGGAAGTTTTTCATCGTATGTGGCCCTCCTTCGTTCGCGTGTCATTCTCAGGCCATCCGGCCAGGACGGCCGAAGAACCTCAGCCCGCACTGCGGGCACCGCGTAACCGTGGGCAAGATTCGTCCGGTGTCGTCTTTACTTCGGCTCTTGCTTGGCCGGCCGCGGAATCACGATCATCACCGCGTCCGGCTGACCGTCGCGAATCACGCGCGGCATATTCGCCCCGGCCGGCGGCGATCCGATGTCCTTGTTGGTCGCATACGGCGCGTAGAACATCAGATGCGGCGGCAAGGGTACCATCTTGTTCATCAACGCAATGTAGAGGA
This sequence comes from Candidatus Acidiferrales bacterium, assembly GCA_050746925.1. Lineage (GTDB taxonomy): Bacteria > Acidobacteriota > Terriglobia > Acidiferrales > UBA7541 > Palsa-295. The sequence continues at coordinate 25,375 of JBOGNA010000150.1, forward strand.
ATCCCGCGTCGGACATCATGTACACGATCCCCGGTTTCTGTGGCGCGCGGAATTTTCCAGACTTGTAGCCTTCGGCGATCGCCGCCGTCACTTCCTCTTCGCTTTTGCCCTTCGCGCGCATCTCCTCCGCCAAAAATCGCGACTGCAGCGTCGTCGCGCTTCCCTCCGCATCGAAGCACGTGGGCTCAAGGTTCAGCGGCGATTGCCGGTCCACGAAACACGTAAATCCGTTCTCGCCGTCGCGCACCTTCACGTACCCGGTCTTCTCCAGCACGTACACGGTTGCCTTGCTCGAAATCTCGGGCGGAGCAGCGCTCTCCGCCAGTTTGATTTTTTCTTCGCGCGAAAGCGAAAAGTCATACTTCGCCTTCGGCGCTTCCGTCTGTGCAAACGCGCCCACAGCCGTCGTCAGAAAAAAAGTGGCAGCCAGAAAAAAAGCGCTACTCAAGAAAAGTCCAGCCCGGATTCCAGCCAGCATTCCAGATAGAGGTCCAGGTAGATGTTCAGCGGAGAAGATCCTGCGCAAAGCTCACCTCCCGCGCGAAACTCCGCCCCACCCCGAATCGCGCTCTGCCCGATAGACGCGAGCATTCCGCGTCGGTTAGCCCGCCGATTCGCCGTCGCCTTTTGTAGCGCCGGCATCTTGCCGGCTCTTGGCTTTCCGTAGCGCCCGGCTTCAGACGCGCTGTTCGCGTCCCGGGGTGAATTTGCGGGACCGGCAGGTGTCGAATCTACGTTTTGTAGCGCTGGTTTACCCTGAGGCACGAAGGGCATCTTGCTCGCCTCGCCGCTTGCTGGCGGGCCGGCTCTTCGTCCTTTTCCCGCAAGCGCCGTAGGCGCGACATAACTTAGCCCAGCCCGCAAGGGCTGGGTCTTCAGCGCATAACGTCCCAGCGCCGTAGGTGCGACACGCCCGTCTGAACCCCCTTCAGCCGCCGATTAGAAATTGTCAGGTTTCGTGTTTTCAATGCCTTGGCAGGAACTCTAATCGGGCCACAGTAGATTAGAAGTGCAGTGTCAGGTGATGAGTGACGAGCGGCGAGCGGCAAGCGGCGGGTGAGACCTTACACGCGCGCGATACCTTCGGCGGGCGCGTTGCCGCCCGCCGCCCTTTTTGCGTCGGCAGTTGAAGGCGCGATCGACAAATCACGGTCCTTGCTAGCGCAAATTCGGGCGGTTGAAAATCCGTAGAACTACGTACGGTCTGTGGAAAAAGGCCATTGGAAATTAAGAAGGGTGATGACCGACGGACGCGGCGCGCTCATTCAGCCGTGTCGTCGAAAAGGGTGGGCGCTAGAGCCGCCAAATCGACCAACCGGCTTGGCTGCAACGTTTCAAATTCTTTCTGCGGGACTTTCGCATACTTCCACTTCGTTTCGGTGAGCTTGCTCGCATTCTCGCACCAGCGCGTGGCCGCAACGTCCTTCCTCAGTACATCCACATTCTCCTGCCCCTTCGATTCCAGAAGCCAATGCACTCCTACCGTATCGATCGCGACGAAGTCGGGCTCGTAGTTCCTCAGATTCATCGCGGTATCCGTGTATTCGATCGTGAAGCCGAACGCCCGAGGCAGCTTTGCGAATGCCTTGACGTCTTTCGCGTTATCCAGAAACTTCGCGAACTCGCGTTCAAAATCGTTGTCGCAAGGTACAAGATTAAAAATACACTTCTGTCCCTCCCACACCGGACGCGACCACGGAAAGGGCTGGCACGACGAAAGCAATCGCGCCGGCTCAAGCAATTGGGGCTTCTGTTCTTCGATTGTTAGGGCTTGCAGGGCCTTTTTGAAAACATCCACGCACACGTAGTGCGCCACCGCCGTGCTCATCGCTTTCACGATCACGGGATCATTCAAGTCCACCGGATGCCCAAACGCCTTCTGCTCGAAAAACTCTTTCACCTTGGGGACGAGCGCCGCGAATTGCGCGGGGAGCTTCACGGCTTCGCCGATTCGGCGCGCGTAATAGCCGATCACCTCTTGCGCCGTCTGCGGCTCGGGAATCGTGTACTCGCGTTCAAATTCCTTCTTCAGCGTGATGATGTCGTAGCCTTCATACCGAAACGTCTTCGACCTCGGATCGTCCTCGCTCATGGGCAGAACGATTGAGCTGAAGCCCATCACTTCAAGCGCCGCAATCTCTTCCGCCAGGCTCTTTTTCCGGATCAGCGACGGCGTCAGCACCGGAAGGCCGATATCGAACTCCTTCCGATCTTCGAGCGGCAGAATCGTGATGATGCGAAGCTTGTCTTTGCCGAGCTCGAAAGTGTCGAGCTTCAATTCCTCCAGCTTTTCGAGATCGTCAACGAAATCCAGAAACTTTTTATTCCCGATGATGTCCACTCGCTCAGTATAGCCGCTCGGATTATCCCGAAACATCAACCGCAACCCGCGCCCGATCGCTTGCTCCGGCAGAATATTGGCTTTCGCCGTGTAAGGACGCAGTCCAACGACCACGGTGACGTTCTGCACGTCCCAGCCTTCCCGCAACATCAGCACGCTGACGATCGCGTTAATAGGGCTGGCATCGGAGTCCACCTCCCGAACCGCTTTTCGAGCCTCTTCGAGATCCGTCTCTTTGATTTCGCCGTTGTTCTTGGTGTGAATCACCTGTGTGCAGTCGCCGCCGAATTCCTTCGGATACTTTGTTCTGAGCCATTCAGCAACGTCGTCCGCTTCTTCCGTGCTGTTCAGCATCAGAAACAGAATTGGCTTCTTCTTGAGAGGTGTAAGTTGCTCCCGGTACTCCCGCCAGCGCTCCACGCCCGCCGCAAGGTATGCTCGATAGCGCACGCTCGCATGATCCGATTTTGCCTCTTCGATTCTGGCCAGCCCTTTTACCGGCCTCTTCACGATTCCATCCACGATCGCCTGCTTGAGCGGGTAGTCCGAAATTGTCCAGGGAAAAATCGCGCCTTTCTGAAATCGAGGCGTCGCCGAAAAATCGAGCTGAGAAACGATCGGGGTTTTCTCGTGCAGCCGGCGAATCACTTTGTTCCATTCGCTCTCTTCCTCGTGCGTGTGGTGCGCCTCGTCGTTGATCACAAGCAGCTTGCCCGCGCGCAGCGCAATCCGCTCGGCGAAGTCCGTCATCTCCAGCTTCTTGGCCGGCGGCTTTGACCCTAGGACGGCAGTCATCGCATCCGGTTCGTCTTCATTGGAACGATCCGGCCGCTCGTAGAATTGCTGAATATTCGTAAGGAAAAGCGTTCCTTCGGCGTGGGCCCCTTGCGCATCATCCCGCATCACGCAGTCGAACTCGTCCCAGAAAATGCCCAGCTCTTTCGGAACGATGGGGTCGTTCTTGAAAATTTTCGCGCCGGCAAAATCGGTTTTCAGGCGCTCCAGCACAATCACGTTGGGCGCTATCACCAGAAACGTTTTTGCGTAGTCCTTCGCGACCTCGTCCCGCTCCCGCATGGCATTCAGAAACTGCCACGCGACGGCGAGCGCCATCACCTTCGTCTTGCCGCTGCCCGTCGCCATCTTGACGCAGTAGCGCGCAAACTCATCAAACGGCGGCAGCCGCAGATCGCGCAGGTCCTGCGCGTAACGTTCCAGAAGGCCCTTCCGCGTGCGGATCTTCTCGCATTCCCAAACAAAGATCAGCGTTTCGATTGCTTCTTGTTGGGAGGAGTGATATTTGAACGGCAAACCCGTTCGCGTACGGTGATCGGTATGGAACCAATGATTTAGAAGTATGCGTGTGGTGTCGGTAACGCCCTTAAACCCTCCCGCCTTCCACGCCTTCACCGCTTCACGAAGAGCAGGCACGCACGGAGCCGTGCGCAACTTCGCAGTGATATCCAGCAGCTCGGTTTGCGAAGGTGACTTCTCCCGCGCTCGTTTTTTTGCCATCGGGTTTCTAGGTCGTCCTCTTGGTGTCAGCTCCGGGATCGGGGCCCGAATCAGTGCTAGTGCTAGCATCAGCGCCAGCGCCAGTACTAAGGCCGTCGGAGAGATTCTTCGCTGCGCTCAGAATGACAGGCTGGGGATTCCCTTGCCGGCTCGCCGCTCTGGCCTTGGCCATCTCGACCGTCAAATCGTTCCACGACGGATTCATGGATTCGATTAGTGCGATTTTCCGCTTTCGCAACCAACCCTTGATCTGCTTTTCTCTCGCAATCGCCACGCGAACATCACTGAACACTTCGTAATAGACCAGCTTGTGCACGTTGTACCGCTCGGTAAAACCCGCGATGTGCCCATCCTGGTGCTGGGCGGCGCGTCGCTCCAGATTGTTCGTCACGCCGACGTAAAGAACGCCGGATTCGCTCGCCATGATGTAAACGCAGTAAGTCCTCACCGCATCCACCCGTCACTACCGCATCCGCCTGTGATCGCCCCCAAGTGTCTGTCATTCTGAGCGCAGCGAAGAATCTCTCTTTCTTTCACTCACGTCGAGTCCAAGCAGTGGCCCCTCGCTACGAGCATCCGTCACTTCCGCAAGCGTCTGTCATTGCCCCAAGCGCCTGTCATTCTGAGCACAGCGAAGAATCTCTCTTCTTCTCCCGCACCTCGACTTCCAGCGTCTTCGTAGTGTCGTTCCCCAGAATATCGATCACCTTCACCACGATCTGATATTTCCCCGCCTCCTTATACTCATACGTCGTCTCGAGCTCGATCTTCGGCTCCTTCCGCGTCCGGTAGGCCTGCCATTGATTGTGAAACGTATCGTTCTTGTAGTCCCAGTCCACCGCCCAGTAGTCCACCAACTGGCTCCAGTGCTTGATGGCCTTGCGCGCTTCTTCCGGGATATCGTCCGTGGGAATCACGAAGTCTTTCAGCTTCAGCGTCACTTCCCGGCCTTTCTGCTTGGCATCCACGGACAGCGCGCCCAGTTCGAAGAATTTCACGTCGCCTTGTTCGATGGCCTTCTTATCCAGCACCTCGCGCGGAATTTTCTTGAATGAAACGTCCACCCTGGATTCGGCGGCGACTTGCTTCGCCAGTTCGTTCACTTCCAGCGCGAACTCCCAGCCGAGAATGTCCACGCCTGCCTTCAATTTGTCATTCTGAGCGCTAGCGAAGAATCCCTCTTCTTCCACCTTCTGCCCCGTACCCCGACCCATTCCCAGAGCTTTCCACGCCTCGCGCGCAATCGCCTTCACGTCCGCCTGAGTCACAGGAGCGTCCACCGCCGCCACGTGGACCATCCGTCCGCTCTTCGTTCCATGCAGCCACGTGTATCCAGCCATCCCCGTGGCGTGGTACAGATCGAGAATGAACTTGCGGTAAGCAGCTTCGCGTTCCCGCTGCTCTTCTAGGTGATCTTTTCCGTTTGCCGGGAATTCTGCCACCTGCCACGCTTGGCGTTCGTATTTTCCAAGATTTTGAACCGCAAACGGTTTCACGCTAGGGATACCTAACAGGCGCTTGCGCGTCGTGTGAATTGCGAATCGCCCAAGGTCACAAGCAATCCAGCGCCGACCCAGTTTCTCGGCGACCGCAGCCGCCGTACCGCTGCCCGCAAAGCAATCGAGAATCAGGTCGCCATCATTCGATGACGCGTCAATAATTCGTTCCAGCAAAGCGTCCGGCTTTTGCGTGGCGTAAACGTAGTCGGCGCTTTTTCCAAGGATTGGCTTGATTTCGGTCCATATCTCCTGGACAACGGCGCCCTCAATATCATCTAAGTATCGCTTCAACCGAGGAATACCCTGGGGACTCCATTCGACACGGCCATCCCGGTCGAGCTTCTCAAGAGTCTCAATCTTGTAGGCCCATCCTCGTCCATGCGGCGGTCGAACACCGCGCCAAATGGGCACGTGCTTCGCGGGCTTGCCGCTATGCAACGGCGACGTAACATACTTTCCCGACTTATCTTCCTTAAAGGACGTAAGGTACGCCTCGCTGAGTTTTTGAAACTGCCTATTCCAGGTGTAGATCTCAGTCTTTGTGTAGAAGAGGATGTCATCAGCGTTATGTCCGTAGCTCCTCGGATGAGACTTGCCCGGTCCTCTTTTCCACACAATATTATTTTGAAAGTTCGCTTCACCAAAAACCTCATCGAGGACGATCTTTGCGTAATGACCAACGTGCCAATCAAGATGCACGTAAATGCTGCCCCTGTCTGAGAGGAGTTCTTTGAGCAAAATCACCGTTTCATAAAACCATTCCAGATATGAATCTAAGCCTCGCCCCCATGTGTCCCGATATGCTTTCTGTTCCAAGATGGACGGAGCTTTAGTGAAAGTGGCGCTTTCTTCTTCAGGCGAATCGGGATCGACAGGAATTGTGGCCGCGATAGAGAAGTCGGCACCGGTGTCGAAAGGTGGATCAATGTAGATAAGATCTACCTTTCCAGCGAACTCCGGAAGAAGCGATGGGAGAACGTATTTCTTGTCGCCCCAAATGAGGCGATTGCGCCACTCCGTATCACGCCCGCTCGCGAAAAGCTCCAGATTTCGCCGCCGGTCCTGCGCGCTCTCGTTGACCGTCTCAATCGTCTGAAACGGCAGCGCGATTCGCACCGGCCCCTGTTTCTTCCCGTCGCTGTTGTATTTCCCGTCCCAAATCAGCTCGGTCATCGTCCGCGCCCTTGGGATGTCCCGGCCCGCCGCTTCTTCGCCTTGCCCTTGCCGCCGCCATTAGCCATTCAGGGTGTTCCTTTTTGAGTCACTCAGCCGCCAGATTCTACCGGAATATGCTGGCCGAAGTCACTTAACTGCACGGTATCGCCGATGTATCAGGGATTTTCGGAGGGCGGGCGGCACGAGCTTCTGTTCGCCGCCGGGCGAATGCCCTGATCCGAGCGCCGGAGAGATTCTTCGCTGCGCTCAGAATGACAATTTTGAATAGTAGTTCCTCACCACACCCCGCTGTCATTCTGAGCGCAGCGAAGAATCCCTCTTTGAAGTTTCGACCGGCCTCGTCAGTTGCTGGGCTCCCGGCCGAGTGACATAATGATGCTTGTTACGACGAGCTTCGAGTTTGTTTCACGAGGCAGTTTCGCGGGCCCACGGGGGATTTCATGAGCATGAGGGATGCCTGGATTGAAAAGCGGACGGCTGAGGCGGATGCCGCCACGCGCGATGGTCGCGACGGCGCGGTGCGCAACTTCTCGCAGATGCACTATGCGCGCCAGGGCGTGATCACCGAGGAAATGGAATACGTCGCCCGCCGCGAAAAGCTCGAGCCTGAACTTGTGCGCAGCGAAGTGGCCCGCGGCCGCGCCATCATCCCCGCCAACATCCATCACCGCAATCTCGAACCGATGGGCATCGGCGTCGCGTTCTTCTGCAAAATTAACGCCAACATCGGAAATTCCGCCACCACTTCGGAAGTTTCCGGCGAACTTGAAAAACTGCATCGCGCCGTTCACTACGGCTCCGACACGGTGATGGATCTTTCCACCGGCGGCGATATTCCCGGCATCCGCAGAGCGATCATCGACGCGTCGCCCGTTCCCATCGGCACCGTGCCGATTTACGAAGCGATTTCGCGCGTCCGCCGGCCCGAAGATCTCACCATCGAACTCATGCTCGAAGTGATCGAAGAGCAAGCTGAGCAGGGCGTCGATTACATGACGATCCACGCCGGCGTCCTGCGCGAATTTCTTCCGCTCGTCCGCAACCGCATCACCGGAATCGTCAGCCGCGGCGGCGCGCTACTCGCGCAATGGATGAGCGCGCACAAGCAGCAGAATTTCCTCTACGAAAATTTCGACGCCATCTGCAAAATCATGCAGAAGCACGACGTCAGCTTCTCGCTCGGCGATGGACTCCGTCCCGGCTGCCTGGCTGACGCGAGCGACGAAGCGCAATTCGCCGAGCTGAAAGTTCTCGGCGAGCTCACCAAAAAAGCCTGGGAATACGATGTGCAGACGATGATCGAAGGCCCCGGGCACATCCCGCTCGATCAAATCGAGCTGCAGGTGAAAAAAGAAATTGAGCTCTGCTACGAAGCGCCGTTCTACACGCTCGGCCCGCTCGTCACCGATATCGCTCCCGGCTACGATCACATCACCAGCGCAATCGGCGCCGCGATGATCGGCTGGCACGGCGCGTCGATGCTGTGCTATGTGACGCCGAAAGAACATCTCGGCCTGCCCAACGCCGATGATGTTCGCCAGGGAGTGATCGCTTACAAAATCGCCGCGCATGCAGCGGACGTCGCTCGCCATCGCCCCGGCGCGCGCGATCGCGACGACGCTCTCAGCTACGCGCGCTTCCTTTTCGACTGGAACAAGCAGTTCGAACTTTCACTCGATCCCGAAACTGCCCGCGCCATGCACGACGAAACGCTGCCGGACGATTTCTATAAGGAAGCGAAGTTTTGCTCGATGTGCGGGCCCAAGTTCTGTTCAATGAACGCCACGCAGATCGCCGACATTTACCAGGGCCACGACCAGAAGGATCGGGAGCAAAAATTCGCCCAGCTCCTCACGAAAGTCGAGCCGTCGCTCGTGAAACTGGCGCCGCCGTCGCAGAAGGGCAGCGCGGCCGCGGAAAAGGTCGAGCTTCCCGTCGCGGAAAGCGAGCCGGCGGCGAAAGCGTCTGGCGCTTCGTCCTAACTAACGGAATCGCGCCGGCAACGTCTCTCCGCTTGGCGAAAAACAACGCTTTGTCATCCTGAAGGCATCCGACCAGGATACCGGAAGGATCGCAGCTCTCAATCGGAGCGATCGTGTCAGCGATAGTCGAAGGGTTTTCTCGACTGTCGAATCAAGGAAACGCCCAGCCGAAGCCGTCGCTTGACTTTGGGCGAACAAAAAGCGAAACTCTCCCACGCCTTAAAGGAGGCCAATATGCCAATGAACCAAGCTTTTCTCGCGGAATTCGATCAGGAATTTGCCAACACTCGCAAGACCCTCGAACGCATGCCCGATGACAAATGGGACTGGAAGCCCCACACGAAGTCCGGAACCATGGGCTGGCTCGCCAACCACGTCGCCATGATGCCGGGCTGGGCCGGCTCGATGTTCCACACCGATTCCTTCGACGTCGCTCCCGGCGGCAAGCAGGTGGAAATGCCGAACGGCAAGAACCGCCAGGAACTCCTCGCCATCTTCGACGAAGGCGCCAAGCAGGCCCGCGCTGGTCTCGCCGCCTCCACCGACGAGCAGTTGATGAAGACTTGGTCGCTGCTCCAGAACGGCCAGCCGATTTTCGCCATGCCGCGCGCAGCTGTGCTTCGCAGCATGATCATGAATCACCTGATCCACCATCGCGCCCAGCTGACCGTTTACTATCGCCTCAACGACATTGCGGTTCCCGGACTCTACGGCCCCTCAGCCGACGAAGGCCAGACGCAAGCCGCTTCCAAGTGACGATTGTTCGCGGCCTGCTCGCGATACTTTTCATGTGCTCCCGCACCTAACGACGGTCCGTTCGCGCGGGAGCACATGAAAACCTCAGGCATCCGTTACCTCTGTGCCGCGGCCGTTCTGGCGACCTGCGTCTTCGGCGCCGCCGCGCAATCCTCCGATTCTGCTTATCGCGCCTCGATCGAAAAATGGCGGCAGGACTACGAAGCCAGCCTGAAAGCCGATGGAGGATGGCTCAGCATCTGCGGACTTTTCTGGCTGCACGAAGGCGAGAACCGCTTCGGCTCGGATCCACTCGATGACATCGTTCTTCCCGCCCCGGCCGCGCCCGCAGACGCCGGTGTGATTGACGTTCGCGGCAAAAATGTAACGGTACGGTTGGAGCCCGGCGTCGCAGCCACTCTCGATGGAAATCCTGTCGAGACGGTCGAGCTGGTTCCCGATTCGCCGAAGGGCCAGCTTGCGCTCGGAGACTTCACACTCGCCGTTCACGCGAGTGGCAGCCGCTACGCGATTCGCCTGCGCGACAGGAATTGCCGGTTGCGCCACGAGTTCACCGGCCTGAAATGGTTTCCCATCGACGAATCCTATCGCCTGACCGCGCGCTTCACGCCCTACGATCCGCCGAAGATCGTGGAGGCACAGAATCTCGCCGGAGACACCGTGAAACTTACCAGCCCCGGCTACGTGACGTTCTCGCTCGGCGGCTCCGAATATCGCCTGGAGGCTGCGCTCGACGACCCGCACAAAGCGAATCTCTTCTTCGTCTTTCGCGATCTCACCAGCCGCAGCGAGACGTATCCGGCCGCGCGCTTCCTCGACACCGATGCGCCGAACGCAGGCACCGTCGTCCTCGACTTCAACAAAGCCTACAATCCGCCCTGCGCCTACAATCCCTACACCACCTGCCCGCTGCCGCCCGCCGCCAACCGTTTGCGCACGCGCATCGAAGCCGGCGAGAAAAAGTATGCCGGACCACACTGACGATCTCGGGTGATGCGAAATATGCAATGCAACTGTTCGCAGGCAAGGTCTTTCGTGATTCACCGTTGGCCCCACCCCTGCTAAAATTATCCGCGAGAAAAACATGACTGACGCAAAACCCCAGGAACAGCTGCGCGAAGAATTCAATCGCTGGGCCGACGCCGGCAAAGGCGAATCGATGGAGCACGACCACTGGCCCATCACCCGGCCGGTGCTCGAGCGGATGCAAATTGCGCTGGATGAAAATATTCTCGACGCCGGCTGCGGCTCGGGCTGGCTTTCGCGCATTCTCGCGAAAGGCGTTCCCGAAGGCCGCGTCGTCGGCATGGACATCTCCGATGAAATGATCCGCCGCGCGCGCCAGTCGAGCGTCGATTACGGCAATCTGGTTTTTGTCGTCGGCGAAGTGGACGAGATTCCCTGGGAGCGCAATTTTTTCTCGAAGGCGATCTCGGTGGAATCCTCCTACTACTGGCCCGATCCCGCGAGAGGCCTCCGCGAAATCTACCGCGTATTGGCAGAAAAAGGTTCCGCCTGGATCCTCATCAACTACTACCGCGATAATCCCCACTGCCACCAGTGGGGCGAGAAGCTGGCTGTTCCCACGCACCTGCTCTCCGCCGATGAATGGGCGCAACTCTTCCGCGACGCGGGATTCGCCGATGTCGCCCATCGCCTGATCCCCGACCCCACGCCGAATCCCGCCGTGTACGAAGGCCGCTGGTTCCGCGACGCCAAGCAGCTCGCCGAATTCCGCGCGATCGGCGCGCTTCTGGTCAGTGGCTCAAAAAAATCGTAGGCACCAAGAAATCGTAGGCACGAAGAAATCCTGATGTCCCGCGCGCACCCGTACTTGTTTCAGTAGGGGCGCGGCATGCCGTGCCCTCTGCCGCCAACGCTGCAACCCGCTGCAACTCGCTTCAACCAGGGCAACCGTATTCCACGGCACAAAATATGCTGACTGTCGTGATCGCTCTCGGTGCGCATGGCGCAAGCGGGCACGGCATGCCGCGCCCCTACTGATTCCTCGCGGTCGTCGAGCGGAGATTGCGTAGTAGTACGGATTGCGAGCGAAAAAGTCTGCTCTATGATGGTCAACATTGTTGACTGGCGAGGGCCGAAAAATGGCGCTACCGACGAGGAAAAGGGCCAGGCGGGAGCCAAACGCGCTCGTTCGGCGGCGATACATATCGCGGCGGGAGAGGACGAGCCGAGCGTATATCGCCTACCTCGACTTGCTGGATACGGCCGAGCATTTGCGATGGGAAATGGCACGGCACCTGGCTAATTTTAACCTAACCTCGCTGCAGTTCCGGGTTCTCGAAACGCTGTACCGGCACGGCCCCCAGTTCCAGCTGGAGATGAGCGAGAAATTCCGCTGCTGCAAGCAGAATGTGGCGCGCGTGGTGAAAGTGCTGGAGCGAAACGGCTGCGTGCGCCGGAGCGGGTCGGCGCTGGCCCAGACGTCCACGAAAGGCTGGGTGAATCCGAAAGCGTGGGCGTCGAGGAACCGGCCGAAGAAAGGACGGCGAATCGTGCTGATCCGGCTGACGCCGAGCGGCAAGATTCTGATGAAGCACCTGTTTCCGAAACACGCGAAGGTAGTGAAGGCGGAAATGAAGGTGCTGGACGGCCGCGAGCAGATGACGCTCATCCGGTTATGCCGGAAGCTGCAGCGGGGCGATGCGGTGAGGTTTTTGAAGGAGATGATGATTCTGGAGGAGTGGGAATCCAGGGAGTAGTGGGAATCGTTGAACGTCAAAAGGGATCCAATCTTGCACTTTATGCTCGTTTAGGCATAACATGAACGAGACCACATCGCTCCGCATCAAACCGGTTGTTTGGCTCGGTAGCACGAAACGGGATCTCTCCTGTTTTCCCGAAGAGGTAAAGGACGCGGTTGGCTACGCGCTCTACATCGCGCAGCAGGGAGGAAAGCATCCGGACGTGAAGCCACTACGAGGCTTCGGCGGTGCGGGAGTGCTCGAGATCATAGAGGACCATGCCGGCGATACGTATCGCGCTGTGTATACGGTCCGATTCGCTGGACGCGTTTACGCGCTGCACGCGTTTCAAAAGAAGTCGAAAGCTGGCATCAAAACGCCGAAACCCGAAGTAGAACTGATTCGGGCACGCCTGAAGCGGGCTGAGGAAGTACACGCGCGGTGGCTATCGGGTCAAAAGGGAGCAACAGGACCATGACGCGGAATATCGAGGTAGAAGAAAGCAGCGGGAATGTATTTGCTGACATTGGTCTCCGGCACCCGGAAGAGCGCTTGGCGAAGGCCGCTCTAGCGATTCGCATTGCCGCAGCCATTCGCGCTCGGCGGCTCACGCAGGCTCGCGCAGCGCGCGTCCTGAAGATCGACCAGCCGAAAATTTCGCGTCTCCTCCGCGGACAGCTCTCCGGTTTCTCCACCGAACGGCTCATGCACTTTCTTACGTTGCTCGGCCGAGACGTTGAAATCGTCGTGAAGCGCGCCCCAAGATCGCGTCGGCACGGCCGCGTCCGCGTCGTCGCGGCGGCGTGACGCACTTCGTTTACCAACTGGGCTGAACGGCGAGACCAATAGTCCCCGCGCTTTGCCAAATCCGCCAAGCGTGGGCACCCGGCTACGGGGAATCAACGTGCAGATGAGTGTTTTGCATGGTACTTAATTGTGTTATAGCCTTCGCGGATTCTGCTGACTATCCGAACCGGCAGGTACGGCCGAGGTCGACATGGATGATCTTCCAGCACAACAGAACTCAGGCGATACATCCAATCCAGTAGGTGAACCTACAACAAGTAGAGACGTTGTCATACGCCCCTCCGACAAGGAAGAGCGCACGTTCCAAACACGCAAATACTATTGTTATCGCAAGCTCCAGAAAGCACCGATATGGATTGAGGCAGTGTGCGCTGTCGCATTGGTCGTGATCACTGGCTTTTACACTCGCTATGCTGGACGCCAACTGCAAGTGATGAGGCGTCAGCTCACCGATTTTGAGGCTAGAGAGAGTGCGATATTGCAGGTACGGGCAAACTGGGACGCCAGCAAAAGTGAGGCGACCTTCAATATCGAGAACATCGGGAATAGCCCCGCGATGGACATAAACTATCAACTAGGCGGCGGCGGGGGGCCCGTTCTGGACCAATCTAAGAATCCCGCTTGGCTCCCGCCCACTCAACAAGAGATTCGATCGAATATCCGGCTTGTCGATCCGAGCCCGACCGGATTTCCACTCTCGGCGGGGAAAACCCAACCCTTGACCCAGGGTATCGCAATTGATGGCGACGTCAGAACTGGCCGCAGATACCTGCGCTATTTTCTCAACGTGGGATATAGAGACATCTTTGGCAACACGAAGCAATTGTTCGTCTGCATGTACTACGATTCCAGACCGACCCATCAGACTTTCGACCCTTGCCACGTACAAGAAACCGAACAAAAGAATCTGAGGTAATGCCCGTCACCGCCTCGAAATTTGAACCGCGGCGAAAGTAGGTTCTTAGAAGCGCAAGCGTGGGGGCGCTCGATCTTGCCGATCCTTGCTGGCTCGAGTTTGCGATCGCAAAACGAAGGCTCGCGGAAATGGCACCGCGAGAGGAAGGCGCTGCGCGCCGTCTTGGGTACCCAGCCCTTGCGGGCTGGGCTAACTTCTGGCGCACCTACGGTGCTGGAGAGATTAATGGGTCTCGAGTACTTTGAAGCGGGCTGCGAGGATTGTGGGACGAGCCGACACCAAGCGTCCTTCCTTCTTTTTCTTGAGCGCTGGAGGCGCGGTAGACGTTAGCCCAGTCCGTGAGGACTGGGACCGTGATGCGGGGACGGGGCGAGCGCCGTAGGTGCGACACCTAGCCGAAGACGAAATTCGGATCGAAATCCACGTGGTGCTTTTTCAATAGGGCGAGAAATTCCGTTTCGAATGTCATTTTCTTGTGATGCGCTTCCTGATTTCGGATGTAACGGATGACTTCTGGAACGATGGAAGCGCTCACGCTGAAAGCGGCATAGCCCGGTTGCCATGCGAGGGGAGATCCTTCTTCGTTCGCCCATCTTGATGAATTCGATTTGATTGTTTTGACGGCCTTCGCGAGAGCGAGTGTGGGCGGAATTTGGAGTAGGAGATGAATGTGGTCTTCGGCGCCGCCGATGGCGTGGGTGAAGATTCCGTCGTTTTTGCAGATGCCGGCGATGTACGACCAGAGTCGCGATTGGAAATTTTGCGGGATGAGTCTTTGGCGGGGACATGTGTCGCACCTACGGCGCTTGGGCGTTATATATCATGGACCCAGCCCTTGCGGACTGGGCTAAGTTCTTTCGCGCCTACGGCGCTTCAGGAGAGCGCGATTGCACAATGCGTGCGCGATACGCGGGCGGGGTAACGAGCCGGCAAGATGCCGGCGGTACAAACTGCCGAGGCGAACCTCGTTCGCGTGAACGGGGCGCCATGCCCATGACGGTTTTCGGTTCGCTTTTGCGCAATGCTGGGTGGAGTACCGCTCAGCTTAGCCGCATCACCGCGCGCGCGGGCTCCTGCACGACGGAGGAACCGCGTGGGCTCAAATTATTATCCGTGGGGACCGCATGGCGAGCGCGTGTCGCCCTTCGAGGTAAAACCGAATCCCACTCCGTCCACGCCGCAGCCATTCGGCCCGCCCGATTTCGCGCCACCCGCCGCGAATCCGTATCGCGCGGCTAGTACCGGCGAATATACCGGCAACTACGTCGGCACCTACACTCCCTACGGAATCGCGCGCCTTGGAAATTTCGTCGTGAGTGTGGTGGTGGTGGGTTTTCTCTGGCAATTTTTCGTGTGCCTGTATCCGCTGCCCGCGCTCGCTGCCGGGGTAACGGCGATTTATTCCGCCGGCTTCCTCGTGAAACATTTCCCGCCCGATCCCGTGTTTCTGACGAGCACGTTTCTCTGCGTGCTGGCGGCGTACGCCGCTGGAATCGCCGTGCTCTACTTCGCGACGCGAATCGAAGAGCGCCTCGCGCGCCACGCTTGGTACCGCATCCCGCGGCATCTCGTTCGCCTGGCGCTTTTCGCGCTGATGGCGATTTTCGCGATCGAGCGGGCCAGCGGAATTCCGATGCTCGGCGCCGTCGAACTTTCCGTCATCAGCTCGAACATTGCGCGCATCCTGCGAACGCCCGATTATCTGATCGCGGTCTTCGTGTTCGTGGCGATCATGCACGTCATGCTGTGGAAAGCGGAACGGCTGCGCGCCTTCTGGCATCGCCGGCTGGCGGGCGCGGGTCTGATGAAGTCGTAGCGCGCCTCATCGACGCTCGTCATCCCGGGCGCAGTCGAGGGTTCTCTCTTCGCTCTTCGTGGCACGGGCAATGTCAGCCCCAAGGCACGAAGGGCCTGTGCTCTTCGTTGTTGCCGTCGCCTTTTGTACCGCCGGCATCCTGCCGGCTCTTTTCGTTTTTTTGGTTGAAACCTCGCGCTGCCTCCCTACATCTTAGAGAGTGCCTGCCCGCCGACTTTCGCCGCACCGCTAAAGTCAGGCCGCGTCCCGTCCAACGGGCCGCGCTCAAGGAGCGCCATCATGTCGAGCCCGTCGAAATCCCCCGCGAGCGAAATTCAAATTCCGCACACGTCGTGCCACACCGTGGAAGCGGACGGCGTGCGCATCTTCTACCGCGAAGCCGGAGCGAAGGACGCGAACCCGATGCTGCTGCTGCACGGCTATCCGACGTCGTCGCACATGTTTCGCGAACTGATTCCGCGGCTCGCCTCGCGCTATCGCCTGATCGCGCCGGACCTGCCTGGCTTTGGATTTACGGAAGTGCCCGCCGCGCGCAATTACAAATACACGTTCGAATCGCTCGCGCGCACCATGGACGCGTTCGTCGAAGCGATCGGGCTGAAGCGTTTCGCGCTGTACGTCTTCGACTACGGCGCGCCCACCGGCTTTCGTCTTGCCCTCGCGCGGCCCGATCGCATCACCGCGATTCTTTCGCAGAACGGCAATGCCTACGAAGAAGGACTCGGCGACGCCTGGAATCCGATTCGCGCGTACTGGAAGGAGCCGACTGATCGGCCCCGGTATTTTTGATCCATGACGAGGGTTAGTTTCCGGCAAAATCTAAGCCTGAAAAGGGAGGATTTGCCGTGAAACAGAAGCGATTCAATGTCGAACAGATCGTGGCGGTTTTAAAGCAGGCGGAGGCAGGAGTTCCTCTGGCTGAGCTGATCCGGCGGATGGGAATTTCAGAACAGACCTTCTATCGATGGAAAAAACAGTACGTTGGGCTGGAAGTGGATCAAGTTCGCCAGCTCAAGCAGCTTCAGGAAGAGAACACCCGGTTGAAGCAACTGGTAGCCGATCTGACGCTCGACAAGGCCATGTTGCAGGATGTGCTGGCAAAAAAATTCTAGCGCCCTCGCGTCGCCGGCAGGTGGCCGAATACCTGCGCGGCAGCTACCGGGTGAGCGAGCGGCGTGCCTGCAGGGTGGCCCGGTTGCATCGAGGAACGTTTCGGTATCGCGGACATAGAGATCCACGGACCGCACTCCGAATGCGCATCCGGGAAATCGCTCAGGCGCGAGTGCGGTACGGATACCGGAAGATCCGCGTGCTGCTGAACCGAGAGGGCTGGAAAGTGGGCAAATACCTGGTGGAACGAATCTATCGAGAAGAAGGATTAACGCTGCACCAGCGGCGGAAAAGGCGTCGCCGGGTTGCGGAGCATCGTCGCGAACGGTTTCACCCTACCGGTCCGAACCAGGTGTGGTCGATGGATTTTGTGGCAGACCAGCTGGCCGATGGAAGAAGATTTCGATCGCTGACGGTCGTGGACATTTATACTCGAGAATGCTTGGCGATCGAATCGCAGCAAAGGTTGAAAGGCGAAGACGTAGTGATGGTGCTGAACCGCGTCAAGGTGCAACGGGGAGTTCCCAAGATGCTGTACTGTGACAACGGGAGCGAGTTCTCCAGTCAGGCGATGGACCTGTGGGCTTACCAGAACGGAGTGCGAATCGCGTTTTCCAGACCAGGGAAACCCACGGACAATGCCTTCGTGGAGTCGTTCAACGGAACGTTTCGTGCAGAGTGCCTGGATGCCCACTGGTTTACGACATTGACCGATACCCGGCAGATCGTAGAGACTTGGCGCCAGGAATACAACGAGAGTCGGCCTCACAGGGCTCTCGGGGAGAGGACGCCCAACGAGTTCGCGAATGAAATCGCGGCTCGCCGCGTTTTCATTGAGTCTCAAACAGCCGAAAACTCACCCTAGGGTTGGTACAGAAAAGCCGGTCCGATCAGTGATGTAAACTCTCTCACTCGAACTGGTACAAAAACTTGGGCTGGCCAATCATCCAACACCTGCGTCGTGATTTTTCCCCGGAGCCGCCAGCAACAAATCGTGAATACGGACAAGTCGGCGAATCACCAAAAGTATGTCTTCCTCACTTCTTCCAATTGTCTGCGACCAATCCGACATCATAAACAACATGATCGACCGGGGAGACACGGTTGGGAACGCCTTCATTCACTATGCTGCGAAAGCGGAAAACATTGCCATATTGATCCTGTTTCTGAGAAAGCCGGTAGTCCAAATCGATCGAATAGACACCCATTGAGGGGAGCGTGTGAAGTTCGTCCGGCTGACAAATACCGTCGTGATTGGCATCGATCCAGAGCCGCAGAGACGAAAAGATTGCGTCGCGGGCATCTATAACTCCATCGCCGTTCCCCCCGTTCTGTGGCGTGTCAAAAACAGCTAGAGCCAAAAAGCCGTTGGGTTGATCCGACGGTGGTTGGTCTGTGAAGTTGCCGAACAACTCCTTTCCGTTGTCAATAACTCCGTTACCATTGCGGTCTAAGGCGAGGAACGCATTATCCGAACCAAGGGCTGTCCAGGAGATCTGAACCGGGTGGCCCGTCCCAGAAATATCAAAAACGACGCCATCAGCGTGGCTAGTCAACTGAAATCCCTGTCCATTCAAAGCAAGGATGATTGGTGAACTGCAACGACAACAGGTACCGTCGCACGCACAGAGAGCGAATGTCTGAGCGGCGCACGTCAGCAAACTCAGCGTTAGCGCGAGAGTCGCTCGCCACTTAGGACCCCACGTAAAGAACGCCCGACCCACTTCCGCAGTTTTTGTCATAAGCCCTCGCAACTAGAGCAGGAATTTCGGGACCGTCCAAAGTCACACGCCGCACCAATCCAATTGCCGCGCCTAGAAAATTATGGTCGCATGTGGCGGAAATAGTTCCCGTCGTACGACGTTGCTGCTTTTTCCGACATCCACATAGAGCCGGGAAATACCACGGTCCAGGCATCCGCGATTTGGCTTGGGCTTCGCTCAATATAATCGGAAGGAATTTCGAACATCGAAGCCTGCGGCTCGCCCTCCGTCAAAGAATCTGCGATCTTCTCGTTCCAAGCGCCATCAGCGGAAGAGTAGACCTCTTTCAGCGTGAAACAAGACAAATAAGGAGCCAACCACTTATCGGCGGTACCCTTTCGATATTCATTCTTACTTATAACTACGTCGTAATTCATCATCTTCGAGCGATCAGTCGATTGAGCAACGTTTCCTGAGCAGCGCTTTGAACTAAGCCTTGCCGCAAGTTCAGACGGTGAAAGATAGAAAGTCATAATTGATTTCGTGAAGGGCTCAAGCTGAATTTCTCTACTAGAGGCAACGTCGAGAATATACACCAACGATCCAATCTGGCCTTTATTTGGTGAGTGAACTGAAATGATTTCCACTTCCGAACCATCGCGCCGACGGCCTACACTAATCTCGTTTGTCGCCGCAGGCTGCAACGCGTTAAGGGTGGCATAATGTTTTTCGACAAGATGTGCAGTAAAAGGTACAAAGCTCTCACTCGAGGTTTGAGTGGTTCTCCCAAAGGCTAAGAGAAAACCGCACGCGGCCGCCAACAAAGCTACGATAATGATTGACGCAACACCCTTTATCGTTTTCATTTTGGCGAACCTTTACTGACCACAGGTATCACTGCACAAGCTTGCGACGTTTTGCATGCACGCAGACTCATTTTGACATTGGCTTGTGGTCGCGCCTGCGCCCTGACATGGCTTACAAATCTCAGTGCGGCACCAACCGGGTCCTGGCGTGCAACCGTTATAAGTACAATAATGGCTACTCATTGCACCTTTAGGAATTCCGTCGATACTATCGCATGCCGTATTACAACTTTGCAGCCCAAGAACGGAGCCGCACCAAAGTCCACCGGCCAGAGCTAGCGCCGCCACGATTACGAAAATACGCACCTGCATGTGTCTAACTCCTTTCGCCCATCATTACGATGCCTAAATACGGCAGCAAGCCTTCAAAAAGCGCCGGATGCCGACTCTAGGGATCGGAGCGTATGAAGCTCATTGGGTGCGAAATCGAACAACACGACGGTAAATTAAACTCCAAGTTCCCAGACGTTCGACCGCTTCCGAACCCGAGACGTTAGGCGGAGCATTCTACAAAAGTGTCACTATGTCAAGTAAAAGTCGAGTTATATCTGCAATTGTATATCAAGCTCGCGTAGACGCAATCTAGGGCGGGGCGGATTGAGAGTCGGTAACGAAACGAGTGTCTTACTAACTATGTAGTGACTTCCGCGTTGAACGCCAGAAAAAGACCCTGACTAGGCTTTGCCTCTAGGCCTCGGACTCTCTAAATTAGCAGGGGGCACTACAGAAATGAAGTCTTGAGCATGCGGTGTCGAAACAGCCGTGTTATTGATTCTTTGGGATAACTCTACTTGGGGGGAAGAAAAGAACCCGTGGTCATCGAGGAAAACCTCTTGAATGCAGCGCCGTTCTATCACTCGGCTTACTGCGCGGAATTCCATCCGACTCTTGAAGGTGCCTTGCATATTCCCAGACCGGCCAAGAAATCAAACTGACCCACTACCCGGATTTAAGCCCCGGCCCATCCAAGGTACCTTGGACGATTTGCAAGTTCACGAATCGACGGAAACCCTTTCCCACCTTTGATTTGCGCGCCGTTTCGCCGATTCACACCAACCACCAGTTGCAATCGAACTTTTCCGCGTGCTACCGTCGAGGGGATGACGCAAACGCAAGAAAAATTCGGCGGCCGGGGACGAAGAAGCGATCCGAAGGCGGGCGAGGTCTATCTCCGCATGAGCGGCACCGACGGCCGTTCGCCCGAGCCCAGAGGCAGCAAAATACCCTGCGAAAAGCCCCAAATTCTAATCGCGAATACGGGATTAGAAATCAGCGTAAGTCATAGAAAACATAACCCACTAAATTTTTCTAATCGCGAACGGATTGCGTTTTGTAAAACCAGAAATTCGCCCCTCAAGGCAGCGGATCTTCCCAGTTCTTCACTGGTCACTCGTCATTCGCCACTAGTCACGAATCTCTTGCCACTCGTCACCAGCCACTTTCCACTTCAATTTCTAATCGCAAATGCGCGATTAGAATTCAGCGCAAGTAACAGAAAACAAAGCCTCCTAGAAATTTCTAATCGCAAATGGATTGCGATTTGTAAAACGAGAAATTCGCCCCACCGCGCAGCGAATCTCAACCTTTTTTCACTAGTCACTGGGCTCTTGCCACTCGTCATTTCCTTCCCAGGCCTCCCCCATGTCTGACTCCCACGACGTTATCTGCATCGGTGCCGGCCCCACCGGCCTCGCTTGCGCCATCGAGGCCAAGCGCGCCGGCCTGCGCCCGCTCGTCATCGATAAAGGCTGCCTCTGCAACTCCCTCTACCACTACCCGGTCAACATGACCTTCTTCACCACTCCCGAGCGCATGGAAATCGGCGATTTGCCGATGACCATTGCAGCAGGGAAGCCGACGCGCGCCGAAGCGCTCCACTACTACCGCCGCGCCGTCGAGCACTACGGAATCGAAACGCGCCTCTACGAAACGGTGGACGGCATCAGCGGCCATGATGGCGCCTTCGTCGTCCACACGCATGACGAATCCGGCGCGAAACACGAATTCCGCGCGAGGAAGATCATCATCGCCACCGGCTACTACGACCGCCCGAACCCGCTCAACATTCCCGGCGAGGATCTTCCTCACGTCTCGCACTATTTTACCGACGCGCACCCCTACTGGAAGCAGGACGTCGTCGTAATTGGCGGCAAAAACTCCGCTGCCGAAGCGGCCCTCGATCTATTTCGGGGCGGTGCGCGCGTCACGCTCGTTCATCGCGATGCAGCCATGGGGAAAAGCCTGAAATACTGGGTCAAGCCCGACATCGAGAACCGCATCCGTGCCGGCGAAATCACCGCAATGTTCAACGCCCGCGTCTCGCGTATCGAACCCAATCAAGTCTGGGTCAAAACCAATTCGCACGAGCAAGCCCTGCCCGCCGCGCAGGTTTTCGCTATGACTGGCTATCACCCGGACTTCGAATTCCTCGAGCGCCAGGGAATCCATCTCGATCCCGTCACCAAAAAGCCGCAAACCAATTCCGAAAGCCTCGAAAGCAATGTCCCGGGTATCTATGTCGCAGGCGTCGTCGTCGGCGGCATGTACACTGGCGAAATCTTCATCGAAAACGGCCGCTTCCACGGCAAACAAATCATCACCGCCATGACGGGCAAAGGCGCCCTGAACGAAAAGCCTCCCGTAGCGCCTCCAGGTGAATAAATCGATGCCACGACATCAGCCGAAACCGTGCGCTCTATTTCATCCTCAATTGCGTTTCGATCGCGCCGGCGTCTCCCCGGGTCTGTTGATTTTCACTCTTCCTGGCATACTTCCTCGAAACTGCCTTGACATACGTTTGCTCCGGTCTCGCTCTTCGTCAGGGCACGGCTTCAGCCGTGCCGCGACGCGTTATGAGTCGATGCGGCTTCAGCCGCTGAGGTATGAATATCACGCCTCCGCTTCAGCCAATTCTGTCAGCGTGACGGTCGCTCGTCGGACCAATTTGCCGGCTTCCGCCGACTCTGCTAAATTGGACACCGGATGCCCTCGATAATCCGCGAAGTCGGCGAAACCTTCTCGACGCTCTACAAGGGCTTCAGCATCACCCTGCGCACGATGTTCCGTAAAACGACCACCGAGCGCTACCCGGAAGTTCCTCCCAGCGTCGCCGCGCGCTATCGCGGCATCCACGTCCTGCAACGCGACGAAAACGGCTTCGAGAAATGCGTCGGCTGCTTCCTCTGCGCCGCCGCTTGCCCTGCGAATTGCATCTACATTGAAGCTGCCGAAAACACCGAAACCACCCGCATCTCGGCCGGCGAACGCTACGCCCGCGTTTACAACATCGACTACTCCCGCTGCATCTTCTGCGGCTACTGCGTCGACGCCTGCCCCACCGACGCCATCACCCACGGCCACAACATCGAACTAGCCCCCTACGACATCAACGCCCTCATCTACCGCAAAGAACAGCTCCTCGAACCCTGGCCCCCGCGCGCCTCAGCCCCCTCGGCAAAATAAGGTGAGACAAGTCTTCCGCCTCGGTTCCAGAGTGTTTGAGGAACGCTCCGACCATGAGTCGAAAAAAAATTCCGATCGACGTGAGTACAAATTGCTAGCTGCCACAACGAAGCACCGTCAAGGCCCTCAGCACGCCGCTGAGTGCGAGCCCGTCATCTCGAAGATGCGACCGGCGCCGGGTCGCTTCGCTAAGCTCGTATTGAAGTGTGAGCCTGCCACAACGAAGATGCAGCCGAGATTGGAAAAGCTCGTCGAGACCGCATCTGAGTGAAACCTTGGCGCCTCAAAGCGGCTGCTCGACCCCCGCACCTGAGCCACCCACCCTGCTCGGATCCCAGCCACGTTCGAATCTGACCCCATGACGTCCCAACTTCTCACCGTCGCTCCAACACATACCAACCGTCAATCCAAATTGACTTCGCCGAGTCATCAGCCGCGTATCCACGTGCCGACATAACAGCGAGCGGATCTCATTGCCTATCCCTCGAGCGCCGTCTGCCAACTACGTGCTCGTCATCCCGAACCCAAAACACCTCCGCGCGCCGTCGCGTCGCCTTCCCTAGCCCCAACCCCGGACTCCCGGGTCGCCCCACCTCGACGCATCCGTTCTCGACACCCTACAAGTGACGAACGATCGCTTGGTAACCAACCTACCCAGGCCGTCTGCACCCGCCGCTCAGACAGCAAATCTCAATCCAACTCGAGCTCCATCAATCCCGCTCATCACTGGACCGCTAATGAATAGCGTATGGTGGAGTGCGACGAGGACGCGCGCGTGCGAGTTAGGTCTTCACAGGTTGATCATGCCGACGAAAGGGCTATTGAAGAGGCAATTCTTCGAGGGGGCATAGTGGACCGGCGCGTCTGGGATTATGTGGTGGATCTTTTGGACGAGTCGGCTAGGAGTTCTGCCTTGCGGCTTCGTCGAGGGATCGGATCTCTCAAAAGTGTTGCCCTGCGCAGTGGGGCTTCACGTTTCGAGGCGCTTTCGGAGGATGCCTTGTCGAAGCTGAATATTCGGTGAGCGGGCCGACGCGCTGGCCGCGAAAACATTCGAAGCAGCCGACCGATCAAGATGCGGTTGCCGAACCGAGTCGATTCAAAGGCGGGCCAACTGGGTGGGCATTCGAAACGGAATCAAAAAGCCGAGGACCACCGTTACGCTGCACGACAGCCGCTCGCGCAGACTGACGATGGTCACGAAACGATGCCGGAGGAAAAAGCCGCTTTGTCGAAATCCGAGAACGGGTTCTTTGCTCGATTGATGAAGGACGACTCAGCGCACTGTAACCAGCGTCGAGGTGGACTGGGAACAGCAGGTGATTTCGCTTCCTGCCGGCACGGCTCGCGCGAACTCGGTGACGGATCCAGCGCGCCATTCGTGCATGGATTTCGGCTTCAACACAAGCTTCCAGCACGGCGCGGAGTTCTTTCCGAAGATTGGAGCGTGCGTTCAATCGAGCGAGTTCGAAGGATTCCAAAGAAGTATCGGATGCCGAGAAAAGAAAGACAAGCGGCGGTGTCGCAAATCCCACGGAGGGCCTCCAAGTCGTGTTGAGTCTTAGATGCCTGCGCCTAAGCGAGTGGAGATTACTAACATAGCTAATAGTAAAACGTGTACAAACGTAGCAGTACTGAAATCGGCCGTGCCATGTGGATGTCAGGAGCGTGTAGAAACTCGGGCTTGATATGCCGCCGCGAAGGCTTACGGACAACCAGATCCAACTTACTCGGGGGGCGAGCAATGCCAAGGCAACGTGCTGATCTCCAGTTTGGCGGTGAAGCGACAGCAAACGAGGCTTCGATTGATGCCTGCCGCCAGTCCCACAGGGCTTACATGCGTAGGTGGCGATCCGAAAAGGCAAACCGAGACCACGAACGCGCCAAGCGCGCCGCCTCCTACTACCAGCGCAAGGCGCGGCCAGAGCGGAAGAAGCGGCGAAAAGCCCCTGCCCGCTCAAGCCAGCTCGTTTGCGCAATATGCCGGAAAACGCGTTCCGTGCGGCAAGTCGCTCGCCTTCGGGTCTGTGGCACTTCGCCAAGCGGCTTCGAGGAAGTGCTCATTCCATACTGCGGGCAATGTTGAGGCGGAAAGGACGTTGTAGCTAAAACTACTGATTCGCGAACGGAGTTCGATGCGCGACAAGAATTACAACACAGGAGTGCGGGGAGTGCTGCTCGACGTCCATCACTACGAAAAGATGGGCTCGGCGCTCTGGCTGTACTCCTGGTTGATTCTGCGGCAAACCCACCAATCGGGCTCGATTGGTTGGGTTCTGGGTGGGGCTCCGATCACTTATCGCGAAATCGAAGAGGAGACGGGATTCAATCGGCGCACGATCGAGGGCTGGTTCCGAAAATTGCGCCGGGGCGGATACATCGAGACGAGCGTTGCGCCGACGGGAGTGGTTGTGCGTATCACGAAGTCAAAGAAATTTGCACAGACCCCCCGCAGAATCGCGGAGGGGGTACGCGGAGTTGCGGGTACCTCCCCGCAAACTTGCGTAGCATTTGACTCGAAAAGCCCGTTGATTGAACAGGTTCCGGGCGGGATAGGTAGTTCATCCGTAGCAAGAATAAAAGATAAAAGAATAGCAGCCCCAAATCAGAAGCATTTCCACACAGAAATCCACAATCCAAACCAAAGGCGCCTGCAAGAACCCTTCGGGCTAGAAGAAAATCCACACAGCAACTCCTCGCGAAACGCCCTTCGAGAAGAAATCGAGAGCAGCCCTTTCAATAACGAACAACAACACTATTCCTTCAACGCTCGCGAACGCCTTCGTCTGATTCGCTGGGAGCGGGATGAGGCAGTGCGCCGCGAACTGAGAGTGGGCACAGGTCCGGAGGTGAGCCGCTCATGAATCTACTTGGCAACATTCGCAAAGAAATCGGCCATGGCGGAATCGTGCCGCACGGATGGCAGTTGGCCTGGTACGAGCCGCGGCGGCGTATCGGCGTTTATTACCCAACGCCGTTGAACTGGCTGCTGCGCGCGTTCCGCGAGATGAGGTATCGCCTGCGAGTGGCGATGGACGTCCCTGGAATTGAACGCGCGCAAGTGTTCGAGATGCAGCGCACACATCGCGAGCGGCAACGCCTTGCCGAAGAGTATGCGCACGGCTACGCATCGGGATGGCGTGAGTGCTTCCGCGCGTGCCTGGAAGTGGTGGAGGAAGAACTCGACGGCGCGGACCAGTGGCACGACGCGGGTATGTGGCTCCCGATCGAGCGCAAGCGCGGACAAGAGAACTAGCGAGCCGGCGCGATTCGAAGTCCCTCGCTCGCAGACGCATTCATCGCGGCGATCGAGCAGTACAGGGACGCAGGAGGCGACTATGAAGGCGAGCGAAATGTTCGATGTCTGCCAGCAACGCTATCGCAGCTTGCAGGAATGGCTTGCCGAATCAACGGGCCAAATTCGCGCGCTCGACATGGAATCGCCGTACACCGGATACCAGTGGCGGCCGGCGCGAGCCCGTGCGTCGGAGTACGTTGCCGACTACGAGCGCATCGGGAGGGAAGCGTTGTGCCGTCCCGAATGGAAGGGAAGGCTGAAGCTCTTTGAGATCTACTACATCCACAGCGTAGAGTATCGGCGCGCGATCTCGCTCGTCGGCGTAGCGGAAGGCACCTTCGATTACTGGATGGCTGAGGTCAAACGCGCTGTGGGACGCGAGCTCTCGCGAACGGGATTGTTTCCGCCGTCGCGCTATTTTCGGCCGGGCGATTGACGCAGAGTCTGCGGCAAAACCAATTACTTTCGGCGGTCCCGCTTGATGAAATAATCGCGGATCAACGGAATTCCGAACGTAAACGGAAGCCACAGCAGATTCTTCATGAAGTTCGACCGCTGTTCGAAGCGATCGTGAATCACGTCGGCTTCCGACTGCTTTTGGGTAACCACGGCGGTGACGTACTTCAGGAAGTCAATCCCGCACTTCTCACACTTGCCGCCCTCGCGCTGCTGGTGTTTGCACGAGGGACACTCGTAGCGCATCGTGTGATGGCAGCGCTGGCAAAAGCGCGCGACGTCGCGCACGTCTGTGCCGCATTTCGGGCACTTGATCGTGGGCCGAACTCCGCTGACGGCCAACTCTGACGAAGGGACGGCCGTAGGCGCGCCGGGTTTCCCCGTGGTTGTACCGCTCATGCTTGAATTTTATCGATAAGGAGCGGCTGGAGTGCGGTCCGTCGAGCAAATCTGCGCCTGATTGATAACACTGGCCGTGAGTACAGTGCGCCGCGGAGCCAGGAATACAACGACAGGCGAGCGTACGGACGCTTCGAAGCGTTCCTAGCGGAACGATGGAAACCGAAAGCGCCATGCGCCGTTCGATGATGCTTTCGTCTGCACGCCGTTTCCATACCCGGATCGCCGGCTCGGGTCGGCCGGGCGTGCGGCACAGGCTTTCTGCGGACAGAATTCCGCGGGCGGAGGCGCCAACAATCGAACCACGTGACCAAGCCGTTCCTGTTTGTACGGCTTTGTCATGCAAACGACCGCGCCGAGAGAGTGCGCGTTGGAGTAATCGCTCGGATATCCGGAAGTCGTCGTGAGCACCACGGGAATGTGCCGTAGCCTCGGATGCGCCTTGACGTGTGCGCAGAGGTCGCATCCGGGCAGCCCCTCCCCTTCGATTTCGGCGATCACCAGTGCGGGCGTAAACATGTTCAGCACCTCGCGCGCATCCATGCAATTGCTCGTAGCCATCACATCGTATCCTTCGCCCGCAAGATAACTCTTCAGCGTGGTGCGCGCAATTTCGTCGGCATCGACCACCAGCACCAGCGGGCGCATTGAATTTGGTTCGCGCGAGTGCCGGGCCGACGCAAGCGGCGCCGCAGCTATTCGAATCGTCGCGGAGGAATCGGTCAACTTGCGGCCGCAGGAGTCAACGATATCTTCGCCGATTCCTTCCCCCAGTGCGATCGCCACTGCGTAGCGGCCGTCGGGCGTTCCAATCGCGCGGACAACCCGTCCCGGTTGCTCGGCGTGAAGGGCGGCAGGCGCCGAGCTGTAAGGAAAAATCACGGCGACTTCCATGCCGCGCGCATAGTTGGGGCTCGGGGAGAGGAACAGGATTCCGGCGCGTGAGACGTCAATCGTGGTCGAAATTTCATCCACCACCGCGTCGGTCACATTTATGCCGCGCACGCGCACGGGAGCAGAGATCAGCGCACGGCGCCGCTTGCGGCGATCGGACGGCTGCTCGTTGCGCGGCGATTCGCCGGAGCCGTTGATCGCGGATTCAGCCGTCGCGCCACACTCACCGGCCGCGCGTCCGCCCTCAAGGCAATCCGAGGCGGACTTCGATGCCTCGAAAATATCGTCCAAGCAATATTCAAATTCCTGATTTGATTCCTGCTCCGAGGGCTGCATCGCGTCGCTCATTCCCTGAAATACCCCTTTTGCGGTAGATCGTTCTTCTTGTGCAGAATAGAGATAGCGTCGCGCGGGCACAGTAGCGGGAAAGTCACATTCGCTCAGTACCGGGGTCGCCCCTCCGCGTAGTACCGGGGTTACTGGCCGTAAGCCATTGCACGTGAGGTGGTTAACGCGTTCGAGGGGCGTCGAGGTACCACCAAGCGGCAAGCGAGTTTGAGGTGAATGTACCTAGAGCCGGTGCAGTTGCGTCAGCGGGAACTCACGAGGTTATTTTCCGGAGGATTTTTCGCGCAACAAGACCACATCCGAAACGGTGTGGCGTTGCAGAACACCCAGCTGCTTGCCGTCAAGCGACCAATGGTAGGCGTCGATCAGATCGCCCGTGAAATTGGTGATCTGTTTTCCCGCGCCCGCGGCGCCGTCGATCGGCTGCAGCCAGAGATTATCAACGCCCGCTTCACGGATCGGATACGCGATCGATTTACGGTCGAGCGCGAATGAGGCAGAACCGCTGATTCGCTGGTCGGGACTGACGATGCGCTTTTGCGGATTCGCCCTATCCCCGAGCGCCAGCAGCACGATCTTCGTCTGGTGCGCGGTTTCGTTGCCCGTCGGTTCGACGTGAATTGAAAACGCGAGCCACTTGCCGTCGGGCGAAATCGCCACCGGGGTGTCGTCCAGCTCCGCATCGGCAATCTTCGTCCCCGGCACGATTTCCGTCTTGCCACCGTCAATCGGAACGCGCTTGATCTCCTGGCTGAACCAGTCGCGGAAATAGACCCACTGGCCATCGGGCGAGCAGACCGGAGCGCGAAGATCGCGCTCGTTGGTAATTTGCTTCGGATCGGTGCCGTCGGCATTCACGCGCCAGATATTCGCGAACGGGCCGCCGTGATACCCGGCCCAGGTGAACACGATGTACTTGCCGTCTCCGCAAGAGGCCGGCAAACCCGTCACCGTATCCGCTTCGCTCAGGAGCACGGTCCCATCGCCGGTGCCGTCCGCATTAACGCGCAGGAGTTTCCCGCCGTCGGTAACGTACAACGTCCCCTCAGGCGCCCAGTTGAATCCATAGACGTCCCGTTCCTGACGGACCCCCAAGGGCGCTGGTGCCTGCGGCGAGACGCCCGCAGCGGGGAAGGCGAAAAATCCATAAGTTGCCTTGGACTGAATCGCTGAAAGCATCTTTCCGTTCGCCGAGAGCCGCAGCATCCGGTAGTTGTTGGTGTCCTGCGTCACGAAACGGATGGATGAATCGGCTGCCGAAAAGTATCCGATCTGATCGCGGATGAATCCGGTGCCGCGAGCTTCGGCCGTCAACAGCATTCCTTCTCCCGAAGGCATCCAGGTGAGAAAACTCGGGGCACAATCTTTGAAACCGGCGAGCTTTGACGCTTTGCCCGTCGCAGCGTCGAAGTTCACAATTTGCGAAAGCTCCTCGCCCGTTTGGTACACGACACCAGCGATTGACTTGCCGTCCGGGTTCCAGGCGAGATAAAACGGCTGTTCAATCATCGGTCCGGCGACGAGAGTCTTTTCGTCGCTGCCGTCGGCGTTCGCAGTCAGCAAGCTGAACTTCTCTGGATCGGGATGGCCGGTACGCACGTAGGCGATGCGTTTCCCGTCCGGCGAGAACGTGATCGGATTATCCGCTTCGTGCACGGTCATCTGCGGCGTGCCGCCCAGAATCGGCGCGCGGTAAAGATCGGCTTCGTCGGCCGAGGCGGTTTCGCGCTTCATGAAATAGATGAAGTTGCCGTCGGGCGCGAAAATCGGTCCGAAATAATAGGCGTCGGAGGGCGGCACGATCTGCGTGTCGCTGTCGGTGGGAAGATGGCGCAGCCAGAGGCTCGTCTTACCCTTGTCGCTGACCACGCTCAAAATGTATTTGCCGTCCGGTGAAATTGCGGCGTTGGTTGATTTGCCGTTCTTGGAAACTTGCGATATCGAGAAATTCTCGAAGGGCATCGGTGCTGTGCGGTGAACGAGCGAATAGATGCCGTAGGCCGCGCCGATGGCGAGTAGCACGACCGCGGCGATCGCGAAAATCAGAATTCCGCGATGCTGCCGCGCCGCTTCCACTACGGCGGATGAGCCGGACTCGGTAGTCTGGCGTGTGGCCTGTGCGCCTTGCGAAGCCGACCGTGCGCCGGTCCGCGGTACCGATCCGCTTCGCGAGGTTGCACCGCTCTCCGCACGTGAGCCGCTCTTCAGTTCCAATTCGACGGCTTGCGCGTCCAGCTCGGACGTCACGGTGGTCGGCGTGTGGCTGGAGCCGGAGCGGCCAGTATCGGACGCACGCTTCAGGCGTTGCAAGTCCGCTCGCATGTCGCCGGCGGTGTGGTAGCGAAGCTTCGAATCTTTTTCGAGCGCCTTCTCGATGATTTCTTCGAGCTTCGCCGAAACTTCCGGGTTGAGCTGCGAGGGCGGCATGGGTTCGCGTTCGAGGATCTGGTTGAAAACCACGCCGGGTGTATTGCCGGCGAATGCCTGCTTCGCCGTCGCCATCTCGTAGAGCACCAGGCCGAACGAAAAAAGGTCGCTGCGCCCGTCGAGTTTTTCGCCGCGCACCTGCTCGGGCGACATATACGCAATCGTGCCGAGCGCCGTGCCGGGGCTGGTGAGGTTCGGGTCCGTCGTCTCCAGCAGGCCTGCCGCACCCGCCGTCACCGCCATCGTCTCGCCCACTTTGCGTCCCGTGGCGAGCTGTTTGGCGAGGCCAAAGTCGAGAATTTTCGATTGGCCGCGCTCCGTGATGAAAATATTAGCGGGCTTGATGTCGCGGTGGATGATGCCTTTCGAGTGCGCCGCGTCGAGCGCGTCGGCGATCTCGATACCGAGGTCGAGCAGCGCATCCATGCGCAGCGGCCCGGAAGAAATGCGGTGCTTCAGCGTCATTCCCTGAAGCAATTCCATGGCAATGAATGGCGTGCCGCCGTCTTCGTCGATATCGTAGATCGTGCAGATGTTCGGATGGTTCAGCGCAGATGCCGCTTGTGCTTCCCGCTGAAATCGTTCGAGCGAGGTCGCGTCTGCCGCGACGCCCGCAGGAAGAAATTTCAGCGCCACCTCGCGACGCAATTTCGCGTCTTCGGCCTTGTACACCACGCCCATGCCGCCGCCGCCGACTCGCTCGAGGATGCGGTAGTGGGTAACGGTGCGGCCGATGAAGGGGTCCGCCTCAGTCATTCCAATTCATTATGCCCGAAGCCTCAGGCGGTTAGCCACCGCGAACAAGCTCGGCGTTGAGTAGTGCGCTAGGATCACTTACGCCGGACAAAGAACGCACCGACCAACTGGCGGCCCACCCGCGAGAATAGGAGCCACGCGAGGAAGGCAATCACGAAGATGGGGCGCAACCAGTACGAAAAATCTAAATTGAGCTTTGCGGAAGCGAATATTGCGCCTGCTAAGCCCGTGGCCACAAGTAGCGCCGTGCCGATGAGCTTTGGAAAGTCGTTCTTCGGGCGAACGAGCGACACCGGAGCGCATAACGGAATGAGGATGTAGTAGTCTCCTTTCGAAAACTCGCCGACGGCCACATCCCAAAGGCGAGTTTTCTCGGATCTCCTGTCCGCAGCCGCTGCTGCGCATGCTCGAACAGCTGGGAAACCTTTGCTTCATATCCTGCGGAGTCGATCTGCGCTTCGAACTCGACGTTGAGCGCGTATGGGTCCGGACACGACACGGGATCACTTTCGGTAAAGTACAACATTCGTTGTTCTAGATCGGTAAGCGGGACACGGTCGATCGTCGCCTGTTGGGCTGCCTGCTTGACTAGAAAATCCTTCGCCTACTTTGTGTCGATCGCGGGTGCAAACGGTGTTGGACAGATTCTAACTCAATCGCGAGACAATGAAAGGTTGGCTTCGCTCGATGATGTGCGGGGTCTAGGTTGTGGTAGCAAGTCGGCGCGCCAATTAGCGGAAGCGACCCTTCACAATGCGCGTGAGGGTGAGCGGTCGAAACACACTACGCGCGGGCGGCGATGCCGCTGGGCTTGATCACAGATTCCGAGAAGCGGTCCATCTCTTCCATTTGCGGGCTGAACTGCAGCAGCAGCAGATCGACGCCGGCGCGCTCGAATTCACCGATGCGGTCGGCCACTTGCTGCGGCGTGCCAACCAAGCCGGAGCGCAGCCCGCGATTGGAAACCGAATAATCCTCTAACGAGACGCGCTGCTCGAGCTGCGTGCCGGCGAGCCACTGCTCGTAATTCTTGTAGCCGGCGGCGTTTTGCTTTACGTCGGTGATGCGCGCGACCTCGGCTTTCGCTTCGGCTTCTGTTTCGCGGACCACGGCGTATGCGGCCACTCCGTAAATCATCGGCCCGAGGCCTTTTCTTTCGCGGCGCTCGGCCATATCACGAATCTTCGGCGCGATGCGCTCGGGCGGATCCCCGTGCGTCACGTATGCGTCGCACTTTTGGGAGATTAATTCCTTCGCCGCTTCCGATTCACCGCCCGCGTAAATCACCGGACGCGGCTTCGACACCGGCTTCGGCTGCAGGACGAGATCGTCCACCGAATAATATTTCCCGCTGTACGAAAAATGGTCCTGCTTCCACGCCTGGTCCACCACGTCGAGCCATTCCGACGTGCGCGCGTAGCGATCGTCGTGCGGATCGAACTTCACGCCATACTTCTTCGCTTCCTCCGCCCACCATGACGACACGACATTGAGCGAAACCCGGCCGTTCGAGATGTTGTCGATGTTCGCCGCTTGTTTCGCGAGCAGGGCGGGGAGGTGGAAGGTGGGCCGCACGGCCACCATCAACTCGAGCGATTCCGTGACGGCCGCGAGGGCCGCGGCGGTGGACCATGCATCGAGAGACGGAGCATCGACTCCCTTGATGTCGTTCAGGTTCAGCTCGGCGATGAGCGTAAGGCCGAACCCGATCTTCTCGCTGCGCCGCGCCAGCCGCGAAACGTAGTCCCAGTTCGCCGCCATGTTCTCGTTCTCGACATTGCGCAGCCACCCGCCGAATACCGGCATCCAGTATCCGTAGCGCATCAGCGCGCCTCCCGCACGAGATAGTCGACGAGCCGCTCGAAGGGATTGAATCCGACGACACGGGGCCCGTCGGAAACAAAGTTCGAGAGCGCGTTGATGTCGTAGTAGTAGAGCCGGCCGTCGCGATCGTCGATGATGTACTCGACGCCGCCCACTTCCACTTTCGCCGCGCTGAAGATCTTTTCGACCGCGGCGATCACTTCGTCCGGCGGCCGGTAGCCCTCCACACGCAGCCCCGTCTTGGGCCCTTCGACCACGCACGCCGTTTCGATTTTCGCGCCATCGGTCGTCTTGCAGATGTCCATCGGGCAAAGGTCGAACGTGTCGCCTGCCGTGAACACCTTGATTCCGTAGAGGTACTTGTAGCCGAGCGTTTCAACGCGCGTGATGTGCCCGCCGCGGGCGGGAATAAATTCCTGGACGATTCCGGTGGAATCAAGCCCGAACTGCAATTTGTCCTCTCGTACGGCGTGTTCGATCTGTTCCTGCGAATCGAAGCGCACGATGCCGACGCCGCTGCCTCCGATATTGGGCTTGATGACGATCGGAAATCGCAGGCCGCGCGCTGCATCCGCCGCCTGGCTCGGATGATTGATGACGACCGAGCGCGGATAGGGAAGTCCGAGCGTTTCGAGCAGCGAAAGCTGCAGCGCCTTGGAAGTTTCGTTGCGGAATCCTTCGCTCCCGTTCACCACGCGCACGCCCATGCGCTCGAGATGCGCGAGATAGCTGAGGGTGTAGAAAATCGCGTGTGCGTTGCCGCGTGTCCATGCCGACGGGCTCATGCGATTGAAGATCAGGCCAAATTGCTGATTACCGTTCGGCAGAAGATCGAAGTGGTGGCGAGCCGCGTCAAGCCGGGCGTATGGGACACCCTGGCGATCCATTTCCGCGAACACCGGCTCAAACCAGCGCGGATGCTCGTAGTAAACGCCGATCGGCCGCTTCGAGTATGTCAACTTCTCCTCCACATCTGCATACGCCTATGGTACAGGCCGCGCCCCGCTGAACACAATTGCGGCCGGTTGGAATCGCTAAGCGTTTGGATGCATGCGGCGCCAAATCGTTTCGCTTTGTTCGCCCGAGGCGAGCGGAAAAATGTCACCGGAAGATAATCCGCATGTTCGTGAAGTCAAATGTGACCGCGTGCGATTTGAGAAAATCGTTGCCGAACATGCCGGACAGGTGGAAACCGAATGCGTCTTCCCAGGGGAACGGTCCATCGTACAGTCCGGGCACATTCTGTTCGCTGATTTCGCCGACCGTGAATTGTGCGACGTTGTAAGGAGTGATCTTCAGCTTACCGCCACCGCCTTCGCCGGCCGTCGCTTTTGACTCGTCGAGTTTTATGCCTGCCTGCTGGAGCGCCGATTCCGCCAGTTTTACGCCTGCGCCGGCCAAGCCGCTATCGACAAAGAAAAGCGATGGCGGCTGCGTGTTTACGCGGCCCCACGCGACCATGAAATGATCGCCGGCCATCCACATCGGCACCACGATTCCGTTCGTGACGGGCGGCGCGTTCGCTCGAGCCGTGCCGCCACGCCCATCCGACCGCGGGACAGCGGCCTTCGGCGGAGGCGGCGGGCCGCCAGCAGCGTCGAAGCGCTTCAGATTCGCCGCCGTCTTCTTTCGCAGAATCAGCTCGCCGGCGCGATAGTCGATCGTCGCGAGAAATTGGTACAGCACGTTCGTCCCGATGCACCCATTGATCTGCTTCACCCCGAAGCTGCCCGACATGGACCGCAGCGGAATCATGCCGACGGGAATATTCTTCAGCGTCCAGGAACCGAGGGTGACGGAATCCACGCGTCCATTCTGAACTGCCGCCTGTTCGCCGCCGCTGAACGTGCCTTCGACGGACCCCATCGACTTCACTTTCAGTTCGCGCGCAAAATCGGAGTCGAGTAGCAGTTCGGAGCCGCCTGTGTCGATGAAAAACGCGACCAGCGGGCCGCCGTTGATGCGCACGTTGACGACCGGCAGCATCACCGCGGTAACGAACGGAAGCCGAGTGCTTTCACCCGTGTCGTGCTCGAATTTGTAGGGATCATCGTCGCGGAAGCTCTCGAGCTTCGCCAGGTTCAGCGTCGAATAGTGTTTCAGTTTCGCTGCGTCCTCGGGGCCCAGGCCGGCCATCGCGCGCGCGGCATGGTAGAAATCGTTGCGGCGATAGAGCGATTCGGCGAGCATGATTTTTGCGTCGGCGTCGCCGTGCTTCAGGTCCAGCGCTTTGTGCAGCCACGTCTCGGCGTCATCAAGTTTATTAGAGAGCAGTGCGATGTATCCGAGCTGCAGCGCCGCGCGAAAATCCTTGGAATCTGTCGCCGCAATCTGCGCGTAAACGCGCTGGGCTTCCGCGAAGCTGCCGGACTGGAAGAGCCGGTCGGCGGCAGCCATTTCCTCGGGCGAGGTTTTTGGCTTCTTGTCGTGGGCCGCCACGCGGAGTCCCGCAATTCCTACTATGCAGAGCATCCCGAGCGCGCACGCGCCTTTCATCCAATTCATTCATCTCTCCTTCGCAAGGATTCGTCTACAGTCTAGCGCAAGGCGTGGAATCGGTTTAATCTGCCAGCGCCCTTTCAATGCGGCGGTCGGGTATGAACCACAGGATCGCGACGCACACGTACAGCGCCACGGAGACCCACGGGTTCACGCGGGCGCACACGATCGCGATCGCATACATCGCGAGCGACGCTTTGCCCTTTTTGTCCCGGCCGATGGCAACGGCGATCGGCGAACCCTCTCCGTGAAAAGCAATCAATGCCTTTGCGAGGATCGCAAACGCAATCGCCGCCATCAGCAGCACCACGCCGTACGCGGCCACCGTCACCGAAGTGAAATGATTTTCTCCCATCCACCCGGTGGCAAACGGCACAATCGACAACCA
The DNA here is from genome assembly GCA_050746925.1 of Candidatus Acidiferrales bacterium. Classification (GTDB taxonomy): domain Bacteria; phylum Acidobacteriota; class Terriglobia; order Acidiferrales; family UBA7541; genus Palsa-295. Next base: position 61,318 of record JBOGNA010000150.1, read on the forward strand.
GAACAGCAGGTGCAGATTCGCCCACAGGATCGCTCCGTTCACCTTTTGCGTGGCGTGCAGCAGGTGGTGATGATTGTTCCAGTAGATGCCGATGAAAACGTAGCTTAGTACATAGCTGAGGAAGGTGGGAATCACGGGCTTCAGGCCGGCGAGCGACGCCTCGTGCGGCACCTTCAGCTCGAGCACCATGATCGTGATGATGATGGCGATCACGCCGTCGCTGAAAGCCTCGAGCCGCCCCTTGCCCATTCAGGGTTTCCTCGCGCTCGAATCATACTGCAATCGAGCGCGATGCGGTCACTGGCCTCCGGATTTGTCCATGAAAGCGGCTTGGTCCTCTTTCATTTTTTTCAAGCCGTCCACCGGCAGGTACACCATGTGGCCGGCGTCGTAAGTGGCGTAGGAAATGTTGCTCCGGAATTTCTGCGGCAGATCGAGGTGGTCAATCGTGTAGTTCGCGGCGAAATAAGGCGTGGCGAGATCGTAGTAACCTTCCATCACCAGAATCTTGAGGTAGGGATTTTTTACGATTGCCTGCCGCATGGCCGATGCCGTGTCCGGATAGCCGCCGATCGCCGATCCCCAATCCCATTTGTCGAAGCCCGCGTCCTGCGCGAATGTGTAGTAGGGCATGTCGGTCTTGTAGCCTAGCTCGGTCCGCAAATAACTATTGAACACCGACGTGTACGGCGGCAGCGTTGACGAGCCGGTTGGATCGTAGAACTGCGTGTCGAGCAATCCGTCGGGATCGATTCCGGTGAACCGCCCGTCCAGTCGCCCGACGCGGATTTTCTGGTCGAGCAGCAGGTAGTGCGTGAATTTTTGCACGTCGATCCGGAGGTTGGCCTGATCGATCACTTCTTTGCTTAAGCCCGTATAACGAGCCATCTGCTCGATCGTCTTTTGCCGCTCTTCCGGCGTAAGTGAATCGCCTTTCGCTAGCGCCTGCCGGTAGTCTCCGGCCGCCCACTTTTCCGCTTCCTGCCGCGCCCGCGCGACGTCCTGCGCGAGATCGGCCGGTAGCTTGTGGTGATATCCCGCGATCATCGTGAAAGAAGGAATCAGAAAAATGTAGGGCTCATCGTTCGTTTTGTTATCGACCAGCGTCTGGAAGTTCAAGACCGTTGACAGCAGCGTGATCCCGTTGAACGAGATTCCATGACCGGCGAGGTATCCCGCGACGCGGGTCGTGCCGTAGCTCTCGCCCAGCAGAAAGAGCGGCGAACTCCATCGCTCGTTGCGAGTGATGTAGAGGCGGATGAATTCGCTGAAGGCCTCGATGTCGCTTTTCACTCCCCAAAATTTCTTGAAGGTTTCGTTGTCGATGGCGCGGCTGAACCCCGTGCCCATCGCGTCGATCATCACAATGTCGCTCTTGTCTAGCAGCGTGTAAGGATTGTCCTCGATGTGATAGGGCGCGGGAGGCATGAAGCCGTCAGGCTGTAGCACCACTCGGCGCGGCCCCAGCGCGCCCATGTGCAGCCAGATGGATGCGGAGCCCGGACCACCGTTGAAGGCAAACGTCAGCGGACGTTTCGCGGCGTCCTCTGTGTCGAGTGTGTAGGCGACGAAAAACATTTCCGCCTCGATCTTTCCGTCCGGCCGCTTGATCGGGAGGCGTCCGGCGGTCGCCGTGTACTTTAGCGGTTTGCCGTTCATCGTGATCTGGTGATGGGTCACCACCGGCGGCACTTCGCTAACGTCGAAGTGCATCTCGTTGCTTTTGCCCTTATCGATGTCAGCGGCCGCCGCAGGGGGAGCCGCTGGCGTTGGCTCGGTTGACGTCGCCGCAGGCGTTGCAGGCTCGGGCGGCTTTTTCTCGGCGGTTTTTGCCGCGGCGGCGGCCTTTTTACTCGGCGCCGCCTGACTCTTGTCCGAAGTGGACTGTGCAAACGCTGCGCCGGACAGCACGACCGAACCCAAAACTACCGTGAGAACAAATCGCATCTCGATCCCCCTCGAATGAACGGAAATTGATGATTGGTTGTATGTTGACCGCCCGGCATTATATTCCCAAAGTCAGCCGGCACCGGCACGAATCCGCAGTTCAGAACAGGTCGCGCGAATGTATGCCCACCATTTCGACGAACGGATCGCGAAAAGGATTGCGGGGAATTCAAGTTCGTTCCCGCCGTTTCAGCGGGTTGGCCCCTGACTTTTCTACGCCTCCCCTCCGGGCAGAGACCGGCGAGCGGAGCCAAAACCTCGCGCGGAAACCGCTTCTAACTGGGAATTCATTTCTAATCCTTGCTGGAAACTCGCGTGCGAGAGAGAATGGGCAGCCGTCCGTGGTCTGTAATGGCCGTACTCTATCTGAGGGGGAGGATAGCCGTGTCCGATAGCCAAAATTCCGAACACAAGAGCACGCTCGTGATCCGCGTCCCATTGTCCGACGAGGGCTACGCGTCGATTTACTTTTCGAACAGCGAAGGCCGCCCGATGACCGCCCGCGAGTGGTGGCACCTGAAACAGGTGGTCGAGCTGGCGAGCCGCGCCTTTCTGAAACCCGAAGAAAAAGCGCAAGCCGCAGCCGCCGGCGCTTAGCCAAATAGCACAGGCTTCGGCCTGTGGCGGCAATATGGTGCAGCGAACATCGCGATGCCGGGTTTGCGGGCGCACTCGGTAAGCATTTTATCGCGATGCGCCGGTTTCGTGCAGCAGCACCACGTCCGACTGACGCTCGACCTCCAATATCGCGAGCGATTTTCCATCGGGCGAGTATTGGTAGCTGCGTATCGTGCCGGTGGCGGGCCCAAGATACGGTCGGCGCGTTGAGCCATCGAGCGGCTGAAACGACAGGCTGTCCGTTCCATATTGCCGAATCGCATAGACCAAGCCTTTTCCGTCCGGCGTGAACCGCGGGAAGCCGATGACTCGTTCGTCGCCATCCAGAAGTCGAGGCGACGAAGCATCTCCCGCGTCCCAGTTCGCGAGCGCAAATTTGAAGTGCACGAGTTCGTGAGGATCGTGCTGCCCGACCAGATAGGCGATCCAATTACCGTCGCGCGAAACGTCCAGTGTGGCTGCTGGGTTGGGCCAAATCTCCGATGCGGCAGTATCGTCGAACAAAAGCTGGTAGCCGGGAACTAGCGTTCTAGCAGTCCCCTCGATCGCACCACCCGATGTCGCTTGGCGGCGAATCTGCGGTTTCTCGGGTGCGGCGTAATAGACCCACTGCCCATCGGGTGAGCAGACGGGGCCTGCATCCTTGCCGCCCTTGTCGAGTTGCGTGAGGTTCGAGCCGTCTGCGTTGACCTGCCACAGATTCTGGCCGCTACTTCCGTGTTCTCCCCAGATGAAAACCGCGGACTGCCCGTCGTTGCATCCTGAAACCTGGACAATTTCAGCGCGAGGGTCACTGGCGAGTTGCACTTCCCCGCGGCCATCGCTCAAAGTCCGCACCAGGTGCGTCCAGTGGCTCAGGAAGAATTCGGAGTTGCCTGCCCAGGAAAAATCGACAACGTCATCGGGCTGCGGGAGCACTTGCTGCGTCGGCGGTGTTGCAGCAGAAGACAGCCCGGCCGCGAGCGACTCCGTCGAATAGATGTGCAGCGCCACATTATTTTTCTGCTGGACCGTCGCAAGACTGTGCCGGTCTGCTGACAGGGTCAGGGTGGAATAGAGGCTCGTATCGTTCGTAACCGCGCGCAATTTGCGATCGGAAAGCGCTATGTAGCCAATTTGCGTGGTCCGAAAACCCGAAGCGCGGCTGCGATAAAGAACGAGAAACCCGCGATCATCCGGCGCCGAGGACATATTCACCAGCAGGTCTGCCGTCGTTGCCACTGCGTGCGCTTGGCCCGACGCCACATCATAGGACTCAATCGAGCTGGGTTCTCCCGGTTGGCCGGGAACAACTCCATAGATGACTTTGTGACCGGCCGACCATGCCACTGCCACCGGTACATCCTGGTAACGACCGTTGGCAACTGACTTTTCCTCCGTTCCGTCGGGGTATGCCACTAAAATGTGGAACCGTCCCATCTCCGGATCGTTTCCACGTACGTAGGCGATGTGGCTGCCGTCGGGGGAAAATGCGGGAGTTGTGTCCACATCTCGGGCAATCGTCTGCGGCGCACCGCCGAGCACCGGGACGCGATACAAATCTATTTGGCCATTCGATGCCGTTTTCCCAAAGTAGATGTAGCTGCCTTCCGGAGAAAACGCGAGGGCGGAATATTCGGCTTCCAGGGGAGCAACAATCTGAGTGTCGCTGTTCGTCTCAATGTGCCGCAGCCAGAGACTCGCTTTGCTTTTATCTGCAATCACGGTGAGAAGGTATTTCCCATCGGGCGAAATGGCAGCCAGAGTGGATTTGCCGTTCGTCGTTAGCTGCGAGATCGTAAAGTTTTCAAACGGTGTCGCGCGCCTGGCATGCACGAGCGCATAAATTCCGTAAGCGGCCGCCGCGACGAGTGCAAGCACCAGCACCGCAAGAGCAATCAACTTGCCCTTGTGTTGCTTCGCGGCTTCGACAACGGCGGCGCTACTGCTCTCGTGCTTTGTCGACGAATCCGGCGCTCCAGTGGTTGCCACTCGCCCCGTTGGTTCCGAGCCGGCTGCGATTGCCGCTTGCACGTCAGGCGAGGCGGAAATCGGATCCTCCGCGTTGCCGCCCTTCCGCGCGCTCGCGATCGCCTGCCGTCCCGAATCGGTGTCGCGTTTCAGCCGCTGCATATCCGCCCGCAGATCGGAGGCGTGCTGGTAGCGCAGTTTCGGGTCTTTCTCCAGGGCTTTGTGAATGATTCGCTCGAGTTCTGCCGGCAGGCCCGGATTGAGCCGCGTGGGAGGCACGGGATCCTTGTGAAGGATTGCGTCGAAAATCGCCGCGGACGTGCCACCCCAGTAGGGCAGGGCGCCGGTGGACATTTCGTACAGCACCGCGCCGAAGGAAAACAGGTCCGTGCGCGCATCAAGACTTTCACCCATAGCCTGTTCAGGCGACATGTACATCACCGTTCCCATCGCGGAGCCGGGGCTGCTCAGCAGTTGGTCGGCGGTGGCGGTGGGCAAGGCCGAGACCGTGCCGCCGAGACCGGTGTGCGGTACCGGCGTGATTTTCGCGAGCCCGAAATCGAGGACCTTTACAGGTCCGTGGCGGGTACAGAAGATGTTCGCTGGCTTGATGTCGCGATGAATGATTCCTTTCGCGTGCGCTGCGTCAAGAGCGTTCGCCACCTCGATCCCGGCCTCCAATAAGTCATCCAGGGCCAGCGGCCCGTTCGCGATTCGATGCTTCAAAGTATGGCCGTCGAGAAACTCCATGGCGATGAAATGGCGGCCATCGTGCTCGTCGATCTCATAGATGGTGCAGATGTTGGGGTGATTCAGCGCGGAAGCGGCGCGCGCCTCACGCTGGAATCGTTCCAGGGCTCCCCGTTCGCTCACCATCTCATCGGGAAGGAATTTCAGCGCGACGGACCGGCCGAGTTTGACGTCCTCGGCGCGATAGACCACGCCCATTCCGCCGCCGCCCAGTTTCTCGACGATGCGGTAGTGCGAAATGGTTTGGCCGATCATGGCGGGAAGGTGTTCCGGCGAGGCATGTTAGGCTGCACGACAGAGCAAGTCAACGCATCCGCAGCAGACATGGAAGGCAGCTAAACGAGATATTACCTTCGCTGCGGCGCGTGGAAATCGGGCACAATGGCGGCTGATGCCTCGACTGCGGCTTTTCGAGATTCACGACCAGCCCTGGTTTCCGGAATTCTTGCGGCGCGAAGTTGTCGATGGGCTGCAGATGGTGCTGGAAGCGACGAACGCTTACCATCCGATCGCACGGCGGCTGCGCGATGCAATCACCCGCACCGGAACCAGCAAAGTTCTGGATCTATTTTCGGGTGCAGGTGGGCCGTGGCCTTCACTGGTTCGAGAATTCGCAGCGGACGGCGCGAAGCCCGTCGAGGTCTTCCTGACGGATCGGTATCCGAGCGCCGTAAATCGTAATGGCGATGCATCCGGGCAAGCCGAGCGCATCCATTTCATCGCGGAGTCGATCGACGCGAACGAAATTCCGGAGCGACTGGCGGGATTTCGCACCGTCTTTTCGTCGTTCCACCATTTCAATTCCGCCGATGCCCGCCGCTTCCTCGAAGATAGCGCCAGCCGGCGGCGAGGCGTCGGCGTGTTCGAAGTAGCGTCGCGCCATACGCTGACGATTCTCTCGATCCTGTTCATTCCGCTTCTCAACTGGCTTGTGACGCCATTCCGACGGCCGTTCCGCTGGTCGCGCCTGCTGTGGACCTATCTGATCCCAATCGTGCCGTTCGTGCTGCTCTTCGACGGGCTTGCTTCCTGCCTCCGTTCGTATTCGCTCGCCGACCTCCACAAGCTTACGAACGGTGTGGCACCTGCGGATTATCAATGGGAGATCGGGGAAGAGAATGGCGGACTGATTCCCATTCGAGTCACCTATTTGATCGGCTTTCCACAGTCCCGACGTACCGAGTAAGAACACGCCCCGATTCGCTCGTCATGCGCTCGCTCGCCGAGACTGTGTATGATGTCTTGCAAGGGCGCGTTCCGCACCGTCTGAGCGCACGCCCCGCATCGTGCCGTCTTCCGAGCGCCAATTCGACGCCGTGGTTGTTGGTTCCGGGCCCAACGGCCTCGCCGCCGCGATTACGATCGCGCAAGCGGGGCACTCGGTGCTCGTGCTGGAAGCAGAAGACACAATCGGGGGCGGCACTCGCTCGGCCGAACTCACGCTGCCCGGATTCGTGCACGACGTTTGCTCTGCCGTGCTTCCGCTGACGCTCGCTTCACCGTTTTTCCGCACGCTCCCACTTGCTCAGTACGGTCTCGGGTTTATTCATCCCGATGCGCCCCTCGCGCACCCACTGGATGGCGGCACCGCTGTAATCGTCGAGCGCTCGATCGAGCAGACGGCCGCCGGCCTCGGCCGCGATGCTCAAAGCTATGTGGAGCTATTCGGTCCGCTCGTGCGCGATTGGCCGAAGCTTGAGTCGTTCCTGCTTGGGGCGCTTGCGTTCCCGAAGCATCCGTTCGCCGCCGCGCGCTTTGGACTGCGCGCGCTGCGCTCCGCATCGTCGCTCGCGAAATCGAAATTTTGCGACGTTCGCGCCCGCGCGCTTTTCGCCGGCCTCGCGGCGCACTCGATGCTGCCGCTCGAAGATTCGCCCAGCGCCGCTTTTGGTCTGGTGCTCGGCATTCTGGCGCACGCGGTCGGCTGGCCGATCATTCGCGGCGGAACTCAAAAGCTTGCCGATGCGCTCGCGGCGCACGTTCGATCGCTGGGCGGTGAAATTCGCACCGGCACCCGCGTCGAAGACCTCGACGCGCTGCCCTTCGGCTCCGCCGTGCTCTGTGACGTGTCGCCGCGCCAACTTGTCTCGATTGCCGGCTCGCATTTCACCTCGGGGTTTCGAGTAGCGCTCGAACGCTACAGCTACGGTCCGGGCGTCTGCAAAGTGGATTGGGCGCTCGATGCGCCAATTCCGTGGCAGGCACGTGAGTGCGCTCGCGCCGCCACCGTGCACATCGGCGGGACTCTGGAAGAAATTGCCGCGTCCGAGCGCGCAGCGTGGAACGGGGCCGAGTCGAGCGCTCCTTTCGTCTTGCTCGCGCAGCCGACGCTCTTTGATCCCTCGCGCGCGCCGGCAGGGAAGCACACCGCCTGGGCGTACTGCCACGTGCCGAACGGGTCGAGCAAAGATATGTCGGGGGTGATCGAAGCGCAGGTGGAACGCTTTGCGCCGGGCTTCGGTGCGCGCATCTTGAAGCGCAGCGTGATGCTTCCGCGCGATCTGCAGCAGCACAATGCGAACTTGATCGGAGGGGATATCGGCGGCGGCGCAGTGACGCTGTCGCAGTTCTTCATGCGCCCCACGCGAAGGCTCTACGCAACCACGGACGCGCGCATCTACATCTGCTCGGCATCAACGCCGCCGGGCGGCGGCGTGCACGGCCTGTGCGGGCATCTGGCGGCGCAGCGCGCGCTGCGCAATTTTCCGTAGCGGCTACCGGGCGGTGCCTGCCTGCAGCTGCGTGAGCGCGGCCAGTACTTCTTCGCTGTGCTTGCTCGCGTTCACATCCATGTATTCCTTCACAACCACGCCATCGGGATTGATAAGGAATGTGTGACGCGCGGAAATCTTGGCAACGCCGAAGTTCATCAGCGAACCGTACATCCCGGAGACTTTCTTGTCCGTATCGGCGAGCAGCTTGAAGTTCAGGCCTTCCTTTTCGCAGAACTTCTTGTGCGACTCAGCGTCCTGCAGGCTGACGCCGACGATCACCGTGTTCTTTGCCTGATACTGCGTGAGGTCGCGCTGGAAATTGTGAGCCTCGATCGTGCAGCCGCTGGTGAAATCCTTGGGATAGAAGTAGAGCACCACCCATTTGCCGCGAAAATCCTTCAGGCTGACGGGCGTGCCGTCCTGCGAAGTGAGCGTGAAATCGGGCGCGCTCGCTCCCACCGCCGGCGCCTTCGTATCGGCCCCGCGCGTGAGCGTGTAGCCGGCCAGCACCAACACCAATCCGATCACTGCGAGCAAAGCCTTGCGATTTGCATTCGACGGAGAGGGTTGCAACATGGATTACTCCTGGGGCAATTTGGGCGCCTGCTAGTATGCACGGTCTTGCCCGATTTGCGAAACGAGCCGCGCCGGCAGGAATATCCGTGCTACGGAACGACAGCTTCCTCGCGAATGCGTTGCCAGGCGCGCTCCACGTGCCGCAGCTCGGTTTGCGATTGGCCGATCGACATGCGAAGCGTGAAACGATCGTTCAGCCGCGTGTGCGTCAGATACAAATCGCCGCTTGCGTTCAGCCGCTCCAGAATGCGCATGTTTGCTGCGTCGCCTGAGCGGTGGCGAAAGGGAACAAGATTCAGCGGCACGGGCGCGGCGAGCTCGAACTGGTCGTCCGCGCGAACCCACGAGGCAAACTGTTGCGCCAGTTCGACGTGATGGCGCACGTGATGGCGCAGGCCTTCGACTCCATAATGGCGAATCACGAACCACAGCTTCAGCGCGCGGAAGCGCCGTCCCAGCGGGATCTGCCAGTCGCGGTAATCGATCACGGCGCCCGATTCGGTGGGGCGGTTGCGCAAATATTCGGGCAGCACGCTGAGAGTGCGGATCAGCGCCGCGCGGTCGCGCACGTAAAAGCAGTCGCACTCGCAATTTGTGAACATCCATTTGTGCGGATTGAAGCAATAACTGTCAGCGAACTCGACGCCATCGTGCGTCCAACGAAATTCAGGGCAGAGTGCGGCCGTGCCGGACATCGCGGCGTCAATATGCAGCCAAATCGCATTTCTGGCCGCCTCCCTGCGGGACGTATTTTCCGCCTTGCAAATTTCTCCAATCGCCTGCAGCGGGTCGATTGCGTTCGATGACGTGGTGCCGATCGTTGCGCAGATAAAAAAAGGAATTTTGCCGGCGGCACGATCGCGCGCGACTTGCGCGGCTAATGCGTCGGGCCGCATGGCGAAGTTGTCGTCCACTTCAATCGCGCGCACATTGGCGCTGCCGATGCCGGCTATCCTTGCGGCCTTCTCGAGTGACGAATGCACCTGCGTCGAAGTGTATGCGACGAGCCGCCCGTCGCAACCGCGCTCGTTTGTGGCGTAATCCGTCGCTCGCTCGCGTGCCGCCAGCAGCGCGCATAGTGAGGCGCTCGACGCCGTATCCAGAATCACGCCGCCGCCCGCGCCGCTAGAAGCGAAGTCCGCAGGCAGCGCAAGCATGTCCACCAGCCAATCGAGCACATGCGTTTCAAGCTCCGTGCACGCGGGGCTCGTGGCCCACAACATTCCTTGCACGCCCAGCCCGGCTGACAGGATTTCGCCTAGAATCGACGGAAACGAGCTGTTGGCGGGGAAGTAGGCGAAGAAATTTGGCGATTGCCAGTGCGTGATGCCAGGCATGATCACCCGTTCGAGGTCTTTCATGATCGCGTCAAACGATTCACCGCGCTCCGGCGCGGAGATAGGAAGCTCGGCTCGAATCTCTCCCGGCTTCGCTTGCGATAACACCGGATACGATTCGACGCGCTCGTAGTAGTCGGCGATCCAGTCCACCATCGCTTTGCCGCGGCGCCGGAATTCCTCGGGGGTCATGTGAAAGGAGCCCATGTGATGTAGCACAGGCTAATGCTTGTGCGGTTGAATGCAAAGTCAAAAGAGCCGGCGCCAGTGCTACTGCAATTGACAGCGTCGCGCAGGCGGCCCAGAATCGGGGCGATGCCCTCCACGAGCTTCAGCGCGAGGCTTGCCGAAATCATTCTTTCCGATTCCGACGAGCGGCCGGTTCGTCTCAGCTCGCTCTGGGCGTCACGGCCCGCTGCGATCGTCTTTCTGCGCCACTATGGTTGAGTGTTCTGCCGCGAGCACGTCGCGCAGTTGCGCGAGCACGAAGCGGAATTCAGGGCACGAGGAGCGAATCTGGCGGCCATCGGCCTGGGCGATTTCCGCTATGCGCGCATTTTTCGCGAGGAGACGGCTATCACGTTTCCGCTGCTCGTCGATGCGAAGATGGAAGCTTACCGGGCGGCAGGGCTTCGCAAGGCTTCGCTGCTGCACCTGCTTCGCCGCGACAATGCCGTCGCGCGCAAGCGCGCCAACGCCGCCGGGCATCACCAGCACAAGCTGGGCGAAAATCCCTTTCAACTCGGCGCAAGCTTTGTTTTTGGCCCCGGCAATGCCGATCGATACGCGCACGTCAGCGAAACTTTCGGCGACAACGCGCCGATCGCAGAATTGCTTGCCGTGCTTCCGCGTTGACATCCTTCGATCCTATCGACTCCTTACCGGTCACCGGCGAGAATCAATTCCGTGCGCACCTTCATCCAATCGGTATCGCGCTTGGATCGCGAACCTCCGCTGAGGAGTGCGCATGACCGCTGAAAAGAGCTATCGATTGTCGGTGCTGGACCTATCGCCGGTCTCGGCAGGTTCGACCAGCGCGCAGGCGCTTGCCAACACCGTGGATCTCGCGCAGCTGGCCGACGCGCTCGGCTACACGCGCTACTGGCTCGCGGAGCACCACAGCACGCGCCTGATCGCCAGCTCGGTTCCCGAAGTGATGATCGGGCATGTGGCCAATGCGACGCGACGCATTCGCGTCGGCTCGGGCGGCGTGATGCTGCCGAACCATTCTCCGCTGCACGTGGCAGAAGCGTTTCGCGTGCTCGAAGCGCTGCATCCTGGACGTATCGACCTTGGCCTTGGCCGGGCTCCCGGGACGGACACCGTTACCGCCCTCGCTCTGCGCCGCTCGCGCCAGGCCGTGTATGCCGACGAATTTCCGCAGCAGCTGGACGAGCTTCTCGGCTTCCTCTCCGAAGATTTCCCCGACGACCATCCCTTCCGCCATGTGAAGGCCATGCCGACCGACGTCGGCACGCCGGAAATTTGGCTGCTCGGATCGAGCGACTTCAGCGCACAGCTTGCAGCGAAACTCGGACTCGGGTTCGCGTTCGCGCACCACATTCAGCCGTCGCCCGCCATCGCAGCTCTGCGGATGTATCGCGACTCGTTTCGCCCGTCGAATTATTTTAGTCAGCCGCAAGCGCTCGTGGGTGTTTCGGTGGTGTGTGCGGAAACCGACGAGCGAGCTGCGGAGCTGGCGCGTCCGGTGGAATTGAGCCTGTTGCGATTGCGGCAGGGAAGACTCGGCCAGCTTCCGAGCATTGCCGACGCAACCGATTATCCCTACACGCCCGAAGAGCGGCAGATCATCGCGCTCAATCGCGACCGCATCTTCATCGGCTCGCCCGTCACAGTGCGTGAACGCCTCGCAGCGATGGCCGAGCGAGCAGGCGTGGATGAAATCATGGTCACCTCGCTGATCTACGATCACGCCGACCGCCTCCGCTCCTACGAGCTCCTCGCCGAAGCCTTCGCGCTGCGCCCTGCCGATTCGGAGGATCACGAGGCTGCAAAGAGAGCGGCACCCGCGCACTGAATCTAGTTGTAAACGCCGGCGTCTCCCCGGATCTTCCCCCACGCCGCCGTATTTCAGGTGCCCCTGCCATGCGTGCTGAAAGCCGGGCCGCGATAGAGCTGATTTCGGGGGCCAAAAGCAGCCCGTCGCCCGATTGAAAGTACATCCACGGTGTGCTAGAATGGCTTTGCGTTTGTTGCTCTTGAATTCCTTTTAACGCGTTCGGGAAGGCTGCTGGGCAACTGCCCTGCGGCCTTTTTTTGTGACGGGGTAAGGGAAGCGGAGCACGAATAGCTTTCCGGAGGGCTCTTGCAATTAAGAGCTTTCCTATGAATGAATTAGGAGTGGCGAAAGTGGCCAGAGAGCAAGGTACGGTCAAGTGGTTCAATGCAGCGAAGGGCTATGGGTTCATCCAGCGCCAGTCGGGTGAGGACGTTTTTGTGCACTTCTCGGCGATTCAGTCCGAGGGGTACAAGTCGCTCAACGAAGGGCAAGCGGTTGAATTCGAGGTCAAGCAGGGGCCGAAAGGTCTGCAGGCAGAGAGCGTTACCGCCCTCTAAATCCCGTCCAGAACGCGCAGTTGATTGAATATCTGCATCCGAAGGGGCGGCTAGCTCCGCCCCTCTCGGGTCTTTTGAGAGCAACAGCCAGGAATTGCTGCCGACACGCTTGCGGATGGGCCGGACTTCCGGCCTTGAGAAGTCTCTTACTGTGCCGGGCAGGTTTTCGCCTTAATTCAAGAAGGAGGAAAAG
>JBOGNA010000151.1:0-45457 GCA_050746925.1 Candidatus Acidiferrales bacterium
CCCCTTTCATCAGTAGGGGCACGGCATGCCGTGCCCAAACGCGCCGCACCGCGCACTCCCCATCCTCGCCCCGGCCAAATTCCAGTTCTCACCCGCACCCCATCCGAAAATCTATGAGATGATTTCACCGTCATTCGCCTGGGGCCGAATGCGGAGGGTTCAACCATGACCACCGGAAGCAACGATCGCAGCGCTTTGCGCCTTTTGGCCATCGGCCTGATCATCGGGCTCGGAGCTTACTGGCTCGGCTCGCGGTACGGGAAGCCGGCGCCCGCGTCGGTTGACGCAGTCCGCCTCCCCGCTCCTGCCTCCGACAACACTCTCGATGCCTTCGAAGCGGAAAACGTCCGCATCTACAAACAAGCCTCGCCCGCCGTCGCCAACGTCGTCACCCGCACCGTCGAATACGATTTTTTCTTCAACCCCGTCCCCGTGGAAGGCGCCGGCTCGGGCTTTGTAATCGACACCGACGGCCACATCCTCACCAACTATCACGTGATTCAGGGCGCGCAGACGATTGAAGTCACCCTCGGCGATCGCTCGCGATTCAAAGCCAAGCTCATCGGCGTCGATACCCGCAACGATCTCGCGCTCGTGAAAATCGATCCCGGCACGCGCAAACTCACCACGCTTCCGCTCGGCGATTCGCGCAATCTACTCGTCGGGCAGCGCGTCCTCGCCATCGGAAATCCGTTCGGCTTTCAGAGCACACTCACCACCGGCGTCGTCAGCTCGCTCGGGCGCACGGTGCAGACGGGCGAGAACACGTTCATCGATGAAGCGATTCAAACCGATGCGGCAATCAATCGAGGAAATTCCGGAGGCCCGCTCCTGAATTCGCACGGGGAAGTGATCGGCATCAATAGCGCCATCTATGCGCCTACGGGCACCACCGCCGGCATTGGATTTGCGATTCCCGTCAACACCGCGCGCCGCGTTGCCGAAGATCTGATCAAGACCGGCCGCGTCCGCCGCGCCACCCTCGGCGTCGAAGGACGCTCTCTCTGGCCCGGCCTCGCCGAAGCGCTCCACCTTTCCGTGCAGCAGGGCATTCTCGTCGAACGCGTCACTCCCGGCGGCCCGGCGGCGCAGGCAGGCATCCATGGCGGCACGAAATCGATGCTCGCCGGTCTGCAAGAACTCCGCGTCGGCGGCGACGTTCTCGTTGCCTGGGACGACAAGCCGCTCGCCACCCAGCTCGATTTGAATCTTCTTCTGAATCGTGCCTGGCCCGGTGACGCCGTCACGCTCAGCGTGATTCGCGACGGAAAGAAAATCACGCTGCCGGTGAAGCTCGGCGAAGGCCACGACACCCTCACGCAATGACGCGCCTGTCCGCACCGCCACCGCGACCAAACCTCCCGCATAGAAGTGAATCGATCCGGCGGCCCGTCAGTTGGCCGCAGCGTAACTCTGAAATCTGAAATCACGCTTGAGCTTGCTGTTTTCACCTCTCCGCTACTGCCTCTCGCGGCGGGACGCCTTCGACGCCTTTGCCAACCACCCCTCGAACGCTCCATTCTTCCCGCACGATATCCTGTTCCCGCGCGCTCAGCTGGAACCACGACTCGGCCGCATCGCGAACCCGCTCCAGCGCCAACTGCATCTCCACCTGTTTCGCGTGGATCGTTTCGCTGTCCGCGTCCGTCGGTACGCGGATCGGAGGGGCGACGAACATCACCGCCTTCGAGAACGGATACGGCACTTGAAACAGATCCCAGGACTTCTCGAAGGTGTGCGCCCACTTCAGTCCCACATGAAATACCGAAATCGGCTTGCCCGTCCGGCGCGCCAGAATCACCGGCCCCGGTTTTGCCACATACCTCGGTCCACGGGGCCCATCGACTGTGAACGCCACATGCTTTCCTTCCTCGAGCTGTCGCGCCATCGCCGTCAGCCCTTCGATCGCGCCGCGCGAAGAACTTCCCTGCGCCGTCCCGAATCCGAGCCGCTCGATCACCCGCCGTGTCCACTGCCCGTCGAAATTCACCGTGTTCATCACCACGATGCCGCGGTTTCGCCAAATCCAGATCGCCGGGAAAATGCTGCGATGCCAGAACGCGCCGATTCCCGGCTCTCCCGAATTGCGAATCTGTACTGCATTCTGCACGCCGACGAATTCTACTCGCAACGTCGGCCCGAGCAGCCGCACCGCCCAATACGCCGCCCACGCGATCACCGGTATCTGCATCTTTCGCCAGCGCGAAAGCTCAGGCATCGCCATCCCCGCTAAGGCGTTTGCATTCGGCGGCGGCGGTGGAGCTGCGGATTTCGTCGCGTTATTCACTGCTGTATAGTATAGGCGAACCGCGAACACGTCTCGATGATCACCGGTTGCCAACTCGCCCGTCCCGCTTCGGCTTTGCGCCGGCGCGCGTTGCGATCCTGGCCGATGGGAGTTCTGCTGCTCTCGGTGCTGGCTTCGGCGGTTGGCCCGATTCGCGCTGAACAAGCCCAGGCACCTGCCGGGACAATCGGCCGCGTGGAAGGCAATGACGTTTCCATTGAAGGCGGCTCGGCTGCCGCCAACGGTACAGCCACCACCGCGCCGAGTATGTTCGTTGCAAACGGCAGCGTCATCACCGTCCATTCTGGGCAGGCTCGCATGACTCTTCTCGGCGGCGGAGAGGTCGATGTCTGCGGACCCGCGAAATTTACGCTGCTGCAGTCTGGCGGAGCGATTACCCTCGCGCTCAATTTCGGCCGCTTGCACGTTCAGCTTCCTGGCGCCACTCAGCTCCGCGTCTTTACCCCGACCATCATCGCGACACCCATCGACATTGGCGGTGGCGCACGCGATATCACCGTCGGTCTCGACTTGAACGATTCGCTCTGCGTCCTGGCAACCAGCGGTGCGCTTCGGCTCGAGCAGCAGTTTACCGGTGAAGGCCTGATCGTGCCGCAGGCGGGCGAATTCTTTCTCGCAGCGGGAAAGCTTCTACCGGTTGCAGGCGTCTCGGGAAGTTGCCAATGCGTTCGGCTCGAAGCGCGAAGCAGCACACCGCTTCCGCCGTCGCCTGAAATGGGTTTAACGAAGAAACCGCAGCCTGAGCCGGCTCCCGCGCCAGTGGCCGCCTCCAAGGCTCCTGATGAGCCTGCGCCCCAGCCGCCGCCCGCCGTTCCAGCAGAGATTCACGATCCTGCCCCCGCAATCCAGATTCGCCGGCTTGCCCACGCCAATGAACTTCATCCCAGCGCGCCACCGCAGGAGAACGAAGTTCCGCAAGCCCCGGCCGTCTCCATCCCGATCTACAAGGTCGTCATGCCGCCGCTCACCTACTCGGTCGATGCGCCTGCGCCGCCGGGCGAGCCCTCGACCGACATGATCCTGCTCGTGCGGATCGCGCACGTCGAGCCCAAGTGGCAGTTCACCGGCCACGTGGACGCGCCTGAGCTACAGCAAGTAGCCGCTCACCAGCCGAGCAAGAGTTCGAATGCGCCGGCGCGCAACTCCCAAAAGAAGAAGGGCGGATTCTGGGCGGCGCTAAGACGCGCTTTCGGCGGACACGACGAAACCCAGAACTGACGCGCGCCACAGCCAACGAATGAACGCCTCCGAGAAGCGCGCGCGGTCATCCGCTACCAAATCCAGCGACTGTAATTCAACCGGCAGGCGTGGTAATTTGCGCGATTGCTGATGCAACGAGCTATCACACTGGCGGCGCTTCTCGCGGCAACTTCTCTTTACGGCGGCGCCGCGCGCGTGGCACGGCCGCAGCAGCGAGAATTGAATCTGTTGTTCGCCGCCCGCTCCAAAGGGCGATCAGAACCATCGCCCCGAGTTTCGGGCCACGAAGCGCTTCTCGACGACGAGGCTGAGACCGAGAGGCTGGTCGCCAAATCCCACAACCTGACAAATCTCACCGCTGACGGCAGCGCGCCGTTCCGCTTCCACGCATCGCTTTTCTTCTATGACCCGAGCGGGGACGCGCGGATCCCGCCGGCGCGCGGCAGTTACGCCTTCACCTGGGCCGCGCCCGACAAGTGGCGCGAGGATTCCGATTTGCTGCACCTCAAGCAAATCGAGATCGCGAACGGAGGACAGCTCTGGACGAAGCGCAACGCGCCTTACCCTTCCTACAGCTATTGGTGGACGCGGCGCGCGATCGACGTCACGCGCGGAATTAACTACCGCTTCGATTCCTACACGCGCGTTGAGATCTCGCAGCTGGGTGGGCACAACGTGGTCTGCGCGAAAAACGGCGCCCTGCACAACCGGCAGGAGCTCTGTCTCGACACTGCGACGGCGCTTCCGCTGGTGCAATTCGACTCGACGCTAAATCTGCAATTCATATTCAGCGACTGGGCGGAACGGGGAACGCGGTGGTACCCGCGATCGATTCGAGCTTTTAACGGCACCGAGCTGGTGCTGCAAGTGGAAATTGCGAGCGTGAACGATGCGCCCCCGGAATCAAGCTGGATTGCGCCGCCGCAGGAAGCGACCCCGCGCGATTGGTGCCCGGGCCTGCGTCCGGCAAGGCTGAGCGATGCGATCGAGAACGCGGCGCTTCCCGATCCAACCGCGCCGCCCGGCGCGACGCCGATCATTGGCGCGATTGTGTATGGAGTGATTGCGAAAGACGGAAACTGGCTGGACTTGAGCGTACTCGAAAGTTCCGACTTCAAAGCCGCCTACGCGATGCTGGAAAAACTGCGGCCGTTTCGAAATCAGCCGGCCACTTGCCACGGCACGCCGGTGGAATCGGAAACAATTTTTCGAATCACACCGCAGCCAAGATAATTTTTTGTGAGACGCAGCGCACGCCGCGAGATTTACATGCCTTCGTAATTCGGGCCGCCGCCGCCCTCGGGTGGAACCCAATTGATAATCTGGTAGGGGTCGGCAATGTCGCACGTCTTGCAGTGAACGCAATTCGAGAAATTGATTTTAAGTTTCGGCTGGCCCTTTTCCATCGCCATTTCGTACACCGCGGCGGGACAAAAATACTGGCACGGATTGCCGTACTCGCGCACGCAGCGATCGACGCAGATATTCGGCTCGAGAATAATCAGGTGGCAGGGCTGATCCTCTTCATGGCGGGTGCCGGAGTGATAGACGTCCGTGAGGCGATCGAAAGTGATTTTTCCGTCGCCTTTGAAGCGCGTTGATTGATCGACCAGCGATCGGTCGCGATGCAACTGGCTATATTCCTTGTAGCCTGCCTCGGAGCGCATCGGATCGACGAGGCCGCGGCCGCCGGTAACAAATTGCAAACCCGCTTTCACCAGGCCGGGATACAAGCCGCCGTGAAATGCCTGATGGAAATTTCGCACTTCCCACAATTCTTTTTTGATCCAGCTCTCTTCGAGCTTTTGCTGATAGGCCGCCAGCTTGGCGGCGGACGTGTCGCCGGCGCAGAGCGCTTCATAGATTGTTTCCGCGGCGAGCATGCCGCTCTTGATCGCGGTATGAATTCCTTTTAGTCGTTGCGAATTCAACAGGCTCGCGGAATCACCGATGATCAAGCCGCCGTCGATATAGCTTTTCGGCATCGAATACCAGCCGCCATAGGGAACGGTTTTCGCGCCGTAGCGGACGAGCTTTCCGCCTTCGAGAATGTTCTTTACGAAGGGGTGCGTCTTGAATTTTTGAAACGCCGCGTGCGGATCGAAGAGCGGATCGTGATATTCAAGGGCGACCACCATTCCGAGCGAGACGCGATTATTCTGCATGCCGTACACCCAGCCGCCGCCGTACAAATCCGTGCCAAGCGGCCATCCGAGAGTGTGAGCCACGTAGCCGGTGTCGATCCGCCCCGGCTGGATGTCCCACAGCTCTTTGATTCCGATGCCGTAAATCTGCGGATTCAGGCCGTCGAGCTTCAGGCGATTGACCAGTTCTTTGGTGAGCGAGCCGCGCGGGCCTTCGGCGAGCACGGTGACCTTGGCACGCAGCTCATAGCCGGGAGTGAAGTTGTCTTTCGGCTTGCCGAATTTATCGACGCCTTTGTCTTCGGTGAGGACGCCGGCGATTCCGTTTTTATCGTAGAGCAGTTCCCTGCCGGCGAATTGGGTGAAGACGTTGACGCCTTTTTTTTCGACGAGGCCGCCGAGCCATTTCACGATCTTGCTGATAGAGACGATGTAGTTGCCGTGGTTCGCGAGAGGCGGCGGTGTAATCGGCAGCTTGTAGGAACTCGATTCGGTGAAGTAGTAGGCCGCGTCGCCCGTCACCGGCGTGTCGAGCGGCGCGGTTTTTTCGAAGCCCGGAACCAACTCGGCCAGCCCGCGCGGGTCCATGATCGCGCCGGAAAGCTGATGAGCGCCCAGCTCGCGAGCCTTTTCGAGGACGTAGATATTTTCAGTGGAGAGCGCGGGAGTCTTGCTAGCGGCGGTGTGCTTTTCGATCAGATTGGCGAGATGCAGTGCACACGCCAAGCCGCCGGGGCCGGCGCCGATGATGAGGACGTCGGCCTCTAATTGTTCGCGCTCGATGGGCATCGAATCAGTTTATCAGAGGCGGGAAGCCGGATCGAAAATCGGTGTGGGCTGCGGAAAAGCTGAAAACGCGCTGTCAAAACGCAATCCGTTCGCGATTAGAAAATTGTATGTAGTTGATTCTGAGTGGGTTACAGAGAATTCTAATCCCGTATTCGCGATTAGAAATTGTGCTGCAAGTTCTTTCGTTTCAGCGGTCAGTTCTGCGCGCCGACAACAGAACGAGGCCTCCCGTTCCTGCGGCCCAAATTCGCCGTCCGACCCTATTCCATTGCCGCCCATTCTGTCAGTCTTCATGTTCCGCTTGCGACGGTAGCACAGCAGAATCTGCGTTTCAACTCGACGTTGGTGTGACGATTTTGAAGCCACCCGATACCGGCAACTAGGCGTAGAATCAGTTACCGGCTAAATCGAGGGCGTATAACAAACTGCGCGGTAACTACAGACTGCGCGGTATTCCGACCCATAAGCGTTTCACTGAAGATTAGTTCAGAGGAACGCCCAACCTAGCAGTTATTCGAACGCGACATCTCAGAGAAGTCCAATGGGGAGAACTATGAGACAGAATCGCAGGTCAGCAATTCTAAGCTTTTTATTCCTTACCTTTTTCATCGCCGGTTTTGCCCCCCGCGCCGTCGCGGACGATGACGATCCGCCATCGCGTGTTGCGCGTATGGCCTACGTGCAGGGATCAGTTTCGTTCCAACCGGCAGGAACCGACGATTGGGTGTCGGCGGTACTGAACCGGCCCATCACCACGGGCGATCAAATCTGGTCGGATCGCGACGGGCGCGTGGAACTGCAGCTGGACGGATCGCTGATTCGACTCTCGAACAATACTGGCTTCTCGTTTCTGAACTTGAACGATAACGTGACCCAGATTCAGCTAACCTCAGGAACGATTCTGGTGCGCGTGAGAAGGCTTGACCGGGACGAGACCTACGAAATCGACACGCCCAACCTGGCTTTTTCGATTCAGGCGCCCGGGCTCTACCGAATCGGCGTAAATGACAGCGGAGATTCGACTGCGATCAAAATTCGCAGCGGCGAAGGCCAGGTGACGGGCGAAGGCGCCGCATACACTCTCGGTGGCGACGACTCCTATACCTTCAGTGGTACCGACCAGCTCTATGCCGATTCCGAAGGCTACGGCAACGGCGAAGATCAATTCGACATCTGGGCTGCCGCGCGCGACCGCCGATGGGAAAGGTCCGAATCGGCCCGGTACGTTTCGGCTGACGTGGTCGGATACGAAGATCTCGACGATCGGGGCGAGTGGCAGCCGGCGGGTGAATACGGAAACGTCTGGTTTCCGCGAACCTCTGCGCCGGACTGGGCTCCCTACCGCTACGGCCACTGGGCCTACATCGAGCCGTGGGGATACACGTGGGTGGACGATGAGCCGTGGGGTTTCGCTCCGTTTCACTACGGCCGCTGGGTCTCCTACGGTGGCCGCTGGGGATGGGTGCCGGCTCCGCCGCGGGTGGAAGGCGTCGTGTATGTGCGGCCCGTGTACGCACCTGCGCTGGTGGCATGGGTCGGAGGACCGCATTTTGCAGTCGGAGTTGGGGTGGGCGCAGGCGCGTCCGGTGTAAACGTGGGCTGGTTTCCGCTGGGACCGCGCGAAGTGTACGTGCCTTCGTATCGGGTGAGCCGCGGATACGTGGACCGAGTAAACGTATCGAACACGCGAGTGACGACGGTGGTGGTGAACAATTACTACAACACGACCGTGGTGAACAACAACGTAAACGTGACGAACGTGAAGTATGTGAACCAGGGCGTGCGGGGAGCAGTGACGGCTACCACTCCGCGGGCGTTCACCTCGGCGCAACCGGTGGCGAGGAACGTCGTAAGATTCGATCAGCGGGAAGTGGAGAGCGCTCCGGTGCGAGCGTTTACACCGGCAGCGGTGCCGGTGAAGCAGGCGGTGCTCGGAACGGGCACGGCGGCGGCAAGACCACCCGCGACTTTTGAAAGACGCGCGGTGGTTGCAAGAGTGGCTCCTCCTCCTCCTCCCCCTTCATTCGAGAAGCGGCAAGAAGCAATCAAGAACAACGGCGGAAAGCCGCTATCGACGGCGCAAACTCGGCAGATCGAGCCAGCCGCCACACAACGGCAAGCGCCTGTGAAAATCGCTCCTGTGGCAAAGCCCGTAGCGCCAGCGGCGCAGGCGAACCGGCCCGGCCAGCCGCAGAACCGGCCCGCAGTCCAAGGCGCAGTGCCGAGCACTGGAAACAAGCCTAGCGAGCCGCCGAATCGCGCGACAAATCCGAACAATCCTTCGCAGCCCGCGGAAGTGAATCGGCCTGCGGAACGTCCCGCACCACCGCCACCGGCGAGCCGTCCGGCACCATCGGAAACCTTGCGGCCGAATCCCGCTCCCAAGCCGCCTCAGCCTGCCGCTCCGTCCCCGCAAGATGCTCAGGCGGACAAGAAGCAGCAGCGAGAGGACGAGCAGAACCGCGCCCGTCAGGCACAGAAGCAAGAACAGGAACAACAAAGGATGCAGCAGCAACAGCAGCGACAAGAGCAGCAACAGGAACAGCAGCGAATTCAGAGACAGCAAGACGAAGACCGGCAGAAAGCGCAGCGCCAACAACAGGAAGACCAGCAAAAGACACAGCGGGACCAAGAGCAGCAACGGCAACGGGAACAACAGCAGCAACGCGCGAAGCCGACGCCGCCTCCGGCTGAGAATGCCAATCCCAAACCCGAGCAAAATCGGCAACAGCAGACGCAAGACAATAAGCAATCGCGTGAAAAAGAGAAGTCCGACGACAAGAAAAAACAGAAAGACCCCAAAGACCCAAAGAATCAAGAACCGAAATCGTAGGTTCGAAGCAGCTTAGAAGCGGGGCGGACGGGTTAGCCGAAGAATCCGAATTCGGAACGGCTCAGGCTCGCCCCTGCCTTCCCAGATACCACGCCACCAGCATCGTGAGGGGATTTCTCCAGGATGCCCTCTACCTACCTGAAAAAGGCATCCATAACTGTTTCGCGGAACCTACAGGTTGCGCTGTATTCCGCACCTGCGGCGCTTCGGAGATGATGAGGGCGTTCGAAGCTGCGCTGCCGCGATTTCGTTCTGTGGAAGCAAGGAATCGCGGCGTGGAGGAATTTTTAATGCATCTCATACATCGGTATGTGGGAGCGTTCTTCGTGACGGCTGCGCTGGCCTGCGGCAGTTCCATGGCGCTGGCAGGGACACCACAGGAAGCAAGCGTTCAGGTCCGTGTGTATGACCCGGGCCACAAGGACTACCACAATTGGGACGATCACGAAGATCGCGCCTACCGGCACTACCTGGAAGAGAAGCACGAGGAATACCGCAAGTACGAAAAACTGAAGCACAAACAGCAGAAGGAGTATTGGGAATGGCGGCACAGTCATCCGGACTAGCACAGGCGGTGAGTCACACTGCGGAGCGGCTGGCTCGGATGTTTGAAGTTTCAGCGGAGCGAGCTGAGTCAGCCGCGAGATTCGCTTACCGGGCGGCACGCGAAGTGGCGGTCCGTGCGGGCGAGGTCGGCTCGAAATTCCATTCGGCGCTGCGGCGTGCGGTTGTGTTCGGGCGCGCGTTTGCTACCAACCATCTCGCACGCCTGCGGGCGCAGAGGATGGCCCGCCGACAGAACCGATTGCAGGGCGTTGCTTGGAGTTCCCGGCGATTCGAGGCGACGGATCCGAGTGTCGAGATCGACCGGCCCACAGGCGTGACGATCATCGCGATGCTCACATTTGGCGCTGCCGGAATTCTAGTGCTCGGTGCAGTTGCGTTCTTCTTTGTTGCGGTGATGGCGATTACGGGAGGAGACGGGGTCGATCCGGTGTCTGCGGCCATCGCCGGAATGGGAGTGGCGGGGGGATTTTCGCTGCTGGTGCTGGCGGGAGTGGCGGGATGCCTGGCGTTCGGTGTGCTCGAACTTCAGGAATGGGCGAGGATCGTATCGATCGGGAGCATCGCGGCGGGAATTGTGTGCACCGTCGCCAGTGTATTCGCGATCGTTGGATACTCCGGTGCGATGCCGCCGGTGATCATCTGCCAAGTGGTTGCGATCGGGATGGGCGGATGGATGCTGGAGTATCTGGGACGTCCTTCGGTCAGGCAGACGTTTCGAGCGGCTGCAGCGGAAACAGAAATCGCCGGAGCAGCGTAGCACGCGGCGATTAGAGAATATTTACGGCGCGGGCGGCGATCAGCGCGACGATCATCAGCGAAATGGTGGACTGTAGCATCATTCCAACTTTGCCCCACCGGGAGAGGACAGCTGTGTCCGTCGGCGAAAAGGCCGTACTGGTGTTGAAGGCGAGGAAAAGGTAGTCGATGAATTGGGGAGACCAGTAGTTTTCCGGTTCATCCCGCAAAAGCATTTGCGGGAATAGAAACGCGCTGTCGAAATCACCCTTGGCGTCGTCCCGGCCGAGCGGCCCGCCTGCATCGAGCTTCCAATACCACAGAGCGAAAACCAGCACATTCGTGATCCAGAGCGAGACGGCGGAGCGGAGAAGTGTCTCGGGCGGATCGAGGTGTTTGGGCAATCCCTGGATCAGAAGGCCGAGAGAAGCGATCATCGCGAACGTGATTACGCCAGTGGCGGCGAAGGTGAGAATTCTGGCGACATTGTAATGGCCGCGATGGTAAGAAAAACCGATGGGGATCAGCAGGACAATGACGACCACAAGCAGCGCCCAACTGGGCCCCAGGGAAAGTCGCTCGGGCAGCGCGTGCTGGACGAGAGCGGTGGCGAGAATTGCGACGAAGGCCGGCCAGCGAGGTTCGCGGAAGATCTTGACGGGTGTGGCCATTGAAACGGGCCGACCAGCGACGCTAACAATCGCGGTGCGAAAGCGTCCAAGCGGCAGCGGTATCGTACCAGTTTTCAGCGATTTTCAGCTACGTAGCGAGGGGGGAGACGATGAGACTGCGGCTGGCGGTGGCAACGATCGCGATGGTGTTCGCGGCGCATGGAACGTATGTGGGGCAGGGGGCAGCGGATTCGTCGAGGCCGGTTCCCGTTGCCACGGCACCTGAATCAGACGCGGATGTGATGGGGGCATTTCGATATTTCGTGGGGATTTGGGAGCCGGTGCAGGACGCGGGGGCGCCACCGGCGAAAGTGAGCGAGACGTATTCGTTCGCTCCGATTCTGGGCGGGGCGTTCTTGATGTCGCAGGAGCTTTATCGCGATGCGAGCGGAAAGATCGTGTATCGCGATTTTGCTGTGTTTGGCGTCGATCCGGATACGCATAAACTCTTTTTACACGCGTACAACACGGACGGGAGCATCGACCGGACGCACGCGATTGATTCAGCGACGGGAGAGTGGGTGTTCCTCGGAACTGTATTTGGATCGAAGAGATTTCGGGATTACCGGTACACGATGACGAAGGGCGATGAAAACCATATGCGGGTGCTGATCGAGCTGCTGAAGGATGGGAAATACGAGAAGCTATCGGAGACCCACTACGAGCGAAAATCGAAGGAGGCCGCGGCTGAGGTGAAGTAGAATTCGGCGCCGTTGCGATGGGTCCTCAGAATTCCAACCGGGTGACGACATCGAGAAGCCGTATCAGATTTGCAATTTCGGCCGGCGCCAGAACTTTGCCGAGCTTTTCATCGATGGCGCGCCGCTCTTTGATCAGGTATTCGCGATATCTGTTTCCTTTCGCGGTGAGATGGACGAGCAAGGCCCGCCCCGACGGAGCCCTCCGCTCCGAAAGCAATCCTTCGCGGATCATCGTTTTGATGGAGCGGTGCACCACCGTGCGATCGAAGCCGAGGAGCTTGGCGATCTGATTCTGGTTCAGTGCGACGCCTCCGCGGAGAGTGGACAGGATGAAGCCGCGGGTCGCGGTGCAGCCTGTCTTTTGCTCGAGACGCTTGCTGATCGAAAAATATGCCTGTGCGATATGAACTGTGGCGGAGTCTTTCAGGATCTCCGCTGGAATCAGTTTCTTGTCGATGGGGATCATAGAATCGTCACCGTCGCGTCGAGCGGGCGGCGCCACTGCGGCTGGTCCACATAGCGGGCCGATTTTTTCCCGATCGCGATCACCATCACGATCTCATGATCGCGGCGAGAGAGCCCCAGAAATCGGGAGAGGCGGCGAGCATCAAAACCCTCCATCGGGCAGGTGTTCAGCCCCAGCGCTTCCGCAGCGATCATCATGTTTTCACACGCGAGGGCGGCGCTTTTGGTGGCCCATTTGAACAATCCGTGACGAGCGACAGGCGGCGTCCCGATTATTTTCCATATGCCCAGAAGACGGCAGATGGACCACTTCAGAGCGCCGAGAATCCCGAACCAGCCCTGAATAAAAAACAATTTGGCCAACTTCGACTTGTGCTCGAATTCCTCGATCTTGTCGGGGCTGAATCCCGCCGACCGCATCCATTCGAGATGAGATTGTGCGGTCGATTGCCATGAACCGAGGTCTGCGACGGCCACAACGAGAACCGAAGCGGTCCTTGCAGGAATCTGGCCCATGCACAGATGGGCAGCCTGACCCCGGATTTCGGCGGATTCCAACCAGTAGAAGCGATAGGGCTGAGAGTTCGAGCTGGACGGGGCCACCCGGGCGGCGTTGAGGATCTGCTCGCGCGTATCTCGCGGGATTTCGACGGGATCAAAGACCTTGATGGCCCTTCTTTGGAATATCACTTCGAGAGTGTGATTCATGGCGCCTCCATGTTGCAAGTACAACATAGAATTGTTGCGAGCGCAACATGAAAGATCGAGGCGCGGGATCGGCAGGCTGCGGGAGCAGCTCGGGGCGGCGAATGCCGCCCCGAGGCGATGCGCTTATTTTGGCGGGGCTTTTTTCGATTTGGCGGCGTGGGCCGGCGCGGCGGGTTTTGGACGCCAGAAATCGGGGGCTGCCGCGACGACTTCGTCGGGCGGATTGCTTAGCTCGGGGACGATGCGGAAAAGAGCAGAATCAGCTTCTTCGACGACCTCGGCGTTGACCTGCTGAAACTTTTTGAGGCCCTCGTCACCGAGAATCTCGCGCATCGTCGGATTGGCGTCAAATCCCGCGAGCGAGCTGCGCAGCGAGCTGACGTAGAAGATCGTTCCCTTCGAGCCTTCGATCGCCTGGGATACGAAGAGCGGCTGGGTATTGGCGTTGGCGTCGCCGGCGGTCTTCATATCCTTCAGCAGAGCCTCGAAGTCGGCAGCGCGGCCGGGCCGGATGTGAACCGCGACGGTGCGCAAGTAGCGGGCTTCCCCGATTAATTTTGCGTAGGCGGCGGCATCGGCGGGCGGCTTGCGCGTAAGATCCCAGCGGCGGCGGCGGAATTCAGAGTTCGACGAGACGAGACAGCTTCCAAAATCCTGCATTAATTTTTCCGCTTGCGGACCGAAGGCTTTGCCGATTGCTCCCATCACAGCGTCGTTGGCTTTGTCGATATCGGCGTAGCTGGCGCGGGTGCTGACGAAGACATACATGTCGTTGTCGCCGTACACGGTTTGCAAGGTGAGCCAGCGATCGCCGTCGAAGCGGCGGTTGGCATCGGTCCATTTCTTGGTGAGGGCGTTGAACTCGGTGGATTTCTCGGGCTTTACTTTCACGCGGAAGGTATCGAGGTAATCGCCCTGGGCGCGGACGACGGCGGGCATCGCCAGAACCACGATAGCCGCGGCAGTGCTCAGTAATCTGCGGAGCATGGATTTCTCCTTTGTGCGAGGAATGCGAAAGCGTTGTTGGGCGGACAGTACACCGGGGTGCCGGAGGCGTCAAGCACACGGCCTGGCGATCGAGAACGTGCGCAACTGCTACTCGTACCGGAGCGCGATCAGCGGATCGACGCGCGTGGCGCGGCGCGCCGGAAGATAACAGGCGAGCAGAGCAACCGCGATGAGCGTGAGCGCGACGATCGCAAATGTGGCGGGGTCGGTGGCGCTGGTGCCGAAGAGCAGAGACGAGAGCAGGCGAGTGAGCGCGAGCGATGCGATAAAACCGAGCGCAACTCCGATCAGGACCAGGCGCATTCCCTGCCCCACCACCAGGGTGAACACGTCGCGCGGAGAGGCACCCAGAGCCATGCGGATCCCGACTTCGTGAATTCGTTGCGAAACGGAGTACGCCATTACACCGTAGATTCCGAGCGCGGCGAGAAGCAGGGCGAACCCGGCGAAGGCACCGACAAGGGAGGTGAGCAGGCGTGGTTGGGCGACCGAGGTGGAGACGATGTGGTCCATGCTTTGAATTCCGGCAACCGGAAGATCGGGATCGAGTCCGGCAATTTTTTCGCGGACCGCGGAGACGAGCGGCTGGGTGGCGGAAGAGGAGCGAATGAGGAGAGTCATGGAAGCCCAGGGGCTTTGGCGATGAGGCATGTACATTTCGACGACGTCGGGCGCGTTGAGCGTGCTGGTCTTGACGCAGGCGACGACACCGACGATCTGCATGGGAATTTTGTCGCGCGAATTCATGATGGTCTTGCCGATGGGATCGGAATCGGGGAAATAGCGGGCGGCGGTGAGCTGGTCGATGATGGCGACAGGGGTGGAGCCCTGAGCGTCTTTCTCTTCGAAATCGCGGCCGCGGAGAAGCGGGATGTGCAGCGTGCGGAAATAGCCGGGAGTAATCTGGCGCATCGAAATGATCGGATCTTTGCCCAGGCCTTCGCAGGCGCGTCCTTGGGGGCAGAAAAAGACGAATCGTTCCGGTGTGTATAGCGGGACGTGGCTGACCGCGGACGCGGACTCGACCGTAGGAAGCGATTGAATTCGTTCGAGGAGCTGGCGGAGGAGTTCCGCACGCTTTTCAGGGTCGGAATACCGGGCGGAGGGGAGCGTGAGCGGAATCGTCAGCACGTTGCGGGAATCGAAGCCGGGATTCACGCGCGCGAGGCGGACGAACGATTCGATCAGCAGGCCGGCGCCGGTGACGAGTACGAGGGCGATGGCGACTTCGGCGACGACCATGAGGCGGCGGGCGCGTCCGCCGCGTCCGCTATCGGTGGAGCCACGGCTGGCGTCCTTGAGAGTTTCGTGAAGATCGCGGCGGGCTTGCTGAAGCGAGGGGACGAGTCCGAACGCGATGCCGGTGAGAATGCACAGAGCCAACGAGAAGAGGAGGACGCGGGCGTCGATGCGGACTTCGTCGATGCGAGGGATGGCACCGGGAGTGACAAAACGGAGAAGCGGCAGGCACCATGCAGCGATGAGCGCGCCGAGCGAGCCTCCGACGAGAGACAGAAGGAGACTCTCCGTGAAAAGCTGGCGCACGAGGCGCGAGCGGGAAGCTCCCAGCGCCTGACGGATGGCGATTTCTTTTTCGCGAGCGGTGGCGCGGGCGAGAAGCAGATTGGCGACATTGGCGCAAGCGATGAGAAGCACGAAACCGACTGCGACGAGAAGCACGATAAGCGAGGAGCGGAGGCCGCCGACCAGGCTTTCGTCGAGCGATGTGGCCGCGAGGATGTATTTAGGGGCGTCGGCAAAGCCGGGATTGTCCCGGCGATAGGTGGGATTGATGGCCGCGAGTTCGGCTTGAAAACGAGCGAGTGATTCGCCGGGATTGAGGCGTCCGATAACGAAAAGGAAACCGGCGCCGGACCGAACCAAGGTGGGAAGAAGTGTGCTGGGTTCGAAGACACGCGGGACCCAGACGCCGGGCTCGGGCTGTTGGAAAGGAAAGTGAAATGAGGGCGGCAGGATGCCGACGACGGTGGCGCTGCGGCCGTCGAGAGAGATCGCCTGGCCCACGAGCGAGGGATCGCCGCCGAAATGATTGTGCCAGAAGGAATCGGAAAGGATGACGACGTCGGCGCCGCCGGGCTGGTCTTCGGCGGGAAGAAAATCGCGCCCGATCGCCGGGGTAATGCCGAGAACGTGGAAGAGGTTGCCGGTAACGCGGCCGGCGCTCACTTGTTCGGGCTCACCCCGGCCGGTGAGGGTTGATTCGAACGGGAAGAAAGCGCCGACGCTCTCAAGGACGTGCGATTCCCGCTGGAGATGTTGAAGGCGGGTGTAGGAGACGGCGATGCCAGCGATGCCCGTTTCCATGTTCGCGGCGGAAATGTTGACGAGCTGGCGCGGATTCTTGTAGGGCAGCGGGCTGAGCAAGACGGAATTGATGACGGAAAAGATGGCAGTATTGGCGCCGATCCCGAGAGCCAGCGTGAGAAGCGCGACGAGCGTGAAGCTGGGAGATTTGGCGAGCGCGCGGACGGCGTATTTCAGATCCTGCAGCAGTGTTTGCATTCGTGCTCCTTGTTTCGCCTTACTACTTACTCGCTGGCCTTCGCGCGCTGGCCTTCGTCTTGCGATCCACAGTCAAAGGCCCACGACGAGGTGAAGCACTCGTCGTGGCTACCTGCTCTATTCGTAGCGCAGCGCGACCATGGGATCCACGCGCGTGGCCCGGCGCGCCGGGACGTAGCAGGCCGCGAATGCAAATGCGGCGACCAAGAAAATCGAGCAGACAACGGTGGATGGATCAATCGCGCTGACTTCAAAAAGTTGGCTCTTCAAAATACGAGAGATGGCCACCGACAGCGCAAGCCCCGCCAACAAGCCGAGCCCGGCACGTAGCAAGCCTTCCGCGGAAACGAGATGGAGAATGTCGGTGGCCTGAGCGCCCAGCGCCATACGCACTCCGAATTCGCTCGTGCGTTGAGCGACGGCACTGGACATGACGCCGTAGATTCCGATTGCGGCGAGCACAATCGCGAGAACCCCGAAACTCGCGAGCAGCGTCATCGTGAACCGCCGCTGAGCCAGCGAGGCGGAGAGCAGATCCGTCATCTGGAACGGCTCGTAGACCGGAACGCTCGTGTCAATCGCCGAAATCTGTTCTTTCACGGCGCTCATCAACGCAGATGGTGCAATCGTACTGCGAATCATGACGATGGGACGGTCAATAGGATTTTGCAAAAAGAGCTCGTAGGCCTGCGGGCTGGGCGGAATATCGAGAGCGTACTGGCGAACATCGCCGACGATACCGACAATCGTTGCCCAGGGCTTGGTATCGTCGCGGCCGCCCAGCTGGATGCGTTTGCCGAGCGGATCTTCTCCGGGCCACAGCGCGTGAGCCGTCATTTCGCTAATTAGCGCCACGGGAGTGGCGGCGGCCACATCGTCCTCGGTAAACGGCCGCCCGCGAATCGTGCGAATTCCCATCGCGGGCAGATAGCCGGGACTCACGTAGTAGGCATCAACGCTGGGAGCGTCCGCATCGGGAATCGGGCGATCCTGCACGTGGAATCCTCGGCGATCAAAGCTACCGCCGATTGGCAAAGTGCTGACAATTCCGGCGGCTTCGACGCCGGGAATTGCGCGGATGCGTTCGAGTGCTTCCCGTTCGAATCGGATTACTGTGGGATCTTCCTGGTATCTTGCACCTTCCAGCGCAAAATTCACGCCCTGGAGATTCTCAACCGTGAATCCGGGATTCACGCTCGTCGCGCGGACGAAGCTTTTCAGCAACAGCCCTGCCGAGAAGGTAAGCACAAACGCGAGGCATACCTCGATGGCGACAAGCGCGCCACGAAGGCCACCCACCGATTTGCCGTGCGAGCCTCGCGACGTTTGCTGAAGCGCCTCGCGCTGATCCATTCGCGCCGCTTGAAGCGCAGGAGCAAGACCCGTGAGGATCCCGACCGCCAAGCTTATGGCCAGCGCGGCGAGAAAAATGGCGTAATCGAAATGTACGTCCGCGAGCCGCGGGACATCCACGGGCCCCCACCTGACGAGCGATGCAAGGATCCACTCGGCGAATAGGATCCCGGCGATAGCTCCTAGAACGCTGAGCAGGGTGCTCTCGGTGAGCAATTGCCGTACGATTCGCCAGCGCGTGGCTCCGAGCGCAGCGCGCAACGCCACTTCTCGCTGCTTTCGTGCGGCGCGGGCGAGGAGAAGATTTCCGACGTTGACGCACGCGATCAGGAGGATCAAGCCGGTCGCGCCAAGCAAAAGCCACAGCCCCGCTTGCACGTTCCCGTACCAACTTTCGCGCAACGGCATCACGACCACGGACGCATCCGCACGATAGTCTTTCGGGAATTCGCGAGCGAGTTGCGAGGCGATGGAATTCATTTCGGCTCGGGCCTGCGCGAGATTCACTCCTTCTTTGAGCCGGCCAACCGCGCGGAGGTGCTGGCAGGAGCGGCACGCGTACGGGAGTGAAAGATCGTAGCCGAGAGGCGACCAAATGTCCGGCGTGTGCCCCTCATCGGTGAACGAAAGCGATTGAAATGTTTGCGGAAGCACGCCCACAACTTGAAACGGCACTTGATCGAACAAAAGCGTTCGGCCAATCACGGTTGGATCGCCTCCGAACCGGCGAATCCAGTAGGAATGGCTCAGCATCACGACGTGCCATTGTTTCGGGCGGTCTTCTTCCGGGGAAAACGCGCGGCCGAGAGCCGGCTGCACGCCCAGCGTGTCGAAGAAATTGCGCGAAACACGCAGGCCATAGGTGATTTCGGATATGTCACCGCCGTTCGAGATAGGACTCCAGTCGCGATGGAGAGCAATGGAATCGAACGAGTGGCTGCGCAGCTTCCAGTCTTCCACCGATGCGAAGGAAACGTTGGTGGGATTGAGCGTTTCCTGATCGCTCGCTGCCAGCGTAACGAGCCGCCCCGGGTGCCTGTACGGAAGCGAATCGAGCAGCAGGGCTTTTACGATCGAGAAGATGGCGGTATTGGCGCCGATCCCGAGCGCGAGCGTGAGTACGGCGATGATCGTGAAGGCCGGAGACTTGGCGAGCGTGCGGGCGGCGTATTTCAGATCCTGCAGCAGCGTTTGCATCCAATGCTCCTTGTTTCGCTTTGCCTCTTACTTGCTTTTCTTTGCTCGCTAGTCTTTGGTCGGTGGCCTTCGCTCGCTGGCCCTCGTCTTGCGATCCACAGCCAAAGGCCCACGACGAGGTGAAGCACTCGCCGTGGCTACCTGAGTTATTCGTAGCGCAACGCGACCATTGGGTCCACGCGCGTGGCCCGGCGTGCAGGCAGATAACACGCGAGTAGCGCAACGGTCATCAGCAGAGCAGGAACTACGACGAATGTGATCGGGTCGGTGGGTTGGACGCCGAAGAGCAGGCTCGCCATCAGGCGCGTGACGCCGAACGCGGCTAAGAATCCGAGGATCACGCCGAGGCCGGCGAGGCGAGCTCCGTGACCGAGAACCATTGAGAACACGTTGCGCGGCTGAGCGCCGAGAGCCAGGCGAATACCGATTTCCTGCGTGCGCTGTGCGACGCCGTACGAAATCACGCCGTAAATGCCGATCGACGCGAGGATCAGAGCGAGAGCTCCGAACGCGGTGAGCAGGAGCATCGAGAAGCGCGGCTGGGTCATAGAATCGCTAACGAGAGTGGCGAGCGTCGAAACCTTCGCGATCGGCAAACCTGGATCGACGGAACGAATCGCTTCGCGGGCGCCGGCAATGACAGCGCGAGGATCGGATTGCGTCCGGACCGCCACTTGCATCGTCAGCATGTCGGGATAAGGCTTCTGCGTATACACCACGTAGAACTCGGGACCGGTTTTCTCGCGCACGGTGAAATGCTTCACGTCGGCGGCGATGCCCACGATAGTCATCGTCGGATACTTGTTCGGCGGAAGCTTGATGGTTTTTCCGATCGGATCCTCGCCCGGGTAAAACTCGTCGGCGAGAGTCTTGCTGATGATGGCGACGGGCTGTGAATCGGCGGTATCGGAATCGAGAAAGGGCCGGCCGCGAAGGATGGGCGTGCCGATGGCGTAGAAATAACCGGGCGATGCGATCGTGTAAG
Organism: Candidatus Acidiferrales bacterium; assembly: GCA_050746925.1. GTDB lineage: Bacteria > Acidobacteriota > Terriglobia > Acidiferrales > UBA7541 > Palsa-295. Next base: position 20,188 of record JBOGNA010000151.1, read on the forward strand.
ACGCGAAGGTTCGGAAGCCGTTCAGCTCCCGCGGGCGCCCGGGGATCATGAAGGCGGTGGATTCCTGTCCGCCGCTCATGGGCATGGGGCTGGCGACGCCGGCAAATTGAACGCCCGGGATGTTTTGCAGTCGGTCGAGAACCTGGCGGTAGAGAGCGGCGACTTTGTCCCTGTCGGGATATTTCGCGCCGGAAAGCGTCATTTCGAACGTGAGGACACGAGTGGAGTTGAAGCCGGGATCCACTTCGAGCAGATGGAAGAAAGTGCGAACGAGCAAGCCGGCGGCGATGACGAGCACGAGAGCGAGCGCGACTTCGGAGACGAGGAGCGCGCTGCGGATTTTCTGCCGTCCTGGTCCGGAACCGGAACGCTGGCCGCCTTCTTTCAGCGTTTCGACCAGATTTTCATTGGCGGCGCCCAGCGCAGGAGCGAGGCCGAACAGAATTCCGGTCAGAAGCGTGATCGCGAGCGTGAAGGCAAAAACGCGGGGATCCAGCTGGAGTTCATGGAGACGCGGAACGTTGAGGGGGCCGAATATTTTCACGAACCGAATGGCCGCTTCGCCCAGAATGAGTCCGACGATGCCGCCTACGAGCGCAAGCAGGACGCTTTCCGTGAGCAATTGGCGGATGAGGCGACCCTGCGCGGCACCGAGCGCGGAGCGGAGCGTGAATTCCTTGCGGCGGCCCAGCGAGCGCGCGAGAAGGAGATTTGCGACGTTGGCGCAGGCGATAAGCAGGACAACGCCGACCGCCCCGAGCAGGAGCAGCAGCGGAGTGCGCGTGTCACCAGCGGCCTGCGACGCGAGCGGGGTGACCTTCGAACTGAACCAGCCCACGGCTTGCGGAAACTCCTTCTCTTTTGCTTTTGCATAAACATCCAGAGCCGACTGTGCCTGTGGCATCGAGACGCCCGGCTTGAGAAGCGCGAGGACCGCGAGTTCGTCGGGAGCCGTGGGATCCTTGGAGATATCGGTGATGGCGGGAACCCACATTTCCGGGAGGCGCGGAAATTGAAAACTGCCCGGCATCTCTTCACCGCGAGGAAATGAGAAACCGCTGGGCATGACGCCGACAACCGCATAGGACTCGCCGTTCAATTCCAGATTGCGGCCCACGACGTTCGGGTCCCCGCCGAATTTTCGTTGCCAGAGGCCGTGGCCGAGGATGACTTCGCGATCGTGGCCGGCGTGATCCTCTTCGTCCAAAAACGTGCGTCCGAGCGCGGGGGCGACTCCCATCGTGCGGAAAAATCCGGCCGAAGCGCGCACGCCATCCACGCGGACAGGATCGCCGGTGCCGGTGAGATTGAAACCCGCGGCTTCGAACGCGCCCACGTCTTGAAAAGCGTTGATGTCGTGCTGGAAATCCTGAAAGGTGCGGGCGCCCCAGGGAATTTCGTTGTAGCCGAGATCGATGCCCGGAGGCGACTGGCGCCAGGGGAAGACGACGCGGTCGGCGTGCGGATACGGGAGCGGCTTCAGGAGCACGGCATTGACGATGCTGAAGACGGCTGTGCTGGCGCCGATGCCGAGAGCCAGGGTGAGGACAGCGACAACCGTGAACGCCGGCGATTTGGCCAGCATCCGCAGGCCGTATTTCAAATCCTGGAGAAGAGTTTGCATGTATGGCTCCCGTGGGGAGATTGCGCGCAATGGTTAGACTGCGAATTCACCGTTTTGGTATCGCCGCGAATGCGGTCTGAAATTCCCGATCTCATTCATGGCGCAGCGCGATCAGCGGATCGACCTTCGTAGCGCGGTGCGCCGGGATGTAACAGGCAATGAGCGCGACCCCCGCCAGAACGGCGGCCACCAGCGTGAACGTGACAGGGTCGGTGGGCTTTACGCCGAAAAGCAGGCTCGCCATCAGGCGCGTCAGCACGACGGACGCTATCAGGCCGACTCCGAGGCCAATCACCGCCAGGCGGCCCCCTTCGACCAAAACGAGCTTCAGGACGTCCGACTGCGTTGCCCCGAGCGCCATACGGATGCCGAGTTCGTGCGTGCGCTGCGTGACGGCGTAAGCCATCACGCCATACACGCCCACAGCGGCGAGCAGAAGCGCAATCGAGGCGAAAGCGGCGAGCAAGGTGAGATTCAGGCGAGGCTGCGCGACGGAGTGCGCCAGCAGCTCGTCCATCGTGGCGATGTTGTAGATCGGCATTTCAGGATCGATTGCAGCAACCTGCTGGCGGATGGCATTCGTAACGCTGGCGGGCTCGACCGTGGTGCGGACGGTGAGATAGAGGTCGCGAGAGTAGGCGATCTGCGCTGCCGGGAAATAGGCTTGCTCGCGTCCGCGGGAATCGAGGCCGTAGTGGCGGACGTGGCCGACGACGCCGACAACGGTGCGCCATCGAAGAACGGGTTTATCCGGCTTCGAGTCGGGAGTCGCGTCGATCGCGATTTGCTTGCCGATGGGATTCTGATTGGGCCAGAAGCGTTGCGCGAAATCGGTGTCAACAACCGCTACGAAGGGAGCTTCGGCGGCGTCCGAGCCGGCGAGATAGCGGCCGCGAACGAGCGGTATCTGCAGCGCTTGGAAATATCCTGGTGTGGCGGTGCGCTGGTCGGCTTCGATGAAGGGGAAATTGCCGAACTTCGGCAGGCGCATGGCGCTGGTGGTGGAGCTGTCCTGGACGAATGTGGAGCCGGAGGAATACGAATCGGATAGCGGCACTTGCGAAACTGCCCCGGCAGCCTGCACGCCGGGGATCGTGCTGACGCGCTCGGTGAGCTGCTTAAAAAACGCCTGCACCGGAGCGCCGTCGGGATAGGGCTTTTCGGGGAGCGAAATTTCCATCGTGAGTAAATGCTGCGTCTGAAAACCGGGGCTCACCTCGATCAATTGACGGAAGCTGCGAATCAGCAGTCCGGCGCCCACGAGGAGCAGAACCGCCAACGCGATTTCCGAAACCACCAGCGCGCCGCGGAGCCTTCGGCTGCCGCCACCGGCTGAGCCGCCGCGGCCGCCGTCTTTCAGCGCGTCCTGAAGATTCGTTTTTGCGCCATGCCAGGCGGGCGCAAGCCCGAAAATCAAGCCGGTGAGAATCGAAACAACGAAGGTAAATCCGAGGACGAAGGGATCGACGCGAATTTCGTTCACGCGCGGCACCGAATCGCCGACGAGCGCGCGAACGGCGCCGACACCCCAGTACGCAATCACGAGGCCGAGCGCTCCGCCCGCCAATGCCAGCATTAAACTTTCGGTGACGAGCTGGCGGATCAAACGCGAACGTTCGGCACCCATCGCAGCGCGAACGGCGAATTCCCTTTCGCGAGCGGAGCCGTTGGCCAACAGCAGATTCGCGATATTCACGCACGCGATCAGCAAAACGAAAGCCACCGCGCCGAGAAGTACAAGAAGGGCGGGCCGCACCTTGCCGACCATTTGTTCCTTCAAAGGAACGAGGAACATGCCCCAGCCGCCGCTGGACGGATAGTTGTCGGGATACTCTTTGGCGAGCTGCGCGGCGAAGCGATCGAGTTCAGCGGAAGCCTGGGCGGAGCTGACCTCCGGCTTCAGACGCGCGACTCCGAAATAATAGTGGGAGCCGCGGGCCTTGGGTTTCGCGCGGTTGAGTTCGGTGGGAAGCCACACATCCTGTTTTCCCGCGAACGAGAAACTTTTCGGCAGAACGCCGACCACCGAATACGTTTCGCGATCGAGTTGAATCGGCTTGCCGACGATATTCGGATCGCCGCCGAATTGGCTGCGCCACAAGGAATAGCTGAGAATGGCGACGTGATTGTGGCCGGGCTGGTCTTCACCATTCGGGCCGGAGGCAAAATTGCGGCCGAGAATGGGCTCAACGCCGAGAATCGGAAACAGCGCCGAGTTTGCGAGCGCTGCGGAGGCCTGCACGGGAGGCGCGTCGCTGCTGGTAAGATTCACGCCGCCGCCGGTCGTGTAGATTCCGATCGCAGAAAAAGATTGCGTGCGGTCAACGAGATCCCAGTATTCGGGCTCGGAGAGCCAGTTGCGCGGAATTCCCTCTTTCTCGAGCTTGCCCCAGATATTGACGAGCGACGCGGAATCTTTGTAGGCGAGCGGACGCAGTAGTACGGCGTTGACGACGGAAAACATCGCCGTATTCGCGCCGATGCCGAGGGCGAGCGTCAAGACGGCAACGATCGTGAACGCGGGGGATTTCGCCAGCACGCGGATGCCGTATTTCAAATCCTGCAGCAAGGTCTCCATCGGCTTCACCTCATCATTCGTAGCGCAGTGCGACGATTGGATCCACTCGCATGGCGCGTCGCGCCGGCAAGTAACAGGCGAGCAGCGCGACTCCGGCCAGCGCCAGCGAGACACCGGCAAGAACCGGCGGATCGGTTGGCGCCACTTCGAAGAGCAAACCCGTCAGTACACGGGTGAGGGCGAGCGTCCCGATCAGTCCTGCCGCAACGCCAATGAGCGCGATCCACAAGCCGCGGCCGACGACCAACCGAAATACATCGTTCCGTTGAGCACCGAGCGCGAGCCGAATGCCGATTTCGTGGGTGCGTTGCGCGACAGCGTATGCCATCACGCCGTAGATGCCGATGGCGGCCAGCGTGAGAGCGAGCGCGGCGAAGAGCGCGAGAAGCACGGTGTAGGAGCGCGTCTCGGCGGAATCTTCGTGCATGCGCTGCGCGATCGTCGCGATGTTGTAAACTGGCACGTCCGGGTCGATTTTCTGAATGGCAGCGCGCAGAGGATCGATCATCGATTCGGGCGCGATGCGTGTCCGCACGATCACGCTCATATTGATAATTACCTCGCTCTGGAGGAGCGGCCCGTAGAACACGGGCTCGGCGCTCGAATCCTGGCGAAGCGAATTGAATTTGATGTTGCCAGTTACGCCCACAATCTCCATCCACGGGTTTTTGGAGTCGGCGCGGCCGTACTTGATCCGTTTTCCGAGCGGATTTTCGCCCGGATAAAACTTGCGCGCGAAGGCCTCGCTGACCATCACGACGCGGGGCTTATCGAGCGTGTCGGAAGCAGTGAAGTCGCGGCCGGAAAAAATCGGAATGCCCATCGTGCGGAAATAGTTCGAGCCGATCTCCTGGTAAGTGGTCGAGTCCTGTTCGGAGACGGAGGGAGCCGGATGATTTTCGAGCGTGAAGCCTCGCGAAAAGCCGCCCCAGACGAACGGGTCGATGAACGTGACTGCAGCGGATTCCACTCCTGGGACAGATGCGATTTTTTCGGCGAGCGCCGGGCCGAATCGGTTCTTGCCGTCTCCCTCGTACACGCGGTCGGGCACGTAAAAGCGCATCGTCAGCAGATGATCGGGCTGAAAGCCGGGGTTCACATTGAGGAGCCGTCCGAAACTTTTCAGCAGCAGCCCCGCGCCAACAAGAAGCACCAACGCGAGCGCGACCTCGAACACAACGAGCGCCGTGCCGATTTTCCGCCCGCGAAGCCCCGTGCTGCCTTTCGCCCCCTCTTTCAGGGTTTCGTTCAGCGCGTCGCGCCCTGCTGCGAGCGCGGGCAGCAAACCGATTAAGATGCCGGTGCCCACCATCAGCACACACGTAAATGCGAGAACCTGCGCATCCAGCCGCACATGGGTGAACGTGGGAAACGTAAGCGGAAGCGCGGCAACCAAAAGATTGAGTCCCCATTCCGCCAACGCAAAGCCTAGAAGCGCTCCGGCCGTGGAAAGCAGCAAACTTTCCGTAATGAACTGGCGAATCAGCCGCTTGCGCCCCGCTCCCAGAGCCAGGCGAATCGCCATTTCGCGTTCGCGCGAAGCCGTGCGCGTAAGAATCAGGTTCGCCACGTTCGCGCACGCGATCAGCAGGACAAATCCAACCGCCGCGAGAAGAATGTAAAGCGGCGAGCGAAAACTTCCGATGTATGTGTCTTTCGCAAACTTCACCACCGCGCCGCGGTCTCGATTTTCTTTCGGATAGGCCGCGGCTACGCCATCCGCGATCGTGGTCATTTCGCTTTGCGCTTGCGCGAGTGACACGCCGGGTTTTAGAACCGCGAGACCGCGCAGCCAGTGGACGTCGCGACTATGCAGAAAATCGAATTTCGCAACGGCCGGCCAAGCGGCATCGCGCATCACGACGGGAATCCACGCTTCCGACTGGTCGGAAAAGCCCAGAAAACCTTTGGGGGCGACTCCGACAATCGTGAACCGCGCGTTGTTAAGAGTGATTGGCTTTCCGATGATCGCGGGATCCGAACCGAACCGGCGTTCCCAAAGCCCGTACCCGATCATCGCCACCGGGTATTTCATCGGGGTTACGTTTTCCTCGGAAAGGAATATGCGGCCCTTCGCGGCGGAGACTCCCAGCATTTCGAAATAGTTGTGCGTCACTTCCTCCCCGTAGATACGCTCGGAAGAGGAAGCGCCGCTTACGATGAATTCCGCGTCGCTGTAGCCCGCCATCTGGTCGAAAGATTGAGCCTGCTTCTCCCAATCCTGAAAGGTGGCGTATGCAACGGATGATGGTCCGTGATTCTTCACATTTTCGCGAACGACGACGAGCCGCTCGGAATTCTTGAACGGGAGCGCCCGCAGCAGCACCGCTTTCACCACGCTGAAGATCGCCGTATTGGCGCCGATTCCCAAGGCCAGCGTGAGAACGGCGACCGCCGTGAAACCCGGCGCGCGCGCCAGCATCCGCACGCCGTACTTCAAATCCTGCAGCAATGTCTGCATCAGTGGCTCCTTGCGTTCAATTTTCCGCGCAGAACTATTCGTAGCGCAGCGCTACAATTGGATCCACTCGCATCGCGCGTCGGGCCGGCACGTAGCACGCAAATAGCGCCACGGCGGAAAGTCCGGCGCCCACCGCGGTGAACGTGAGCGGGTCGGTGGCGCTGATGCCGTGCAGCAACGTCGCGAGCACGCGCGCGAGCGCCAGCGCTCCCGCCGTGCCGCACGCCACTCCGAGCAACGTGAGCGCGAGGCCCTGGCCGAGCACCATTCGCAGCACATCGCGCCGCTGCGCGCCCAGCGCCATTCGCACTCCGATTTCCTGCGTTCTTTGCGCCACCGCATACGAAAGCACCGCATAGATACCAAGCGAAGCCAGCGCGAGCGCGATGCCGGCAAAGATGCCGAGCAGCCTCGCCTGCATTTGCCGCGGCGACAACTCCTCGTCAACGATCGCCTGCATCGGCATCACATCCGCAACCGGCTGATCTTTGTCGACGGCCCAAATCTGATCGCGAATCGCATTGGCGAGCGGGAGCGGATCACCCGATGTCTTCACCGCAAGATATTCAGGCTGAAACACGTCCTGTTGCGCGTAGGAGTAATACATTTCAGGACGAGGCGAGATGCCGATTCCTCGCTGATGGATGTCGGCGGTGATTCCTACAATCGTGGCCCACGGACGCGTGCTGGCAAACCCGCCAAGCTTGATGCGATGCCCGATGGGGTTTTCTCCCGGCCAGAATTGCCGGGCCATCGTGTCGTTGACGACCGCGACCAGCGGGGCGTTCGCTCGATCGCGATCGTCGAACAGGCGGCCGGCCTTCAGAGTTACACCCATCGCCCGGAAGTAATCCTTGGTGACGACTCGCGTGTTGGCGTCCGACGTTTCACCGGGGCCGGGCGCGGGGCGGCCCTCGACGATGAAGCCCCAGGAACCGCCGCGATTCGTGAGCGGAACCCAGGTGACGAACCCGGCCGCGACAACTCCCGGAAGCCGATCGACACGCTCGAGGACCTGATCGTAGAAAGCTGTCCGTTTGCCGAGCTCCGCGTATTTGGGATCGGGCAGCGGCACGCGCAACGACAGGACATTTTCAGCACGAAAACCGAGATCGATTCGCCGGAGTTTCGAGAAACTCTCGATCATCAGAGCGGCGCCGGTGAGAAGAATCATCGCGAGCGCCACTTCGACGACCACCAGCACGTCGCGCGTGCGCCGTCCGGGGGAGCCAACGCCGGTGCGCGCACCGGCTTGTTTCAACGCATCGTTCAGGTTGACGCGACTCACCCGCAACGCGGGAATGATGCCGAACAATATTCCCGTACCCATCGATACAACGAGCGTGAACGCGAAAATGCGGGCGTCAATTCCCGAATTCGCCGCGACAGGGATTCCGTCCGGCACGAACCGCGCGAGAAATCCGGCGCCCCATACCGTCAGCAGAAGACCCAGCGCTCCGGCAAGCGACGCCAGCAAAACGCTCTCCGTAAGCAGCTGTTGAATGATTCGCGTCCGTCCGGCACCCAGCGCCATGCGCAGCGCCAGCTCCCGTTGCCGGCCAGTAGCGCGAGCAAGCAACAAATTGGCCACATTGGCGCACGCGATCAGCAACACGAATCCAACTGCGCCCAACAACACGAAAATGGCGACGCGAAGATTGCCTACCACGTCCTCGCGGAGTGGAACGGCAAACGCTCCCACGTGCGCATTGCTCGTGGGATACTGTTTCGCGAGATTCTGCGCGATCACGGCAAGATCGGCATTTGCCTGCTCGAGCGAAACGCCCGGCTTCAGCCGCCCGACTACCTGCAGGTAGTGGCTGTCGTGGGTTGCGCGCCGCTCATCCGTAAACGCTGCGGGAACCCACACGCGGATTTTCGGTTCGCGAAATTCGAAACCAGCGGGCATCACACCGATCACGCTGTACTTGGCGCCGTCGAGTTCGATCGCCTTCCCAACGATTTGCGGATCGCCGGCAAAGGCTTCGCTCCACAGCGCATGGCTGATCATCACCACGTGATTCGCGCCAGTGCGATCGTCGTCCGGTGAAAAATCTCGTCCGAGAGCGGGCTTCACTCCGAGAACCGCGAACAGGTTCCACGTCACCTGCCGCGCTTCCACTTCCTCCGGCACACTCCCGCCCGTCAGGCTGAACGAATTGCCGTAGGTCGCCGCCATATCGTCGAAGGAATGATTCTGCGCTTTCCATTCGTAGAAATTTCCGGGCGCGGGCGTGTTCGCGGGGAAACCGATGTAGGAGAAATCCTCCCAAAGCATCGTGAGTCGATCCGCGTCGTGATAAGGGAGCGAGCGCAGCAGGACCGCATTGGCAAAGCTGAAAATGGAAGTGTTGGCAGCGATGCCCAGAGCTAGCACGCCGACTGCAAAAGCAGTAAACGCGGGCGCCTTGATGAGCATGCGGGTGGCGTATTTCAAGTCCTGCCAGAGCGTGTTCATCGGACTCCCCCGTTCGGCGGCGCAGTGAAGCCTCGCGCACGCACAAAACTGCGCCAAGTTTGAACCTGCTATGGCAGTTTGCGTGCCAGGGGCGCCAATCTGTAAGTGTCACAGAAGCAATGTGTTGCGACGGGGCGAGGGGAAAATTCGGGCAGGCGAATGCCCGAACGTGGGAGCGCCGATTGCGAAAGCGGACACCGCTCGGCTAGGTTTTCTCGAGCTCCGCGATGATGGCCGGGACAATTTCAAAGAGATCGCCAACGATTCCGTAGTCGGCGACTTCAAAAATGGGCGCGTTCTGGTCCTTGTTGATGGCGGCGATGGTGCGCGATCCCTTCATGCCGACCACGTGCTGGATGGCGCCGCTGATTCCCAGCGCGAAGTAGAGCTTGGGGGCGACGGTCTGGCCGGAGCTGCCGATCTGGCGCTCCATCGGCAGCCAGCCCTCATCGCAGATCGGGCGGGAGGCGCAGATTTCGCCGCCGAGAAGTTTGGCGAGTTTTTCGGCCATGGGAATATTTTCGGGCGCTTTGATGCCGCGGCCAATCGAAATCAGGATGGGAGCCTGCGTCAAGTCCACCGCTTGCTTGGCCTCGCGGAATAATTCGAGCGGCTTGGTGCGAATCTGCTCGGGCTTCAAATCGACGCTCACGCTTTTTACCGGCGCTTTGCCGGCGGCATGCTTCGCGACGAGGTCGGCACGAAACGCGCTGGCCTGAAATGAGGCGATCCACGGAGCATCTCCGGCGAAGACGACGTCCGCCGCGGTGCGGCCCTGAAACATCTGGCGGACGAAGATGAGCTTGCCGTCTTCGTAGCGGTAGCCGATGCAGTCGCCGATCATTCCCTTGTTTAGAGACGCAGCCAGTTTCGGCGCAAAATCGCGGACCTGATAGGTGTGCGGTAGCAGGACCAGGTCAGGCTTCGTGCTTTCGATGATTTGACGGAGCGCGAGCGAGAATCCGTCGGGCGTGTATTTATCGAGTAGATCGTGCTCGACGAGCAGCACTTCATCGAGCTGTGACCCGGCGAGCTCGTCGGCCAGCGTCGCCACACCTTTGCCGATGACGAGTCCCGAGAGCGTACCCTTCGTCTGCTGAACGATTTGCTGCGCCGCCGCCAGCGTTTCAAAGCTGACTTTGTTGAATTTCCCTTCGCGCTGCTCGGTGATCAGAAGAATTTTCATCCTAGAGCACCCGCGCTTCGTGCTTCAGCTTTTCGATCAACTTCGCGGCAATTTCTTTCGGCTGCCCTGTGATGAACTCGGTCTGCTTCGCTTTGTGCGGCACGTAGATGCGTTCCACGTGCTGCGTGGGCGCATCGGGCACTCCGAGCGAAGCGCGCTGCACCGTCGCAATCTCCTTTTTCTTCGCAGCCATGATGCCTTTCAAAGTGGCATAGCGCGGCTTATTGATGCCCGACTGAATCGAAAGCACCGCCGGCAGCGGCAGCTCGACCCACTGGAACCATCCTGCTTCGAGCTCGCGCTTCAGTTTCATGTGTGAATCGGTCACTTCGATCGCCATGATGATCGTAGCGTGCGGCCGGCCGAGCAGTTCGGCAAGCAGAACGCCGGTCTGGCCGAAGCCCTGGTCATCACTCTGAAGGCCGGTGAGGATGAGATCGAAATTCTCTGCTTTGATCGCTTCAGCGATCGAGCGCGACGAGCCGAGCGGATCGAGCTTGAAAAATTGGTTATCTGCGACGAAGATGCCGCGGTCGGCACCTTTCGCCAGTGCTTCTTTAATGGTTTGTTTCGCGCGCTCCGGGCCCATCGAAATCGCCACCACTTCGCCGCCGTGCTTTTCCTTCAAACGCAGCGCTTCTTCGAGAGCGTAGCTATCCGGCTCGTTGGTTTCAAAGCCAATGTCGGACTCGCGAATCCAAGCGCCGCCTTCGACGATCGCGAGCGGGGCGTCTTTCGCGGGGACCTGTTTGACGCAAACACCAATTTTCATTATTTCCCACTCCAGCGCTTGAAAATCAGCGACGCGTTCGTCCCGCCGAAGCCGAACGAATTCGATGCGGCGTATTCGAGCGCAGCCTTCCGCGCGTGGTTCGGAACGTAATCCAGATCGCACTCCGGATCGGGATTCTCGTAGTTTACCGTGGGCGGGACAATCTGATCGCGCAGCGCTAGAACGCTGATGCCGGCTTCGAGACCGCCGGCGCCGCCGAGCAAATGGCCGGTCATTGATTTTGTCGAGCTGATGAGAACTTTCTTGGCGCGCTCGCCAAAAACGCGCTTGAGCGCGGTGGTCTCGATCGCATCGCCGATCGGGGTCGATGTGCCGTGCGCGTTCAAGTAGCTCACGTCGTCCGGCGAAATCTTCGCGTCCTTCAGCGCCGCCATGGTCACACGGTAGCCGCCGTCACCGCCTTCGGCCGGTTGCGTGATGTGGAACGCGTCGCCCGACATGCCGTAGCCTACGATTTCCGCGATGATATTCGCACCGCGCTTTTCCGCGAATCCAAGCGCTTCGAGAATCAGCACGCCCGCGCCTTCGCCCACGACGAAACCATCCCGTTGCGCGTCAAACGGCCGGCTGGCGCGCTCCGGATCGTCATTGCGAGTCGAGAGGGCGCGCATCGCGGCGAAGCCGCCCACACCCATCGGCGTAATGGCCGCCTCTGCTCCGCCCGCGATCATCACCTCGGCATCCGACCGCTGAATGATCTTGTACGCATCGCCAATTGAGTGCGCCGAAGCAGAACAAGCCGTCGCGGTAGCCGAGTTGGGCCCTTTCGCGCCGTAGCGAATCGATACGTGTCCGGACGCAAGATTTATGATGGAGGCAGGAATGAAGAACGGAGAAATCTTGCCGGGACCGCCCGCCAAAAATTTCGAATGCTCGCGCTCGATCACGTCGAAGCCGCCGATACCCGACGCGATGTAAACGCCCGTGGCATCCGCAAATTCCGGCTTCACTTCGAGGCGAGCCATCTGCATCGCGAATTCCGAAGCCGCGAGAGCCAGTTGAATGAACCGGCCCATCTTCTTCAGTTCTTTTTTCTCGACCCAGAGGAGTGGGTCGAAATTGCGCACCTCACCGGCGATGCGGCAATCAAAAGCCGTGGAATCAAAGTGGGTAATCGGGCCGATTCCGCTTTTGCCGGCCAGCAGGTTGCGCCAGACCTCGTCGGTCCCGATGCCGCATCCGCAAACCAGCCCAACGCCCGTCACGACAACTCGGCGGTTCAAACTTACATTCTCCTGTTCGGAATGGGACGGCCGGCGGACTACTTACTACCCTTGGCGTGCTTCTCGATGTATTCGACGGCGTCTTTCACCGTGGCGATTTTCTCGGCGTCTTCGTCCGGAATCTCAATACCGAATGATTCCTCGAAAGCCATGACCAGCTCGACGGTATCAAGCGAGTCGGCGCCCAGGTCGTCCACAAACGAAGCCGTTGGAGTCACTTCGCCTTCGTCCACACCGAGTTGCTCGACGATAATCTGCTTCACGCGTTCTTCGACGCTGGCCATTCGAATTGTTCCTCCGGTATCTGCAGTCTTAGTTTCCGGCCGGCACCACAACCGGAACAGCGCTCAAAAACGTACCGCCCATTCTAAGCGCGGCGTATCGCCGGGGTCAACCGTCCTGCCGCCCCGGCCGAAATTTCAATGTGACGCGGCCCGCGCGAATCAGGCGCGGCCCGTAAACTGCAAAAATTCGATGCGATTGCCGAAAGGATCCCAGATCGTGAATCGTTCGCGTCCCGGAATCGCCGGCTCTTCCTGAATTTTGACGCCGGCGGCTTCGAAAAGCGCGCGGGCGCTTCTTACATCTTCCACTTCGAACGCGGGATGGCGCTTCGTGGCGTTCACCACCGGCTCGACGCCCAGGTGCAACTCGATATCGCCAATTTCAAACCACAAACCGCTCCGCGAAGCGAGGGACTCGGGTTTGGCCATCTCGCGAAGGCCGACCACATCGCGATAGAAAACCCGCGCCTGCTCTTCCGCGCCCGTGGGAATCGAAAGCTGGACGTGATTCAGGCGCTTGACGATGAGCTTTGTTTTTGCGGCCTTCGTTTCCATATTCGCTTCGACGCAACCAACTGCAAGAAATGTTCGCCCCGCCCTAGCCCATGTGCAGGCCGCCGTTTACTTCCAGCACCTGGCCTGTGATGTAACTTGCCTCGTCGCTCGCGAGGAAAATGATTGCGGCGGCAATATCGCGGTCGGTGCCGAAGCGCGCGAGCGGAATCATCGACTGCATCTTGTCTTTGATCTCCTGCGAGAGCACGTCCGTCATCGGCGTTGCGACGAACCCAGGTGCGACAGCATTCACCGTGATATTCCGCGAAGCCACCTCGACGGCGATCGCTCGCGTCAATCCGATCAACCCCGCCTTCGATGCCACATAGTTCGCCTGCCCCGCGTTCCCCGTTTGCGCCACGACCGACGACAGATTGATGATGCGGCCGGAGCGTTGCTTCAGCATCGCTCCCAGCGCCTGCTGGATGCACAGGTGTGCACCGGTCAGATTCGTGCGCAGCACCGCTTCCCAATCCTCGAGCTTCATGCGCAGCGCCAGCGTGTCGCGGGTGATGGCCGCGTTGTTCACGAGAATGTCGAGGCGTCCGAATTTCGCCAGCACCTGCTGAAAACCCGCCTTCACTTGCGCGCCGTCCGCCACGTCCATTGGCACAGCGAGCGCTTCGCCGCCAGCTGTTTCGATTTCCGAGACGAGTGACGCAAGTTTGTCCGCGCTCCTCGCAGCAGCGCCGATTTTGGCTCCCGCTTCCGCAAGCGCCAGAGCGGTGGCACGGCCGATTCCCTGCGACGCACCTGTGACGAGCGCAACTTTGTCGTTGAGTGAAAACATCCGGTTCGGCTACCCTTCCGCCGCTTCGGCGCGGGACTGTGCGATTTTTTCCAGCGCGGCTTCGAGGCTCGCCGCGTCTTCCACGTTGCAAGCGCGAATCGAACGATCGATCTGCCTCAAGAGCCCGGTCAGCACTTTACCAGGACCGACCTCGACAAACAGGGTCACCCCGGCGTCGATCATTTCGTGAATCGAATCCAGCCAGCGCACGGGCTGCGTCACCTGTCGGATTACCGCTTCGCGCGCTTCCTCGCCCGTGGTGATCGCTTCGGCATCGACGTTCGTGACCACCGGAAATTTGAGCGCACGGAATTGTGCGGCGCGCAGGTCCGCCTCCAGCCGCTTTTGCGCCGGAGCCATCAGCGCGCAGTGGAATGGCGCCGACACTGGCAGCATCACCGCGCGTTTCGCACCGCTTTGCGAAGCGATCTCAACCGCGCGCTTCACCGCTGCCGCGCTGCCGGAAATCACGGTTTGCTCGGGTGAATTCAGATTGGCGGGCGAAACCACTTCGTGGTCGGCCGCTTTTTTGCAGACATCCGCCACTTCGGCTGGCGGAAGTCCCAGAATCGCAGCCATCGCGCCTTCCCCGGACGGAACTGCTTCCTGCATGTACCTCCCGCGGCCACGAACGATTTTTACGGCCGCCGGAAATTCAAGGCCGCCTGCCGCAACCACTGCGGAATATTCTCCCAGGCTATGCCCGGCGGCAAAATCCGGAACGATCCCGCGCTTCTCGAGAGCGCGATAGGCGGCGGTGGAAACCGTCAAAATCGCCGGCTGCGTGTTCTCCGTCTGCTTCAGCGATTCTTCCGAGCCGTTGCAGCAAAGATCAAAAAGCGAAAAGCCCAGCGCGGCGTCCGCTTCTTCGAAGACGGCGCGCGATTCGGGAAATTTCTCGGCGAGATCGCGGCCCATGCCGGAGTATTGCGACGCCTGCCCGGGAAACAGAAATGCGATTTTGCCCATTGAGTACGGCGGTCCGCGAACGCTCAGCCGCGCGCGACGATGGCGGCGCTGGCGACTGCGGAAAGCTCCTGATCGATTTTTTCGTTGACCCGATTGCGGTAAAGTTCTGCCGCCACCCGCATGGCGTTCCTGATGGCAACAGGATTCGAGCGCCCGTGGCCGATCACTGTAATGCCCCGGACGCCGAGGAGCGGCGCTCCGCCCACTTCCGAATAGTTCGTTCGTGCGCGAAAATCGTCGAACGCTTTCTTCGAGAGTGCGTACCCGATCTGCGATTTCAGGCTGCTCTTGATGGCCTTCTTCAAAGTCCCGCCGATATATTCCACCAGACCTTCACTGATTTTGAGCGCGATGTTGCCGATGAAGCCGTCGCAGACGATTACGTCCACGTCGCCGCGAAACACATCGCGGCCCTCGACATTCCCCGTAAAATTCAGAGGCGCATGCTTCAAGATATTGAAAGTTCCCCGCGTCACTTCGTTGCCCTTCATCTCTTCTTCGCCGATGGAAAGCAGAGCCACACGCGGCCGCTTCGTCCCGAATATCGTGCGATGGTAGATTTCGCCCATCACCGCAAACTGGGCAATCTGCTCGGCCTTGGAATCGACGTTCGCGCCGACGTCGAGAATCACACAGTATTTATCCTTCATGTTCGGAAACGCGCCCGCCAGCGCCGGGCGATCCACCGACGGCAGCGTTCCGAGAACGAACCGCGCCACCGTCATCACCGCGCCGGTGTTTCCGGTGCTCACCACCGCGTCCGCTTTGCCGTCGCGAACGAGCTTCGCCGCCACGTGCAGCGAGCTATCTTTCTTGCGGCGGAACGCATGCGCGGGTGAATCGCTCATCGTCACCACTTCCGTGGCGTTGACGATTTCAATCGGCAGCCCGCGCGCCCGGTGCCGCCCGAGCTCCGCCTTCAGCGTTGCTTCGATTCCCACCAACAGAATGCGCACTTCCAGCTCGCGAGCCGCCAGGACCGCGCCTTCCACCTCGGCGCGAGGCGCATGGTCGCCTCCCATTGCATCCAAAGCGATGGTAGTCATCGAATGTGCCAGCTTGGAAATACAGGCGAGGGAAACTTAGGCTGTCTTGCTCTTGGTGTCAATCACTTCGCGGCCCTTGTAATAGCCACAGGCGCGGCACAATTGGTGGGGCAGCTTCTTTTCGTGGCAGTTCGGACACTCTGTGAGCGGCAACGTGTGCAAATGATCGTGCGCGCGGCGGGTACTCGTGCGCCGCTTCGAATGACGTCGTTTCGGATTCGGCATTACAACTCCTCTTGGCAGGCCGCTACGAAAAACGGCCGAAATGGAAAGGGATAGTGTAGCGTTTTATTGCTTTTTGAACCAGTCCTGCTTCAAGCGGGCAAGGGGCGCAAGTCGCGGGTCGGAAGCATGCTTCTCGCAGCGGCACTCCTCGTTGTTCAGGTTGGCTCCGCAGTGTGGACAGAGCCCGCGGCAATCGCTGCGGCAGATGATTTTCATCGGGATCGCCAGGTTCACCTGTTCCGCGAGCACGTCCGCGAGGAAGAGCCCGTCGCCCTCAAAAAAAGCGATCTCTGTATCGTCGAGATTGAGGTGAAACTCATCATCGCGGGCAATCGAGGTCATCGGACGGTAGTAGAGGTCGAAATCGCGGCTGAGCTCCTCCACCACGGTGTCCAGGCATCGCGCGCATACTAACTCCACACGGGTGTGCAAGTTACCGTAGGCGCGAATCTGCCCTTCCACCAGCTCGGCAGTCGCTCGGACCTCAAGCGGCTCCACTTGGCGGAACTCACCGGAGTGAAAATCAAGCGTCCCCGGCGAATAGCTTTTGCGGATTCGGGTCTTTCGGAGGGCGAGTTCGTTTACATCCAAAAACATCGTTTTCCCCGCATAATTGCAGCGAAATTACATTATATGTCCGGCAGAGAGCTTGTCAAGGAAGCCCCTTGTGGAAGATTTTCTGCCTGACACTAATCGGGCAATGACTAGGTTGCGCTGGCGTCAGACCGCCGGGGTCACAGAATTCGCCGGTGTGCCGAGCAGTTCCTGGCACTGGCGCAGCAGAAAATGGTCCGTCATCCCGGCGATGTAATCGCAGACGACGCGGTGCCGCGGCTCATCCTTCGCCAAGTCGGCATAGTGTTTCGGCATGCGGTCCGGATGCTTTAGAAAAAACCGAAACAGAGCATCGAGGGCCGCAACGGAGCGGTCCCGGTCTTCAGCGATGGCTGGTTGCGAGTAAAGCCGTTGGAAAAGGAAGCGCTTCAATCTGCCATTCTGCTCGGCCACATCAGCCGAGAACGAAACCAGCCTCTTCGGCAGCCGCCGCACGTCTTCCACGGTTGCTGCGCCGCTCGCTTCCACTTCCCGGCGCGTGTGTTCGATCAAATCAGTTGCCAGCCCATCGAGGACTCGCTTCAGCGCTTCGTTAAATTTCAATTTGTGGAGACCGTGAGGGTGCGCGCGATCCACTTCCCGGTAGGCTCCTTCGAAAATCGGCACTTCGGCTCGGAGCTGGTCGAAATCCAGCAGATGAGCCTCGAATCCATCGTCGAGGTCCGCGGTGTTATACGCGATCTCATCCACAAGATCGATCAGCTGCGCTTCGAGCGGCGGGCGCTGCTCGAGCAGATATTCGGCCAGATCCGGAAACTCGGCGGCGGAATAATCGCGCGAGTGTTTGACGATTCCCTCGCGGACCTCGAACGTGAGGTTTAAGCCGGGATAGTCGAGGTATCGCTGCTCGAACTGCTCCACGATTCGCAGCGCGTGCAGGTTGTGGTTGAACCGGCCGCCGCATTCACGCATCCGCAGGTCGAGTTGCTTTTCACCGGCGTGCCCAAACGGCGGATGCCCGATATCGTGGACCAGCGCGAGCGCTTCCGCGAGATCCCTGTTCAGTCCGAGCGCTCCGGCCACCGTCCGCGCGATCTGCGATACCTCGAGCGTGTGCGTCAGCCGATTTCGGAAATGATCGGAAAACCGCGTGGTAAAAACTTGCGTCTTCGCCTCAAGCCGCCGAAACGCGCGAGAGTGCACCACGCGGTCGCGGTCACGCGCGTAATCGTTGCGGTAAGGATGAGCCGCTTCCGGAAAGCGCCGTCCTCGCGAACGGCGAACGTCCATGGCGTAGGAAGCGAGCGGCATCGCCTCCATTCTAGCGTCCCTTTTGTATTTTACGCAGTAAAGGGGCACGGCATGCCGTGCCCTTGGGGGCTTGCGATTAGGATTTGCCCGGCAGCAGCGCCAGTTCCTGATCCGCCTCGTTGGCGATAGGAGTATCGGGATACTCGGACTTGATCTGCGCGTAGAGCTTGGCCGCCTCGGCGGGGTTCTTCTCGCTGTAGTGCTCGGCGAGCGCCAGCATCACGACGGGCTTCGGAACCAGCACGGTAGGCTTGGCGATCAGCTGCTGGTACAGATTCACGGCTTCGTCGCCCTGTCCACCGCGGTCGTCCAATTGCGCCAGCTCGAATTTTGCCATCGACGCGAAATCGGAATCGCCGTCCGCCAGGCCTCGGAACCATTTCTTCGCATCGTCGGCCTTGCCGAGTTTTTCGTTGCTGAGCCCCGCATAGTAAGCCGAGAGCTGCCCTGGCCGCGTTCGCGGAAACTGTATCGCGACATCGCTGAATTTCTTCGCCGCGTCGGAGTACTTGTTCTTTTCGTCCACATAGGTAACTTCGCCGGGCTCGGCCGGTTCGCCGGCGGCGCGAATGCGCGACTGAAACACCTTCATCGCGTCGTTGTACCCTGCTGCCGCCTTCACCGTCTGCCGCTCGGTATAGGTGCGCCATCCGAAAACGCCCAGCGCCACGACGATCGCCGCCACCACAATGTATAAAGTCAGCTGCTGGTGCGACAGCACTGCCTCTGCGCCGTGCGCCAGCGTGTCTCGTACTTCGTCCGTCTTCAGTTCTTTCCGCGAAATATGCGCCAAAGCAGCTCCCTATTCATGAATTCCCGGAACGAGGATGGTATCACAAAGCGGCTACTGAGCTAATTACGCCGTGACTTCCGCGTGGGCTTGCTCAACTTTGTTGAGGACTCTCAGCTAGCGGAAACTCTTCAGCGCGGATTCTTCGTCGGACTGCACGTCAAACACGGTGAACAGCCGCGTGATTTGCAGCAGATCGTGGACTCGTTTCGTGAGGTGCAGCAGCTTTAGCTCGCCTTCCACATTGCGGACCGTGGTGTACCCGCTCACCAGCTCGCCGATTCCCGAGCTGTCGATGTAATCAACGTCGTAGAGATTCAGGACGATTTTGCGATGGCCCTTATCGATCAGTTCGCGGATCGTGCGCCGCAGCGTCGAGCTTCCTTCGCCCAGCGTAATTTTTCCGCTGAAATCTATGATCGCGATGTCTTCGATTTCACGGCACGTTCCTTGCAAGGCCACGGTGGTAACCTCGATGACTTATTCTACTCCGGTTGGGAGCTTCCATTGCCGGAAACTGCGTCGGGAAGTTTCTTGACCATCACCAGCTCGGCTCCTCCACCCGGAGCGGTATGCACGTTGAACTCGTCCATGAATGCCCGCATCAGGAATAGGCCGCGTCCCGACGTGCGCAGCAGATTTTCTTCCGCCAGTGGGTCGGGCACTTCAGTCAACTCGAACCCCTTTCCCTGATCGAGCACCCGGACGATCATCTTCTCCGGATCGAGCTCCACGGTCATGAAGATTTTCTTTTCGCGGATCTGCTGATTTCCATAGTTGTATGCGTTGATCACGCCTTCGCGGACTGCCATTCCCATTTTGTGGATTTCTTCTTCGTTGAAGCCTGCGGCTTCCGCAATGCGCATGACGATTACTTCGGCGAGATCCACGCTCTCCAGCAGCGTCTCGAGCGTAATCTCGATTCGTTGAGTTTTGGCAGCCATCCGAGGTCGGGAAATACCCCAAAAGAGCAGTATGCGTAACACAGCGCCCCCGCACAAGTCAATGCGCCGCTCCGGCGCACGCTTGGTTAGATTTCGAAACTAGGTTCACACTTTCACCCGACGAGACTACCGACGACACAACCGAAGACAAGACCGACGCTAAAACTACCGACCAGGATGGGTGCGACACCGCACCCGTCCTGGCCTTGTGAATTGCGAAACACATTCTGATTTGCGACATGCGCCGCGCCTAGTCCTCGATACCTGCTGCAAACCAGGTCTTGGCTCCCGCCGCGGTCCGAATCAGAAGCACCGGCGAATCGCAGCTGGCCGGAGGCGCGGGCGACAATTCGTCGTTGATGTCGAAATCGCCGTCCGCATCCAGGGCGACTCCGGTCTGGGTTGAGCTGGACGAAACGGCGCTGGCCGCGGCGCCGCAGAAAAGCGTGGCGAACACACTCTGGCCGCCGTTGGTTCCGATCCCATTGCCGCCGCCGAGACGCAGGCCGCGCCCGTGAAGCCGGATGCTGCCGTCGCTGGTTACATTGGCGTTAAGATCAGCGATTCTCCAGATTTGGCCGGCGGGCAAAATACCGCGCACCACGTTGGCGCTGACGGTGGTCGTTAGACCGTTGACGACGACGTTGGAAATTGGGTCAACGCCGATCGCACCGCTGAATCGCACCAGCGAATGCACTCGCTTGCCCTGGCCGAAAGCCGACAGCGCGACGATGGCAACCATCACTGCACCGAGACCTAACACTTTCTTCATGACTTCTCCTTGTAGGGAACTTTTTGATTTTCAGCTCTGCTCCAACGGAGCTGTGATTGAATCGATCCCTCAGGCCAACCTCAGATGCCTTCATCGCGCTTTGGTTGCCGTGTTTTTACCGCGGCGATTCGCAACCACACGTCAGGTATGCAATGGGATGGATTTCATCGTTCGCAAAATTAACAAAAAAACACATCCCCGATCGGTTCCTGGCTCATCTGATTTTCGGTTCAGCCGGCGTGTCGATTTTGCAGAGAAAGACTTGGCTCGCTGATTGAGTTAAAATGCAGCCATCGAACCGGATGTCCCGACGGCGGCCTTCTCTCCCAGACGAAGAGCCAAGTCGAATCCGCCAAAGCCATAAAACGACATGAATCGTCCTCAATCGAGTGCGGAGCCCGTCACCAGCGCTGAGCATTGCCGCACGTTGCTCGAGCTCAACAATGCCATTATTACGAATCTCACTCGCGCCACTCTGCTCCGCTCCGTCGCGGAAATTCTGCGCCGCATCGTTCCCTTCCACGGCGCTCTGATCACCATTTACAACCCCAAGACCGAAACCTTCCGCTACTACTTGCTGGATACTCCCGTTACTTCCGAGCACTTCCAGCCCGGCGTCGAGTTCGATCGCAAGGACAGCATCTCCGGCTGGGTTTTCGACCATCAGCGCGCCGTTGTGCGCGGCGATCTCCCCAACGAGCAGCGCTATCCGAATGATCGCTTCGTCGTTGCCGAAGGCATCATCTCGGACTGCATCGTTCCGCTGATTGTCGGTGGCAAGTGCATCGGCACGCTGAATATCGGAAGCAAAAACAAAAACCAATATTCGGAAGCCGACGGACAACTTTTGCAGGAACTGGGCACGCAGTTGGCGCTCGGCGTGTCCAACATGCATGCGTATGAGGAGATCACCGAGCTCAACGCGACGCTCGAACGCACCGCCGCTCGCTATCGCACTCTGCTGGAAGTGAACAACGCGATCATCACCCACCTGACTTCCGACGATCTATTGCACTCCATCGCAGAGATCCTCCGCCGTTTCCTTTCCTTTGACGGAGCGGTGGTGACGTTGTATGTGCCGGAGACCGACGTCTTCCGATCCTTCGCGCTCGAAACCGAAATCGCCACCGACTACCTTCGCGCGGGAATGGAGATCCCTCGCAGCGAGTCGATGGTCACCGAAATTTTTGAGAGTCAGCGTGGCAGAATCCGCCGCGACATCGAAAAAGAGCAGCGCTTCGCGAACGACCACCGCCTGCTTGAAATCGGCATCCTTTCTGACTGCATTGTTCCGCTCATCGTCGGAGGCAAGAGCATTGGCACGCTGGGTATCGGCAGCCTTCGGAAGAGCCAGTATTCCGACGTCGAGAAGGAGCTATTGCAGGAAGTTGCCAATCAGGTGGCACTCGCTGTCGCCAACATGGTTTCTTACGGGGAAATCGCACAGTTAAAAGCGCGTCTCGAGAGCGAGAATATTTACCTCCAGGAAGAAATCCGCACGGATCACAATTTCGAGGAAATCACCGGCAACAGTCCCGCACTGCTCGCTGTTCTTCGAAAGGTGGAACAGGTCGCTCCCACGGACTCCACCGTACTGATCAACGGCGAGACCGGCACAGGCAAGGAACTGATCGCCCGCGCGATTCATGACCGCAGTACTCGCAAGAGCCGTCCTCTCTTGAAGGTGAACTGCAGCGCCATCTCCGCAGGACTGGTGGAGAGCGAGCTGTTTGGCCACGTCAAGGGCGCATTCACGGGCGCTCTCGACCGGCACGTCGGCCGTTTTGAACTTGCCGACGGCGGGACGATTTTCCTCGATGAGATCGGTGAGTTGCCGCTCGGGACGCAAGTGAAGCTCTTGCGCGTCCTGCAGGAACGGGAGTTTGAGCCCGTGGGCTCCAACAAGCCTGTACGCGTTGACGTCCGCGTGATTGCCGCCACAAACCGCGACCTTCCCGAAGCGATTCGCAAGGGCGATTTCCGCTCGGATCTTTTCTATCGCCTCAATGTGTTCCCTGTCGAAATGCCTCCGTTGCGTGATCGCAGTTCCGACATTCGACAACTCGCCATGTATTTCCTCGCGCGCTTTTCCAAAAAGCTAGGGAAGGACATTCAGGCGATCTCGCGAGAATCCCTCGACCGGCTCGAAAACTATTCGTGGCCCGGCAACGTCAGAGAACTGCAGAACGTGATCGAGCGGGCCGTGATTCTCTCGCAGCGTTCGGTCCTTGAGCTCGAGCCCGAGCTATTGCCCGTGCTGTCGGCGGCGGATTCCTTGGGCGCTCGAGATGCATCTTCCGAAGCGGCGCAGCCTCCTGATCCGGCGGCGCCTGCACCAACCCTCGAAGAATTGGAACGCGCCCATATTGTCTCCGTGCTGAAACAAAGCGAAGGCGTCGTCGAGGGGCCGCGCGGCGCGGCGAAAATTCTGGGCTTGCATCCCAACACCCTCCGCCACCGGATGGGGAAGCTCGGAATCAAGCGAACCACCCACCACCCATCGTAGCTCCCACCACTCGCAGTTCTCCCAACCACGAAATATCGTGGCTCGTCCGCGCGCCCTCCAGAGTGACGTTTCGTAACTGCCTTGTTCTCCAGGAGATTACAAAATTCGTGGTTCTCGTCGCGATTGGCACACCATTTGCAATTGCATGGTCTGGGTAACGCAGTGCTGAAAATCTCGATTATCGAAAATGCAGGAGATGAGGTCGTGTTGCAGCTTGATGGGCAAGTGAGTGGCAGGTGGGTTGAGTGCCTGCAAACAACCTGTGAGCTTCAAATGGAGAACTGTACGCGCCTCTTGATCGATTTGAAGAATGTTTCCTTCGCGGATCGCGACGGAATCGCCCTACTGAGGAACTTGATGGAATGCGGAGTGGAAATTCTGAATGCTGCGTCATTCATCGCCGAGCAGACCAAAAACGAGGCGCCGCCGTAAGACGCATTCCTTCACACCCTTAACAATCTGACAAAAACTACATCGCAGCCGTCGGGTGAGGTTCGTCTCGAGCTGCGCGCAAAGCCAAAAAATTGCCAAAGGATTGAAAAAGATGGAGAACACGATCGTGAACCAGGAAATTCAGATTCCGAAAGCTGCTGCAACCGACGCCGAGCTCGTCGAACGAGCGAAACAAGGCGACGAAAAGGCCTTCGAAGCGCTTTACCACGCGCACCATCGCCGCATTTATTATCTCTGCCTTCGCATGATTGGCAACACCGCCGAAGCCGAAGAGTTGACCCAGGAAGCCTTCCTGCAATTGTTCCGCAGGATTCACACCTTCCGCGGCGAATCGGCCTTCTCCACGTGGCTCCATCGCCTCTCCGTAAATATCGTGCTGATGCGCCTGCGCAAGAAGCGGGTGACGGAAGTTCCGGTTGAAACGGCAGATGAAAGCGAAAAATCAGAGCGGCCACCGAAAGAATTCGGCGCTCGCGATTTGGTGTTGTCCGGCGTCGTCGATCGCCTCACCATAAAGCGCGCCGTCGGCATGCTGCCGCGCGGTTGTCGGAAAGTGTTCATGCTTCACGACGTGCTCGGCTGCGAGCACCACGAAATCGCATCGATGCTGGGCTTCTCCATCGGCAATTCCAAGTCACAGCTGCACAAGGCCCGCCTGCGGCTGCGGAAGCTGCTGGGAACCGCATGGCGTGCGACCATTCGCGGCAGCAAAGCGCCCGGCACTGCCGAGTTCGCCTAGGAGCCCTCTCATAGTGGGTTTGCGTCAGGGCACGGCGTCAGAACACGGCGTCAGGGCACGGCTTCAGCCGTGCCGAAAGGGTCACCGCAATTCAGGGGTTTTAACCCCTGAGGTTCTTTGCGCCGGGCGTCCGAGCTATTTACAAGATGACCTCTCGCGTCTGCCCAACTCACGTCCGGTGCGCGGCCTATACACTGCGGCAGAAACGATGCATCAGGACGTTCTTACGCCCAATATGTCCGGTCCAGCGTCCGGTACTGAATCGCTTCGCTCAAATGCTTCGGTGCAATGCACTCGGCGCCCTCGAGATCCGCAATCGTGCGGGACACCTTCAGAATGCGATCGTGCGCGCGCGCTGAAAGGCCCAGCCGTGCAATCGCGGTTTCCAGCAGCTTTTCGCCTTCCGCGGAAATCGCGCAGTGCTTTCGCAGTAGCTGCGAGGGCATCTGCGAATTCGCATACAGCCCCTTCTCCGCGCGGTAGCGGTCAAGCTGCACTTGCCGCGCCCGCATCACCCGTTCGCGCACCGTCGCGGAGCTCTCCACCTCGGCAGTCCCGCGCAGCTCTTTGTATTTCACCGCCGGCACTTCAATGTGTATGTCGATGCGATCGAGCAGCGGTCCGGATATTTTCGAAACGTACCGCTGAATCTGCACCGGCGAGCAGTGGCACTCTCGTGTGGGGTCGCCGAAAAATCCGCAGGGACACGGATTCATCGCCGCCGCCAGCATGAATCGCGACGGAAAGCTGACGGATAGCGCCGCACGCGCAATCGTCACGCATCCATCCTCGAGCGGCTGGCGCATCACTTCGAGCACGTTGCGCTGAAATTCCGGCAGCTCGTCGAGAAACAACACTCCGTTGTGCCCCAGCGAAACTTCTCCCGGCCGCGGCACCGCTCCTCCCCCAATCAATCCTGCATCGCTGATCGTGTGGTGCGGCGAACGGTACGGCCTCGTCCCCACCAGCCCGCGGCTGTCCTCCAGCACTCCCGCAACGCTGTGAATC
>JBOGNA010000152.1:0-1629 GCA_050746925.1 Candidatus Acidiferrales bacterium
GCCCCAGTGTGAGACGAACGATCGAAGTAACACGCTGCCTCGTCGCACCGGCTATCTGCACCAGCATACACTCAGTGTATGCTGGTTCGGTCGGAATTGCGGTGAACCATGGTTCATGGTTCGGCTAGGTATGGTTCGGCATGGTTCTTGTATGGTTCTGGTTAATGCTCCCGAGGCAGACCGGCGCGGACAAGCTCGACGAGTGTCTGCGTGTTCGGGCACGGCGGAGGAAAGCGCGACGAGGCCCAGCGCTCCAGTGCACTGCGCAGATCACCGTTCCACTTCGTCGACGGCGTGATGTGGTGCTCTTGGATGAACCAGCGAACGAACTCATCGCTCGATGTGAAGACGGCAGATGGCTCGCGGCGGGCGCGACGACGCTCGCTCGCCGAAGCCGCCGCCGCGGCCGCAGGTGCAGCCTCCCAGTCCTCCTCGTCATCGCTCATCGGCACCGGTTCGTTCCGTGACGCCGCGGGAACAACGCGAGGAGGGATGGGCGCTTCGACGAAGGCGAATGGGTCGTCCGGTGTGGCGAAGACAACCGTCGGCGCGTCGTCGTCGACATCGTCATCAGCGTCGTACTCGTCATCGAGCTCGACAACACCAGCGCGTTGTGGCTCCGTTAGTGTCGCACACATCACATGGTGATTGAATTTGAGGAACATCTCTGCTTGCACGGTGGGATTCGACAGGCGGTTGCGTTTCTTCGTGTGAACGGCGGCCTGCGCGCTGAAGGTGCGTTCGACGGCAGCCTCGCTCGCAGAGAGCGAGAGCAGCACGAGCGCAACACGCCCAAGCTGGAGTTTCTGGTAATGTGACCAGAGGAGACGAGGATTCCACCCTGTGCGCGCGAGCGACGCCTTGTGCTTGAGGACGTTCTCGAACGGACCCTCGCGGAGGTCGAATTCGCCAATCTGACGGAAGAGGTCGTCGCGGAGCTGCTCAGACGTGGCGCCGGGGACGAGATCGTAGAACTGGAGGTAGGTCACGCCGAAGCTGATGATGAATTCGCGTGCTGCGTTCTCGTCGAGAGAAGCAGGAATCTCGGCGAACGAGAGCCACGCGACGGCGACAGTCGCGTCGACGTTGATGCGCACTTGCCACCGTTGGAACACAGCCGCAGCACTCTCTCGGTGTGTGTCGCGTGTGTGTGCAAGCAACGCGGCGAACTGCTCGAAGACAGTGAGGAGCGTGGCCTTGTCGGATTGAATGACGTCCGTCGCATGTCGGAACGGACTGAGGAATTTGCACAGCTCACCGAGGCTGGCGAAGAACACATCTTTGCTCGGTATCTCGTCGATGTCGTTGATGCCGGCACACGCCTCGATGTCGCGTCGCATCTCGAGGACGCGTTGCGCAGCGATGAGTGTCGAAGACCAGCGTGTGTCGTTCGGCTTGAGGACCACGAGTCGCTTCGAACCGAGCCCGACCTGCGTTTTGAGCAGCACTTGTCTGTTCTCCTTGGCATCGAAGAAGCGAATGAGGGCGTGGAGTTGCCGGACGGTGGCGGCGAACGGTGGGAGAGCGAGGCACGAACGAACAGCGAGTTGCACGGTGTGCGCGCCGCACGGAATGTGAACCAGGAACGGGAATTCCACCGCCAGCCGGTTGAACGTCGCTTTGTTTACG
>JBOGNA010000153.1:0-52708 GCA_050746925.1 Candidatus Acidiferrales bacterium
GGGTTACGATCACTCCCAACACGCCGATTCCGTTCGGAGTGGGCGTTCCCATTTTCGGCACCGGCGAGCCGGAACCGCCGTTCAATATTTCCAGCATTCAGCACAATCTCAAGACGCCCAACACGCAGGTTTGGACTCTGAACATCCAGCAGGAATTGAGTCAGCGGTTCGTATTTCAACTCGGCTACGTCGGCAACCATAGCATTCACCAGCTTCAGCTTCTCGATATCAACCAGCCCACTCCGGGGGATGTGGACGGCGAGCAAGAGCGGCGGCCCTTCAACGCCGAATTTCGGGACCTTCGGCAAATCAACACCATTTCGTCGGCCGGCTGGTCCCACTACAATTCGCTCCAGGCCGTCCTGCGGTCCAACAATTGGCGCGGATTGACAACCCAGGTCTCTTTCACCTGGTCGCACAATCTCGATACCGCTTCGGAAGTCGAAAACTTCTTCGGCACCAGCGGCTACGTCCCGCAGGACGCCACCAATCTACGCGATAATTACGGAAACTCCGAGTTCGATCAGCGGCGCGCTTTAATTTTCACCTATGTCTACGCGCTCCCGTCGCCGAAGCTCGAAGGTGCCGTCGGATATGTTCTGAAGGATTGGCAGCTTTCCGGCACAACTACGATGCGAGATGGTTTAGCCGCCCCGCTGCTGACCTTCGGCGACCAAAGCGGCGTGAGCAACAACAACACCCGCTTCAATTGCATCGCGCCGTTTCACTACCAGTTGAAAAATCTTCTGGACTCGTACGTCTCATCGGATTCTTTCGTTGCGCCTCCGCAAGGGACCTTCGGTGATTGCCCGCGCAATCCGCTGGTCGCTCCCGGTCTCAACGCCTGGGATATTTCGATCCAGCGAACGTTCCGGTTTGCAGAGCGCTATGGGCTGGAATTCAGAACCAGTTTCTTCAACGCTTTTAACCATCCGAACTTCGCCGAGCCCTCGCCCGACGGCAGCACCCGCATCACGGCCACGGCGGATGACGGCAGCTTCGATTCGCACTTCGGCGTTGGCGGTCCGCGCAACATTCAGTTCATGCTCAAATTCTCTTTTTGAGCGTGAGGCCTGGCACCCAGGTTCCGGAAGGCTGACAATTCTCGCAGCGGGAGGAAACGTGTCCCACCAATCTATAAAATGGACGGCAGCGTTCGTCCTCACCCTCGGTCTAACCGCTGCAAGTGCACGCGCCGTCCACGCGCAGAATCCCCCGCCGGGGCCGATCAAGATTTCGGTGGACGCGACGCACGCACCGCAGCGCATCCTGCACGCAAAGCTCGAAATCCCGGTGCGGCCGGGGCCGCTCACGCTCTACTATCCGAAGTGGATGCCCGCGGACCATTCTCCGGACGGTCCGATTCCGAATCTGGCGGGATTGAAATTTTCCGCCGGCGGGAAAGAAATCGTCTGGCAGCAAGACGACGTGGACATGTACGCGTTCAATCTTGAAATTCCGCAAGGCGTGAATTCGATCGATGCCTCGCTGGATTTTCTGATCTCCACTCCCGGGCCGACAATCGATTTCGCCGCGTCCGGCTCGGCGAAACTCTTCATCTTGATGTGGAATCAGGTGGCGCTCTATCCGAAGGGCTGGCCGGCGCACGAACTGACGTTCGTCCCAAGCCTGACGGTCCCGGCGGGATGGAAATTCAATACATCGCTCCCTATCGCGAGCCAGTCCGGCAATACGATTACATTTTCGCCGGTCCCGTTTGACCTGTTGGTCGATTCGCCGGTACAGTCCGGCGAATTCGTGCGCGTATTTCCGCTCAATCCGGGCGCAAAGCCTCCTCACGAAGTGGATGTCGCCTCCGACGACGCGTGGGCGCTCGATGTTTCGGCGGAATTGATCGAACACTACACGCGGCTCGTCGCGGAAGCCGGCGCGCTGTATCAGTCGCACCACTACCGCGACTATCATTTTCTCCTCACGCTGAGTGACAACGTGTTGCCGCTCGGCCAGGAACATCACGAGAGCAGCGACGATCGCGTCGCGGAGCGCACGCTTGTCGATCCGAGCGCTCGGTTGCTCGAAGCGGGTCTTTTTCCCCACGAATTCACGCACTCCTGGAACGGACAATTTCGGCGCCCCGAAGGATTAGCGACGCCGGATTTCCAGGCGCCGATGAAGGGTGAGCTACTTTGGGTGTATGAGGGCCTGACGGAATATCTGGGCACGATTCTTTCCGCGCGCAGCGGACTGCTCACTCCGCAGCAAACGCGCGACTACATCGCGCTGACCGCGTCAACAATGGAGCACCGTGCCGGCCGCCGTTGGCGGTCGTTGCAGAACACCGCAAACGCCGCGCAGATTCTCTACTTCTCCCCGCCGGAGTGGGCGTCGTACCGTCGCAGTGTTGATTTCTATCCCGAAAGTGTGCTGATTTGGCTCGACGTAGATGCGACAATCCGCAAGCTGACGAACGACCGCAAGTCGATGGACGATTTCTGCTACGCTTTCTACGCCCCGCCCGACGGCGAGCCCATCATCAAGACCTACACGTTCGACGACGTGGTGGCAACCCTCAACCAGATTGCACCGAACGATTGGCGCTCCTTCTTGCGGGAGCGTCTCGACTCCACAGCGCCCGCCGCGCCGCTCGGCGGAATCACCGGCAGCGGCTGGAAGCTCGTCTATACGGACGATACCAATGAGTTTCTTGCGGCGGGTGATGACGTCTCGGGCGGGGGAGATTTCACGGCGTCGATCGGCCTGAAGGTCAAAGGTGACGGGACGGTGGTCGATTCGATTCCCGGCATGCCCGCGTTTGAAAGCGGTATCAGCCCGTACTTGCGAATTATCGGTGTGAATGGCCGGCAGTTTTCGGTGGATGAATTGAAGCGTGCGATTCGCGGCTCAAAATCGAGCCCCGCAGCCATCGAGATCGTGGCAAGCAACACGGGGACGATAGAAAAGCACAAGATCGAATACCAGGGCGGCTACCGCTATCCTCATCTGGAGCGAGTGGAAGGCACGTCCGACTATCTCGATGAGATATTGAAGCCGCTGACACCGGTGAACGTGCACTAGCAGAAAGGAAGAGAATTCATCGGCCGCCGACGGGCGTCTCCTGATTCAGGACGGCGACCCAACGCTTGCCGCGTTTGATCCATGTGGTGCTCTCGACTACCGGGCTTGACGGAAACGCCTTGCCATCTTGCTCGCCGAGGCGCACTGCCTCGTAGTAGAGAATTACAGTTGCTGCGTTGGGCATGAAAGCACGCATGTTGCGGATTTCGTAATTCGAGATTGTACGGTCGTTCATCGTCGCCAGATATTCCGGTTGGAGGACAATTCCGCTTTGGAAGATCATCACTGCATCGGAAGGAACGAGCTTCTTGAATTCAATGGCGTTACGCTGTTGAGCGACCTCCCACACCCGCTCTTCGAGCCGAATGACGGCTTGAATGGTTTCAGATTTCGACCGCGAGCGATTGCGGCGCTTCTTTGCGATAGAGCGACGAATTTTCATTTTGGCCACCAGGACACCGTTCGAAATATAGACTCTTTGGGCATAAATGATCGCGACATTGTATGCTGAATCGCCGCGCCGTCTCCCTGCGCTTGACTGGGACCAGCCAACCTGGCGGCCGTGCACTGTCGCGGAGAAGACCAGACGTGGAGCCGACGACGCGAGGGTTCACCATCCGACGCGAATCGTCGTTGCTAATATGAAATGCCATTTCGTTGGAGGCCAATCACTTGGGCGCCCGTTCTGAAATCGCATCCGCTCGTTCCCGATTTCCCGTCTTTCGGAACAAGATCTATCTGAATTCCTGCTCACAAGGCGCTCTCAGCGATGCCGTCGAGGACTCGCTCCTCGACCACATTCGAAGCTGGCACGAGGACGGCTCGCCCTGGGATCGCTGGGTCGAGCAGTACGAAGCCGCGCGTACGTCGTTTGCGCGTTTCATCGGAGCAAAGCCTGAGGAGGTGGCGATCGTCTCGTGCGCGTCGGCCGGTATCAGTGCCGTCGCGAGCGCGCTCAGTTTCGGAGGCCGGCGCCGAAAAGTGGTGATGGGCGAATTTGAATTTCCCACCATGGGCCAGATATGGCTCGCGCAACAAACACGCGGCGCCGAGATCCAATTCGTCGCGGCGCAGAATGGACGAATTCCCACGAGCGCGTATGCCGACGCGATCGACGAGCAAACACTGATCGTCCCCGTAACAGGAGTCTGTTTTCTCAATGGAGCTCGCTCCGATGTCCCCGGTGTCGTGAAGCTGGCGCACGAGCGCGGCGCGCTCGTGATGCACGACGATTATCAGGATTGTGGAACGCGCCCCGTTGATGTGAAGGCGCTGGATGTCGATTTCTACGTGAGCGGCGCTCTCAAATACTTACTATGCCCGTCCGGCATCGCTTTCATGTACGTTCGCCCGGAATTGATTCGCTCGCTCACGCCGACGATTACCGGTTGGTTCGGCCAGGAGAACCCCTTCGCGTTCGACGTACGGCACTTTGATCCGGCAGCTTCGGCGCGCCGATTTGAAGCCGGCTCGCCCCCGGTGCCTAACGTCTATGCAATTCCGGCAGCGCTCGAACTCCTCGGCGATCTGGGCTTCGATTGCATCGCAGCGCACGTCGGGTCGCTGGCCCAAGCGCTCATCACGGGCGCGCGCGAGTTGGGAATCAAAGCCAAAACGCCCGCCGACACGCGCGGTCCTCTCGTGGTGTTGCAGATGAAGGATTCCGATGCGGCCGTAGCGAAGCTCGCCTCGCAAAATATTGTCGTCTCGAATCGCAAGGATGGGCTGCGCATTTCCTTTCATCTCTACAACACGATTGACGACGTTCGTGCTGTCCTCGCTGTTCTCGAAAAGAACATTGATCTTGCCGTGAGACAATGATCCGCGAAGCCTGCTTCTCTGCCTCGATCGCTGCATGAAGTGGCGGCAAGCCGAGCTGGCATCGGTAGCGGCCTATCGCGGAAGATGACGACAAAACTCACAGATTTATGCAACTCGCTGGGCGGAAAGTTCAGGGGCGACTTGATTTTCGAAGGCAGCCTCGAATTTCCCGAAGCGAGCAGAATCTGGAACGCGATGGTGTCTCGCACTCCCGGTGCAATCGCCCGATGCGCCGATGTCGCGGACGTGCAAATTGCCGTGCGAGCCGCCGCCGATGCAGGAGTTCTTACGGCGGTGCGTTGCGGTGGCCACAGCCTGGCGGGATTCGGCAGCTGCGATGGCGGTCTCGTGATCGATCTCTCGCATTTGCGGCAGGTCGAAGTTGACGCATTCGCGCGCCGAGCCCGATTCGCCGGTGGCTGTCTCTTGGGCACCGTCGACACCGCAACGCAGCGGCACGGTCTTGTATTCCCCGCGGGCGTCGTTTCCCACACAGGAGCCGGAGGACTGGTACTGGGCGGCGGTACTGGCTGGCTTACGCGTCTTTTCGGCATGTCGTGTGACAACGTCGTCGGCTTCACGCTCGTCACCGCGGATGGTTCGCTCGTCCGCGCAAGCGAATCCGAAAACTCCGACTTGTACTGGGCGCTGCGCGGAGGAGGCGGCAATTTCGGCGTCGTCACCGAATTCGAAGTGCGGCTGCATCCGCTCACTTCCGTCTTGCTCGCCACTTCGTACGCTCATCAGGACGACATCCTTCGAGTGCTGCAAGACTGGCGCGAGTTCATGCCAGGCGCCCCCGATGAATTGAAATGGAACATCTCGGTCGTCCTTGCGCCGAACGACGATCGCGTACCGGAAGAAATCCGAGGCCGACCCGCTTTAAGCCTAAGCGTCGTTTGGTTTGGCGATCACGTGGAAGGGAATCGCCAGATCGACCGCATCTTTTCGCTGAGCAAACAGTTCAATCGCAAGAAGGAAACGCTCTCGTATCTCGCGCTGCAGACCATGGCTGATGCGGATTTTCCGCACGGCCGCCGTTACTACACGAAATCCGGTTACTTCTCGCAATTCAGCGATCAAATTATCGAAATCATGGCAAAAGCGGCCGCCGCAATTCCCGCGCAGAACACGCAGATCGAGCTGGCCTACCTGGGCGGCGCGGCCGGACGCGTGGGAGCCGGCGAAACGGCGTTCGGCGACCGCAGCGCTCCCTTCATTTTGAATCTTTTGGCGGATTGGAAAGATCCCACCGAGGACGCTGCGAACGTTTCGTGGGTGCGAAGCGTGTTTGCCTCGGTGCGTCCGTTCATGAAGCCCGGCGTGTACGTGAATTTCATGAGCGGCGACGAACAGGATCGCGTCCCCGAGGCCTATCAGGAAAGGTGGCAGCGATTGGTCAAGATCAAAACTCACTACGACCCGGCGAACTTTTTCCGGCTCAACCAGAATATCCCTCCGCAAACCGCAGCGTAGGCGCCTTACTCTTTGAGATCGTCCGATATTGCGGTACGTCATGGAAGAGCGTACATTCCCCATTCGATGGGAGGCGTGCGATGAAGATGCGAGATGCCGCTTTATTCCTTTTCCTGCTGGCATTTGCGGTTTTTACAACGACGTATCGAGGCAACGCGCAACGAGCGCCGCGAGGCAAGGTGCAAGCTGTCGAGGCCACCTCCGACAAGGCCGGCCCGCACCCCGGAACCGCCACAATTTCCGGCTCCGTAAAAATTACCTGCATGAATGCTGTATCGGAGACACCCAACAGCCGGCCCGCCCCGTCCTGCCATGTCACGGCGCCGGGCTTTACTGGAAATTTGGACAAACGCCAGAGCAAAGAGGTCACCGGAAACGGCGCCGTCACCTTGAAATGCAACGGGCAGGGTTATCTCCGTTGCAACATTCGCATCGATATTCCGCCACCCTCAAAGTAAGTCAACGCTGCTCGTGCGGACCGAAAAATATCCACCGATTCCCGATTCGAAGAGGTGCTAGTGAGCTTCCGCATGGGAAACAGCTAGCGGCCGAACCCGCTGAGCCAATTCATCCGCAAATTTCTGCTCCTCTTCGAAGAATGGAAAATGCGCCGAATGATCGAACCAGATGAATTCCTTTTTTGGGGCCTTCATCGTTTCGGCGTAGTCCCAAATCAAGGAAGGGCGGCAGAACGGGTCGTTTCTTCCTTCAAAAAAGAAAATCGACGTCTGGAATTCCCCACCGAGCTTGCTCAGATCGACTTTCATCATCTCTGGGAGCAGGATGTTGACGGAAAATAGGGAAGTCTGGCCATGGATGAAACTGTAGTCATCGGCGAGCGAATATTCCGGAGCGGAGATAACGTCCGTGAGCAATCTCTTGACGTCCGTGAAATCCGGCACGCCCGGCGGAGGCCCCAGGAATTCCGATGACCACTTCCGTTCCTTCCCTGTTACATCGAAATTCGGCTTCGAGGGCGGATACGGCGCGATGCTTTCCAATTCTTTGACGGCCAATTCATTGTGGCGCGCATGTGCCTCTTTCAAAGCATCCTGATAGGACGCGGCTTCGTTTTGCTCCATGTTCACCACCTGCCCGGTCCCCACGTAGGCGTAAATCGTTTCCGGATGCTCGTGCGCCAACCAAAGACCCAATATGCTTCCCCACGAATGGCCTACAACGAAAATCTTCTCTCGATGGAATCGATTCCGAAGATAGTTCACCACCTCGAGCGTGTCCTGCTCCATTTGCGGCACATTCATCGTTCTGCGCTGAACTTCCTCGCTGTTCGACGTGTAGGTCTTTCCCGCTCCCCGCTGATCCCATTGCACGACGGTAAATTGTTTCTCCCACGGCCCCTGAAACGACCCTGCCAGTGGAATAAAAGCAATGCCTGGCCCGCCATGGATGAACAGAAGAATGGGATTATTCACGTCCTCGCCCCGCACCTCGATCCACTGGTCAATACCGCCAATTCGCACAGCCTCCAGGCTGTCGATCCCATTGGACGAATGAATCGCCCGCTCTACGGCCACCTTGTGTTGCAGGTATTTTCGGTACAACAGCGCAGCCGAAACCACTACAACAGCCAGGCAAGCGATGCCTATCCCGAGGTACTTGAAAATCTTTTTGATCATGTGTCGCAGCCCTTGGAAGATGTCCTTCCGTGGATACGCACAGACTCGAGTCTTTGTTCCAGGGATTCGCAGCCGGCTCGGTTCTACGTTGTGAGGGCGTCGGCAAAAAACATGGGATGAGAGTGGCGCGCCCGAGAGGAGTCGAACCTCCGACCTTCTGGTTCGTAGCCAGACGCTCTATCCAGCTGAGCTACGGGCGCGCCGTGATGCAGGTGCTGGAAGATAGATTACGACACGCCGCCGCGAACTTCAACCCGCTTGCCGCACGTTCATCCGCATCGCCCTCAATGAAAATCATGCGACGCGGTTTCCGCCTGCGTGATCGACAGCGGCCGAACGCGCGCCGCTTTCACGGAAATCACATTGTCCTGGTTCTGCAGAGGCCCCTCGATCAGCAAGAATTGCTGATGCACCACCACCGCGTGGTCCCGCTTGAAAAGCTGTGGCGTAATAATGGCGTTCGAAATTCCGGTTTCATCCTCGAGGCTCAGAAACACGAACCCCTTCGCAGTCCCCGGCCGTTGCCGTGCGATCACCGATCCCGCCACGCGAACCCACGTCCCGTCGGGAATCGCGCCAAGCTCGTTCGCCGAACGTATCCCCCGCTTCCGCAATTCCGCGCGATGGTACGTCATCGGGTGCGGCCCCACCGTCATCCCCGTCCCGCGAAAATCCGCCACCAGCCTTTCTTCCGCCGTCATGGCCTGCAAAGGAGAGCCGTGATCGCGAGAGGGAACCGCTGTCGGCACCGCCCCGTCAACGCCAGCGCGATCCTCCGCTCCCTCGCCTGAATCCGTCTCGAAATCTTCCCGCGCTGCCCGCTCGAGCAACGGC
The DNA here is from genome assembly GCA_050746925.1 of Candidatus Acidiferrales bacterium. Taxonomy (GTDB): domain Bacteria; phylum Acidobacteriota; class Terriglobia; order Acidiferrales; family UBA7541; genus Palsa-295. The sequence goes on from JBOGNA010000153.1 coordinate 8,805, forward strand.
CCCGGCCGCCGCGCCGCTCGCTCGATTTGCCACAACGCATCGCGCCGGTGAATTCGGCCTCGACCCTTCGCGTTGTCCTGGCCGTAAACAAAGTTCAACGCCCCAATCGCCGCAAGCGCCGCCAATTCACTTTTGGCAATTGCGGGCACGCGCAATTTCAAATCCTCGATCGAAGCGAACGCGCGCATCGCGCGCTCCCTCAAAAGTTCCAGCGCGATTTCCTGCCGCAATCCCTTCACGTAGCGTAATCCCAGCCGCATAACCAACCGTTCACCATCCTTTTCGAGTTTGCACAGCCACTCCGAACAGGTCACATCGATCGGCCGCACTTTCAATCCGTGCCGTTGCGCGTCCTTCACTAGCGTCGCCGCATTGTAAAATCCCATCGGCTGGTTATTCAGCATCGCGGCAGTGAACGCCGCCAGATAATGGCACTTCAAATAAGCGCTCGCATATGCCAGCAGCGCAAAACTCGCCGCATGCGATTCGGGAAATCCATACAGCGCAAACGAAGTAATCGACTTCACGATCGTGTCCTGCGTCGCGCCGTAAATCCCTTTCTGCTCCATCCCGCGCCGCAATTTGATTTCCACTTCGTTCATCCGCGATTCCGAGCGCTTGAAGCCGAACGCCCGCCGCAATTCTTCCGCTTCGCCTCCCGTGAAACCCGCCGCAATCATCGCCATTCGCAGCAACTGCTCTTGAAAGAGCGGCACTCCCAGCGTGCGCGCCAGCACGGGCTCAAGCGACGGATGCAAACACTCCGCCGCCTCGCGTCCCTGCCTCCGCTTCAGATACGGATTTACCATCTGCCCCACGATCGGTCCCGGCCGGATAATCGCCACTTGCACTACGATGTCGTAAAAACATTTCGGCCGCAGCCGCGGCAAACACGACATCTGTGCGCGGCTCTCGATTTGAAACATCCCCACCGTATCCGCTTTGCAAAGAGTGTCGTAAACAACCGGGTCGCTCGCCGGCAAATGCGCCAGGTCCACTTCCTCGCCGTAATCCTCGCGAATAATTGTCAGCGACTCTTCCAGCACCGCCATCATCCCCAGCCCCAGCAAATCGATTTTGACGATCCCCATGTCCGCGCAATCTTCTTTGTCCCATTGCACCACCACGCGCCCCGGCATCGTCGCCGGCTCAAGCGGCACCACCGAATCCAGTTGCCCCTGGCAGACCACCATTCCGCCTGAATGCTGTCCCAGATGGCGCGGCAAATCCTGCACCATGCGGCACAGATCGAAAAACTTGCGAATGCGCGGATGAGCCGGATCGAGCCCGGCGTCGCGGAACTGCCGTTCGAGCGTGTCGTCCGCATCCTTGTATCCCCACGTGCTAACGAGACCAGCCAGGCGGTCAAGCGTCTCCGGATCGAAAGAAAGCGCCTTCCCGATTTCACGCGCCGCCGAACGTCCGCGATACGTGATGACGTTTGCCGTCATCGCCGCGCCCAATTGTCCGTAGCGTTCGTACACATATTGAATCGCCAGCTCGCGCTGATCTCCGCTCGGCAAATCGAGATCGATGTCGGGCCACTCGCCGCGCTCATCGGAAAGAAAGCGCTCGAAGAGAAGCTTCATTCCCACCGGGTCGATGGCGGTGATGCCCAGCGCGTAGCAAACGGCGCTATTCGCGGCGGAGCCGCGCCCCTGCACGAGAATGTTCTTCTCGCGGCAGAAGCGAATAATGTCCCAGACGATCAGGAAATATCCCGGAAGCTTGAGCTTCTCGATCAGCCGTAGCTCGCGTTCGATTTGTTTCCGCGCCTCCTCATGGCTCGGCCCGTAGCGCGCTGCCATGCCCTCGTATGTGCGATCCCGCAAAAAACTCATCTCCGTTTCGCCATTTCCCACCGGATAGTGCGGAAACTCGTATCCCAGATCGCTCATCGCGAATTGCAAACGCGCAGAAAGCTCCTGCGTATGGGCAATCGCTTCAGGAAGATCGGCGAATAGGTCCGCCATCTCATGCGGAGCCTTCAAATGCCGCTCGGAATTGCGCTCCAGCAGCCGTCGGGCAGTCGCGAGATTGCGATGGTTGCGAATGCATGTGAACACATCCAGGAGTTCCCGCTGCCGCGGCTCCGCGTAACAAACGCCGTTCGTCGCCAGCAGCGGCAAATTCAATCTCCGCGCGATTTCCACCGTCGCCTGATTGCGCACTTCTTCCTCGCGGCAAAAATGCCGCTGCAATTCCACATACACATTTTCGTTGCCAAATAATTCGCAAAGCTGCCGCACGCATTCCGTTCCGCCCGCCACGCCTCCGTGCGTCAGCGCATAAGCAAGCGGCCCCTCTCCGCCTCCCGTCAGACAAACCAGTCCGCGCGCCCGTTCTGCCACCTCCGCCGGCGCCACACTCCCTTCATTTTTCCGCGTCCTCAATTTCATCTGCGTGATCAATCGGCACAGATTCTGGTACCCCTCGCGCGACGCCACCAGTAACGGATACCGCCAGCCCTCCTCCGACGTCACCTCCGCTCCAATGTGCGCTTGAATTGGTATCTTTTTCGCCGCCAGATAAAATCGCGGCGCCCCGTACACTCCGTCGCGATCGAGCACCGCCATCGCGCCCATTTCTTTTTCCTTGCACGCGCAAGCCAGCTCCTCCGGCAGCGCCGCCCCTTCCAGAAAACTGAACGCCGACCGCGCATGCAGCTCCGTGTAGCTCGCTTTCCGCATCAGTCGTACATCCCGCGCACGAACCATCCTCCGCGCACCGTGTCGTAGTAAATGCGATAAAGCCCGTGCTGCGCCGCCGGTTGCGAATCTTGCCGCGAAAGTAAATTCGGATGGGCAACCGGATGTGCAAATGATTCGCGCCGGCCGCCCGAAGCCGCAGAAGCAGCCGCCGAAGCAGCCGAATGCCCGAAACGAATTGCCACATCCCACTCGTCCTGCTCCCATCCGTCCTCGCGCCACCAATCTCCCGATGTGCGCCACGGCCCGGACGCGGCCAGCACCTCGCCGCGCACGCCGCTGAACGAAACGCGCGTCACTCGTCCCTCGCGCAGTTCCACATTTGCCGGCAGCGATGGCCTGAAAACGCGAAACGATGTTCTCGTCCGGTGAGCGCGAGATCCCGATTCACCTCCCGTCGCAATCGCCGTCGTCGGACCAGGCTTCCGCTTCGCGCCCCGCATTCTCGCTCTCGCTTCGGCCGCTGCTCGCTCCGTCGCCCCCGGTGCGGCGAACCGCCGCACTCGAAATTCATCCGGCCGGTGCGTATCCGCCAGCTCCGGCGCACCCACGTTCGCATCGCCCACCAGATTCGTCAGTCGCGCAATCGTAAGCTCGAGCTTTTCAGGGTCCGGCGAACTCGGTGAAAACAATCCGCCCTGCGCAAAACGAGGCCGCGCAGCCTCGGCCACCATAAATATGTTCACCACCGCCGTTTTCGGCGGCTCCGATTGCAGCCGCAGGCGCAGCAATTTCAGTAGCGTCTTGGAATTTCGCATCGGCACCGGCAGCGTCAGAACTTTTTCGTACGTGGGCGCCGCAACCGGTCGCGCGGCCTCGTCATGGAGCGAACGAAAATTCTCTTCCGACACCGACTCCAGCTCGAATCGCACGCGAATCACGGCCGCCGCCAGCGAACGCGCCTCCAACCGCGCGCACAATTGATCCAGCAGCCGCCCCAGCAGAAACGACAACGGCTCCAGCTCCGGGACCGCGTCCTCCAGTTCCATCTCCTCTTCGAAATAAATATCCGGCTCAGCCGGCGCCAGCGAACGCTCACTCGCTCCGCGCGCCAGTTCGTGCAGCCGCACTCCCGCTTGCCCCAGCCGCTCGGAAAGCTCAGGCACCGGCAGCCGCGCCAGCGCCGCGCACGTACACACGCCCCAGCTCTCGAGCGTTGCAAGAATTTCCGCACCCGCAGAAAGTACATCCGGCGGCAAGAGCACACTCACCGGCAAACCGCCCAGCCGTTGCGCTTCCTCGCCCGGCGGGATCAAAGTGATCCCCGCCAATCCGCGCGCCGCATGAATCGCCGTTTCGAGATTGGAAGAAACCGCCACCCGCGCTGCCAGCCCCAGCCTCGCCGCGCGTGCCACCAATTCCTCGGCGATCGTTTCATCCGAGCCGAACAGGGAAGCAAGCCCCGCCAGACCGAGCACGATCGTGTCCGCCGCCGTATCCTCCACGCGCGGTGAAACCGACCACCCCAGATCCATCAATGCCGCGTGCGCCGCTTTCTCCTGCGCCGGAGAACGTGGCCGAATCTGCACCGCGCAAAAATCTTCGCACTGCGATTCCGTCATCCCCATTTCAATCCCGGCCCGCCGCGCCGCCTCGTTCGCCGCCACCACCGTGCGCAACGGCGCCGTCCCCTCGATCAACGCAATCGCACCCCCGCGCAGCTCCGGCTCTGCCCGCACCGCCGCCTGCACCATAAACTCCGCAACGCAAATCGCAGCAAACCCCATATTCGAAGATGTGTTCGTACCGCCGGCTTCCAGCCGGCTCCTTTGACTTTGCTTCTGCCTTCGATTTTCTGCGTTGCCTTGCTTTCAAATTTAAAATCTGAAATTTGAAATGCCCTCGCCTCTGCTTCCGCCTTCGATTTTCTGTGTCGTCTTCATTTCAAATGTGAAATTTCAAATTTGAGATGCCTTTGCCTCTGCTTCTGTCTTCGATTTGTTGTGTAGCCTTTATTTCAATGTGAAATTTCAAATTTGAAATGCCTCCCTCTTTCGTCTTTTCCCACCTCGCCTCCGTCTCAAAACCCCCCGCATCTCCATCTACCCCCGCCGCCCCTCCATCCATTGGCTGAACACACGACCGCACCACCTCCGCCCGCACTCCCATACCTCCCAGCAAACAAGCCGACGGATACGCACAAAGGCTTGCCGAAGAATCACCCACCACTGTTGTCGACCACCGCACCCGCTCGCTCCCCAGCCGCAAAACCAGCGAAGCGCACGTTTTCGCATTCGGCTCCTGCTCGAGCAGCATCAGAATCGTCGGCGTATCCTCCACCGCGCGCCGAAAACGAAACCACGCATTCAGCGGCACATACCGCACCGTCGCCGCCGGAATATCCGTCAGGTCCACCGCGACCATTCCGAATCCGCCGCCCTGCAGCAGCAGATCGGTCGCACGCACCGCCTGATCGATATTTCGGCACCGCACCCACAGCAGTTGCTTCAACTCCACGCCCGCCGCCGCTGCCGCTCGCGGATCGAACGCGTCGCGCCCATCCACCAGCGCGCACACTTCCGCCTGCGCCGTTCTCGACGCCAGCGCCGCAACCAGCACGCTCGTTCTTCCGGAGCAGGGAGGCCCGCAAATTTCCGTCAGCCCTCCGCGCGGCAGCCCTCCCGTCAGCGCATCAATTTCCGGAATGCCCGCCGAAACCATCTCCACAAGCTTGCGGTCGCGATACGCAAAGGGCGCAGCAACGCGCCCGGCCAGCGCCGTTTCCACCTGTAAGCGCAAAGCAGCGAGATTCCGAGGCATGGTGATCCCGACGGCGAGGAAAGGAAGAGGCAGGTTGAACTTATATAAGTTTCGCTTTTTCTTCGCCTATGAAGAATTCTCCACCCGGACGCCTTGCTTGTCAAGCGCTCCCCTCACCTCGCGCAGGCAAGCGTTGTCAGCGACTCAGTTAGCCGCATATTTCATCCTTGACAACGTAGTTACTACTGTGTTAACATGGTTCGTGGAGTTTGACGACAACTCGGCCGGGCCCTTCCAAAGCGCACCGAGCCCACTCTCGTCCGCAGCAGCCGCTCATACCTCTAAGTTCCTCACTGCCTCCGTGTCTTCACGGCCACATCACCTTGCCTCGTTCACAGCTCGTCGCGCCCCCCGGCCAGGGATCGCGGAATTCCTAATCGAGACACCGCGATTAGAAATTGCCGCAACCCCAATCAATCCTTCTACTTCCAATTTTCTAATCGGGACAGAGTCGCCCTTTTCTCTCCGCCTCGGCAGGCGCACCTTTTGCGTCCCCATATCTGTTTCAGGCTCGCATTTTTTCGCTCAGCGGCCCCTGCACCTCCGAGCACCGCTTCCTTTTCTCTTCGCCTGAGCCTCTCCCGCGATATGATACCGGCGGCGCAACTCCCATGACCACACCCCACCCACTACACCTCCTCGACGCGCTCTTCACCACCGACGACATGCGCGAGATTTTTTCCGACCATCGCCGCATCCAGGGTATGTTGAATTTCGAAGCCGCGCTCGCCCGCGCGCTCGCCCGTGCCGGCGTCGCGCCGAAATCCGCTGTCGCGCCGATCGAATCGCAGTGCGACGCGAATCTCTACTCGATCGAACAGATTGCTCGCGAAGCTGCGCTTGCTGGGAACATAGCGATCCCACTGATCAAGCATCTGACGACGCTCGTCGCAAAGTCCGACGAGAATGCCGCCGCGTTCGTGCACTACGGCGCCACCAGCCAGGATGCCATCGACACCGGGCTCGTCCTCCAGCTGCGCGAAGCGCTCGAAGAAATCGGCAACGGCCTATCGAAAATATCGAGCGCTCTCGTCAAGCTCGTCGAAGCGCACGATCGAACGCTGGTCGTCGGCCGCACGTGGCTGCAGCACGCGCCGCCCGTTACACTCGGCCTGAAAGCCGCCGGATGGCTCGCGGCCATCGAGCGTCATCACGCCCGGCTGAATCAAACCCAAAAAGACGTGCTCGTGATCCAGTTCGGCGGCGCCGTCGGCACACTCGCGGCTCTCGGTGATCGCGGCCCTGCCGTCGCATCCGCTCTCGCCGACGATTTGAAACTCGCCGTTCCGGATCTGCCGTGGCACTCGCACCGCGACCGCATCGCGCAGGTCGCCACCACGCTTGGTTTACTGGTCGGCTCGCTCGGAAAAATCGCCCGCGATATTTCCCTCATGGCGCAGACCGAGGTCGGCGAGCTATCGGAACCTTCGGCCCCCGGCCGCGGCGGATCTTCCACCATGCCGCACAAACAGAATCCCGTCGGTTGCGCCGTGATTTTGTCCGCGGCGATTCGCGTTCCCGGTCTCGTCTCCACAATGCTCACAAGCATGGTGCAGGAACACGAGCGAGGTCTCGGCGGATGGCACGCCGAATGGGAAACGCTTCCGCAAATCTGCATGCTCGCCGGAGGCGCGGTGGCGCAGGCTGCCCAGGTTCTCGGCGGCCTCGAGGTTCACGAGCAGCGCATGAAGGAAAATCTCGACGCCACCCACGGCTTGATCTTCGCCGAAGCTGTTGCCATGGTCCTGCGCAAGAAAATGAGCCGCGCGCAATCGCACGAGCTGCTCGAACACGCCAGCCGTCAGGCTGTGAAGGACAATCGGCCGCTCCGCGACGTCCTGCTCGACGACGCGAAAGTCCGTGAGCATCTCTCCGCGGAAGATATCGAGCGCTTGATGGATCCGAAGAACTATATTGGCTCGGCGCAAGAGATGGCCCGAAAAATTCTGTCGAGCCTGGACCGGAAACTCTAATGCGCCCGATCGGAGCCCGGTAGTCATGCCCTTCGCGGATTCGAGCGGCGCCCGCCTGCACTATCGCTTCGACGGTCCGGACACCGCCCCTGTACTGGTTCTCTCGAATTCGCTCGGCACGGACCTTTCGATGTGGGACCCGCAAATGCCGGCGCTCGCGCAAAAGTATCGCGTCCTGCGCTACGACACGCGCGGCCACGGCCAGTCCGCCGTTACAGCCGGGCCTTACAGCATTACGCAACTCGGCCGCGATGTCGTCGCCCTGCTCGATGCGGCTGGAATCGAGCGCGCGCACTTTTGCGGCCTCTCGATGGGCGGCATGACCGGAATGTGGCTCGGCGTGTACGCTCCCGAGCGTGTCAACCGGCTCGTCCTGTGCAACACCGCCGCGAAGATCGGTTCGCCAGAAATCTGGAACGCGCGGCTTGAAATGATTCGCACGCAAGGGATGGGCGCAATCGCCGAGACGCAAGCGCAGCGCTGGTTCACTCCGGCGTTCATTGCGAAATCGCCGGGGGTGATCGATTCCATGCGCCGCATGATCGCCGCTACGCCGAGCGATGGATACGCCGCGAATTGCGGCGCGATTCGCGACATGGACCAGCGCGAGACGATTTCGCGCATTCGCGCTCGCACGCTGGTGATCGCCGGATTGCAGGATCCGGTGATTCCACTGGCGGATGTTCGCTATCTCGTGGACACGATTCCGGGCGCGACGCTGGCCGAGCTGGAAGCGTCGCATCTCTCGAACGTGGAAGCGCCAGCGGAATTCACCAAAGCCCTGCTGAATTTCTTGAGCGAGCCGGAGGGGAAGTGATGCCGGAGAAAAATATGGACGATCGCGAGCGGCACAAGGCCGGCATGAAGGTTCGGCGCGCCGTGCTGGGCGATGCGCACGTGGACAAGGCCGAGAAGAACAAGACCGCCTTCACCGAACCCTTTCAGGATTTCATCACCCGCTACGCCTGGGGTGAAATCTGGTCCCGCCCCGGCCTGCCTCGGAATACGCGCAGCCTCCTCACCCTCTCGATGATGGTCGCGCTCAATCGCAACGATGAATTCCGGATGCACGTCCGCGCCGCGCTCAACAACAAAGTCACGCGCGAGGAAATTCAAGAACTTCTGCTGCAGAGCGCCATCTACTGCGGCGTCCCCGCAGCCAATTCTGCATTCCACATCGCCCAGGAAGTCTTCGCCGAAATCGACGCGGCGAAAATCTGAATCCGGAAAAATGTGATTCCGAAAAATGACGGTTACGTTGGAGCGTGCGGCAGATTCCAATGCTGCCAGACGCTGATCAGGCGAATCGCAAAGCAGGCCACGCCGCCAAGCAGCGCCGATGCCGTGTTGCTCAGCCCGAGCTTTCGCGAAGCGATCATGATCGCCGATCCCAGAAGCGCCGCGGTCGCGTAGACATCAGCGCGCAGCACATTCGGAATTTGCGCCAGAAAAACGTCGCGAATCGTCCCGCCGCCCACGGCCGTGATCGTGCCGAGCAAAGCGGCAACAAATGGGTGCATGTGGAAGTTCAGCGCTTTTTCGGTTCCCGCTACGGCGAAGAGCGCAAGCGCCGCCGCATCGAGCACGATGAGCGGCTGCGGCGGAAGTCCTTCCAGATAAGGATGGAGGAAGAAAACAATCGCGGCGCCGATAAAGGCGACCGTCGGATAGCGCCAATCGCGAAGCGACCGCGGCGGAATCGCGCCAATCAAAAGGTCGCGCGTAATTCCGCCCGCGAGGGCGGTGGAAAATGCGAGCACCATCAGGCCCAGCAGATCGAGATCGGCGGCCACAGCTGCCGTTGCGCCCTCAATGGCAAATAGAAAGGTACCGGCGAGATCGGCGATCGACAAGAGACGATCGGTGGGCTTGGGCGCGCCGGCTGGCTCGTTCGCCGGGTCCATCATGCGAGTTTCCGGCTCGTGAAACGAGTCATCGGGCGGCAGTCCATCGGGCAGCGGGCTGCCATTGCTTCAACGCCGGTCCTCCGACAGCCGCGCGATCACCTCGGCCGGAAGCGGGCGCGATTTCATGCGTTGAGGATTCTCGGGATCAAGCCCCGCCCAGACGCGCGTTTCGACGCCTTCGACGGCAAGCACTCCCTGCTTCATGAACTGGTGGCGAAGCACGAAGCTGCTTCGGCGGAATTCGGTCACGCTCGTTTCGGCCAGCAATTCATCGCCAAAGCTGGACGGCACAATGAATTTCGCCTTCACGTCCACGAGCGGCACGCCGAGAACGCCGTGCGATTTGAAAAGATGCTGGATCGGGAGGCCGGCGGTCAGGAAGAGCGCGGTGGTGCAATCGTCAAACCACGCGAGATAGCGAGGATAAAAAACGATTCCGGCGGGGTCGCAATCGCCCCATTCGATCAACAGCTTTTTCTGGCTGACGAGCATTTTGTCCACGCCCTTCGACTGGCCTGCCGGCATCGCGCGACAGAGAGGCTACCGGAGTTTGTTCGGAAGCGTCAAGCGCGGCCGGAAACTAAAATCTTCCAGGCGCGCGCGGCGGCAGCCGGTATTAGAATAGCTCGGTGAAAAAGCTCCGCACGCAGGTGGGGATCGTCGGCGCCGGTCCTGCAGGTTTGATACTGTCTCACCTTTTACATCTGCAGGGAATCGACTCCGTCGTCGTCGAGAATCGCAGCCGGCAATATGTGGAAGAGCGCGTGCGGGCCGGGGTGCTCGAGCAGGGAACCGTGGACTTGATGGTTGAGACCGGAGTGGGCGAGCGGCTGAAGAAGGAAGGGCTCGTTCATTACGGAGTGAATCTTCGATTCGGCCGGCGGACGCACCGGATCGACTTTGCGGAGCTAACAGGCGGAAAGGGAATCACGATCTACGCGCAGCACGAGGTGATCAAAGACCTCCACAAAGCGCGGCGCGACGCCGGCGGCCAGCTCTTCTACGAAGTGGAAGACGTGGGCGTCCATGATTTCGATTCGCGAGATGCCGCCACGAAGTCCCAAATTCGATTTCAGAGCAATGGCGAGCCGTGCGAACTGACGTGCGATTTCATCGCCGGATGCGACGGATTTCACGGCATCTGCCGGCCCAGCATTCCGGCCGGAGTACTGACGATGTTCGATCGCACGTACCCTTTTGGCTGGCTTGGGATCCTGGCCGACGTAGCGCCGTCCTGCGATGAGCTCATTTACTCTTACCACGAGCGCGGATTCGCGCTGCTGAGCATGCGGTCGCCGCAGGTGAGCCGGCTGTACCTGCAATGCTCGCCGGATGAAGACATCCACAAGTGGCCCGACGAGGCAATCTGGGCGGAATTGCACCGGCGCCTGGCAACCGACGATGGATGGAAACTCAAGGAGGGTCCGATCACGCAGAAAGGCGTGACCGGAATGCGCAGCTTCGTCGTCGAGCCGATGCAATGTGGCAAAATGTTTCTCGCCGGCGATGCCGCACACATCGTTCCACCGACCGGCGCGAAAGGATTGAATCTAGCGGTTGCCGACGTTCGTGTGCTCGCGCGAGCGCTCGAGGATTTCTACAAAACGGGAAAGCGCGAGCGGCTGGATCAGTATTCGGCCACATGCTTGAGGCGTGTATGGAAGGTGCAGCGCTTTTCGTGGTGGATGACGGCGATGCTGCACGTGTTTGATGACGAGAACGCATTCGATCAGCGGCGGCAGCTTGCCGAGCTCGATTATGTGACCAGCTCGAGAGCAGCGTCGCAATCGCTGGCGGAGAATTACGTTGGCCTGCCGATGGACTTCTAGAATCTGGACCTAGCGAGACGCAACAAAAAGGGAGGCGTGATACACGTGGCTCTGAACGGATTTGAAAAAGCTTTTTGGTACGGAGGCGGCTTCATCGTCCTGCTTACATGCGTGGTATTCCTCTCCGCGCCTGGATGGACGCAGCATCCAAACTTGCCTCCGAAGCAGGAGATGGCGGACATGGGTGACATGTCCGATATGCCGGATATGCCCGGCATGCAGCACGGCGCCGTCGTCGAGGAGACTCCCGCGCAGAAAGCCAAGCACCTGAGGGACAAACGGGAGAGCGAGTTCAACCACCACCTGGCCGGAGCGCTCGTCATCCTCGCGGCGCTGTTTTTTCTGGCACAGGCTCAGCTAACCAAGCGCTGGCCCAACGCGGTCTATGCGTGGCCGACGTGTTTCTTGATCGCGGGCCTGTTCCTTCTCATTTTCAGCGACACCGAAATCTGGCCATTTGGCTACATGAGTTTCATCTATGCGTTAGGGCACAATCCCGAAGATCTACAGCACAAGTCGTTCGCGCTGATTCTGCTAGTGCTGGCGGTGTTCGAAATGCTGCGCGCGAGCGGAAGGTTGAAGGCGGCGTGGAGCGCCTGGGTGTTTCCGGTGGTGGCGATGACCGGCTCGATCATGCTCCTGTTTCATCATCACGGTGGAATGCACGGACCCGACGCGATGAAAACGATGATGAGCGTTCAACATCAACATTTGCGATTCGCAAAGGCAGGAGCGGGAGCGGCCGTGACGAAGGGCATCGCCGAATCCAGCACGAAGTTGTACGGATTCTTCAGCAGGATTTGGCCCCTGTTCCTGATCGTCCTCGGGATCATGCTCTTGATGTACACGGAATAGTTTGCGTCACCGTTTTGCTTTTCGATTTTTTTCGAGTGGAAACTGTTTCTTGTACGTGGCGAGGGCATTCTTGATGATTGGATAAGCCTTCGCCGGTGGCAGGATGTCGTCGACGTCCACTTCTTTGCCTTCGAGCTGTTTATAGTCCTGAAAAAACCGCCGGATCATCGCCATCTGATGCGGAGGCAGTTCGCCGGCCTCATGGTATTCGCTGTATTCGGGATCGCTGGTGGCAACAGCAATGATTTTGTGATCGGGATCGCCGGAATCGATCATGGTCATTAGGCCGATCACGCGCGCGTGCATGATGGTGAGCGGCACGACCGATTCCTGACACAGAACGAGGACGTCGAGGGGGTCGTGGTCTTCGGCGAGCGTTTGCGGAATGAAGCCGTAATTCGCGGGATAGAAGACGGCAGAGTAAAGGACGCGATCCATGCGAATCATGCCGCTCGTCTTGTCGAGCTCGTATTTGATATTCGAATGCAGAGGGATTTCGATCACGGCTTCGAATTCGTAGGGGACTTTGTTGCCAGGACTCAGATCGTGCCACGGGTGGGTCATAAGTACCTCTCGAGCCAGGTTTGAAGCTGCAAAACGATTGTAAACCCGCCCGGCCGCTAGCGTTGCGGCGTGAGCGCGGGCTCCGCTTTCATTTCCATCGGCTGATTTGTGAGCACCACTTTGCCGCCGGTTCGAGCGAAAATATGAATGGACTTCGCGTCGATTCCGTCCATGGCTTCATCCGTACGGGACTCCGGCGCGAAAACGTACACGCGGTTCGGCCCGTTCCACAAGCGCGCGAACGATTCCTTGTCTTCGAAGATTTTCGGCGCATCAGCAAAAAGCGAGCCGAACCACATATCGGCTCTGCGGCCGTCGAGCACGTGGACCTGGATGCCGGGATAAAAATTCAGCGTCGAGCCCCATTCGTAGTTATGGTAGATGACGACGGTTTGGCCGGGTTGATACTCCCTCTGAATCGCCAGCGCCAGTTGCTTTGAGGAAATTACAGGCGAGAAAATCACGAAGCCCTGAAAAACGCAAAGGAGCACCGCAACCATCATCCCCGTCAGCGCCAGATTGCCTTTCCAAGGCGAACCGCGACGGCGGAAAAACCAATTGAGGCCGGTTCCGAGAAGCATGGCGGCGCCAAATTCCCAAAGAGGCGCGCGGAAGAGCCCGAACGTCTCGATGGTGAGGTCTTGCATGTGGCCGAGCGAGAGCTTGTAGTTTCCGGGTTTCGCGCTGAGGAGATCGCCGATGTCTGTTCCGGGCGGGAACGGGTGCGTTTGGGAGAAAACGCTCATGCAGACGACAAACACCACGAATCCGAGGCCGAGAAGGAAGCTCGAAGCGATTCGTCCTGAGCGGCGCTCACGGCTATCAGCAGACGAGTTGGACTCCCGCTCGAGCCAGCCTGCCGTGAGCAACGCGAGTGCAGGGACCGCGGGGAGCGAATAATACTCCTGCCGGCTTGAGAAGCTGAAAAAACCCACAATCAAGACGGCCCAAACTCCGAACAGGAGATTCGCGTGCCCCCGTGAATCCAGGCCGGTGCGCCACGATCGAACTTTGGTTGGAATTTCTCCGAGCGCCGGAAACAGGAACACGAACCAGGGAAGAATCCACAGGAGAAGAAGCCCGTAGAATAGAAACAGAGGCACTTTGTCGTAATCATGAGGGATGCGTTTGTTCAGGTAGCGCAGGAATTGTTCGTTGACGAAATAAGACCAAAGGAAACCCTTCTGCGGCCCGGTCGGGTCCGCCGGATTCCGGATCGCCGCCAGGGCGTGCCACGGCGCGGCGACGAGAAGAAAAACAAGCGCGCTGGAGATGGGCCGCAACTTCCAGAGCTTTTTCAGATTGCCCATAAGAATCAGGAACGTGGGAATAATGACGGCGGGAAAAACCAGGCCGATCAGGCTCTTGGTCAATACATTCAGCGCAATCGTGACGGCCAGTCCCCAGCATAACGCGCGGGAGGGTTTTTCCCGCTCGTAGGCGAGCAGGAAAAAATACATCCCCAGCGTGAGAAACGAGGCAACCATGACATCGGGAATCAGAAAGCGCGTAAAAACGTAGATACCGGGTGACGTGATTGTGATGAGCGCTGCGTAAAAGCCGGCTTCCTTTCCGAAGAACCGCCGCCCGAAAAGGTACATGATCCCCGCCAGCGCAAGGACGCAAAGGGCCACCGGCAGGCGCGTCTGCCATTCGGAAATTCCGAACAGCTTGTAGCTCGCGCTCACCATCCAATACATGAGCGGCGATTTTTGGAGATACCGGATGCCATCAACGTACATCGTGACCCAATTGTGATTCAGCAGCATTTCGCGAGAGACTTCGGCGTGCACCGTGTCTGCATCGTCGAGCAGTGCCGGGTGAAACAGCCCGGGTATATACACGAGGAACCAAGCACCGATGGCAATGGCCAGCATCGAAGCGCTTGAAAGAAAGTGATTTGATTTGGAGGAAGGCTGAGTGTTCGTCGAGGTCATCTTATCCGTAAGCGCATTAGGCCAACGATTTTACCTGAGCGGGCGCTCCAGGCCTAATGAGGACAGGAGCGGCGTTTTGGGTTGCCTGCGGGGTCGATGCTTCATTTCATTAAGAATCTCAAGTATGTTCAGAAGTGCACCGGTAGATGACGGAAAAACGAGCGCTTGCTGCGTTCATCAAGAGTGGAGACCAGACCGCTATGAGCAACAGATTTCTGAAGCGAGTCGCAATTCTAGGATGTTTGTCGCCCTTCGCGGCAGCAGTGGTGATCGCATGGATGCCTGTGAAAATGTCCGCGCGTGTTGTTTTTCGCCGGCAGGGGTTGGCACAGAACGCGGATACAGGAAAGCCGAAGACTGCTGCAGAGGCCTTCAAGAATGTGCAGATACTGAAGGAAGTACCGGCGGAACAACTGCTTCCCTCGATGCGCTACATGACGGCGGCTCTCGGAGTGCGATGCGACTATTGCCACGAGGCGAAGCGCTTCGATAGCGACGACAAACCAACCAAGCAACGAGCCCGAAACATGATGAAAATGATGTTCGCAATCAACAGCGACAATTTTAGCGGACGACGGGACGTGACTTGCTATACGTGCCATCGAGGCGCGGCTAAGCCCGTCAGTATTCCGGCGCTCGGTGGCGCGAGCGTTGCCACCGCCCCGGCATCTACGGGCGCGAGTCCGGCGAAGCCGTTGGAGTCGAATGACGCGCCTGCCGCTCCGATGAACAAGACGAGTGGCTCGTTGCCGGATGCGGATGAGATCTTCGCGAAGTACATCCAGGCGATCGGCGGAACGACCGCGATATCTAAGGGCAGGACTCGGATCGAGAAGGGCACGGTCGAGGGCCCTCGCGTAGGCCACGCAACGATGGAGACTTACCGTGAGGCGCCAAACAAAGCCTTCGCCGTGCTGCACACGCCGCATGGCGACACGACGGAAGGTGTGAATGGTGCGATTGGGTGGGGACGCCGTCCGAACGGGGAAGTGAACGAGGAATCAGGAGACGAATTGGCGCGCAGCAAACAATGGGCTGCCTTCTTTCCGGGAGAATCGTTCAAGCAAGAGTACGAGCGATTTCAGGTGAGAGGTATCGAGACCCTCGACGGGCACGAGACGTACGTCGTGCTGGCCTGGTGGCCGAGCGGCAACGAGGACCGAATTTGTTTCGATATGCATTCGGGATTGTTACTGAGAATCACGCATCAGATCGAGAGTCCGCTCGGAGCGCTTCCGCTCGAAACCAACTACGACGACTATCGCGACGTCGATGGCCTGAAGATACCGTTCACGTTGCGCGTTACTCGCGTGGACGGCACGACGACCTATCGGTGGCAGCAGATGGACGCGAACGTCCCGCTGGATGCTCGACAATTCGAGAAACCGGCGGCTGAGAAGCCGGCGCAGAAAGATTCGAAGCCGTAGGCTATTGCTTTGGGCGGGATTCTGGCGCGGTCGCGGACGTCGGCGCAGCGGGAGCCGTCGGCGTGGGCGCGACGTGAATTCCGCCTCCGCATTGCACATCCACTTGCGCTTGTATTGCGTCGTCGAGCTGTAATCCATTCCGTGAACTTGCGGAACAAACCTGGTAGCCACTTAGTCCGAGCGCTCCGCGCATATCGGCGAAGTCGAGGTTGGCGCCTTGCAGATTCGCGCCGTTGAGGACGGTGCCTTGAAAATGCGCTCCGTGCATGTCGGCGCTGCGCAAGTCGGCGTCGATGAATATGGCGGTGCCGAGCTGGGCATTTTCGAGATGAGCGGAGGATAGTTTTGCCGACCAGAGATAGGCCTGCTGCAAGTCGGCATGCTCGAGATTCGCGGACTCCATGTGCGCTTCGCGGAAGTCGGTCTTGTTGAGGTTGGCGCGAATCAAAACCGCTCCGCTGAGTCGCGCCGAATACAGGCTTGCACCTTCGAGCTGTGCGTCGACGAGCGTGGAATCCAGAAGCGACGAGTAAGAAAGATTCGCGCCTCGCAGATCGGCACGAGTCATGTTCGCTCCGTCGAGATCGGCTCGATCGAGATTGGTGTGAGCCATTTGCGCACGGTCGAGTATCGCGAGGCGCAGCGACGACTGCCCCAGATCGGCCCCTCGCATATCCGCTTCGGAAAGAAATGCACCCCGGAAATCAGCGCGGAAGAGATGTGCATTGGCGAGAAACACTCCGTATGCCTGCGCGTAGCGGAAGTTCGTCTTGTTGAGATGCGCGCCACGTACGGAGCCGAGTTGGTCATCGGCGCCGTTCCAGCCGGCCGGCTTGATCGAAATCGCTGCTTCCGTGAGGTCTGCGTACGGATCGTAGCCGATCAGCCAGAAAGCGCTCGGAGCCCATCGGCGAATATCGGCGGCGGCGAATTGGGGGGCGCGGCTGACATCGTGAGGGATTCCTTTGACGGTGCCGAGGGATAGGAAAAAGAGCAGCACGACGAGCCCGGCGATGAATTGAGAGAAGCTGAGGGACCGAAGCTTCTGGCGTATGCCGCCCGACAGTTTCTTTTCCGGGGCCCAGGACTCCTGCGGCCGGCCCACTTTCGTCGTGGAATATACGGCGACACCGGTGGCCGCAGCAAAGAGAACGATATGAAGCAAGGTGCCGTGCATGTCCTGCTGCGTAAGGTAGCGAGCCCAATAGCTCAGCAGTGTGAACGGAACAAGCCAGTACGCCAGGAGAATCGAGATGGCCTTCTCGATGAAGCGCGTGGAAGGCGCGTCTTGATTCATCCAGCGGAAATGTACGCGGAGAAGCCCGGTGATGATCCAGGGGCGATGTTCGTCGAGCGAGCAGCCATCCGGGAAAATCGCGGGAAGCTCGAGAGCGGAATCCCACACGCGTTGCAGGTGATATTGAAACGTGAGATAGACGGCCAGCAAGAGTGCCGGCGCGATCAAGTAGATTTCGGCAGTGGGAAGCGCGGTGGATGCAGCGGATGAGCGCAGGAACGGCAGAATCGAGGAATCGGAAATCAATTGCACGTCTTTCGTTTTCCAGATCATCAGCCAGGAAAGTAGGCTCACCGAAATCGTTGCTCCGAAGAAACCCACCGCGGTTTGCGACGCTCTGGCAAAATCGGTCAGAGCAGGGAACTCGAGAATTTGCGGCGGCAGAGCGGCGTCGCGCAGGTTCGCTCCGGCGAGTTGGCGAGGCACAAGTCCCATTGCGGACGAGAGGGCCGCGCCTTCCATATTTGCCCCTTCCAGGTTGGCACCTACCAGGCAAGTTTCTTCCAGATTCGTGCGCGCAAGACATGTATCCCGAAGGTCAGCGAGAAGCAGGTCGGCAGCCTTTAGATCGGCATCCTGGAGATCGGCGAATCGCAGATTGACGCCGACGAGTTCTGCTCCCTCAAGTTTCGCGCCGGTGAGATCAATTTTCTGCCCCGAACGGCCTTGTGAATCGACCCATTCCTTGTGGATTGCGAGCTTCTCTTCAAAGGCCCAGTCACTGGCGAGCGCAGGAAAATGCGGCACGGAAGGTGGCTCGTTGGAGTTGCTCTCGGCTTCGGAAGTGGATCGCACTTTCGCAAATTCCGAAGCTATGGCTGCGGGCTCAGTTTCCGGCACAGTTTCAGAATCGTCCGGGTCGGAGGCGTCCGCGGAATCTTCAGCTGGCG
This sequence comes from Candidatus Acidiferrales bacterium, assembly GCA_050746925.1. Lineage (GTDB taxonomy): Bacteria > Acidobacteriota > Terriglobia > Acidiferrales > UBA7541 > Palsa-295. The sequence continues at coordinate 26,952 of JBOGNA010000153.1, forward strand.
CGTCCTCCGAATCCGCGACATGGGAAATTTCCGGCGAAGGGGCTTCGGTAATAGATGAAGCGATCGGAGTTTCCTCGGCTGCGTTCGGCTCCTGCGACGAAGATTCTTCTGTTACAGGATCAGCAACCTGCACGCTGGATTCCTTCGACTCTTCTTGTCGCGATCCGAGACGGAATCTCCACGCCATGCGATTCTTCCTCTGTCCTCTACCGCTCACGGGATGAAATAGGCGAGCCCGTTCCAAGCGGTTGCTTTCCTGCAGCTTCCGCAACGACAATTTTAGTCTGATTCGAGATTCGCCTAGGGGCATCCTACGCCAACGTTTCTGAAAACACGCCTGTCCAAAAGTGCAACTGTCGTACAGCTGTTCGCGCGATTGCGACACACGGTTTGAGTGTGAGCTGCTGGAACCGCATTGCCGTAGGCGAAACAGGGCTGCACGACAGGCGTTTCCGCAGTATGCTTTAAATGGAACCATCGTATGCGCAGCCAGGCTGCGGATGGCAAGTAGAGGAGTTACACGTGGACGCCAAAGCGTCGATAGCGCCGAATGTGAAGTCCCGGATTGAATCGGACAGTATGGGGAAAATCGAAGTTCCGGTTGACCGCTACTATGGCGCGCAAACGGCTCGGTCATTAATTCACTTCGACATTGGCCGCGATACGATGCCGCCCGAGTTGATTCGCGCGTTCGGCATCCTGAAGAAAGCAGCAGCGCTGGTGAATCAGGATCTTGGCACACTTTCGGCGGAGAAAACGAAGCTGATCGTCCAAGCCGCAGACGAAGTGATCGCAGGGAAACTCGACGAGCACTTTCCTCTTCACATCTGGCAGACCGGCAGCGGAACGCAGACAAACATGAACGCGAACGAGGTGATCTCGAATCGCGCTATCGAAATTTCAGGCGGTGTGATGGGCACGAAGAAACCCATCCATCCCAACGACGACGTGAATATGTCGCAGTCTTCGAACGACACGTTTCCGACGGCTATGCATATCGCAGCGGCATCGCGAGTTGTGGAAGCGCTGATTCCCGCGGTTTCCCGCTTGCGTGATGCGATTGCAACCAAGGCGAGCAAATTTCGAGACGTCGTAAAGATCGGGCGCACTCATCTGATGGATGCCACGCCTCTTACGGTCGGTCAAGAGATGTCGGGCTGGGTAAGCTTGCTCGATCGAGACGTCGCTCGATTGCAGGAAGTGCTTCCAGGGCTTTATGACCTCGCAATCGGAGGCACCGCGGTCGGCACCGGCCTCAATGCGCATCCCGAATTTGCCGAGCGCGCCGCCAAGAAAATCGCCGAATTGACGAAACTGCCTTTCAAATCCCACCCCAATAAATTCGCGGCGCTCTCCGCCCACGATGAAATCGTATTTGCCAGCGGCGCGCTGAAGACTCTTGGCGCTTCGCTGATGAAAATTGCAAACGATATTCGCTGGCTCGCATCGGGTCCCCGCGCGGGCTTCGGTGAAATCACGCTGCCAGAAAATGAACCCGGTTCATCGATTATGCCGGGCAAAGTGAACCCCACGCAGTCGGAAGCAATGACGATGGTGGCTGTTCAAGTATTCGGAAACGATGCTGCGATCGGTTTCGCCGGCTCGCAGGGCAACTTTCAATTAAATGTCTTTAAGCCGCTAATGATTCATAATTTTCTTAATTCTGTGCGGTTGCTGACCGATGCGTGCCGATCGTTTACGGACCACTGCATCGAAGGCTTGGAACTGAATCAGGACCGCATTCGCGAGAATGTCGAGAATTCTCTCATGCTGGTAACCGCGCTCAGTCCGAAAATCGGGTATGACAAATCGGCCGAGATCGCTCACAAAGCCCATCATGAGAATGTGAGTTTGCGCGAGGCAGCTTTGAAACTTGGCTATTTGACGGAAAAGGAGTTTGATGAATTGGTGCGCCCGGAGAGGATGACACATCCGTAGAACCGTTCCGTATTGAAACGCAAACGGGCGCTTGTAGATGAATGCGAGCGATCCGAACGAGACCGTTGATTCGTTTCGGTGCACTGGGTTCATGTATTCGAAAAATCTTATCCGCAAGCTTCGATTTGTTTTGACAAATTTGTGATGCTTCATTAGATTCGCTTCCCCTTCCTTTCATACGACTCTCGTGGTTCCCCTTCCACTGGAGTAAGCATGCGACTTCTTGTCGCCGAAAACGACTCCGCATTAGGAATATTTCTTCAGCGTGGCTTCGGAGCCGAAAGCTACGCCGTGGATTTGACGTTGAGCGGCGAACAAACGAAGAGCATGGCGCGGGAGCACGAGTACGACCTTGCCATCCTCGATCTGAGTTTCTCGAAAGAAGAGGGCCTCTCCGTTCTTCAGCATCTGCGCTCTTTGCGGCAGCAATTACCGATTCTGATTCTCACCAGTGAGGGACAGGTTGTTGATCGCGTGCGCGTGCTCGACTTGGGGGCGGATGATTTCGTGCTCAAGCCATTTGCGTTTTCCGAATTATCCGCGCGCGTGCGTGCGTTGCTCCGCCGCGGCGGCCGCACCGCCGAAAGCGTACTTCGCATCGAAGATTTAGAGTTGAATCGCATCGAACATTCGGTGCGACGCGCCAACCGCGCGATCGAGTTGACTCCAAAAGAGTTTTCGCTTCTCGAGTTTCTCATGCGCAACGCCGGTCAGCGGGTGACGCGAGCGCAGATCATCGAACACGTATGGAACCTCTCGTTCGATACGATGACCAATGTCGTGGACGTCTATATCAATTATTCCTCCGCGCAGGTGGACAAACGGAAGGTGGGGCAACTGGCAATGGCGATCCAGGTGGCTTTCCAGCAGATGGGAATCTTTGACGCGTCGAATACGAAGCCCGAAATCGCGAACTCCGAGCCGATGCCGTTCTCAAAAGTACAGATGGTCGAAAATTCAGAGCGAGTGCAGGCGATGGGGCGCCTGGTCAACGCGCCTCACGGCGCACTCGGCGAATCCCCTGATAAGCCCGACATGAACGAAATTCAGCAGCAGCTTGAAACGGCGCTCGCGTCCCAGATCGGCAAGCACACTGTGTCGGTCACGCCAACAAAGGAGGGGATCGTGGTGAGCCTTCGCGAGATGGGTTTTTTCGACAGCGGTTCGACTTCGCTTCGTCCCGAAGCAGAACCGACGCTCACCGATTTTGTAAACGTGATCGGCCCCCGCCGCGTTCGCGTTCGGATTGAAGGGCATACCGACAACGTACCCATCCACAATACTCGATTCGCATCCAACTGGGAGCTTTCCACCTCGCGGGCGACGGAAATTATCAAGCTCCTAATCACGAAATATGACATCGCTCCGCTGCGCCTGTCCGCGTCAGGATATTCCGAATTTTATCCAGTGGCGTCGAATGCGACCTCCGAGGGGCGAGCGATGAATCGGCGAATCGACTTGGTGATCTTGAACTCCCAGTCCGATATGGCGCCTCCCGTCCCGGTGAAGCCTCTTCCGAACGCAACTAGCCTGACGCCTAACTAAAGAAGCACTCTTCGTCTGCCGATTCAAGGACCTAGAAACAGGAGCGCCCGAAATGCACCCGCCGCTGGCCCGGAAGGCCGGCCTGGGATTCGCAGCGCCAGGCATTCTAGTGGGGATTCAGTGAACTTGGCCGTAGATGAAGTGGTACGCGCGCGCGTGCGCAACCTGGAATCGATGCCTGCGATGCCGGCAATCCTCGGACCGCTGCTGCGCTGCCTCGAATTACCTTCCGACCAAATCGAAATTGAGAAGGTTGCCGAGCTGATCTCCTGCGACGAATCGATCGCCGCGCAGTGCATGCGCATGGCAAATTCCGCCCTGTTCTCTCGCCGCGAATCGATTGAAACCATCCGCGGCGCCGTGATCGCGCTTGGTGCGAGCCGCCTGCGGGACATCCTTTGGTGCTCATTTCTGGTTCGCCTTTCACCGAAAGGGCGCTGGCCAATCAATCCGGTCATTTTTTGGGAGCACTCATTCGGCTGTGCGCTAGTAAGCCAGAAGCTTGCGAAGAAGATAGGTTTGCCGCAACCGGAAAAAGTGTATCTATGCGGGCTTCTCCACGACATCGGCGAGCTCGTTAATGCGACGCTCCTGCCGGATGAGTTTCGGGCCGCTGTGGACGTTGCGCTTGCCCGCGGCATTTCGCTCTTCGATGCGGAGCGGGAGATCCTCGGCTTTACGCACTGTGACACGGGGAAGCTGCTGGGAGAGTACTGGTGCCTTTCGGCAGACATCCAAACGGTGATTCAATTCCATCACGCGCCGGATCTGGCGCCTCCGCCGTCAACACTGGTTGCCCTTGTCCATTTGTGCGATCTGCTCTGCCGCCTGCGAGGGATGGGTTACGGCTTCGAAAATATTCGCGAGAGCGATTTCCACGAGGCTCCGGCCTGGGCAGCGCTCGAAGCCGCGGTTCCAAGACTCGATCGAATTGAGATTACACGCTTTACGCTCGAGCTGGATGCAGAGGCAGCAGAAATTCACGAGCTTGTCGCCACCGCGTTTCAAGCCTGAAGAGAGAATCCCGCACGATCACGAGCCGGCAAGCTCCATGTGCGGCGCCAAATCCTCTTAGGACACATGCAGAGCACACGCTCATGAATTGCACTCGCCGATGGACTAGTATCAGTTCCGGCGAAGCGTTCCAGCCGCTGCCGCCTATCTGTGGAACAGCACTTGCGTCCGTCAGGACGATCAAACTCAACTGGGAGGATTTGCGATGAAGAATCACGCATCTCGTTTGCTGATCGTAGCGGGTTTCGTTCTGGCCTTTGTCGTTGGCGCCGCGTCGCGGTCGATCCCTGGCGCAACCGGCGTGACGGTGGTGGCTGCCCAGGAGAGGCATGAGGCGATTGCGGACATGCGGCGTGCGAAGGATCTACTGGAACAGGCGAGAGCGCTTCTGGCCGGCGCTCCCGGAACGTTCGGCGGCCATCGTGACAAGGCGCTTAAGCATTTGGATGCAGCGATCGGCGAGGTGCACGAAGCGGTGGAGACGAGAGAGCACGAACACCACTAGGAAATTGTTGGTCTAAATCCTTGCTGGCAGCGCTTCGCGCCGCATCGTGAGGCGCTGCGAGCATTCTCGCCATTTCACTACGAAGTCTTACTCGTTGCTGGCAGGCGCTGACGGCAAAGCAGGAGCCGGAGGGGCCGGCCCAGAGCCGATGAGATCCTGGATCACTTTCGCAGCGAGGCCTTTACTGCGCGCGCACGACGTGTCGTTGATGCGGCACTGAGCGAGCGTAAGCCGGCATCCGCACGTGCAGTTCTCCGAATTCAAACGCTTGAGCGCGATTTTTTTCTGCTCGGGCGAGAGGCCGGAAAAATCCACGTCGGGAAGTTCCGTGGCGTTGACGGAGTTCTTCAGAAAGATCTGTCCGGTATCCTCGAAGGTTTCGATCCTTACATTTACTTGCAGTCCCAGCAGCGCGCGCACTTCGGTCTCGTACACTTCGGGTGGGTAGAGACCCTCGTGTTTTTGCACGATCCGGGCTTCTTTGTTGATTACGAAAGTTGTGGGCAGGGCTGGGACGCCACCGTATTCGGAGATGAGTTCGTGGCTCCACATCACGACCGGATAGTTCATGTGAAATGCTTTTACGAATTCTTTGACTTCGGTGGGAGAGCCGTCATCGACGGATACGCCGACGATGAGCAGGCTGTCTTTATATTTCTTCGCGAGTTCGACGAGAATCGGTATCTCTTCCCGGCACGGCGGGCACCAAGTGGCCCAGAAATTCAGGATGACGACTTTGCCCTGCCACTGCGCGGTGGACACGACGTTGCCGTCGAGATCCTGCAAAAGAAACGGCGGGGCCGGCTGGGGATTGCGGGCAAACCGGATCACCGCGTCTTCGTCATCGCCGATTAGGGTCGTCACGTCCGATGCAGTGCTTGCGGAAGTCTCGGAAGTTGCCGCGAGGGCTTGCGCGCCGGACGATTGAGGCAGGAATTCGCGGGCCGTTGAGATTCGAGAATTCGCGCGGCCTACGCGCGAAGCGGCCATGCCGATCGCGAGGCCTGCCAGGCCGGCGAAAATTGCCAGAATCGCGATGAATGGCTTTCTCATTTCTCGTGCTGCGAGCTTTCCATTATGCGGCACAGCAAAGCGGCGGACAAGTTGCGTTCGATGATGTGTCCGGAAAGCGAGTGGGTGGCGGGTTGGAGTGGGGTGGATTGCAAGCGGGAAACTGACGTGCAAATCCAATGCGGGATGGGGATTCCCGAATTGAACCGAGATCGGCGGGCCGGGTGCGGCAGTGCGCTGCTAAGTTGTTGAAAACACGAGCATGCTTGCGCAGGGTGGGCCGCTGGCAATGGGCATCGCATTTGCATAAGTGACGGCGTGGGTCGCGTTCCTACACGATCCGCACCAACTGGTGAATGGGGAGGAAGGGGCCCAGACATCGGGAGGGACGGGTCGTTCCCACCTGCCTCTGAGAGGGAAGCTAGGATGGATGACCCCATGATTCGATCACGCCTAGGTCGAATCACTGGAACGCGACCTTTTGGGGCTCTCGATCCCAAGCGAGGGCCCCTTTTCTTTTTTCTGCATGGTTTTCCGCCTCGTTAGCCACGCGAAAATTGAAACCACCGTTGAGCTTTCGTTTGCCTTGCCACGGCCGACGTGGAAGCGCGGCCGTGCTGACCGCGGCTCGCCGGTGTTCGCAGCGAGGGGATGCTTCGCTGCGCTCAGCATGACAACATTCCTGGCTAGAGTGCCGCGACGTGTTGGTACGGAGTGTGCGCGCCGTACGGCTGAAAGAAATTAGGAATTTTCGACGCGGCGGAGGACTGGGATGCGAGACTTGCGCAGGACGTGTTCGACGACGGTTTCGCGGAGGCGCGACGCATCGTAGTCGAACATGAGGCGATTCGTCTTTTCGTCGTAGCGGAATTTGTGCAGGCCGTAGGTGTTAGAGAATTCGCCCAGCGTACGGAATTGCGTGGGATTCAGCCTGTCTTGCAGTTCGTAGGTGACAGTCATCAACGTCATGGATTTGCATTATAGCATTCGCGGCCGGTGCCGCGCGGGAGAGTGCCGGTGGTGCGAGGCTAGAGTTCGACATGGCGGAGGCGGAGCGCGTTTGTGATTACCGAGACGGAGCTAAACGTCATCGCGGCGCTGGCGAGAATCGGGCTGAGGAGCAAGCCGAAAAAGGGGTAGAGAATTCCAGCGGCGATGGGAACGCCGAGCGCGTTGTAGAGGAAGGCGAAGAAAAGATTCTGGCGGATGTTGCGCATTGTTGCGCGGCTGAGTGTGCGGGCGCGAGCGATGCCGACGAGATCGCCGCGAAGAAGCGTGATTCCGGCGCTTTCAATCGCGACGTCGGTTCCAGTGCCCATGGCGATTCCCACGTTTGCAGCCGCCAGCGCGGGTGCGTCGTTGACGCCGTCGCCGGCCATCGCGACCATGTGGCCTTCCGCTTTCAGGCGGTTTACAATTTCACTTTTTTCATTCGGCAAAACCTCCGCGTGGACTTCATCGATTTTCAGCTCTCGCGCGACAAATTCGGCGGTGGCACGGCTATCGCCTGTGAGCATCACGATCTGAATTCCTTCGCGATGCATCCTTTCGATCGCTTCAGCTGTGGTTGCTTTGATTGGATCCGCGACGCCAATGATGCCGATCGCTTTCTCCTCGACGGCCACGAACATCGCGGTTTGGCCTTTGGCTTCGAGAGACTTTGCGCGGTCATCGAGTGAGCCGAGCGGAATTCGCAGATCCGCGAAGAGAGTGCGATTTCCGAGAGCGGCTGTGCGGCCATCGAGGCGGCCGGTGACGCCTTTTCCCGTGAGCGAGCGAAAATCGGAGATGCTGCCGAGCACGATGCTGCGTTCCTTTGCGTCTTGAAGGACTGCGGCGGCCAGCGGATGTTCGCTGGCGCGTTCGAGAGTGGCTGCCATGCGAAGCACTTCCGTTTCACTTGATCCAGGCGCAGCAACCAGCGATGTAACGCGCGGTTTGCCCTCGGTTAGTGTGCCCGTCTTGTCGATGACGAGGGTATCAACTTTCTCGAGGACTTCCAGCGCTTCTGCGTTTTTCACCAGAATGCCGGCGAGGGCGCCGCGACCGGTACCGACCATGATCGCCATCGGTGTGGCAAGGCCGAGAGCACAGGGGCACGCGATGATCAGAACGGCGACGGCATTGAGAAGAGCGTGGGCCATTTTCGGGGCTGGCCCAAGAACACCCCAGATCACAAACGTGATTGCAGCGATGAGGACGACAGCCGGAACGAAATACCCGGCGACTTGATCGGCGAGCCTTTGCACCGGGGCGCGGCTGCGTTGCGCTTCGCCGACCATGCGGACGATTTGTGCGAGTAGCGTTTCGCTGCCGACGCGCTCGGCGCGCAGAATGAAGGCGCCGGTGCCGTTGACGGTGCCGCCGATCACGCGGCTTCCGCTTGATTTCTCGACGGGAATCGGTTCGCCGGTCATCAGCGATTCGTCCACCGAGCTAGCACCATCAATCACGATTCCATCGACCGGCACTCGTTCGCCGGGGCGGACGCGAAGAGTGTCGCCCGGCTGAACGTGCTCGACCGGGACATCGATTTCAGTGCCGTCTGCGCGAACGAGGCGCGCGGATTTCGGGGAGAGATTCAGGAGTGAGCGAATCGCGGACGATGTACGACCGCGGGCGCGCAGTTCGAGAACTTGCCCGAGGAGAACGAGCGTCGTGATTGCTGCCGCCGCTTCGAAGTAAACGGGTACTGCACCGGCCATCGTTTGGAACGACGGCGGAAAGATGCCGGGGAAAATAACCGCGACGACGCTGTAGATGTAAGCGGTGCCGGTGCCGAGCGCGATCAGAGTGAACATGTTGAGGCTGCGATTTACGATGGAGGCCCATCCGCGCTCGAAAAACGGAAGTCCGCCCCAGAGAACGACCGGCGTCGCGAGAATCAATTCAATCCAACCGATAGCGCGCATGGAGAGGAAGTGCTCCACGGGCCGGCCGGGTACCAGGTCCGACATGCCGAGAACGAGAACGGGAATCGTGAGCGCGACGCTCGTCCAGAAGCGGCGGGTCATGCCGACGAGTTCAGGGTTTTCCTCTTCTGCGGTGGCGACAGTGCGCGGCTCGAGGGCCATGCCGCAAATGGGGCAACTGCCGGGGCCGGAACGGACGATTTCGGGGTGCATGGGGCAGGTGTACTCGACGCGGGTGGACGGTGGGGGAGGGATCGCGGGTTCGAGTGCCATTCCGCATTTGGGGCACGCGCCAGGGTAGTCCTCGCGAACCTCGGGATCCATGGGACAGACGTAGGCGTTTTGCCTTGCTGGCAATGATGCAGACGGCGGCTTGGGCGCGCCCTCCAGATATTTGGCGGGATCGGCCGAGAATTTTTTGGCGCAGCCGTCGCAGCAGAAAAAATAGCTTGTGCCGTCAAGTTCGAGCCGCGCCTTGGCGCTGGTTGGATCGACGTTCATTCCGCAAACGGGATCACGATTCATAGAAGGTTCCTCAGCGCGCGTGTTTGTAGATCAACTTCATGAGTTCATCGTAGGTGGCTTCAGCCTCCGCGGATGTTCCGTTGCGAAGAGCCCGGGATGCGCAGTGCATCAGGTGGTTGCGCATCAGGCCGCGTCCGACGGCGCGCAGTGCTTCGTGGACAGACGACAGCTGGATCATGATATCGGGGCAGTAGCGGTCGGCGGCAACCATGCGGGCGAGGCCGCGGACCTGGCCCTCGATGCGGCGGAGGCGCTTGAGATTCGCGGACTTGATGGCGGGATCAACGCCCTTGGCTTTCCGTCCGGTGCCGGTAAAGGCGCCGCGAGAGGAAGAAGATGCGAAAGTGGCTCGAGCGTGTTTCGTGGCCATCGACAATATACCCCTAGGGGGTATGTTACGCTATGGCGCGTGGATCGTCAAGCGAAGAGCCGGGAAGCACGGGCGGTCGGACGGCGGCGGCGGAGATATTCTCCGCGATCATTTCACCGTGACGACTACGAGGGTGAGGTCGTCTTGGAAGCTGTTGTTGCAGAAGACGGTTACTTCGCGGCGGAGGGTTTCGAGCAGGTCGGCGGCGGTGAGGCGCATATTTTCGTTTCCGAGGCGGGTGAGGTTGTGCTCGCCGAATTCGAGACCTTCGGCGTTTACGGCCTCGGTAAGGCCGTCCGTGTAGAGAACGAGGCGGTCACCGGATTCGAGGAGCAATTCGACACTTTCGTAGGAGTGGCCGGCGAACAGGCCGAGCGGAGGACCTCCCTCTTTCAGCGAAAGCGTTTGACCGGAGCGGCGGAGCAGGACGGGCGGCCAGTGACCGGCGCTGGCATAGGTGAGTGTGGATCGGGTGACGTCGAGAATGCAGTAGCAGAAAGTGACGAATTTATCGGGCGCGATGTTGTTACAGATCACTTCGTTTAACTTGTTGACGACTGCGCCGGGCGAAACCGATTGAGAGGCGAAAGCGCGAAAGCTGGCTTGCAGGTTGGCCATGAGCAGCGCGGCGCTAATTCCTTTTCCGACGACATCGCAGATGCAGACTCCGATCCTGTTGTCTCCAAATTTCACGACATCGAAATAATCGCCGCTGACGACACTGGCGGGGTGCCAGGCGCCGGCGACGTCGAGACCGCGGATTTGCGGGATTTGCGTGGGAAGAAGTCGCAGCTGAATTTCGCGGGCCTGATCGAGATCCTGCTCTTGTTTTTGGGATTGAGTCTTGCCGAGCTCGACGGTGCGCTTTAGTTCGCGGCTGGTGTGCTCGAGTTTGTCGCGAGTCTGACTGTAGATGTGGACGATGGTGCCCACGATGAGAACGACAAGTACGCCGAGGCGTCCGCCGCCGCGGAACTGGGAGGAGAATTGGGAAACGGAAACGCTGTAGAAAAACATTGTGACGAAGACTGCTCCCGCAGAACTCCCCAGCGCGACGACGAAGAGACAAAGCTCATAGGCGACCCAGTTGGAGGGACTGGAAAAACTGGAGGACCACGGAGCGAGGCGGTTCATAGCTGGGTTGACGAGATTTCCCGTGACGAGAGAGTAGAGAAGGACTGCGCCGAAATCGGCGCCGTGCCAGTTGGTGACGCGAAGGATGGCGAACAGGGCGACGGCGACGACGAGATAGAGGCCTTGGTTCGAGAGGAACGTGCGAATCCGGCTGAATAATGGCGAGGGTTGAGAGCTGGGTAGCGACATTCGTTTGCAGCCGGGAAATCGTCGAAGGCCCAGAGACGGAGAGGATGTTAGGGGCGGGGCGGGGCAAAGTCAACGGCGCGTTCCGGGCGTTCGTGGAGTTAGTCGTCGCAGAGATTGAGCGTTGGGATCCTTCCGTTCAGGCATCCTGGTCGGATGCCGTCAGGATGACAGCGTGTTTTCACGCGAGATGGTGAAGTCTCAGCTACTTGGAATTTAGGACCGAGTCAAGGTACGTGGTTAGTTCGGGGCTGGTCCAATCTTGGGGGCCGATGATTTTGCGGTCGAGGCGGCCTTTGCGATTGATGACATAGGTTTCGGGATACATGGTGGTGCCGTAGTCGATGGCGATCTGTTTCGTGGGATCGCGGTAATTCGGAAAACCGAGCTGGTAGATTTTGAGGAAATTGTCGTAGGCAGCTTCGTCGTCGTCGAGGCTGATGCCGAGAACGGTGCCGCCGAGCGGGGCGATCCGATGCTGGAGGGCGTTGAGAGACGGGGTTTCGTCAACGCAAGGAGGACACCAGGTGGCCCAGAAATTGAGGAGCACGACGTTGCCTTTCAGGGCGGACAGACGAGTGGGCTTGCCGTCGAGAGTGAGCGCGAAGTCTTTTTCGGGCTGGCCGCGGAGACTGGGTTCGCCCTGGCGGTAGTCGGCGCGGGCGAACATGTAGAGCAGGCCAGCGATGAAGACGAGAACCAGAGCGGTGTTGAGTTTGCGTTTCAAGGATGTGTCCGGGGACTATAATACAGCGTTGTGAGGGATTCGCGAATCGGGTGTGTCGGGAATGAGGCGCATAGGCTCTTGGTTCCTCAGCGTGAACTTGAGTGCCTGTGCCACTGACGCCTCAAGACGAAGACCCACGACGAGAGAGGGCGCTCGTCGCGGCTACCTGTCCGGTTCGTTTTGCAAGCCAAGGAGCCTTTGGTAACAGCAATTATTCCGGCACGAAATGAAGAAGCGTCGGTCGCGCGAGCGGTTGAGTCCGTGGCGGCGCAGGCGGAGGTTGGCGAGGTCATCGTGGTGGATGACGAGTCAACGGATCGGACGGCTGCGATTTTGGCGGAGCTTGCGGCGCGAGTACCGAAGTTGAAGGTGCTGCAGGCGGGCGAATTGCCGGCAGGGTGGGTGGGGAAGAATCATGCGGTGGCGGTGGGAGCAGCAGCGGCGCAGGGGGAGTGGCTGCTGTTTACAGACGCGGATACGTTTCACTTGCCGGGGGCGATGACGAGGGCGCTGGCGGACGCGGAGGAGCACAAGGCCGTGCTGGTGTCCTATTCGCCCGAGCAGGAGATGGAGACTTGGTGGGAGCGCGCGCTGATTCCGTTTGTGTATTGCCGGCTCGCGGAGCGGTTTTCGTTTTCAAGAGTGAATGATCCGGCTCTGGCAGATGCCGCCGCGAATGGCCAGTTTCTGCTGGTGCTGCGCGAGGTTTATGAGAACCTGGGAGGCCATGCCACAATTCGCAGGGAAATTCTGGAAGATGTAGTTTTGGCGCGAAACGTGAAAGATGCGAAGTACGGAATCTACTTCACGGCTTCGGCGGGAGTTGTACGGACAAGGATGTATCGAAGTTTCGGCGCAATGTGGCACGGGTGGACGAAGAATATGTATCCGTTGGCCGGCGGTACGGCGGCGTCGGTAGCCAGGGAACTAGTGGAAGTATGCCCGATCGTTGGGACTTTGATTGTCGGTTGGTTAATCTCGTATGGATGGCGGGTCGGGCACGTAGATTGGGCGTTCCTTGCGCTGCTCGTGTCGCTGCTTCTGACTTTTCGAATGGCGCGCTACGGGAGGGAGCTTTTGAGGAATCGCTATCCCGCGCGATTCATCCAATATTACGTTCCCGCGGTGGGTTTGTACGTCGCCGTTTTGATTGCATCCTGGTGGAAGAATACTCTCGGACAGGTGGTCTGGAAGGGCCGGACGTATCCTGCCGGGGCGCCCAATGCGCCATGAATTGTAAAAGGAAGCGATGATACGGATTACGCGGAAGGTGGAGTTTTCGGCGGCGCATTTTTATCAGAATCCGAACTTTTCGGAGGCCGAGAATCGGCGCGTGTTCGGAAAGTGCAGCAACACGCATGGACACGGCCACAATTACACGCTCGAGGTGACGATTGCCGGCGAGCCGGATCCGCAAACCGGAATGGTGCTGGACTTGAAGGAGCTGAAAGATATTTTGCAGCGCGAGGTGGTGGACCGGATGGATCACCGGCATTTGAATTACGAGGTGCCGGAACTGGCGGGCAAAATTCCGACGTGCGAGAACATTGCGGCGGTGATCTGGGGATTGCTCGAGCCGCAGATACGACAGGGAAAACTGGACCGCGTGCGGTTGTATGAGTCGGAGGATTTGTTTGCGGATTGTACGGCGGACGGCGGCGCGCACCGATGAAGATTTCGCTTACGCGGCGGTACCGGTTTGCGGCTTCGCACCGATTGCATTCGACGGCGCTGAGCGAGGCGGAGAATCAGCGAGTCTACGGCAAGTGCAATAATCCCTACGGGCATGGGCATAATTACGCGGTGGAAGTTACGCTGACGGGACCTGTTGACGCGGATACAGGGATGATCGCGAATCTCGGCGACCTGGATTCGTTTGTGGGACGAGAGGTAATTGAGCCGTTCGATCACAAGTATTTGAATGAAGAGGTAGCGGAGTTTCGGGCGAGCGTCCCTACGACGGAAAACCTTTGCCGCGAGATTTACCGGCGGCTTGAGAGGATTCCGGCGGCGCGGCTTCAGCAGGTGCGGATCGAGGAGACGAGTAAGAATAGCTTTGAGTACGGCGGCGAGTAGCGCGTGTGGGCTGCCGGTAACACGAATTGAGCACTGGGATCCTTCGCTGCGCTCAGGATGACAAGCGGTCGTATGGCGGGACGGAGAGATCAAAGCGGGATCGTCCCGGAGCATACGTTGAGATCCTTCGCTGCGCTGAGGATGACAACGCATCGGTTATGGGACGAAAAGAATGTGGGCTGATCGCGCCGGGATAGGAGCGGGGATGCTTCGGCCTCCGCGACGGCCTCAGGATCACAGAGCCAAATAGGGACGAAGCTGGAGAGTAACGCGATGATGAGGAGCGGAGGGAAAATGGGTGAGGCTACGGAAATTGAGATTCCGGCGGTGACCGGCGAGGAGACGATTGCGGATCTTGTCCGGAAGATGATTCCGCTGCTGGGCGAGGATCCGAATCGCGAAGGGTTGCGGCGGACTCCTGAAAGATTCGAGAAGGCGCTGCGATTTTTGACGAACGGATATCGGCAGGACCCGGAGAAGCTGCTGAACGGCGCCATGTTCAGCGTGTGCTACGACAACATGGTGGTGGTGAAGGACATCGAGGTGTACAGCCTCTGCGAGCACCACTTGCTGCCATTTTTCGGAAAATGCCACGTAGCGTACATTCCGAATAAGAAAGTGGTGGGGCTGAGCAAAATCGCGCGGCTGGTGAATATGTATGCGCGGCGGCTGCAGATTCAAGAGCGGCTCACGAGCCAGATCGCGAAGACGATTCAGGACAAGCTGGCGCCAGAAGGCGTGGGAGTGGTGATCGAGGCGCGGCATCTGTGCATGGTGATGCGCGGAGTGGAGAAGCAGAATTCGGCGGCGGTGACGAGCGCGATGCTGGGGGCGTTTCGAGAGAATAAGCAGACGCGGGACGAGTTTTTGTCGCTGATTCAGAATGGCAAGAGCTGAAGTGTGTGGTTGCGCGGCGCTTGAAATTGAAGATGCGATCCTTCGCTGCGCTCAGGATGACAGAATTGGATTTTGCGGCGTGTGATAGCCAGAGCAGGTGTGTGCTTGCGGGGCTCGTAGCGTTCGCTAATCGGCTGGCTGGGAGCGAATGCTTGAGCAAACGTACCGGAAACTGGCGGGCGGAACTACAGGAATCACTGTAAAAGACCTTTGCGGTGCGAATCCGTTGTGCTACGATTTTTAGTGTCGAAGAGGATATAGAGAGAAGGTAGGGCACGGCTTTTCAGAGGGGGAGGGGCGAGCTGATGGAAGCGAAAGCAGAGGTTATCGAGCAGTTCCGGACGCATCCAAAGGATACGGGATCGCCGGAAGTGCAGATTGCGTTGTTGAGCGAACGCATCAGCTACCTCACCACACACCTTAAGTCCCATGCAAAGGATCACGCTTCGCGGCGCGGGTTGATCATGATGGTCAACAAGCGGCGGAGGCTGCTGGACTATCTGAACCGCCGCGACCCGGATCGGTATCGCGAGATTGTGGAACGACTCAGTTTGCGTAAGTAGCGCTTACCCGGGCGGCCTTGCGGGCCGCACATTTCCCACCGCAGAAACCTCAGAATGGGCCGAAGAAGTTGAGCGCCATGGGGGCCCACAGGGTCGGGACGTTGAAGTGTGTTTGTTGAGCTGTTTCCCCCCGCCGCTGATTTCCTTTTCGAATTTTTCCACGAGAGCAAACTCTCGTATCTGAAATGGCGTTCCCGACGAATCGGGGCGCGAAGGATGTGAAGTGATGTTTGAACAAGTAAGCGTCGAGGTAGGCGGACGTAAGTTGACATTTGAGACGGGCAAGATGGCGCGGCAGGCGCACGGCGCAGTAGTGGCGCGATATGGCGATACGGTGGTGCTGGCGACGGCCTGCATGGACAGCAAGGCGACCGACAAGGATTTTCTCCCGCTGACGGTGGACTATCGCGAATACACGTATTCGGCGGGCAAAATTCCCGGAGGATTCTTCAAGCGCGAAGGACGGCCTTCTGAGCGCGAGATTCTGACTTCGCGGCTGACGGACCGGCCGTTGCGGCCGCTGTTTCCGGAGGGATGGTCCACGGAGACGCAGATCGTGTCGATGGTGCTTTCGGCGGACAGCGAGAACGATCCGGACGTGATCGGATTGACGGCGGCTTCCGCGGCGCTGTTTATTTCGAAGATTCCGTTTACGACGCCGATTGCGGCGGTGCGCGTAGGATTTATCGAAGGCAAGCTTTTGGTGAACCCGACGGTGGCCGAGCAGAAGACGAGCCTGCTGAACCTCGTGGTTGCGGGATCGGACGAAGCCGTCGTGATGGTGGAGTCGGGGGCGATGGAAGTGTCCGAAGAAACGGTGGTGGATGCTCTGGAATTCGCCCACGCCGAAATTCGCAAGATCGTGGCGGCGATTCGCGAGCTGCAGAAGCGCGTGAATCCGGAGAAAGTGACGGTGAAGCCGCCGGCGTTCGACGAAGCGCTGTATAGCGAGATCAAGTCGAAGTACGGCGACCGGCTGCGCGACGCGCTCGACACGGCGAAGCATCCGAAGAGCGAGAGCTACGGGCTGGTGGATGCGATCAAGGCGGAGATCAAAGCATCAATTCCCGAGGATGATGACGAGCGTCACAAACTTGCTTATCGCGCGTTCGAGCGGTTGCGCGAGCGGATCTTCCGCGACGATATGCTGCTGCGGAAGCGCCGGCCGGATGCGCGGGCGTTCGATCAGATCCGGCAGATCACGTGCGAGGTGGGAGTGCTGCCCCGCGTTCACGGCTCGGCGCTATTCACCCGCGGCGAGACGCAGGCGCTTGCCACTGCGACGCTGGGGACGAAGGAGGATATGCAGCGGCTTGACTTGCTGTTCGAGGACGACGCGTTCAAGCGCTTCATGCTGCACTACAATTTCCCGCCCTTTTCTGTGGGCGAAGTGAAATTCCTGCGCGGGCCGGGGCGGCGCGAAATCGGTCACGGTGCACTAGCCGACCGAGCGCTTGCGAACCTGCTGCCGCCGGTAGAGGATTTTCCGTACGCGATGCGCGTTGTGTCCGACATTCTGGAATCGAACGGATCGTCGTCGATGGCGACGGTTTGCGGCGGGTCGCTCGCGTTGATGGATGCAGGCGTACCGATGAAATCGGCCTGTGCGGGAATCGCGATGGGGCTGGTCGTGGAAGGCGACAAATACGCCATCCTGACCGACATCGCGGGCGCGGAAGACCACTACGGCGACATGGATTTCAAAGTGGCGGGAACGCGGCAGGGAATTACGGCGCTGCAGATGGATATCAAAGTGTCCGGCGTTAGCATTTCGATGATGCGCGAGGCACTAGCGCAGGCACGGAAGGCGCGTTTGGAAATTCTCGACATCATGGATGCCACGCTGCAGACGGGACGAGCCGAGATTTCCACATATGCACCTCACCTGTACATGCTCAGCATCCCCACCGACAAGATTCGCGATTTGATCGGGCCGGGCGGAAAGAAAATCCGGTCGATCATTGAAGCGACGGGCGTGAAGATCGACGTGATGGATGACGGCAAGGTGCACGTGTTCGCGGCAAACGGACCCGCGGCCGAAGACGCGTTGAAAATGATCCGAGACGTGACAGCCACCGCGGAGATCGGCAAGACGTATCTCGGCAAGGTGGTGCGCATCGCGGAGTTCGGAGCTTTCGTCGAGATCTTCCCGGGAACCGATGGCCTGCTGCACATCAGCGAAATCGCGGAAGCGCGGATTCGTTCGGTGCGCGACGAACTGAAGGAAGGCGATCAAATTCTAGTGAAGGTGCTGGCAATCGAGGGCAACAAGATCCGGCTGAGCCGGAAGGCCGTGCTACGCGAGCAGCGCGACAAGCAGGCGCCGAAGCCGGAAGCGGCGGCCGGCTAGCCATTTCGAATTGTCGGGCTGAGGCCAAGGGAGGCGAGCGATCGTCTCCCTTTTTATTTGGGTGGTGTCGATTCGGCTTCGGGCTCGGGGGCGTCTTCGTCTTCGTATAGCTCCGTGGCACGCTCACCTTGGGGCGTGACGATGACGAATCGATAGCTTACGCGGTGGTCGCGCCAGACGGCACGTGGAACGGAAACGCGTAGCTCGGTTGGCGAGATGAACTCAGTGGAGAGTCTTGTTTTTTGACCTTCATCGGCGCTGGCGGTGATGGTGTCGTTCGATCGAAAGTTTTTGCCGACCACAGTGACCTCAACTGCTGGAGGGCCGTCCGGAGCGATGACCGGCAGAGGGCTAGGCGAAATTGCGAGAATTTCTCCTGGGCGGGGAGCGGCGGGAAGCTTGTCTGTCGGTGCGATTTGAATATCGCGAGGCTCGGAGATTTGCAGGCCGCTATCGGAATTCTTCACCCAGACGCGGATTGGACCGAATTTGCTGAGAGCGAGGTCCGGGTATCTGAGTTGGGATGACGGAATGCGGATTTCGAGGGACGACGGCGAAACGAACTTCGATGCAACTACAAGCGGCGGATGGAGCGAAGCGCTGCTGGCCAGTGGATCGACGCCGAGGACGACCTCACTCTTCGCCGTGAATCCGCTGCCGTGCAGGACCACTGTGGCTTCTTGACGCTCGGAGGCGTTTGCGGCTAGCCGAGACGGCTCGACGCTCGTCAATACGGGGCTTGCCGGGGCGGCTACGTAAATAATTTCATGAGCGCCCCCACCTGCCGGAGCCTTCTGCTCGGTGCCGTTCAGAGGCAAGCCGTTGCCTTGAGCGGCCTCGACTTCGTCGAGATTGAATGGCCGGAGGACGAGCTTGCGCGGAGAGGCCAGGTACGACCACGGGATTGTGACTCGAATCTTGGTGGCGTCGATGAATTCAACGGCGAGGAACTCCCACGCTTTCCAGATGTTTTTGTTGGGAGTGGGCTCCGCGAGCAGGACTTTGGTGCTGGCAGTGAAAAAGCTGCCGTCGAGCTCGAGCGACATGGTTTCTGTTTCCGCACGGACGCGGATGGGAGCGGATTTGAAGGACGGTGGCACATCGTCGCCTGCCACGGTGATAGCTGATGTTTCTAGAGGTGGATTCGAGCCGGTGCAGGTGCTCGGGCACGAGCGCGGGGCGTCGGGATCGTTCAACGCGAAATCGAGGCGTGAGGGTGAAGGCGCCGATGTATCACTCCACGTGACTTCACCGGTTTTCGCAACGCGCACGGGAATCGTCGCGAGCAGTTCCGGCCGGTCCCAAACTTCGATGCGCGCGGCCGTGACGCCAGTAGTGCCGGGCAGTATTCGATACCTGAGCTGCACGGCCGGGCCGGCCGGGTCTTTTTTGTGCGATTTGTGTGACGCAGGCCGGGGGCTTTCGATTTCAATTTGAGGATGCGGGCCTGATGGGGCAGTGTGCCGTGCATCTTGCGATTTCTGTGCTCGAGCGCAGGCGCAACAAACCAGCAGCAGGAAGACGATTTGTAACGTGGTGTGCCCGGAAGCAGGTCGCCGGTGGCAGCACATCAGGTGACGCGCTCGATGCTGGCACCGATATCGCTGAGCTTTTCTTCGATGTGCTCGTAGCCGCGATCGATGTGATAGACGCGGTCGATGTAGGTTGTGTTGTCCGCCACGAGTGCCGCCAGGACTAGAGATGCGCTGGCGCGCAAATCGGATGCCGTGACGGGAGCGCCGCTGAGCGGAGTGGGTCCGGAGACGACGGCGAGATTTCCGTCCACCACGATGTTTGCTCCCATGCGGGACATCTCGCTGGCGTGCAGGTAGCGATTTTCAAAGATCGTTTCGCGGATATGTGAAACGCCCTCTGCCTGCGTAGCGAGGGCCATGAACTGCGCCTGCATGTCGGTGGCGAAGCCGGGATATTCCGCTGTGGTGATGTCGGCGGCGACGAGTTTTTTTGCCGCCTTGACGCGGACCGAGTGGGTACCCTCGCAGCGGATTTCGGCGCCGCATTCGCGGAGCTTTTCGATGATGGCGCCGAGATGGCCCGGGTCGCAATTTGTCAGGAGAAGTTCTCCGCCCGTGATTGCTCCGGCGACAAGAAATGTGCCGGCCTCGATGCGATCCGGAATCACGGCGTGAGAGGCGCCGTGCAGCCGTTCGACGCCCTGAATGCGCAGGGTCGGGGTGCCGACACCTTCGATTTTCGCGCCCATTTTTGTGAGCAAGGCCGCCAGGTCCGATACTTCGGGTTCGAGGGCGCAGTTTTCGAGAAGGGTTTCGCCTTCGGCCAGCACCGCGGCGGTGAGGATATTTTCAGTTCCGGTGACTGTGATTCTTGGAAAGCGGAACGTAGCTCCCCGCAAGCGCTTGGCTCGGGCTTCTACATAGCCGTGCTCCACGGAAAGTTCCGCGCCCAGTTTTTCGAGGGCTTGAATGTGCAAATCCACCGGACGCGCACCGATGGCGCAGCCGCCAGGCATCGAAACGCGGGCATAGCCGAATCGCGCGATGAGCGGGCCGAGCGTGAGCACCGAAGCGCGCATGGTCTTGACGAGATCGTAGGGCGCTTCGGCGTGCGAAACATTTTCGGCCTGAATGATAAATTGGCTCGGCGGGATATCCGGACTCTCGACGCGGCAACGCATGTGGGCCAGAAGCTTAGCCATGGTGATGATGTCGCGAACATGCGGGATGTTCTGCAGATGAACGGGCTCACTGGTGAGCAGGGCGGCGGCCATTGCGGGAAGTGCGGCGTTTTTTGCGCCGCTGATCTGGACGGTGCCCTCGAGCCGGCGTCCACCCTGTATTTTGAAGCGGTCCATTCTATTTCCTTCGAGCCTTTCTGCGAGTGCCGTGCAGACTGGCAGCTTCGAGAGCGCGGCGCACGTTGCCACCCGAATTTGCCAACGCTCGCTTGGCATCGTGCGCTGTCACGCCGGACTTCAGCATGACGAGCGCGGCGGGGAGATTGTGTCCCGTTTGCCGCAGAGCGCGTGCCGCAGTGGACGCGCTTACGCCAGCGGCTTCCTCGAGAATCCGCGCGCCGCGTTGCCGCAACTTCTGATTTGTGAGCGCCACGTACACCATCCAGTTATCGTAAACCCTTCCGAGGCGCGCCATCGCGGTGGTGGAGAGCAAGTTGAGCACCAGTTTCTGTGCGGTGCCCGCCTTCAAGCGCGTGGAGCCAGCGATCGCTTCCGGGCCCGTCTGCGGCACGATTGCAATTTGCGCCGTGCGCGCGAGAGGCGAGTGCAAATTCGAGGTCACGCCG
This sequence comes from Candidatus Acidiferrales bacterium, assembly GCA_050746925.1. Taxonomy (GTDB): domain Bacteria; phylum Acidobacteriota; class Terriglobia; order Acidiferrales; family UBA7541; genus Palsa-295. The sequence continues at coordinate 47,987 of JBOGNA010000153.1, forward strand.
ACGGTGACCGCTCCGTGGCGCCTCGCGAATTTGAGCGCGCCGACAACGTAGGGCGTGGTCCCGCTCGCGGCAAGGCCGACGACCACGTCTCCTTTCGCGAGGCCGGATGCTGCGAGATCGTGGGCGCCTCTCGTAAAAGAATCCTCTGCGCCTTCTGCGGCGCCGCGCAACGCCTTCGTGCCTCCTGCCATCAACGCTTGCACCATTCTCGCCGGCGTGCCAAACGTCGGCGGGCACTCGGCAGCGTCCAGCACAGCGATTCGGCCGCTTGTGCCCGCGCCAACGTAAATCAGCTTTCCGCCACGCTCGAGACTACGAACGATTGCATCGACTGCGCGCGTAACCTGCGGGAGTTCGTTTCGGACCGAGAGAGCCACGCGCTGATCTTCACGATTCAACACGCGCAGAATTTCGAGCGTCGATCTCTTGTCGAGCCCGCGCGAGCGCGGATTCGTCTTTTCGGTTCCCGCAAGCTTCAAATCAGCGCCTCAGTGTGAATTTCGATTATACCGGGATGATCTGCATAGTTCGAAATCGGCAACGGTCTTGGTTGTGCGATATGACATGAAAACTACCGGGAGGAAGAGGGCGTGGTGGTGAGGCCCAATGCTTCGAAAATCGCGTCGTGGAGGGCCGGGCGGACCTGACGGATCTTGATGTTTTCGACTGAAGGATTCACGCGATTCGTTAGCAAGATGATGAAAAGATCGCGATCGACGTCGATCCATAGGGAAGTGCCGGTGAAGCCGTAGTGGCCAAAGCTGTGCGACGAAAAATGTCGGCCGGTGGCAGCGGGGTCGAGCGGCACGTCCCAGCCCAGAGTTCGCGTGGAATTCCCGAAGGGCTGATGCGCTGTGAATTCGGCGATCGTGGACCACGAGACGACGCGATGGTGCGCATAGATGCCGCCGTTCAAAATCATCTGAGCGAAAATGGAGACGTCGCGCGCTGTGGAGAACAAGCCAGCATCACCGGCGATACCACCCATCGCCCAGGCGTTCTGATCGTGGACTTCGCCCTGAATCAGGCGCTTGCGATAGGTCACATCGTTTTCAGTGGGCGCGATGCGGGCGCGAAGCACACGCTGGGGATTGAACAGCGAGTCCTTCATACCAAGCGGGCCGAAGATTTCTTTCCGCGCGTACTCAGAGAGAGATTCGCCGGTGAGCCGCTCGACAACTTCCCCGAGAAGAATGAAGCCAAGATCGGAGTATTCGATCTGCTTGCCGGGCTCGTGAACGAGCGGCTCGGCGAGTACGCGAGCGAGGATGGCGTCGTGTCCTTTGGCATCCTTGTAGAAATCGCGATGAGCAGGCAGACCGGAATTGTGAAGCAGCAGCATGCGAACGGTAACGCGCGAGCGCCAGGCAGGATCGGGATCGGATTTCGCCGCGGATTTCCATTCAGGCAGCAAGCGCGAAATAGGTGCATCGAGATCGAGACGTTTGTGCTGCACGAGAATCATCACGCAAGTGGTCGTGACGATCGGTTTTGTGAGCGACGCGACGTCGTAGATCGTGTCGGCGTTTACGAGGGGCGATTTTGCGTCGCGCGTGAATTTGCCGAACGGATGGGTGACGAGCTGATCCTTGAGACCAACCGCAAGCACTCCCCCGGGGAATGCGTCATCGGCCACGGCGCGGTCGAGCAGAGCAATCGCAGGCGCGAGGCGAGATGACATGGATGCGGACGCCGGCTGCAGAGTCATCGGATTTGCTGCCGTACGCAGCCCTTCGCCGCGCTTTACAGTGCCGGGAACTGTCACGGGAATATGGCCATCAATTGTCACTTGCCCGAAGAGCGCGCGGATGGCGGCTCGTTGCGATACGTCGTTCGTCGAAAATTCGCCGAGCCAGGTCTTCGCGTTAGGAAAACTGCTGATCAAGTACGGGCTGCCGAACGCGAGGATTGCGCAGGGCTTTCCGGAGGCGAGCATCTTGTCCACGAAGGCGCGCTGGTCTTCGGGGAAGGCAACATTTCCTTTGCGGTCGGCGACGCGCACGAAAAGGGCGGCGATCGCGACGTCGTAGGTGTCCGGCGGCGGAAGCTTCAGGGTAGTGGCACTGACGAATTGCGTATCGGCGCGAAGAGCTTTGAGCGAATCGACGCGCCAGCGGATTTCGCTTTCGATCGCCGCGCCGGGATAGGCGTCCGGGTCGGACGAGAGCGACACGAGCAAGACACGCAATGGGCGCGTCGCGTCGAGCGGCACGAGTTGATCGGCGTTGCGAAGGAGCGTGACACCCCGGTCGGCGATATGTTGTGCGTCGTCGGCGAATTTCGGCAGGCCGAATGTTTGATTGACGCGAGGGATGTTGACGAGGCGATCTTTGTCGAGATCGAGGCGCGCTTTGGCCTGAAGAATCCGGCGGACCGATTCGTCGATGCGTTTTTCGGCGAGGCGGCCGGACCTGACCGCGCGCTCGAGTCCAGCCAAAGCGGCGTCGGGAACCGGCGGCTGGAGAACGACATCTGCGCCGGCTTCTACTGCGCGAACCGCGGCTTCGCCGGGCGGATACATCGATGTGACGCCGCCCATATCCATCGCATCGGTGACGATCAGGCCGCGGTATTTCATTTCTTCGCGCAAGAGGCCGGTGAGGATGTTGCGCGAAAGCGAAGCGGGAACTGTGACGTCGGGCTCGAGAGACGGGACGGCCAGATGTCCGGGCATGATCGAGCCAACGCCCGCCGAAATCGCGGCGCGGAATGGCACCAGCTCGTTGCCCTCAAGCTCCTTGCGATCATCCGGAACGACTGGAAGCGAAAGATGTGAATCGACGCTCACGTCACCGTGGCCGGGAAAGTGTTTTGCGGCTGCGAGGCCGCCATTTTCCTGGATGCCGCGGATGAATTGGGTAGCGAACTCGGAGACCTTGTGCGGATCCTCACCGAAAGAGCGGATGTTGATGATGGGGTTGGCCGGATTGTCATTCAGATCGACATCGGGAGCAAAGATCCAATGGATGCCGGCGGCGTGAGCTTCGAGCGCGGTGTCTTTTCCGGCTGTGTACGCGAGCTTGGGATCGCCCGCGGCGCCGATCGCCATCGCGGATGGGAAGTTGGTCCCTTCATCGAGACGCATGCCGGTGCCAGTTTCGAAATCCGCGCCTATCAGCAGCGGGATTTTAGCGTGTGCTTGCAGCTCGTTGATGATCACGGCGGTGGGATAGATCTGACTGCGCTCGATCCCGAGCGGTCCGCGGATCGTGCCGATGATGAATCCGCCGACATGATTGTCCTCCACCTGATGAAGCAAATCCTTGTATGCCGGGCTTTCGGTGGAGGTGAAGACGCCGAAATAGTAGGGCATCAGCAGCTGGCCGAGCTTTTCGCGCAGGCTCATTTTCTTCAGGGTGGATTCGACCCAAGCTGGGCTGGCGGTGGATGAGCGGGTCTTAGTGGGCGAGGGCTTTTGGGAGCGAGCGGGAGGTGTCATGAGAAGGAGCAGGGCTATCGCAGAAAGCCCGAGTGTCAGCAACGAAGCGTTTCGGGCGTTCCATGTTGACGCCTGCATCCCGCGGCTGTATATAGCACACGGCTTCATGCTGCACAACCGAACCTCCCAGCCCATGTTTCGTTTCCGTTTACTCACATTTTTCTCCTTCGTGGCCGGCGCCGCCGTGTTTGTTGCGGGATTCAGCTCTAACCGTAGGCCTGCCGCACCGACGGATCATACGAAAGCCGGAATCGACGTGCTGGAAGCGGAGAAGTTTGCGTCGCTCCGCGGAAAACGCGTGGGCTTGATCACCAATCAGACGGGGCTCGATTTGTATGGACACCGGACAATTGACCTGCTGGCGCGCGCCGAAAGCGTGAAACTTGTGAGAATTTTCAGCCCGGAGCACGGAATCGCGGGAACCGCTGACGCGACCGTTGCGAATCAGGCCGATGCGGCGACGGGTTTGCCCGTCTTCAGCTTGTACGGAGCTACGCGGCGGCCCACGACGGAAATGCTGGATGGTCTCGATACGCTGGTCTTCGACATTCAGGATGCAGGGGTGCGGTTCTACACGTACATCACGACCATGGCGTACGCGATGGAAGCAGCGGCGCATCAGCACATTGCGTTTTTTGTGCTCGACCGGCCGAATCCGCTTGGCGGCGACAAAATAGAAGGGCCGATGCTGGATCGTGATCGAATTTCGTTCGTCGGCTACTTTCCGATGCCGGTGCGGTATGGGATGACCATGGGCGAGTTGGCGCAGATGTTCAACTCGGAGGACAAAATCGGGGCCGATCTTCACGTGGTTGCAATGGAGGACTGGCATCGGCGCGACACCTTTGACATGACGGGATTGGCGTGGATCGCGCCATCGCCCGCACTGCGCACCCTTCGCGCGAACTTTCTGTATCCGGGTGTCGAGATTCTGCAGGCTGGCGGCGTATCGGTGGGGCGAGGAACACCCACTCCTTTCGAATTGTTCGGGGCACCCTCGATCGACTCGCCCGCGCTGCTCGCGGAATTGAATCGCGGGGCAGTGCCGGGAGTGCAATTCGCCGCGGCGCAGTTTACACCTTCCAGCGGGGTCTATAGCGGGCAAGTCTGCAACGGCATCTCGATCGAAGTGCGCGACAGGGATGCGTTCCAGCCCGTGCTCATGGGACTTGAAATTGCGTCGGCATTGCATCGCCTTTATCCCGAGAAATTTCAGGTGGCGAAGATGATCGAGCTGCTCGGCTCACAATCCACAATCGACAGACTCGAGCGCGGCGATGATC
>JBOGNA010000154.1:0-21997 GCA_050746925.1 Candidatus Acidiferrales bacterium
GCCAAATCGAGGTCAACCCTGTCGCGACGGCGAGGCATCGCAATCCACACGAACCTCGCCTCAGGCTTGCAATATTTTTCATAGTAAGGTCCAGACCAGCGGTTTACCGGAAGGATTGACTCCAAAACACTCAGAAGGTAAGCGAGGAAATCGGGTCGAAGCGCAGGGTCACTCACTCATCTTGCAATTTGCTGTCGCGGGCGTCCTACTTCACTACCGTTTTCAAAAACAATATCGTTCGTTTCCAGGCGTCTTCGGCCGCTTCCGGCCGGTACGCCTGAGTATTGTTCGGATTCTCGAATCCGTGCCCGGCATCATCGTAGATTTTCAGATTCACAAATTTCTTCAGCTTCGTCATCGACTTCTCAAACGCCTTCACGTCGTCAGGAGTAATTCCTCGGTCCAACGCTCCAAAATTACCCAGGATCGGCGCGCCGATATTCTGCAGGTCGCCCGGATCCGTCGGCAGCGCTCCATAATTCACTACGCATGCCCGCAGCCTCGGTTCGTGTACCGCCAGTTGCAGCGCGAGTCCGCCTCCCATGCACCATCCGATCACACCGATGTCAGCTCCTTCCTTCACGTCGGGCCGCGCCGCCAGAAAATCAAACGCCGCCTTCAAATCCTTGAGCGCCCGGTCCTGCGGCAATCCGCGCATCAACTCATGCGCCTCCGCCGGATCGGTTGCAGTCTTGCCGTGATACAAATCCACGGCCAGCGCCACGTAACCCTCGCCCGCCAGTTTTTCCGCCTGCTCCTTCACCCAATCGTTCAATCCCCACCATTCATGAATCACAATCATCGCCGGATGCTTTCCGGCCCCATCCGGCTCAGCCAAGAATCCGCTGATCGTCTGATCCCCGCTCTTGAACTCCACGGTCTCCGTCTTGGTCTTTGGCGCTGCGCTTGCAATCGCACTCGCCGAGGTAAGTAGCGCCAGCGCCGCCACCAGCACGAACAGGCTGCCCGCGCGCCATCCTCGATTTCGCTTATCATGCCCAGCCATCATGAATGCTCCTCCCTATAAGAGCTTGCAACTCCCCTCTACCGCGCATTCTATTCCGCGCAAACCTTGCGCGCCATCAAGGATCCTTGATCGCAGGCTTTCGCCACGAACCTGCTCCCAAGCGAAATTCACCACTAAACTATGCCACGTGCTCCACCTGCACGGCCGTTCCATACGCCAGCACTTCCGTCACTCCCTGCATCACTTCCGTCGCATCGTACCGCACTCCAATCACCGCATTCGCCCCGTGCTCCATCGCATGCTGCATCATCAACTCCAGGGCCTCTTCCCGCGTCTTTTCGCACATCTCCTCAAACAACGTAATATTCCCGCCCACCAGCGTTTCCAGTGAGGCTCCAATCGTCCCGAAAATACTTCTCGACCGGACGGTGACTCCCCGCACCAACCCGAGCGTCTTCACCACACGATATCCGGGCAGCTCAAACGCCGTGGTAACCATATTTATATTCACGCTCACGTTCATCATTGCTCTCCTCGTACCCGATGTCATTCTCAGCGAAACGAAGAATCCCAGCCCCGCACCGGGCGCCACTGCCCTCGCTAGCATCCGGGCCGCTACTTCACCACCGGAATCTCAACATTCGACGGATGCTCGACGGTCCGCCAAATCCTCTGCGTCGCCTTCTGATAATCCTCCGCCTTCGCTTCGAAAATATTCGGCACAAATTTCTGCGGGTTTCGGTCGATCACCGGAAACCAGGTGCTTTGCACCTGCACCATGATTCGGTGCCCCTTCTGAAACACGTGATCGGCGGTATGCAGGTCGATCGTAAACGGCGTCACCTCGCCCGCGACAATCGCCTCTGGCTTCTCAAAGCTCTTCCGAAATCGCCCGCGGAACACCTCATCCGAAATAATCAGCTCGTACCCGCCCATCTTGTGGTCCGGCTCATATCGCTCCGGATACACGTCGATAAACTTCACGATCCAATCGCTGTCGGTTCCCGTGGTCGAAGCGAAAAGATGGGCCACAATATCTCCCGCCACCGTCACGTCCTCCGCAAGCGGCTCCGTCTCCCACGAAAGCGTATCCGGCCTCTGCTGCACGAATCGCTGATCCTCTAGCAGCCAGGTAAACCAGCGGCTCCCCGACGAATATGTTTCCTCCACCGGACGCGTTCGATAGGGCACCGGATTCACCGGATCGGAAACGTAAGCATCAAACGCGTCGCTGCGATCCCCGGGCGCGTCGAACGAAAGTTTCCCGTCGCCGCGAAAATAAAGCTTTCGCGCCGTCGCGCCCTCCCGCGGCGGCCACGCATCCCACATTCTCCACTTGTTCGCGCCCGTCTCAAACGTCATCGCTTCCTTCAGCGGAAGCGTCCCCTTATCCTTCAACCAGTACGCAAACCACGGCGCCTGAATATTCTCGCGGAAATACAGGCTCGTATTGCTCCCAAAATCCACATTCCCCAGCTTCGTTCCGTCCGGACGCGCCCAACCGCCGTGATTCCACGGCCCCACCGCTACAAAGTTTTTGTGGTTCGTGTCGTTCTTCTCCAGAAGCTCATACACCTTCATCGGCCCCCAGAAATCTTCCTGGTCCCACCAGCCCGCCACGTTCAAATTCGGCACCGTCAGCGTCACATCCTTGAAATACGGAGCGAACGCCAACTTCTGCCAGAACGAATCGTAGTTCGGATGCGCCACGAAATCGTTCCACGTCGGATGCGTTCCGTGAAAATAAAACTTATTGGCATTCGAAAGCGGCCCCAGCCCGAGATACCACTCAAACGTGTCGTACTTGTCGAACTCGAATTGAAAATTCGTTTTCCCCGTCTCCATCATCGCCGCGTATTCAAATCCGTAACTCAGCCGGAACGCCCCGTTGTGATGAAAATCGTCCCCCAGGAACATGTCGGCCGGCGTCGCCTGTTCGCTCACCGCTTTCAAAGCCGGATGGGGCTCGATCAACGACATCGCCGTCAGCCACCCGTCGTAGGAAATTCCCGCTTGCCCCGCGCGCCCATTGTTCCCCGAAACATTCTTCACCAGCCAGTCAATCGTGTCGTAAGTGTCCGTCCCCTCATCGATCGACTTTGCATCCTTGCGATCGCGCGGCGCCCGTCCCATCACAAATTGCCCCTCGGATCCGTACCGCCCGCGAATATCCTGCATCACAAAAATATAGCCATCCGCAAACATCTCGTGGTAGAGCCCCAGGAGATGCGAATATCCCGCGTCGTCATCACCCAGACCGTAGGGAGTTCGCGTCAAAAACAGCGGTAACCTTTCCGTCGCATTTTTCGGCACGTAAATCTCCGTATGCAATTTCACCCCGTCGCGCAACGCAATCATCACATCCGTCTTGTCAAACAGCGAGCTGAACGCCACATTCTCTCGAGCCTGTCCCGGCCGCCGCGGCGCCCGCGCCGCCACCCCGACACTCCAGACCATCGCGCATACAGCTAGAATGGCGCCTGCTCCAACGGCAACGCCCCACCGAAGTCTTCTCATTCCCATTCCAGATCTCTCCGCCATCCCAGGATTTCGCCAAAAATCGCCGCGAGAGTATCACAGGCCCGGTTTCCCCCGCACACGCGATCCCGCGTGAGCGCGCGGCAACATTCGCTATGGACCGACGGGCAGTTGGCGAAGGCCGTGCGAAGCAACCAAAAAAGCGATGAAGAGGAAGGAATTGTAGCTTACGTGCAGCAGATAGCTCGCAACGACGGTGCGCATGAGCGCGCGAGCGGCCGTGAAAATGATTCCTACCACCACGAGAAGCGCGATTTGGCCCCACGCGCCCCATAGCTGCGGCGCGTGGAGAAGCCCAAAGAGCGTTCCGGTGACGACCACGCCGCTGCGTATTCCAAAACTTCGCGCCAGCACCGGATAGAGATACCCGCGAAAGATCGTTTCCTCCACCAGGGGTGCGACCAGCACTCCCATCAGCATCAGCAGGAAAGCGCTCCGCCGGTCCTGGAAAAACGATTCAATCGGCACTTTGGTTTTATTTTGAAATGCCGACGAGGCGACCTGAATCAAGAGAGAAAGAACGAAGCCGCCGAGCACAAGACTGAGATAAACGGCGCGGCGAGGAATCTGTCCGGTCTCGAGCGGTCGCCAGCCAATCGTTCGCCAGAACGGCATTTCAAAGCGAACTCGCATCTGCACGAAGAGATAACCGAGGAGCGCCAGTAAGAGAACCGTTTGGCTCAAGATTACAAGCACGCTCTTCTCGCTCAAGGAAGGCGGATTCGCGGCGGACTGGGGGTGCACTAACGCGAAGCCGAATACCAGGATCAGGCTGACTACGAACGTCCCAAGGAATGCGATGATCGCAAAGAATGCAAGATCGACCCAACCCCACGGTGCGCGGAGATCTTCTGGGAATTGGGTGAGACCGCGAGTGGGATCTTCACTTTCTGCGAACGCAGGTTGGAGCGGAGCCGCTTCGAAATCAGGAGCTACCTGCGAAGCGGGCGGCGGCTCGGCCGCCGGTGCTAAAGATTCCTCGGGCGGAAGTTGGTTTTGATCGTCGGAAATCATTCTCGTAAATAATCAGACGTGCGAACAGCGCATTTAGCTCGAACGAGCGCTCTTGGAGCTGGCGCCGTTGCCGTTTGCAGCGTTGAGCGCGCGGGCCAAAATTTGCCCGGTGAACGACTTCTTCACCCGGGCCACCTGCTCGGGCGTTCCCTGCGCGACAATCCGCCCGCCCTCATTGCCACCTTCCGGGCCGAGATCAATGATCCAGTCCGCTTGCTTAATGACGTCGAGATGGTGCTCGATGATCAGCACCGTATTGCCGAGCGTGACCAGGCGATTCAGCACATCCAACAATTTCTTAACGTCGTCGAAGTGCAGCCCGGTGGTCGGCTCGTCGAGAATATACAGCGTACGCCCGGTCTGGCGGCGGGAAAGTTCGCGCGCGAGTTTCGTGCGTTGCGCTTCGCCGCCGGAGAGCGTGGTGGCCGATTGGCCAAGCTGAATGTAACCGAGGCCAACATCCACCAGCGTCTGCAGCTTCTGTTGAATTGCGGGAATGTTTTCGAGCACTTTCAGCGCTTCTTCGATCGGCAGGTCGAGCAGGTCGGAGATCGTAAGGCCCTTGAAGCGGACGGAAAGCGTTTCGGCGTTGTAGCGCTTCCCACGGCACACCTCGCACGTCACGTAAACGTCCGGCAGGAAATTCATCTCGATGCGGCGCTGCCCGTCGCCCTGGCAGGCTTCGCAGCGGCCGCCCTTCACATTGAAACTGAATCGGCCCGGCCGATATCCTCGCTCGCGCGATTCCGGGAGCATCGCGTACAGCTCGCGAATCGGCGCGAATACCCCGGTGTACGTAGCCGGATTGGAACGAGGAGTCCGGCCGATGGGCGCCTGATCGATCTGCACCACCTTGTCGATGTGTTCGATGCCCGTGATCGCGCGATGCGCGCCGGGCTTTTCCATTGAGCGATAGAGTTTGGCGGCGAGCGCGCGATACAGAATGTCGTTGATGAGCGTCGATTTGCCGGAGCCGGAAACTCCGGTCACCACCGTCAGCAGTCCCAACGGAAACGTCACGTCGATATTCTTCAGGTTGTGCCCATGGGCGCCTAGAATCGTGATTGCTTTTCCGTTCGCCGCGCGGCGCGATTCGGGAACTGCAATTTTCGCGCGGCCGGAGAGATACTGGCCCGTGAGCGACGCCGGATTCGCTGCGATCTCCTCCGGCGGTCCGACGGCAACGAGATACCCACCGGCAGTTCCCGCTCCCGGCCCAAGATCCACCACGTAATTCGCTCGCCGAATGGTCTCTTCGTCGTGTTCCACCACAAGCACCGTGTTGCCGAGGTCGCGCAAGGTTTCCAGCGTGCTGAGCAAGCGCCCATTGTCGCGCGCGTGCAGGCCAATCGACGGCTCGTCGAGAACATAGAGGACGCCGCGCAAGCGCGACCCGATTTGCGTGGCCAGGCGGATGCGCTGCGCTTCACCACCCGACAAAGTTGCAGCCGAACGCTCCAGCGTGAGATACCCCAGGCCCACGGCGAGCAGAAAATCGATCCGCTCGGCGATTTCCGTCAGCGGGCGTCCGGCGATTTTGCGTTGGCGCAACGTAAGCTGGCCGCGAATTTTGTCCACCGCGGCGCGCGCTTCGGTAAGCGGCAGCGCGGTGAAATCGGCGATCGAAAGCCCGGCGATCTTTACGGCGAGGCTTTCCGGCCGCAGACGGCGCTCATTACATGCCGCGCAAGGCGCGGGCGACATGTATTGTGTGAGCCATTCACGGTAGGTATCCGAATTCGATTCCGAAAGACTTTTCTCGAGGTGCGTGATCACACCCTGAAAATTCAATCCTTTCTCTCCGCTTCCATCGGCAGGATTGCCGTGAAGAATCAAGTTCTGAACTTTTCGCGAAAATTGTTCGAATGGCGTATTGAGATCGAACCCGTGCGCCACCGAGGCGAGTTTCATCGTCCGCTGGACGAACGTCGAGGCTGAACCCGGACCTAGGCCGCCTTCGAAAAGCGGCTTCGACCAATCGACAATCACCTTCGACGGATCGAAATCGTATTTCGACCCCAATCCGTGGCACTCGGGGCACGCTCCGTATGGGGAATTGAAGCTGAACGATCGCGGCTCGAGCTGCGGAACGGAAATTCCGCAGTCGGGGCACGCCAGCTTTTCCGAATACACATGCTCCTCGCCGCCCACCACCGAAATCGTGACCAGTCCGCCCGTCAGCCGAAGCGCCGTTTCGATGGATTCCTCGAGCCGCTGCGCGATCCCGTTCTTCAGCAGCAGCCGGTCCACCACGATTTCGATCGTGTGATTCTTGCGGCGATCGAGCGGAATCGGTTCGTCGAGATTTTTCAGCTCGCCATCCACGCGCGCGCGTACGTATCCGTCCTTCGCGTACTTCTCGAACTCCTTTCTGTATTCGCCTTTGCGGCCGCGAACCACCGGGGCGAGCACCATGATCCGGTCGTCGGGCTTGAGCGCGAGAACGGACTGCACGATCTGCTCGGTGGACTGCCGCGTGATGGGCAGACCGCACTTGGGGCAGTGGGGCGAGCCGATCGCGCTGTAAACCACACGGAGGTAGTCGTAAATCTCGGTGATCGTTCCCACCGTCGAGCGCGGAGATCGCGTGGTAGTTTTCTGCTCGATCGCGATCGAAGGGGAGAGGCCCTCCACCGAATCCACCTCCGGGCGCTCCATCTGGTCCAGGAACTGGCGGGCATAGGCGGAAAGAGACTCCACGTACCGCCGCTGACCTTCGGCGTACAGAGTGTCAAATGCGAGCGAGGATTTGCCGGAACCCGAGAGGCCCGTAATCACGGTGAGAGAGTTCCGGGGAATCTCCAGGCTGATGTTCTTGAGGTTGTGCTGCCGCGCGCCGCGGATGACGATTTTCTTCAGACCCATTTTCGATTCGTGACCGGTGCCGGGCCGCCCTACAGCGGCGTGCCGCATACAATGGGTAGATTGCGCCCAGAGTAATCTTAAAACATAGCAAGCGCTGCTATCGAGGTCAAGGCAGGAACGCGATTGTGAAAGCGAAAGGGGGCGAAATGAGTGGCGAAGATTTTCCTTCGGATATTTTACCGGGAGGCTTGGATTTTTTACGCATCAGGTGATTCTGAAAGCATTTGTTTTCAGTAAGTTAGTTTGGATTGCAGCGTGCGATAGCTATTTGGGTCAGGGGGAGGAAAGCCGAGAATCCCTTCGGGGATTGAGGGCTGGGCCGGCTTCCTTCCTCTGGTCACCTTCCGCCGCTCCCCTTATCTCCTACCCCTCTGATATCGGCGGCGGAGGTGTTTGCACATTTCCTGCTCCGCATTTCGACAGTCACTCTGACCTTAGCGCCTCGATCGGATCGACCCTGGCGGCCCTTCTGGAAGGCAAATAGCTAGCGAACAATGCCGTTGCTATCAACCCCAGAGCCACGGCCGCGTAGGTCGCCGGGTCGAGCGGACTCACTTTGAATAACAAGGAAGACAGCACTCGGCTGAGCGTTGCGGCAACCCCGAAACCGCAGGCGATACCGATGGCGGTCAGCAGCAGCCCATAGCGGACGAACATCGCCGTCAATTGCAGGCTCTGCGCACCCAGCGCCATGCGGATCCCGATCTCGCGCGTCCGCTGAGACACCGAATAGGCGATCACACCGTATACACCCACGCTTCCCAGTAGCAGCGCCATCCCGCCGGCGATTCCCAGCATCATCAGCGTGAACGACGTGCGCGCCAGCGACCGATTCACGAAATAATCCGCCGTGCGAACGTTGGCAAGCGGAAGATTCGAATCCACCGACCACACCGCCCGGCTCAAATCCTTCATCAGGCTTTCCGTTCCGGCTCGGAGGCTGCGAATCGCCAGCGTCAAAGATCGGGCCGGTCTCGCGCGCTCGCCCAAATCGCTCCTCACGATCGGCCAATAGAGCGAGCTCGGTGGTTCCTTATTGACGCCGTCATCGTGCACATCGGCGACCACTCCGATCACTTCCTGCCACTTGTATGCTTCGCCTTCCCGCACGCGCTTGCCCAAGGCTGCGGACGGGTCTTGCCACAACTCGCGCGCCAGTTTTTCCGATACGAGAACCTTCTGTGTCTGGTCGAAAGTATCCGCCCACGTGAAATCGCGGCCGGCGACCAGTGGCGTTCCCATGGCGGCGAGAAATCCCGGCGAAATCGTCTTGAAGCGTCGCAGCGGCGGCAGCTGCCCGGATTGGTAGTTGTGATCCTCGGCGTAGAGCGGTTCGTCGCCGATGCCTTCCTCGCGCCCGTCCATGGGAATCGTGGCGGAGAGGCCCGCCGAAGTCACTCCCGGAACCGCGGAGACGCGCTGCAGAACTTCTTCGTAAAGGCGCGTCACCCGCTCCGCCTCAGGCACCTCCGAATTCGGCACGAACAAACTGAATGTTTGCAGTTCCGCCGGCGCCGCGAAGCCGGGCTGCACGTGCGTCAGCGCGATAAAAGTTCGGACCATCAGCCCCGAGCAAACCAGCAGCACCAGCGCCAGCGCCACCTGCACCACCACCAGGACGTTTCGCGCCCGATGCTGCTGCCGGCCTTGGCTTTGGCCTCGCCCGCCCTCGCGCAGTCCGGCGCTCAACTGCGTTCGCGCATACTTGAGGATGGGAATCGAACCGACGAGCAGGCCTGCGAGCAACGAGAGCCCCAGCGTAAACAGAAGCACGGGACCATCGATTCCGATTTCATGAATTCGCGGAAGGCCCTTCGGCGCCATGCCGACGAGTGCGCGCAACAGCACGAAGGCCAGTCCCAATCCGAGCGCGCTTCCGATGAATCCCAGCACGCCGCTCTCAAAAAGCAGCTCGGAAGCGATCTGCCGCCAACTCGCGCCCAGCGCCGTCCGAATCGCAAGCTCTTGACGCCGTCCCTCGATCCTCACCAGCAGCAGGTTGGCTACATTCGCGCAAGCAATCAAGAGAACCATGCCGATCGAGCCCATTAGCACCCACAGGGCCTTGCCTACGTCTCCCACCACATCTTGTTTCACCGGGCGGACGAGCGGACCAAAATGCGCGCCCTCAAACAACGTGATGCTGTATCCCTGCGGCATCGGAAAGCTGCGAAGAACGATGGGAATCATTCGCGCCACATCCGCATTGGCGTCGGCCACCGTTCTTCCGGGCTTCAGCCGCGCGATCGCATGGTAAACAAAGCCTGCAAGATTTGTTTTGGCGCGATCGAACTGCACGGGAAGAATCACCGCCGGATCTGCTTCGGCCAGGAAGTGAAAATTCTGGGGCAGCACGGCGATGATCTCCATCGCTTTGCCGTCCACCTGAATGGTCTTGCCGGCGATCGAAGGGTCCCCGCCGAATTTGCGCTGCCAGTACCCATACGTGAGCATGGCCGTATCCGGGCTGCTGGGCGCGTCGTCCTGGCGATTGAATTGCCGTCCGAGTGCAGGAGAAACGCCCAGAATCGAAATCATGCCGTCGGTCACTCGCAAGGCGCTCACGCGTTCGGGTTCGGCCTTGCCCGTGACGCTGACGGAATCCGCGATGTACATTCCGATGTCCTGGAAAGCCGTGTTCTGGTCGCGATAAATGAAATAGTTTGCCGGTCCGGTGGTAACGAGATCCTTGATGTTCATGCCGGGAGCGCTATGAGAAACCGTCACCAACTCATCCGCTTTGGGGTAGGGCAGCGGCTTCAACAGCACGCTTTCGAGCACGCTGAACACCGCGGTGTTCGCTCCGATTGCCGCTGCGAGCGTCAGCAGCGTCACGGCCGTGAACAGCGGCGCGCGGCTCAGCCTCCGCAGCACCTGCGTAAGTTGTGTCCGGAACCATTCCATGACGCGAA
This sequence comes from Candidatus Acidiferrales bacterium, assembly GCA_050746925.1. Classification (GTDB taxonomy): domain Bacteria; phylum Acidobacteriota; class Terriglobia; order Acidiferrales; family UBA7541; genus Palsa-295. Next base: position 10,297 of record JBOGNA010000154.1, read on the forward strand.
CTCCCTGTCGTGTTCGCCCTCTCCGCAGGCAGGGCAAAGCAGACTCATGCGATTGGAAAGTCAGACGCGGCGAGCATATTTCTGGTTAGCAGTTGGGCCGCGGATTCCCGTGCAAGCGCAACAAGAGTGTGCGAAACCGGACGTCCGCGCCGGAACCGAACAGCACAAATCCGATCACAGATGGTATGTTTCGGCCGCGCGACCGAGCATCCCGAAGGAGGAAACCATGTTGGCTTCCAGCAAGATCATTGGATTCGTTCCCACGAAGGATTCAAAGAAAGCGAGAGAGTTCTACGAGGGCAAGCTGGGATTTCAATTTGTAAGCGATGACGCGTTTGCCCTGGTAGTGAGAGCCGGCGCAACGATGATTCGAATCAGCAAAGCCAAGGATTTCGCTCCAGCCCCGTACACCATTCTTGGCTGGGAGGTGCAGGACATGGAAGCCGTCGTCCAGTGGCTCTCAAGTCGGGGCGTCGCGTTTGAAAAATACCCGTTTATTCAAAATCAGGAACTGGGCATCTGGACGGCTCCTTCAGGAGACAAGGTCGCCTGGTTCAAAGATCCCGACGGAAACGTGCTTTCGGTGAGCCGCCACCAATAGCCGGACTCCTAAGCTTCGTCGCTGTGTCCGGATCGCTCGCGCTTCTGCGCGGGCATCGCCTCTTCGAGAATTGAAACGGAGGATATCTCTGCTCGTGAAACCTTCACGAGATTGCTTCGAATCGCGGCGCGGTGCAGTTAGAATTAAGGCGAAGCGGTTGGGGCGTGGTCCAATTGGTAGGACACCTCACTGTTAATGAGGACGGTGTTGGTTCGAGTCCAACCGCCCCAGCCAATTTTCATTTGGGAAGCGATTCAGATGGTTTGGACTAGTCACGAATGGTAGGAAAGCCCGCTTCGGTCCACCCGCGCCAGCCCCCGTCCATCGAAATCACGTTGCGGTAACCCATCCTCTGCAGATTATCCGCCGCCAGCGCCGAGCGATACCCGCCGCCGCAGTACAGAACCAGCGTCGTTTCCTTGTCGGGGATCGCTTTCTCGATGTCGCGTTCGATCACACCTTTTCCCAAATGGACTGCATTCGGAATGTGCCCGCGCGCCCATTCATTGTCCTCGCGGGTATCGACGATCACCATTTTCTCGCCCGCGTCGAGCTTCTTCTTGATTTCGCGGTAGTCCTCTTCCTTCACGCGCGTCTTCGCTTCTTTCACCAGCCGCAGAAAACCCTCTGGATGATCGGCCATCTTTCACCTCGCTCCGCAATTTCAGTCGAAAGAAAAAATCTAGCACAACGAACGCGCAAAAAGCAGCACGCCAAACACGATCACTTCATGTCGCGCCAATTCGGCCCCACCTTCGTTTCCGCCACGATCGGCACGCTCAGCTCGTGCACCCCCTCCATTACTTTCTTTACCAGTTCTTGCAGCCGCGGAATTTCTTTTTCGGGGCCTTCGAACAAAAGCTCGTCGTGCACCTGCAGAATCATCTGCGATTTGAATCCGTCTTCCAGCCGCCGGTGCAGCTCGATCATCGCGAGCTTGATTAGATCCGCAGCAGCGCCCTGCATCGGCGTATTCATCGCGGTGCGTTCCGCAAAGCCGCGTATATTCGGCTGAGGCGAATTGATTTCGGGAATCTCGCGAACGCGCCCGAAAAGCGTTTTCGTATGGCCGGTCTTGCGGGTCTCAGCGATCTGCTGATCGAGGTACTTCTTCACGCCGCTATACCGCTCGAAATACGCGGCGATGAATTTCGCTCCTTCTTTCGTGTCGATGTCCAGTTGTTGCGCCAGGCCGAACGCTGACAGCCCATAAATCACGCCGAAGTTGATCACCTTCGCCACGCGGCGATGCTCGCGCGTCTGCGCGAACGGCGCCACGTCAAATACTTCCTGCGCCGTGCGCGAATGAATATCTTCGCCGCGCCGGAACGCCTCCACCAGAATCGGATCCTTCGAAAGGTGCGCCAGAATTCGCAATTCGATTTGCGAATAATCCGCCGAGAGCAGCAAATTACCCGGTGAAGCGATGAACGCAGCCCGAATCTCGCGACCCAATTCCGAGCGCACTGGAATATTTTGCAGGTTCGGATTTGCCGAGCTCAGTCTCCCCGTCGCGGTCCCGGTCTGGTCGAACCGCGTGTGCAGACGGCCGGAGAGCGGATGAATCAGACGCGGCAACACGTCCGCATAGGTGGATTTCAGTTTCGTTAGCTCGCGGTATTGCAGCACTTTCTTCGGAATTTCGTGTAGAAGCGCGAGCTCTTCCAGCACGTCCACGGCGGTCGAGCGCGCCTTCATCCGGCTCTTGCGCGGCGGCTGCAAATTGAGGCGGTCAAAAAGAACTTCGGCAAGCTGCTGTGGCGAATTGATCTTGAATTCAAATCCGGCAAGCTCGTAGATGCTCTTCTCGAGCGCGGTAATTTCCTTCTGCATCTCCGCGGAAATGCGCTCGAGTTCCTTCGGATCCACTCGAACTCCCACCGCCTCCATCCGCGCAAGCACCGCCGCCAGCGGCAAATCGATTTTTTTGTAGAGCGGAAGCAAGCCCTGCTTTTCCACTTCCTCGCGAAGAATCGACGCGAGCCGCAACAGAAAATCGGCCCGTTCGCCTGCCGCACCCGAAAGCGTGCAGTTCAAATGCCGCAGCACCACTTCGGCAAAACCATGATTCGCAGTCGTCGGCCGCAGCAGATACGAATAAAGAATCGTGGCGTCCCGAATGCCCGCCACCGCTCCGGAATCCCCCGTCGAATCCGGCGCAGCCAGTAAATGAAATAGCTTCGGATCGTGGACCACCTTCGCGCGCTTCGCATCGGCCAGCCACTCTTTCATTGCCCCAAGCGCCTTGTTCTGCACGTCGTTCGCAACAGAGCGAGCCACGCCGGCCTTCGCGGACACCTCCACGTCCAGCACGCGCGTGCCAAAGCCCTCATCGTCCGGCTCTTCGGCATCGAGCGTCAGCCAGACGGCCGTCTCCCGATCGCGAGGCACCGCGTCGAGAAATTTCTTCAGAGCCACGTGTGAATCGAGCGCCGCATAATCCGTATTTCGCTCGTCTCCCACCGGCGCGAATTCGCGCAGCAGCGACGTAAATCCCAGCTCCCCGAAAAGCTCGCGCAGCGCGATGAGATCCGGCTGCGGCATTTTCAGCTCGTCGAGAACGAGCGGCACGGGCGCATCGGTCGGAATCGTCGCCAGTTGCTTGCTCAGCCTGACGAACTCGCCGTTTCTCTCGAGCGCCTCGCGATAACTCGCCCGCTTCACCTCGCTCGCATGCTTCAGCGCCTCTTCTGCGCTCCCGTACTGCTGGATCAACTGCCGCGCCCCCACCTCGCCGATCCCCGCCTTGCGGCGCTCGCCCGGCGCGGGTTTTTCGTTCGGATCGCGCGCGCCCGGAATATTGTCGATCGAATCGCCCATCAGCGCCATCACGTCGGCAACCTGGCTGGGCGGCACGCCCATCAGCTCTTCCACTTTTTTCGCGTCGATCAGCAGATCGCCCTTCGCGGGGTTCAGCATCAGGACGCGCCCGCCCACCAGCTGCATCATGTCCTTGTCGCTCGTAACAATGTAAACGTCGAGATCCTCTTTCTCCGCCTGCTTCGCGAGCGCGCCGATCACGTCGTCGGCCTCGTAGCCCGGGTATTGCAGCATCGGCAGCCGCATCGCCTCGCAGTAGCGCCGCACGAACGGCAGTTGCACCGCCAGATCTTCCGGCATCGGCGGGCGCTGCGCTTTGTAGTCGGCAAAGAGCTTGTCGCGGAAAGTAGGCGCGGAGACGTCGAACACCACCCCGAGGTAGTCGGGCTTCCAGTCCTTCACCAGCTTGCGCACCATGTTCGCAAACACGTACGGCACATTGGTGGGGATCCCCGAAGCGCTTCGCATCCGCATCGGCATGGGTGCGTAGAACGCGCGAAAGATGAATCCCATCGCGTCGATCAGAAAAAGTCGTTTTGGTTGATCAGCAGGCATCGGTATTGGGAGTTGCGCGATTGAAACGACTCGCACGGCTCAGGCATTCAAGCGGCGGAGCGCGAACGAGCGAGTATAGCAGACGAAAGCCGCGCGCTCCGCGGCGCCGGGTACCACGGCAGGTAGCCCTATCGAGAATGTGCGCTTGACTCTCTCAGTCCGTGCGCTTATAGCTATTGCATCGATTTTTCGGGGGTTGAGGGCGATGTCGTTCTGCAAGAAATGGGCGCAAAGGGATTCGACCGTCACGAGCGCCTATCTTTTCGTCTGCTCCCCATCCCGCATTCCGCATTTATCTTCGCAGCTCGGAGGAACAAGATATGACGCAACTGCGTAGTTGGGGCGTACGCGGTCTACTGATTTGCGCTGCACTGGCGATGATCGCGCTGAGTGCCGCACCCGCTTCCGCGCAAACATTCCGCGGCACGATCCTAGGCACGGTCACCGACACAAGCGGCGCCGCGATCCTCAACGCCAAAGTGACCGCCCACAACGTCGACACGGGCATCGACCGCATCACCGATACAACGACCGATGGCGGCTACCTGATTCCCGAGTTGCCGATCGGCACCTACACCGTCACGGTTGAATTGAGCGGATTTCAGAAATCCGTCACCACCGGCGTGCGGGTGGACGTAGCCTCAGAGCGGCGAGTGGACGCCACGCTAAAGCCCGGCCAAATCAACCAGCAGGTGATTGTTGAGGGTGCCACCCTGCCGCAAATAGAGACAACCAATGACAATCTAGGCGGGACCTTCCAAGACAAGCAAATCGAAGATCTTCCGATTAACGGCCGCGACTACACCAAGATGCTCATCATGGTCCCCGGGGCGACCGGTGAACCCAATGGCGGCGGCGATTCGCCAGGCTCGTTCGGCCTCTTTAGTGCAAACGGAAACCGCGGTCGCGCGAATAATTTCCTGCTCGACGGCACCGACATGAACGACGGATACCGCAATCTGCCTGCAATCAACCAGGGCGGCGTATTCGGAACTCCGGGCACGGTGCTGCCACTGGATTCCGTGAGCGAACTGAAAGTTCTGTCGAATTTTGAGGCGGAATACGGCCGGAATTCGGGCTCCGTCGTGAATATCGTGACAAAGAGCGGGGGGAACAATCTTCACGGTAGCGCGTTCGAATACTTTCGAAATAACGTACTGAATGCGAGAAATTTCTTCAACACGACCGACGAACCGAAAGACGCGTTCCGTAACAACCAGTTTGGTGGGTCGCTCGGCGGGCCTATCGCCAAAGACAAAACGTTTTTTTATGTGGCCTACGAAGGACAGCGTGAGGGGCTGGCGATTACCTCCCTCAACGTCGTGCCCACTCTCAATAGCTCCGACATGAACAATGCAACAGCGGCAAACGACTTCAGGCAAGCCATCGCCGCCATTCCGGGTGGTGATCCGACTCAGTGCAACACCACTATCATCGCGTGCATCAACAATCAGCCCACCGGCGTCGTGAACCCGGTTATTCAAAATCTGTTCAATTTGTGCAATACGAATGGCGGGTGCTCGGGTGGAAATAACGTCTGGCCGCTGCCCAATATCGTTGGCGCTGCCCCCGGAAGTTTCAATTCGGCGGACGCTGCTCCGGCATATAACAACGCCGATAGCATGATCGTCAAAATCGATCATGACATCAATGCTCACAACCAGCTTAGCGGGCGATATTTCTTCGGCAACAGCAATCAAAGCTTTCCGCTGGGCTTGGCTGGTGGAAACAATCTTCCCAACACGAATACAAATTCGCCGATTCGCACTCAGCTTGTCTCCATCAGTCTGGTGACAGAAACTTCCGCAACCCAGGTCAATGAAGCCCGATTTGGATGGAACCGGTATCGGCAGGGTTTCTTCTCCGGGGATGCCCGGGTATTTGGAGATCCCAACGCGACGATTGGTCTAGACAACCAAGTGACCGACCGATCCGATTTCGGATTGCCGACGATTCGATTCGGACAGCTCTCCTTCTTGGGCTCTTCGCCATTTTCGAATCCGCGTAATCGCGTGGACACGAACTGGCAGTTTTTCGACAATTACTCCTGGAAGCTCAACCGCCATGATCTGAAGATGGGTTACGAGTTCCGCCGGACCGCGGTCGATTCATTCAATGATTTCAGCAGGCGCGGCGTTCTGGTGTTCGATCAATTGTCGGACTTTCTGACGGGAATACCCGCCGGCACGCTTCTGTTCTCAAGCCGCCAGATTGTTGGTGACACCAACAGAAAGGCTCGTCAGAATAATGACGGACTTTACTTTCAAGATTCAATACGAGTAACCAGCCAGATCACCGTGAATCTCGGCATTCGATGGGACTATTTTGGAGTCATTCACGCCGAGAATGGTCTGCTCACCACCTACGATCCGTCGCTGCCCTTTGGCCTTGTCGCCAGGAGTCCGCTTTACAACAAGGACTTCAACAATTTCGCCCCGCGCGCCAGTTTCGCCTGGGACGTGTTTGGCAAAGGCACCACAGTGGTTCGAGGCGGTGTGGGCGTTTTCTACGACGACTTCTCCCAGGACGCGTTCACCGGCCAGATTTATGAGAACTCATTCAACGCCGGAGCCGCTTACAATCCCACCGGATCGGCGCCGGTTACGGTCCTAAAACCGCCGTCGGACCCCACCGCGATTGCTCCGGGCGTCCCGGTTTTCGTGAGAGACGTCACCTCAGATGCCTCCACGATTCAGAGGAATCTGCGGACACCGTACGTTTACAATTACAACCTGAACGTGCAACAGGAACTCACCCGTGGGACTGTGCTGCAAGTTGGGTATGTGGGCTCTGCGGGGCGCAAACTTTTGCGTTTGCGCGACATCAACCAGCCAACACAAGCCCAGATCACGGCAGCGGATCTCGATTGCAATTGCATTAACGACGGCGACGTCCCGCGCACCGCTTTCACTACTCCCATGAGTCCACTCGAGCCGTTTGCACCGTTCTACCTCAACCAACTGGAATCAAGCGCTACATCAAATTACAACTCGCTGCAGGTGTCATTGACGCAGCGGAATTGGCACGGATTTACCCACCAGATTTCTTACACGTGGTCTCACTCGCTTGATGATGCCAGCGACAGCCAGGACTATGTGCCGAACGCGGCTATGCCCAACGACAGCACAAACCCGAAGGGTGACAAGGGACCGTCTAACTTTGACGTTCGCCAGCGCTTTGTCTGGGCTTCAAGCTATGAATTTCCTAAATGGGAGAAGATCGGCCGTATGGGAGAGGGTTGGTCTGCTTCTGGAGTACTCACCTTAATGAGCGGTCATCCATTCAGCATGAATTACAACTTCACCGATGACTATAGCGGAAGCGGTGAATTTTTCGACCGTCCCGACATCGTGGCTGCTCCCATTTACAACCGAAGTACTCCCGCACAGTTTCTCGATTTGAGCTCTTTCAAAGTACCGTGCGATTATCCGGTTTCGGGAGGCGACGGATTCGCCGACAGCTGCATCCCTGGTACCCGGCATTTCGGCACCCTCGGACGCAACGCTCTCCTTGGTCCGGACTACCGGAATTTTGATTTGGGAATTGCCAAGATCACAACTCTTACCGAACGCTTTAAACTGCAATTCCGCGCCGATTTCTTCAATCTCACGAACCATCCCAACTTCGCCAACCCGCTCGCCGTTGCGTTTTTTGCCGACACGGCACCGAATCGCAGCGGACAATTCCCAGCCGGGGTGGATACCACCGGCCGTAGCGTCGGATTCCTTCCCCTCACGGCCACTTCGGATGTCGGGCTCGGCAACCCCGTACTCGGCGGCGGCGGCCAAAGGAGCATTCAGTTTGCGTTGACGCTTCTTTTCTAGAGTGATGCTTGAAAGAAAGCGCGCGGCTCGGCGGCCCCACGGTCGCTGAGCCGTTCCCATTTTCGAAGCATTCCAAATCCTCAACCGTATTTGTTACCCTGATCCCCAAGCGCGCTAGCTCCCCGCCGCCAGGCTTTGGCGGCAGCTCCATCGCTAGCCCGTCCGCCGCGGCTTGGGCCCGAGGCAAGCCCATCGATTTGCAACACTTGTGTAATATTCAACCTGGCCTCTGCGTATTAACCCATGGAGAGACGAAATATCACCGGAGAGATGAGCGCCGCGGAACTGGCGGAAGTGCTTTCCAATGTCCGGGCCGGTGACTCCGAGGCCTGGGGCGAACTCTATCGCCGTTACGCTCCGGCGATGTTTCGCTTTTGCCGCCGCGCGCTTCCCACACCGGAAGATGCAGAGGACGCTACCACCGAAATTTTCATGAAGGTGCGCCAAAAACTCGGCACCTACGACGCCTCGCGCCCTTTCACCGCCTGGCTCTACAAAGTCGCCAGCAATCACTGCTGGGACCTGCTTCGCCGCCGCCGCATCCGCCAGGATCTCGAAACCGGCGACATCGAAACGATGCCGCTCGAGCATCCTGATCCCGGCCAGCTCGAGCGCCTCCAGGCCGAGCACAGCAGCAAGGAAGTTCGCACGGGCCTCGCGAAGCTGCCTGACCGCGCCCGCATGGCGCTCGTTCTTCGCTACTACTCCGAGATGAGTTACGACGAAATCGCCGAAACGCTCGGCGTCCGCCGCGCGTTTGTAGGTGTGCTGCTTCTCCGCGCGCGCCACCAGTTGCGCGAAGTTTTGGCCGAAGCAGGAAGCGGCGCCCCACGCAGTCTCGGCGCCGCCGCAGGGAGCATGGGATGAACCACTTCGATGAGATGACCTTGCTGCTCTATCTCGAGCGCCAGCTCGACGACGCCCACTCGCAGGAGGTCCGCGCCCACGCCGCCTCCTGCCCCGATTGCCGCAAGCTTCTCGCCGCGCTCGATAGCGAAGGCTTCTGGCTGCGCGAATCGCTCGCCGCGGAAGACGAATCCGTTCCCGCGCACCTGATCTCGCCGCCCGAGCGCGGCTCCGCTCCCTGGGGATGGATCACGGCTCTCGGCCTCGCCGCCGGCGGTGTGTACACCGTCTGGAACGGATTCATCGAGCCCTGGCAATCGCAGGCGGCGCAAGCCGGCTTCACGCAGGGAAATTTGCTCACGATGCTTTTCTTCAGCGGTGCATTCTGGAAAGGATGGGACGCGATGCGAAGCCTGATGGAATTTATGGCCGTGGCCACTCTGGGACTCGTTGTGATCTGGCTCTTGCGCCGCCATTTCCGGCGCGCTACCACGTACGCTGTCGTGATGGCTGCGGTCCTCTGCGCACTCGCTCTTCCTCGCCCCGCCGCTGCCGGCGAACTGCGGCACGGCGACCCCAGCTACACATTGCCCGCAGGACAGGAGATCAAGAACGATCTCTTCGTCGCCGCCGATCGCACCGTTATCGATGGCGATGTGGACGGCGATCTAATCGTCTCCTCGCGCAGTGTCACCGTTAACGGCCACGTGAAAGGCGACGTCATTGCCCTCGCGCAGTCGCTCCTGGTCAACGGTACGGTCGATGGCAATGTCCGAGCCACCTGTGAAACTGTCACCGTCGCCGGCGTTGTCGCCAAGAACGTGATGTCCTGGAGCGGCCACGTAATTCTCGATCCCAAGGGCAAGATCAACGGGTCCGCCACGATTGGAGCCGGTGACGCCATCCTCGACGGCCACATTGGCGGCGACCTGCTGGCTTTCCTCGGCGAACTCGACATCAACGGTTTCATAGGCGGCAGCGCCCGCATTCAAGGCCGCCGCCTTTCCATCGGCTCCGGCGCTGAAATTGCCGGCCCAACGCACTTCGAAGGCAGGAATCCAGCCGAAGTTGCATCCGGTGCGAAGCTCGGCAGCCCGATCGTATTCGTTCAGCAACAGCGCGGGCCCGATCGCACTTCGCCGCGCTACTATTGGCATCAAATGTTGCTTTGGGGCGCGAGTTTCGTTTTCGGCCTCGCTTTGCTTCTCATCGCTCCGGGCTTTTTCTACGATGTCGCTGGCGCTTGCAAAAGAGTTGGCGTCACGTCCGGCCTCGGCGTCCTGTTCCTTCTCGCAACCCCGCTCGCCGCACTTTTCGTCTGCTTCACGATTGTGGGGATTCCGCTGGCCTTCGCTACAATGTTTCTCTATTTCATCGCTCTCTATTCAACGCAGGTTTTCGTGGGAACGTGGCTCGGTGAAAAAATCCTCGGCGCCGGCGTCGGAATCGGTCCCACGCTCGGCCGCCTCGCGCTCGGACTCGCCATCATCCGCGCGATTCGCATCATTCCTTACTGGGGCATGCTCGTGGCTTCCGTAGTTGTCGTCTGGGGCCTCGGCGCTCTGGTTTTAACGCTCTACAAATACATGCGCCCGCACTACGCGCCCGTCGCTGCCTGAGTATTTTTCTAAACAGAGGGCAAGCGCTATCATCCTGCCCGCCCTGACGAAGGAAGGGAGGACATCCAGCCAGGATGCCCGAAGGATCTCAGCGTCCGCAGCAAGCACACACCTAAGCAACGACTCCGAGTTTTTTTCCAACTCGCCCGATAATTTCCGCCGCGCGCTCCAGGTCCGCCCGCTTGTGCGTCGCCGTCACAATCGTGCGCAGCCGCGCTCTTCCCTCCGGCACGGTGGGGAACCCGATCGCCATCGCCAGCACGCCCTCGGCAAACAGCTCGCGTGAAAATTCAAACGCCTTCCCCGCATCGCCTACCATGATCGGGGTGATCGGCGTTTCGCTTTTTCCGGTCTTGAATCCCAGCTTCTTCAGCTTGCGCTTGAAAAATTTCGTGTTCGCCCACAGCTTCTTGATCAGCTTCTCGCCCGCCTCGGAATCCAGCAGCTCAAACGCCGCCTGGCACGTCGCCGTCACCGACGGCGGATGCGATGTCGAAAAAAGAAATGACCGCGCCCGGTGATACAAAAACTCGATCAAATCCTTCGATCCGCACACATATCCGCCAATCGACCCGATCGCCTTGCTCAGCGTCCCCACCTGAATATCCACGCGCCCGTGCACGCCGCAATGATCGATCGTCCCGCGCCCGCGGTTTCCCAGCACGCCCGACGCGTGCGCATCATCCACCATCATGATGCAGTCAAACTGCTCCGCCATTGCACAGAGTTCGGAAAGATCGGCAATGTCACCTTCCATGGAAAACACGCCGTCCGTGATCAACAGCTTCTTCCCCGGCCAGCTCACCGTCTCCCGCAGCACTCGCTCGCAATCGTTCATGTCCTTGTGCTTGAACACCCGGATCGTCGCGCGCGAAAGCCGGCAGCCGTCGATGATCGACGCGTGATTCAGCTCATCGGAAATAATCAAATCCTCTTTGCCCAGAATCGCGGACACGGTTCCGGCGTTCGCCGCAAATCCCGATTGAAACACCACGCACGCATCCGCGTGCTTGAACCGCGCGATCTGCTCCTCCAGCTCCATATGCATCTTCATCGTGCCGGTAATCGTCCGCACCGCGCCGGAGCCCACTCCATACTTTCGAGTTGCGTCGATCGCTGCGCGCCGCAGCTTCGGGTGCGTCGTCAGCCCCAGATAATTATTCGAGCTGAGGTTGATCACTTCCTTGCCGTCAAACGTCGCAATGGGCTTCTGCTCGCCCTCCAGCACCTTCAAATGAAAATACTGGTTCTTCGCCTTCAGCTCTTCGAGCGCATCATGCAGGTACTGAAGCTGCGGACGCGTGCCTGTGGTCGTCATAGTTCCCTCGGATTAAAGCGTTGTCATCCTGCCTGCCCTGACGCAGGAAGGGAAGGCATCCGGCCAGGATGCCTGAAGGATCTCAGCGCTAAATGTTCGAACCGTAAAGCTACGGGCA
>JBOGNA010000155.1:0-15452 GCA_050746925.1 Candidatus Acidiferrales bacterium
CAAGTGGTATCATCCGTTCACGGAGCCCGACAATTCTAGAAACCACGTACAAGGAAACGCGAAGGATGGGCCACCCGCCTTGCCTGAAAGACCAACCATCCAAAGGCAACTACTTCGTCTTGATCACGTAAAACGCCGTTTGGCGCGGCTGAAAGAATTTGTAACCGTGGTCGGTGAGATACGCATCATCCTCCGCCATCACGTAGATTTTCTGGCCGCCCCATTCGGGAATCGCGGTGCTGGTGTTCAACTCGATCGATTGATACGAGCCGTTTCGCAGGCGCTCTTGCGAGGAAGGTCCCACGGCTTCATGCGTCGGGTTCACGGTCTGCGACGCGCGGAAATCAATGCTCGCACCGAGTCCGTGGCCCTGATTGCCAATGGGGTGGCTGTAAATCATGGCTTCGATTCCCTTCTCTTTCATTTCCGCCATGGTCAGGTCGTACACTTCACCGCCCGTGCGGCCCGGCCGCGACGCTCGTAGCATCAGCGCGTCCTGCAGCGCGTTCGTGTTGTCCATGGCCTTCTGCAGTCCCGCCGGAACTGATTTTTCGCCCGGCAGCAGCACGTAGGCCATCTTCTGCCAGTCGGTGCTCATGCCCATGTAGGAGATTCCAAAATCAAGGTGAACGAGATCGCCCGGCTGAATCACGACCTCTTCTTTCGCCACGGCCAAAAATCCGCGCGAACTTTCCGACGGCATTCCTTTGCGCTGCACGCGCAGGTCGGGCTGAAACCAGGTGCCCACGCGATTGCGCCACATTTCATCGTAGAGCCAGCGGCGCACGTCGCCGACGGTCGTCTTGCCCGGCGTGATCACCTCGTTCGAAAGCGCGCGCTTGGTGATGATATCGGTGAGGATCACTTCCTGGTTGTAGGTGTCGAACTCTTCCGGTATGCGCGTCGCGAGGTATTCGCCGATCAGATCCTGCGCGGGAACGAAATTCTTCGCCGCGTCAGGGCCCATTTTCTCGGCGAAATAGTCGTAAGTCGATTTCGTCAGGCTGCGCGTCACGCCGCGCCGGCCGTCGATTCCGAGCGCGATGTGCGCGGGATGATAGGTGTCCCACAGTTCGCGCAGCTGTTTATCCACGGGATGCTTCGAGGGGTCATCGGTGCTCTCGAAGAACCGCTGGACGTTTTCCTCGGAATATCCGACCACCGCGATTTTCTTCAGCCCGCCCGCGCCGGTATCCACAAATACGAAAATGTCGCGCCCGCCCGTGTACACCCGCGGCGGAGCAACGTACTCGGTGAGCGGATCGTTGTGAAATTCTTCGTTCACCACGATCCACATATCCACGTGGTTGCGCCGCATCATGTCGAGCAGCATCGCGTGGCGCTTGACGAGCCAGCCTTCGCGCACGGTGATCTGCTGCGACCAGGGCAGAAGCTCCGGCATTTGCGCCGTCGCCTTCGCCGAGCTCGAGGTCTTCGACTTCGCTTTCGACTTCGCCTTTTGCGCGCCTGCCGACGCCGGCATCGTCAACGCCATCGCCACGCCTACTGCAACCCCCAGCACCCAATTTCGTGGATTCATTCCAATGCCTCCGCGCGCATCCTACAACACTTCCGCGCCAGCTCCCCCGCAGATTTCCCCGTTCGCGCGGCCGCCACTCAAAGTAGAATCGGAGACTCATGACCCGCGGCAAATCGCCGAGCCGATTGCGCATCGTCTCGCTCGCGCCCAATGTGACGTCGATCCTGCTGGCGCTCGGCGCCGGCCGCGAACTTGTCGGCGTCAGCAAATGGTGCAAGGACGTGGCTGCGGTGGGCCGCCGCCCGCGCGTGGACGATTGCTGGAAGTTGGACGTCGAAGAAGTGATGAAGCTCAAGCCCACGCTGCTCATCGGCTCGGTCCCGTTCGCGTCGGAAACCGTCGAAAGCATTCTGAAACAGCCGGTCGCATTTCTCGCAATCAATCCGCGCTCTCTGGCCGATATCGACACCGATATTCGTACGCTCGCGCGATTGATCGGTCGAGCCGCCGCAGGAGAGAAGCTCATCCGCCGGATGCGTGCCAAATTCACAGATATCGCGCGCCGCGCGACGCGTTTTCGCAGCAGACCGCGCCCCAGCGCGTACTGCGAGGCCTGGCCAAGTCCGCGCATCAGTTCGCCACCGTGGGTCGCTGAGCTCGTCGATCTTGCCGGCGGACGCATGCTCGTCCCGGCCGGCGCGCGCGTGAGCGATGAAGAAGTCTCGAGCGCTCGCCCCGAAGTCATCGTCCTCGCATGGACCGCCACCGGTGCGCGCTCCAAACCCGCGAGTGCACTCCGCAACCCCGCGTGGCAAAACGTCCCAGCCGTCGAGTCGCGCCGCGTCGTGGTCATTCGGGACGAACTCCTTAACACTCCCGGCCCGCCGCTGATGGAAGGCGCCGAAGAATTATTTCGCGCCATTCATCCCGGCGCCGATTCCGACGCCTATGGTGGCGGCACGCGCGCACGAACGAGGCGCAGATGATCAGGGTCGTCGCAGCGCTCATTCACTCCGACGGCAAACTTCTCGTTTGCCAGCGTAAGCGCGGCACGTCCTTCGGCATGTTGTGGGAATTTCCAGGTGGAAAGGTAAAGCCGGGTGAAACGCTCGAACAAGCGCTCGCCCGCGAACTCGAAGAGGAACTCGGCGCGAAAGCAATGATCGGTGCCGAACTTTACCGCACCCAGCATCGCTACGCCGAAATGAAAGATCCCATCGAGCTGATCTTCTTTCGCGCGCATCTCGAGCCCAAGCTCGTCCGCAACCTCATCTTCGAACAGATCGCCTGGCACCCGCCCGAGTCGCTCCCCAGCCTGAATTTCCTGCCCGCCGACCGCGAACTGATCGAGAAATTGGCAAACGGAGTGCTTCGAGTGGGTTGAGGGCCGATCCACATCGTGAAATATTAAGAACTTGTAATGTTCAGCCGCAATTGAACCAACCCGCTCTGCGCCCCTGCCCGATTTTCGTGCTATAGTTTTCGTGAAAACTCGGAGAGTAGCAGCCTCTCACAGGAGTCAGAATGGCATCGAAAACCAATCGGGCGGTCATGGAGCCCGAGGTGGAGAAAAACGGCAGCCCATCGAACGAACTTCACCTGAATCTGTATCGCATGCTTGTGAAGTGCCGGATGTGCGACGAAAAGGCGCGCATCCTGTTCCGGCAAGGCAAATACAAGGGGAACTTCTACTCCGGCGTGGGTCAGGAAGCCACCAGCGTCGGCACTTCGTTCAGCCTGAAGAAGGACGACTGGATCGCGCCGTCGCATCGCGACTGGACCTCGAACGTCATCAAAGGCGTTCCGCTCAAGTTCTGCTTCGCCCAGCTTTTCGCCAAAGTTGACAGCCCCGATCGCGGCCGCTCGTCACCGGCGCACATGGGTTACCCCGAGCTTCACGTCATCACGCCGGCCAGCAGCATTGCTGGCCAGCTCAACGTCGGTACGGGCGTGGCGCTCGGAATCAAAAAACTTCGCCGCAACGATGTCGTCGTCTCCTATTTTGGCGACGGCGCCACCAGCTTTGGCGGCTTTCACGAAGCGCTGAATTTTGCGGGTGTCCACAAGCTCCCGATCATTTACGTCTGCCAGAACAATCTATGGGCTGAATCTGTGCCCCTGCGTCTGCAAACCGCGCTGACGAATCTTTCCGATCGCGCGAAGGCTTACGGCTTCCCCGGCATCTCGCTCGACGGCAACAACATTCTGGAAGTTTACGACGCCGCACAAAAAGCCATCGAACGCGCCCGCGGCGGACAGGGCCCCACGATGCTCGAGTGCAAGACCTATCGATGGTACGGCCACTCGGAAATCGATCCGGCGAAGTATCGGATGAAGGAAGAAGTGGAAGCCTGGAAGAAGAAGGATCCGGTCGCCGCGTTCGAGAAGCAGCTGATCGAGCGCAAACTTCTGACCGACGCGAAGAAAACGCAGATCGCCGCCGAAATTACCCAGGAAATTAACGATGCGGTGGACTTCGCCGAACAAAGCCCTTTTCCCGATGCGTCCGAACTCGCGGACCATATCTGGGCCTAACGAAAAGAAGCCAAAAAGGATCCGAACCGCACATGGCCCGCACGATCAACATGCTGGAAGCAATCAACGAAGCTCTTTCGCAGGAGATGGAGCGCGACGATCGCGTCTTCATCCTCGGTGAAGACATCGGCCTATCCGGCGGCGTTTTCAAAGTCACCGACGGCCTGCTCGATAAATTTGGCGAAGAGCGCGTTCTCGATACGCCGCTGGCCGAGGGCATCATCGTCGCTGCCGCGATTGGCTCGTCGATGATGGGACTGCGGCCCGTTCCGGAAATTCAATTTGCAGACTTCATCACGCCGGCCGTGGAACAAATCATCCAGCAGGCTTCGAAACTGCGCTATCGCAGCGCCGGCGGATACTCCTGCCCGATTACGATTCGTGTATGCTGCGGCGCAGGCGGCGGCAGCGGGCTTTATCACTCGCAGGAAAACGCTACATGGTTCGTGCACGAGCCCGGGCTGAAAGTGGTGATGCCTTCAACCGCCTATGACGCGAAGGGAATGCTCCTCGCCGCGATTCGCGATCCCGACCCGGTGATTTTCTTCGAGCACAAATCTTTGTACCGGCAAGCCAAGGGCGAAGTTCCCGAAGGCGACTACACCGTGCCGATCGGCCCGGCCGCCATTCGTCGCGAAGGCCGCGACATGACCATTCTCACCTACGGCTTCATGACGCAAAAGTCGCTCGACGCAGCTGAGGAAATGGCCAAGCGCGGAGTCGAAGTCGAAGTGGTCGAGATTCGCACCCTCGCGCCCATCGACAAGAGCACGATCCTCGAATCCGTTCGCAAGACCAGCAAAGTGCTCATCGTCCACGAAGACAAAAAGACGATGGGCTACGGCGCCGAACTCGCCGCCATCCTGAGCGAAGAAGCCTTCGACGATCTCGACGGGCCGATCATGCGCGTCACGGGCCCCGACGTGCCGGCCATTCCTTTCAGCCCCAATCTCGACAAAGCCTGGCAAGTGAACACAGAAAAAATCGTCGCCGGCATCGAGAAGCTCGCCGCCTACTAGACCGAATCTTTTACCGGTAGCCACGACGAGCGCCGTTTCTCGTCGTGGGTTTCTCCGCTCCTCACCAACGGATTCTCATCGAAGTCTATGATTCACGACAAAAAGTCCCGCATTGCCGCCGTGGAGTTTCTGCCGTTCGCCTCACCCGATCGCGCCTCGGATTACGGGCCAGCTTGCTTTTGGCCGCCAACTGGACTAAGCTTGGTTAGCTAAGGGATCCCATGACCATCGTCACCGTACACCAAGCCAAAACTAACCTCTCTCGCCTCATCAAGAAAGCAGCGCAGGGGGAAGAAGTGATTATCTCGCGCGGGCCGAAGGCGGTCGCGCGCCTCGTCCCCATCGGAGAAGTGAAAGGAAAGCGCCAGCCGGGATCGCTGAAAGGCAAACTTCGCGTGGGCCGCGGATTCTTCGAGCCGCTGCCCGCCAGCGAGCTCGCTCGCTGGAGCTAAGCTTTGCGCGCCCTGCTCGATACCCACGCGCTCTTGTGGTGGCTCTCGGATGATCCGTCACTCAGCCGAGCGGCCCGCAAGACTATCGCCGATACGTCTAACTCCGTGGTTGTCAGCGCAGCCTCAGCGTGGGAAATTGCCACCAAAGTACGCCTCGGAAAGCTACCCACCGCCGCGGAGTTGGCGTCCGACTTTTCTTCCTACATGGAACGGGAAGGGTTTCAACTGCTCTCGATATCCTCGGAACATGCGATTCGGGCGGGGCTTCTGTCAGGGCCGCTCAAAGATCCCTTCGATCGAATGCTCATAGCACAGTCGCAGGACGAGAACTTGCCGATCGTAAGCAACGAGGCGGCGTTTGACCGCTATGGCGTAAAACGAATCTGGTAAGAAAATTCCGGCGGCGACAGCTCCCCGGCCAGCGCGGAATCCACGAAGTCGCCGCTAAATCGGCTACTGGTTCATCCACACCCTAAAATCCCCGCGGCATCCGCGGCTTACCCAGATTCCGCGGCCATCAAATCCCCAGCTCGTTCCCTGAATGCAGGGCGAGCCGCTGTACTGCTCTTCGACGAGCGCGCCGGTGATGAATCCGTTCACCGGGCAGCGCTTCTGCCCCACGAGTTGCGCTTCGCAGCGAACCACGGTCGATCGCCCGTGCGGCCGTCCACCAATCCACACGCGAAAATCGGCTTTGCACTGGCGGTCGACCCATACTCCGTTGTTGTCCCAGCCCCACGTGCGGCCTTGCACGCAGTTCGCATTTCCCAACTGCTGCATGAGGTCCGCGCCGCGCACCCACCCGTTCACCGGGCAGTGCCGAAAGCTGCCATCCATCGACCGGCAGCGAATCGTCGTCGAGTTGCCGCTTCCGCCTCCTCCGCCGCTCCAGCCATAAACGCGAAACTGCGCGCGGCAACCGTTATCGACCCACACCGCACGCGCATCGAATCCCCACGATCTGCCCTGCGTGCAGGCTGTGCTGCCGCTCAGCCGTTTCATCATCTGCGCGTTCGAAATGGGGTTGTACTGCGACGGGCACGATTGCCGCCGGCCGTTATCCGACGAGCACGTCAGCACCTGCGACCCGATTCCCTGCGCGCCGACGTCCTGCGCTTCGGCTCGCGCCGGCAGGAGCGCCAGTAAGAGGATCGCCGCCGTGAACAGCCACATCGCCCATCGCATCCTTCGAATCATTGTTGTCTCCGAATTGCTGCCCGACAGCGAATCGTCAAACGCACAGTATCGAGCAATCATAATCTACGCATCCTGCCCAACCCTCTCTCCGCCGTCAACGCGAAATTTCGCGCGCTCTCTTAGACCAACGACCTGCCTCCGTCAACGGCAATCACCTGCCCGGTGACGAAATCCGCCGTTACCAGGTACATCACCGCTCCCGCGATGTCGTCGCCCGTGCCCGTTCGGTGCAGCGGCACTCGCTGGATGTAATCCTCGTCCGGCGCCTCGCCGGGAAACTGAATCGTGCCCGGCGCAACACTGTTGACGAGAATTTCCGGCCCCAGAGCGCGCGCCAGGCATCGTGTGAGCATGATCGCCCCCGCTTTCGACACGCAGTAGTGCGTAAAAGCTGGCCACGGCAAAATCCCGCCGAGCGACGACAAATTCACAATTCTCCCCCGCCCCTGCCGCTTCATAAGCGGCGCTGCTGCTTGCGCGCACAGAAATTGTGACTTTACGTTTGCGTTCATGATCCGGTCCCACTGCTCGTCGGTCAGTTCTTCAAATTTCGCCGCGAAAAACATTCCCGCGTTGTTCACCAGAATGTCCAGTCGACCAAACTCCGCCTCCGCCGCCGCGAACAACTGCCCCACCTCAGCCCGCTTCGAGACGTCGGCCTTCACGGCAATCGCCTTTCGACCCATCCCGCGGATCTCGACCACCACCGCGTCTGCCTCCACCTTCGACGTAGCGTAATTCACCACCACATCGGCGCCGGCCTCAGCCAATCGCAACGCGATGCTGCGTCCGATCCGTTTCGCCGCTCCGGTAACGAGCGCCACCTGCCCCGCCAACGCCTTTTCCGCCGTCATTCAATCCTCCGCAACTTCTCGGATAGCTGCACGCCACTCAATCCTGCCGCAATCATTCGCTCCGCCAATTCGACGATCCGCCCAGCCGCTTCCTCTGCTCCCACACCCCGCGCATGGATATTCGAAATCAGATTCCGGTCCGCATCCGTGTGCGTCTTCGTCGGGTGAAAAGCCATATATGCCGAAAGACTCGTCGCCGTGGCCAGGCCCGGCCGCTCGCCAATCAGCAACACCACCACGCGCGGTGCGAGCACCTCGCCAATTTCATTCAGAATGCCGACGCGGCAGTAGCGGATCACAAAACTCCGGCCGATACTCCAGCCGCGCGCCTTCGCTCTCTCCAATAGAAGCGGCAGCAACTGTGGCACCTGCTCCGCCACCGCCGCGACGGATAGTCCGTCTCCTATAGCAATCTGCAGATCGCTTCCGCGCGCGCAGTGCTCTCGAAGCCGAGCCTTCGATTCCTCATCCAGTTGACGCCCGAGATCCGGCCGCGATAAATACTCATTCTTATCTTGCGCGCGCGTACGCAACTCGCATAGCTCCCACCGCTTCGCGAATTCGACGCCAAACGCCGCATTCAAATCCAGATCATCCCGCACCGCATCGCGAGCCGCTGCATGCGCCTCTCGTAATTCCAACTGCGTCGCAGTGCGGTACGCCGCTCCCGCGCGGCCCGCCAGAAGCCGCGCGGGCGTCCGCGCGCGAATTTTTCGTACCAGCTCGGGCCATTCCTGCCGCGCCATCGCTTCATCGCCGCGCCTCAGCCGGTCGATCACTCAAGCCAATCCTTCCAGCGACGTTTCGAGGCCGCGCATCAACTGCTTCCGTGCCGGCGCTTCCAGCATCGCCGGCTCGCCGTCGCTGTAGATTCCCGAACCCTCCAGCCACGCCAGGAATTCCGGAGCAGGCCGCAGATGGAATAATCGCCTCACCGCGAGCGCGTCGTGGTAGCTCGTAGATTGATAGTTCAGCATCACGTCATCGGAGCAAGGTACGCCCATGAAATAATTGCATCCCGCCGCGCCCAAAAGGAGCAGCAGATTGTCCGCCGAATTCTGGTCCGCCTCCGCGTGATTCGTGTAGCAGACGTCGCAGCCCATCGGCAGCCCCAACAGCTTGCCCATGAAGTGGTCTTCAAGCCCGGCGCGAATAATCTGCCGCTCGTCGTAGAGATACTCCGGACCGATGAATCCCACCACGCTGTTCACGAGAAACGGATCGAACACCCGCGCCACTCCGTACGCGCGAGCTTCCAAGGTCAGCTGATCGACGCCCTGGTGCGCCTCCGCCGAGAGCGCGCTTCCCTGGCCCGTCTCGAAATACATCGCGTTCTCGCCCTTCCAATCCACATCACGCCGGCGATGATGCTCCAGCACACGTTCGCGCGCTTCGCGTAGCATCGCGAGCGTTACGCCGAAGCTGCGATTCGCCGCTTCCGTGCCGCCGATCGATTGAAACAGCAAATCCACCGGCGCGCCCCGCTCCATCGCCGCCAGCTGCGTCGTCACATGCGCCAGGCAGCACGTTTGCGTGGGAACCTTGTACGCGCCCACCAGCCGCGCAAGGCCGCCCAGAATCGCCATCACCGTCTCAACCGAATCCGACGCCGGATTCACGCCAATCACCGCGTCGCCGCAGCCATACAGCAGCCCCTCAAACGCTGCGAGCAATATGCCCCCCACATCGTCCGCCGGATGATTCGGCTGCGCCCGAATTCCCAGCACGCCGCGCTCGCCCATCGTGTTGCGGCAGCGAGTCACATTCCGAATCTTCGCCGCAGCCAGCACCAGATCCTTGTTGCTCATGATTTTGGCGGCCGCCGCGGCAATTTCTGGAACAATCGCGCGGCCGATTCGCTTCAGCTCGGGTTCACTCGTGGCGTCGTCGAGCAACAATTCGCGAAACTCGCCGACCGTCGAGCTCGCAATCTCGCGAAACGCATCGCGGTCGTACGTTTCCAGAATCAGCCGGCTCACCTCGTCTCTATCGGGATCGATCAGCGGCCGCGCGACGATCTCTGCCAGCGCCAAATCTGCCAACTCGCGCTTCGCTGCCACGCGCTCGCGCTCCGACCGCGCCGCGACCCCCGCCAAGTGATCGCCGGACTTCTCTTCGTTCGCCTTGGCAAACAGTTCTCGCAAATCGGAAAACACAAATCGCTCAGCCATAACCCGCCAAATCTCAACCGTCGAGCTACGGCCGCAAAGTATCACCAAACGCAAAGAGGCGAAAGCGCACGTGCCGCACTGCCCCGGCAGCCACGACGAGCGCCGTACCTCGTCGTGGGGGTTTGGGTATTTGAATCGGCTTTAAACTGCAACGATTCGGGCGCTTGACCTGACTGACGTACCATGGTACATTGGTACTCAACATGACGGCGTCCAAGAAATTAGAAATCGAACGAGTCCAAACCGGCGTCCGCATGGAGAAGCGCATTCTGAAAGTCCTCAAAGCCCTCGCCGAATACCACGACCTCACCCTCGGCGACCTCCTCGAAGGCATCGTTCTTCACGCCTTTGACGGCAAATGCCCTTTCGGCCGCCCATCGCTCCAGAGGATTCGCGACCTGAAGAAGTTCTACCACCTCGACCTCAACTCCGCCGCCAGTCATCGCCTTGTCGAAGTCCGCGGAAGATCGCCGCGCCACAAAAAGAGACGGAGCCGCCAGAAATGACCCAATCGCCCCAGCCGGAAGCCGCTCGCCCAGCCCAGCGCCCCGCACGCGCCATCACAATTCTCTACTGGTGCGTCGGCCTGGTCGTTCTCATCGAGTCCTGTCTCTTCGTATTTTCAGCCTCGCGCGCGCAGGGGTTTGCTCATTCCGGAATGCCTCACCTGATTCGCCCTGTCCTCGGAGGCGCAGAAATCGTCGCCGCGCTGCTGTTTTTGACGCCTCCCACGCGATCGATCGGCGGCTACGCACTGCTCGTCGTCTTCGCGGCAGCGGCGCTGATCCACATCCTCCACGGCCAGTTCGAAGTCGGAGGCTTGATCGTTTACGCCGCTGCCGTGTACGCCGTCCTCGCCGCCTACAAATCGTAGCCGCTGACAGCGCCTCAAAATGCAATCCCCTGCTAGAATAAATCCGCGTTATGTCTCACGCTCGCGCTACGCTCATCGGAGGCAGAATGCCACTCGACCTGCTCGCCATCGCCGCCCATCCCGACGATGTCGAACTCACCTGCGGCGGCACCGTTTTGAAAATGTCGCAGGCCGGCTACCGCACCGGCATCCTCGACCTCACGCGCGGTGAAACCGGCACGCGCGGCACGCCCGAAACGCGCCTTCGCGAAGCCGCCAGCGCCGCGAAAATCCTCCGCGTTAAAGTCCGGCGCAATCTTGGTCTGCCCGATGCTCGCCTCGCCCTCAACGAAAAATTCAAAGTGGCGATTGCCGAAGTCATCCGCGAGCTTCAGCCCCACACGCTCATTCTTCCTTATTGGGAAGGCCGGCACCCCGACCACTACACCGCATCGAATCTCGGCTTCGAAGCCGCCTTCATCGCCGGCCTGCAAGCGTACCCGATGAAGGGACGGCCCTTCCGTCCGTTCAAAATTCTCTATGCCACGTCGGATGGAAACGCGCGGCCCACATTTGCCGTGGACATCACGAAACAGTACGACCGCCGCCGCCGTGCCATCCTCGCCTACAAATCCCAGTTCGCCCCGCCCAAGCACGCGCCGAAATCCAAAGTCTATCTCCCGCTCGATGAACTCGAAGCCCGCATGAGCCATCAGGCGCGCCACTACGGCCGCATGATCGGCGTACAGTACGCCGAAGGCTTCGTCATGAAAGAGGTAATGCGCATCGATGACGTGGTAAAAATCCCGGTCCGCTCGATCTAATTGTTAAGCAAGGCTGTTTCCAGTAGGGGCACGGCACGCCGTGCCCGCTCAACCCGCGGCAAGCGCTCGCCATCAGTCGCCGCGCGAACCGCCGGTGATTTTGCACCCTGACCAGAAGCGCAATTTGTGAGCCGTTCGAAAGCGTTCCCAAGCAAGTACGACAGTTCGCGCAATAAGGAGAATCATCACATGAAAAAATCTCAGAAATCAGCCTTCGTTGCTATCATCGCCCTTCTCGCGCTCATCGCGATCAAACTCTACGCAACCCAGGCTGCGCCTCGTCCCGCGCAACTCTGGAACCCGGGCTGCGTAGCCACCGTTCCAAAATCCTGGGGACAATTCAAGGGCGGCTCCGCCCAATCCGGTCTGGCGTTCGAGGACAACACCGGGACATTGCGCTTCCTCACCAATATTCCCTGCGGTGCCACGCCTCTCGTCGCTCTCGAAGTTCGCCGCTCGGCCGACACCCCCGGCGCCGGCACTAAATAGCAACCTCCGTGAGGGAGTAAAGTTAGGTTTCGTCGCGCCGGGCTTCAGCCCGCCAGTTTTTGAAGTTGTTTGGGGCTTGCTTCGACGGCTCTAGAAGTCGTCGGAATGAAGCGCGTAGGAGTAACCGGGAAGAGTCTGCGTGCTGCCTTGATTGTCCACTTTCACTTTCACGGGCCGCTCCGATTCCGCGCCCGTTTTTCGAAGCACCACATACGTCGTCAGCGCTTCGTTGTACACCTTGGTGATCAAATACGAATCGCCCGTATCGTCTTTCTTCCAAACTTGTCCGACTTGAATTTTTCGCGCTGGCACATTACGAATGTAAAGCGATTCGCCGAAGCCGTCAACACAACAACGCCGCGCTGATTCCCTATTCCAACTCCACCGGTTCGTTGCGTCAAAAGCTCTAGCCCTCTCCGCCGACCTGTGGCAATCTATTTGCATGGGAAACAAAGACAAAGGCCGTCGCGAAGTCAAAAAACCGAAAAAGAAAGCTCCGGCAACCACTGCTGCGAACCCGCCTGCTCCGCGCTGGGTTCCGCCTACGCCGACGCCAACCAGCTAGCCCCGCTCGCGTCGCTTCGGCCAGGCGCGTAGCGCCATTTCGGCCACTCGCCGCAAACTCCGGCGGCTCGCGCCGCCCGCAGCCTCGACGGACATTCCATGCATCACCGTCACGATGTAGCGCGCCAAATCCGCCGCATCCGACCCGCGCGGCAGTTCGCCTTCGGCCTTCGCGCGCAACAGCCGGTTCCGCACCGCCGCCTCACCGATCGCGCGCCGTACGTTCAATTCCCGGCGCACCGGATCCGCGCCCTCGCCGCACGCCAGCCCGCCCTGCACCATGAGGCATCCGTGGGGACTGCCGCGTGCGCTCAGCGCATCGGCTGCGCCGTAGAGCAGCTTCTCGATGGCGCCTCTCGCCGTCGGCTCATTGAGGGCCTGGCGCACGTACGCCGCCGGCCCCGCCGTGTAGCGGTCGAGCACTTTGCGGAACAACTGCTCCTTGTTGCCGAACGCAGCATAAATGCTCGGCCGGTTGATCCGCATCGCCCGCGTCAGATCGGACATGGCTGTGCCCTCGTAACCTTTCCGCCAGAACACCGCGAGCGCGCGATCCAGCGCCCTGCCCGCGTCAAACGCCCGGGGCCGTCCCAGCGGCCTGCCCGATTTCTTGCGCGCAACCATACAGGGATGATAAACCCTTCTGTACCTAGCGGTAAAGAATCTTGCGACCTCCGCGCATCCCGCACATCTATATTAAGCGAACCAGCCGTTCCTCATAGGAGATACAAAGTGCCAAATAGATTCGAAGGAAAAGTAGCGGTCGTCACCGGCGCCTCGAAAGGCATCGGTGCCGGAATTGCAAAACGCCTTGCCAGTGAAGGCGCCTCGGTAGTCGTCAACTACGCATCGAGCAAAGAAGCCGCCGATCGCGTCGTGGCCGAGATCAAAGCTAAGGGCGGTAAAGCGATCGCGATCCACGCTGACGTCGCGAAGAAGCCCGACGTCGAAAGCCTCTTCGCCGAAACGAAGAAAGCATATGGAAAGCTCGACGTCCTCGTGAACAACGCGGGCATCTATGAGTTTGCGCCCCTGGAGAACATAACCACCGAGAACTTCCACAAGCACTTCGATCTCAATGTTCTCGGCCTGCTGTTCGCTTCTCAGGAAGCAGCCCGATACTTTGGGCCTGAGGGAGGCAGCATTGTCAACATCAGCTCGCTCGCCAGCACTCTTGCGCCCGCCACGTCCGCGGTTTATAGCGGGACGAAAGCGGCCGTCGATACCGTCACAAAAGTCCTGGCCAGTGAGCTAGGCCCTCGAAAGATTCGCGTCAATGCCGTCAATCCCGGGATGGTTGAGACCGAGGGGTTTCGTGCCGCCGGAATCGGCGAGAGCGAATGGCGCAAGCTCGTCGAATCGCAGACGCCGCTTGGGCGAATCGGCCAGCCGGAAGATATCGCTCCAGCCGTCGCCTTCTTCGCTTCGTCGGATTCCTCCTGGATTACGGGAGAAACCCTAACCATCGCCGGCGGCTTCCGCTAACCGGCTCCGTCCGCCCAGTAGGGGCGGGTCCAAGCCCGGCGCGCCAGTTCCCGGGCGGGACTCGCCCCCGTAGCAAACTCCAGCCGGCGGGTTCGCCTTCTCCTCAGTAGGGGCACGGCACGCCGTGCCCGAACGACCACCCTCGATGCACGACCCATTCAGCGACTGTCGTCGTATCGTCAGACGACAGCTGCTCCCATACACCTAATTAACAGAAATTGGTGCATAATCGCGGCATGTCGCGAACGAACATCGAACTCGACGACACTCTCGTCCGCAAAGCCCGCAAACTCACCCGCCTGAAAACCAAGCGCGCCATCGTGGACCGCGCTCTCGCTCTCCTCGTTCGCTCCGAATCGCGCAAGGCAATCCTTCGCTACTACGGCAGCGGGCTCTGGGCCGGCGATCGCAAGTCCGCGCGAAGGAACCGCGTCTGACTCTTGTCGATAGTTCGGTCTGGATCGACTTCTTCAGCTCCCGTCCCGGCCGCGGTGGCAGCGAATTGCGCCGGATGATCGCGGAAGCCGAGCCATTCGCTCTCGCCGGCATCATCGTGGCGGAGGTTCTTCAGGGCCTCACACGCGACGCAGCGCAGATCGAACGCCATCTCGCGCAGTGGGACCTGCTCGAACCGGCGGGATTCTCCACCTACCGCGAAGCCGCATCCATTTTTCGCCGTGCTCGCGCCAAAAGTCTCACGCTCACCACCATTGATTCACTCGTCGCCGCGATTGCCATCGAGCACCGCGCCACGGTCTTCACCCTCGATAGCGACTTCGCAAATATCGCCCGCGTCGTGCCGCTTTCACTCTACTCGTTTCACAAGCACTGATCTGTATCGACTGCACCCGCCTCGTTACTTTTCGTGCCTCCCACCGAAAAACCGTACGCCAAACGTTCACGAATTCGGATAACAAGATTCTTCTTGCCTTTTAGCTGACTAGCTCACAACGCAAGGCATCCAAAGAACGGGGAGTAACTTAAATCGGTGGAGTGATCCGCTGAAAGGTAGGTCGTATATGAATATTCCTCGATGTGCCGGCACGATCGCAGCAATCTTTCTCACAATGGCTCTGCTCGCGCCCCTCGCGCGCGCGCAGGAAATGAACGAGGGCACGAGAATCACATTTTCCGAACCCGTTCGCATTCCCGGCCGGCTTCTGCCCCCGGGCTCTTATATTTTCGAAAGAGCGAATCACGGCAACGCGCCGGATCTGGATCGGATTCAGATCTACAACGGAGACCACACGCAACTGATCGCCACGATTCAGACGGCGCCAACCGAACGAAAGGACATGACCGGTGGAACGATGCTCACCTTCGCCGAGGGTTCCAATGGAGAAGCCCCGGCGCTCGTCAGCTGGTTCTATCCGGGTATGCGTGACGGACATCAATTCATGTACCCATCGAAGATCGAGCGCCGCCTGGAAGGCTCCACCCACGAGTACATGATCTTGAATAATCAGGGAGCGAAAATCGTTCCGGATGCCAGCGGCGACTAGCCGAATCGCCGGCCGCACAGCTCATCC
>JBOGNA010000156.1:0-2200 GCA_050746925.1 Candidatus Acidiferrales bacterium
GCCTTATACCTTAGAATCCTCTTTATATATTATTTTCTAATATTATAGCTTAAAATGTGGTAAAAAATATAAGTAAGAAGTCTACCTTTATAATATATATAATATAGGCTCTTATTAAACCTTTAATTTCCTACCTATATACCTTCTTTAGTAGCCTAAAATAACTAATATTTAGTAGCTAAAGAATATATAATAAATATACTAATAACGTAGTCCACAAGCGAGTGGCCCACACAAGCGAGTGGCCCACCCTAAGCTGCCTTCGTGCAAAGATCA
Source organism: Candidatus Acidiferrales bacterium (assembly GCA_050746925.1). Taxonomy (GTDB): domain Bacteria; phylum Acidobacteriota; class Terriglobia; order Acidiferrales; family UBA7541; genus Palsa-295. Next base: position 277 of record JBOGNA010000156.1, read on the forward strand.
TACAAAAAGAATAAACACAACGCGAGAATTCAATTAATTTCCATCGCCATCCTCTTCATTAGATGTTCCTACAGTAATTTGGTAAGTGCGCGCATTATGGCCGGGCTTGCTGCATATGCCACATCGCCGGGCCTTCGTCTCAACCCTTGGCTTCCTACCTCTAGTTTGGTGAATTTCTTGCTGTACCTGCTGCTCAACATCCTTTTGATCTTGAAGAGCCTGTCCCTCAGCGATAGTCATGCTACCGCCTTCACGTAACCGTGTTTTTCTTGCTCTGCGCCGCTTGCTTAGTGTTGTATTTGCCTCTCGAAGTTGTCCAATCTCCGCCTGCAAGAGGGCCATCTTATGCATTATTCCGCATGCTCCCTTCGCAACTTGGTCTATAGCTGCTAAAATTGTCGTTGGCGAACTTCCTTAATGACGACTAACTCTTCTTTTAATATAATCTGTCTGCGAAGTAGCCTCGGTTAGATTATTTGGCGTCCTTGGAACCTAAAGGTTAGGCAGCTCAGCACCGCCTTCGACGGGTGATAGCGTGCATAAGTTTACATCTAGCCGCGACAGGACATTTTCCAGATCAAATGGAATAAGCCCTGCACCTTGGAATCCTCCCTTGATATTTTTTTCCGTCAATGTAGCTTGAAATGCAATAAAAAAAGCTGGTAGGAAGTCAGTCTTCATAACGTGTGTAATCCGTGCTCTCATTAACCCTTCGACTTCTCGCCCATAGGCTTTCTTTAGTGGCCCAAAACAACCAACATCTAAAGGCTAGAGAATATGAGATGAATGTGGCGGCATGCAGAGAGTGATAATCTTATGCTCCTTATAAAAAAGCTTGAATTCAGTAGAGTGGTGACTTTTATGCCTATCTATGATCAGAAGACAATATGTACCACACGTTCGCGCCTTAGTATGCTTTTTAAAGTGGTAGACCCATTCTACGCCTTTCTCATTTATCGTCTAGCTGTTGTGAGTTGTGGCGATAACCCAATCGGGTGGTAAAGTGCTATCTTCATACCAGTTGGAGAGGTGATGCTGCCCCGCAACTATGATAAATGGCGGAATTGCCTAGCCTTGAGAATTAATGCCCTGAATTTCAGTAACCCATTCCCTATTCCCTGGTTGGGCTAACTTTGGTCTGTCACGTCTTTCTGAGCTCGTAACAACCATGGTGGTTGAGATAATGCCCATTGTAAAGCCGGTCTCGTCAAAGTTATACATATCTTCATCCTGGATACTGTATTTAGCGACTGCATTGCGTACAAGCTGAAACCAGCCACAAATCACATTCAGATCTTCACATAAAGCCCTCTAATAGTCATATCTATGTGTAAAACGCGTAGATAGCTCTTTGTGGCGCTTAACGAAGTTTAAAGCCCAGTTCACTCCTACTAAAGGCGCGTCGCGATCTGCAAGCAGTCGATTAGCCATATCTTCCACATCACGAAGCCGGGGAGGAAATGATCGCGCATCTAGGTCAAGGATATATTGAATAATTGTAGATTCTTCTAGATCTGTCAGTTTCTGAGAATTGGGCGTAATATCTTGTCTTGACTGTGTGTGATCGCTTCGTCGCTTGAGGGTCTTTCGAGAGACACCATAGATCTTTGCAGCAGCTCTAATGCTTAATTCTGGATTTTGTATGCGAGCTTGGAGGGCCAGCATGATTTTACCTTCATTGGATCTGGACTCTATTATTTTTGGCGGAGATATGTGACACAAGGCAAGCGAGATACGTGTTGGAGGTAGAAGTGGGCCACTCGCTTGTGTGGGCCACTCGCTTGTGGACTACGTTACATGCAATAGTTATTATCACAGAAGGCTGGTACCTCTTTTCATAATCTTTCGAAACCGAACACCAACGTGGCGAACAAGCTATGACGTACGAGCAGGAAATTTGCCTTGATCATCGCTCCATATATTC
>JBOGNA010000157.1:0-13087 GCA_050746925.1 Candidatus Acidiferrales bacterium
CCTGTGCGCGCCCGACGGCACCTCCGACTAAGCCAATCACACGTCGAGACGAAAACCAAATCCCCACCCTTTACACGAACCGCAAAGGGTGGGGCACCCTAAAAATCCAAACCCGGCGCGATCGAAAGGCCGGGCCACCCGCCGAGTACCGCAGCAGTACCATCGAAGGATCGAGTTCTCACGTTGATCCGAATGGAAATCGAAGTGCGAACTCGATTCGTCTTCGACGAAACACCACTGGAAAGCGGCCGCCGAGCTTCGAGCGCCTACTTCGCCTCCACCATCCGCACGGCAATGGGACGGCATTCTAAGTCAGCCTTAGCCGTCAGAGCACAAGCCTGCACGTCACCCTGCGCGTTGTATCGCAAGAAACTCACGCCAGAATTTCCCGTGACCGGCACGAGTCCCCACCCTGCAGCCCCCACTCTGGTGGCCGCTTGTTTACAGGTCTTCAGGCCACTGTTTACATCCTTTGTGGTGCTGACGGTCAAGTCCTTGCACACGCTTGAACACGGTCCGCTAGCAGTGGTCTTGTCCGTGTTGTTGCGCTGGCACTTGTCGTCCGGATAGTCCTGCCCTTTCTTGTCCGCGAACGCTGGCCGCGGTGTAACGAACGTTGCGGCGAAGATGATCGCCACCCCGACAAACCAGCGGACGTTCAACGTAGTTTTCATAGTTGTCTCCTCTAGAATTCGGACACTTGGTCCCGTAACGATGTTTTATCCCAGCCCACGTCCGAAACGATTCTGGGCTTTTGGTCGTTCGTCGCACCTGCCAACGGCATTAATTAGTGAATCAAACAGCTAAAGCGTTTCAAAAGAAACGAATTGGATACTTCGCTCACTATCAAGAGAAACATCCGCGCGAAGTGACCCGACGCGGTTCGTCGAAGCAAGAGGACATTCTCGCGGCGACGATGCCACGTCATCGCGCGGCCATCTCGCTCTACCAGCCGAGGAATGGAGAAGCCTATGAAAACTGCAGGAGTATTTGCAATCGCATGGATGCTGGTGTCGCTGCCCGGCACCCTGCGGGCTCAGAACAACTGTGGAAATGCGGCGACCGCACCGACGATCACGTCGAGCGCGGTTGCAGCGGGAGCGAACGTCCTAGACATGCAGGGCATTCAATATGTGGCGGGCGACCACGTGCAGCTGCAGGTGACGACGGATGGCTGCACGCAGATCCAGTCGATTCAGATTGGCTCGACTACGCTGACGCCCGCGATGGACCACAGCGGGACGCTCCCCAACTACTATTGGTTCAGCGAGGTGGATACGCAGAACACCACGACCGCCCGCAGCTACCTGATATCGGTTGGCTATCCCACGGTAACGGACGGATCCACTGATGAACTGACACTGACGATCGTGCGTACCGGGGCGACGGGCACTGCCACGTATGCGGTTCCCATCGTGCATGTGGCCAACGTGCTGCCTATCCGAACCGACGCCACCATTGGTATTTCGGGGACGGAAATTCACAACCAAATCGCGAGTGCGCTAGCCGCAAAATTTTCCGGGCCCAATAAGTCAGCGGTGATGAGCGGAACCACGGTGGACTATGAACCTTCGACCTTGGGAACGTATATCGACTCGACGGGTATCTGGCTGAGCTTCCGGCTGAAAGCCGAAGCGACTTGCAAGCCGATTATCAGCGTGACCGGCACATTCGTCATCGTCACGAATGCCCCGGACCACCTGGGGCTTTCGGTGCGCTGGGTGAACCCGGCGACGGCCACGCTGGAGCAGACCTGGTGCACAGTGATCGGGTCGGCGCTGAAGGACATCGCCCATTACGTAACGATTGGCCTCGTGGGAGAGGCCGGGAGCCCGGGGCCGGTGCAGGACGAATTGACAAAGGACATCCTGAACTCGCTGCCGGACACGAGCGGAGTGAATCTTCTGCTGCACGGAGCGACGACACAAAACAACCAGTTGCTGATCAATCTCGAGATGCCGGCCCAGGCGATCGAAATCAACGTGCCGTACAGTGCGTTTGATGTAGCGCGGACGCCCACACGATTTCCGCCCGGACAATTGATCGGCATCATCGCGAATGGTTTGGGGATGAACGACTACGTTGCCGGCGCTTCGCCGCCGACGACCCTCTGGTCCGGTCCCAATGGCGTGCCGCTGCATACGGCGTCGACATTGGCGAATGCCTGGACGGTTGCGCGCTCGGGCACGCTGGTGGATAGCACGGCAGCCGTCGGCCAATTGCTCGTGGAATTTCCGTCGCACGGAGTTGTGGTGACCGGAACGAGCGATTTCAAATATCAGCCGGGATGCGCGCTGAAGATTCCGGTGTCGCGATCGGTCGTGACTGGCACTGCGCCGCTGCTTCTCTTCGGCGTGAACGACACGGTGGCCGATGCGCAAAGGCTGCGATCTTACGACGCGCTGGGCTATCACGTTCGCGTCATTTTTGGTTTCGCGGGTTCCGCCTGCCCGGAAACTTCCAGGGGCTTGGTGAACCATCCGACGGAGTGAAAACAAAAAAAGGCGGGGCTGAATTCAGCCCCGCCGCCTGCTCCCCAAATTGTTTCCGCACCTGTCCATGAGTCTTCGTAGGTCACGGCTTAAGCCGTGACATAAAATAACAACGAACGGCATCGTACCGCTCGGCGGCCGTCTCGCCGAGCCTTTCGCCGCTGCCGCGGATTGTTCTCCTAAACGGTAGGCAATCCGCCGGCTCGTCTGCATGCCACGCCCTCGCGAGTACGTCGAGGTATCCGCCGTTTATATGAAATCTGAAATCTGAGATTTGAAATTTCTTTCGCGTCTCATACCGCCGGCCTGCCCTGAGCGCAGTGAACGGGCATCCTGCCGGCTCTGTTGTCGTTCACTAGGTTAGCTTCAGTCGCGCTGTCGCAGCTTTGTAGGTCACGGCTCTTTACTCTGAGGGACGAAGAGCAGCCGTAACATAGAGATTCCACAAACTCTCTTGCACCGCACTTAGTCCTTGTAGGTCACGGCTTAAGCCGTGACATAAAATAACAACGAACGGCATCGTACCGCTCGGCGGCACTCTCGCCGAGCCTTTCGCCGTTGCCGGGGATCTTGCTCGTGACCCGCCACGACCCTGCCAGCTTTGTTGAATTTCATAGGGTCTGCATCACCCGCACCGTCTTAGAGTTCCGGGTCGGGTGGGCTGCCCTCGTGTTCTTGCAAAGACAAAAAACGAACTCGTGTGAAAGATAGATTTTCCATCTACGGTTCCCTGAAACACGCGCAAATTCCCAGGATTGAGCATCGCCAGTTATTCGTTCCCTTAAGGGTTCTGGGGGTATCGAATGTCACGCTGGTGGGAGTTTACCGAAAAGCTGAACCACAATCTCATCGAGCGTTTTGAATTTGGTGAAAGCCGTTCGTGGCAGAACATGGTGATTCTTCCGGACCGGGCGCCGACCCTCGGCATCATGAGTCGCACGCTTGGGATTGGGATATGGCGAGATGTCCGGGAGCGGCTCGCCAGGCTTACCACCGAACCACATGAAGGGCCCCAATTCCAGCGTGTCCCTTCTGAGTCCAATCCATACGACACAGCCGCTAGGCTTTTCGGCCAGGGCGCGGCCGACCGAGACTCTCCCGGCGGCCTGGGTCTTCAACTGGACGTGGCGAACGACACCGCCGCGGCTCATCACGACATCATATCCGTGCGCGTCGAACTCCGGCCGCAAGACCTCAACGTCAGTGACGCCATGCCGCCAGAGCGTCCGAAGCACATCTCCTACAAATACGTGCTCGACGATACGCTCACGGAGCGTCGAATGCGTGAAGTTCCGATCTTCCGCCGCCATGAAACCTCCCGCCGTCGCGAATATTCACGCCCCGATATCATCGTCTATCTGAGTCCCCGGGTGGCCCACCCTTCGCGATTCCTTGTACGTGGTTTCCACAATTGACGGGCTCCGCGAACGGATGATACCACTTGCTTAGTTCACTGGGGCGTACTGCTTCGATTTGGCTGGTGCGCTTTGTTTTTGCACGTGCATTTAGTTTTTGCGGGTGCCCCACCCTTTGCGGTCTTTGCAAAGGGTGGGGGTTTTGGTTCTCTCCCGGTGTTTCCGTCTGAGCCGTTCGGAGTGCGCATCCTGTCCGCTCCATGCCCAAAAACCTGAAACGCCGCTACGGAACCGGAAACTTACACTTCATCACCTTAAGCTGTTACCGGCACCTGCCTTTTCTCATGACCGCTCGCGCGCGCAATGTATTTCTGATCGTTCTCAACGATCTGGGCAGACGATACCAATTCGCAATCGTGGGTTGCGTGGTGGTGCCCGAGCACGTTCATCTGCTGCTGAGCGAACCGAGGAGGGGCGGTTTTTCCCTCGTCATGCAGGTCTTGAAACAGCGAATCTCGCGCCGCCTGCGAAGCAGGACTCGGGCGGGAAATTCCGCGCGACAACTGCGCCTCTGATACGAAGGCTCCCTCGCCGCTTACCGGCGGGTGGCCCACCCTTCGCCGGCTCTTGTACGTGGTTTCCACAATTGACGCACCCCGCGCGCCGATGATACCACTCGTTCAGTTCACCGCGGCGTATCGCTCGGCCTTTGCGGGCGCTTGGACTTTGCGGGTGCCCCACCCTTTGCGCTCTTTGCAAAGGGTGGGGATTTTGATTTTCTCTTGCTGTTTCCGTTCGGCCCTTTACGCTTGCGGATTTCATCGATCTCATGCCAAAGAATCTGAAGCGCCGCTACGGAACCGGAAACCTGCACTTCATTACTTTCAGCTGTTACCGGCGCCGGCCTTTTCTTCGAACCGCTCAGGCGCGCAATGTCTTTCTGATTGTCCTCAACGAGGTGCGCGGACGCTTCCAATTCGCGATCGTCGGATACGTGGTGATGCCGGAGCACGTCCACCTGTTGCTGAGTGAGCCGAAGAAGGGAAATCCCTCGCTCGTCGTACAGGTGTTGAAGCAGCGCGTTTCCCGCCGCCTGCGGCGCAAAAGTCGAACGGGAAATTCCGCGCGACAGCTCACCCTCTGGCGCGAAGACTCGTTCGCCGCTCACCGCAGTTTCTGGCAGCGCCGCTTCTACGATTTCAACGTCTGGAGCCGAAAGAAACGAACGGAGAAATTGCACTACATGCACAAGAATCCGGTGAAGCGAGGCCTGGTGGCGGACGCCAAGCTGTGGGTGTGGAGCAGCTACCGATTCTACAAGTACGGAGAAGAAAATCTGTGCACGCCCGACGGTGTTGAGCCCGTAATCGAATCGTCACCGCAAACCGACACCGAAAAGCCCCACCTTTCGAAAGGCACGAAAGATGAGGCACCCTCAAAACCTAAACCCGCCGCAATCGAAAGGGTGGGCCACCCGCCTAGAAGGATCTTGGGCACGCTGGCACGGTTGCCTGAACCATTCAGTGGTTCTCCGTCAGGGTCACGAACCCCAAGCCTGGACTCCAGCAGAAATTCGCGGCTGGACGACTTCCCAAGAAGCGGCAAACTCGCGACGAGCAGAACCGTCGTGAACCCTACCAGAGACCACAGGCCCGGCAGAAAAGCTGACAACAGAAGTGCTGCCAAGAGTCCCGCGAGACACAGGGCAGCGGCGATCACAGATTGAGCACCCACACACACCATTCCGAGCACTTCCCTGGACTTCTGTTTTGACATTTTGCTTCCTCCCGCTTACCTGTGCGCATTGAGCGCCTCAAGACACGCTACTCACCCGTGGTAGGTTCTGCTCACAGCGCAGAGTCCGAGCCGTCCTGCGGGCAACGGCTTTGGTCTCTTCCCCCATGTACTTCCACGCCGTGGCAAGCCTCTCGGGGTCACCGATTAACCACTCGAAGATTTCGATTTGAAGCAAATTCGGCACTTGAATATCCGAGCTACAGGCCATCTCCTCGAAAAAGTCGAATATACGCTTGAGTAGGGCTGGTTCTTTATTGGAGCCGAGAAGCTCACGAAGAGCTGGTTTGGCTACAAAACCAAAGACCGTGTACTGTCCGGGCGGTTCGGGTCCCTGCCACCAACTCAGTTCTCGTCTGTAGCGCTCCTGAAATTCAGGTAGGACCGAAAGCAGCGCATCGTTAACTTGATCGAATGTGAGATCGTTCATGGCTCACCTCCAAGGCTTTGTAGAAAGCGCATCCTTCAAATCTTGGATTAAACCCTTGGCGGTAGCTGTGTCGGTTTGCGAGAGAGTCCCGCTGTTCACCAGGCGGGTGGCCCACCCCTCGCGTTTCGTTGTACGTGGTTTCCACAATTGACGCATTTCGCGCGCCGATGATACCACTTGCTTAGTTCACTGGGGCGTACCGCTCGGCCTTTGCAGGTCCTTGGACTTTGCGGGTGCCCCATCCTTTGCGCTCTTTGCAAAGGGTGGGGGGTGGTTCTCTCCCGGTGTTTCCGTCTTAGCCTTTACCCGTGCGACTTTCATCGATCCCATGCCCAAAAACCTAAAACGTCGCTACGGTACAGGAAACCTGCACTTCATCGCCTTCAGCTGTTACCGGCGCCTGCCTTTTCTCAGAACCGCTCGCGCGCGCAATGTATTTCTGATCGTTCTCAACGACCTGCGCGGACGATACCAATTCGCGATCGTCGGATACGTGGTGATGCCGGAGCACGTTCATCTACTGCTCAGCGAGCCGAAGAAGGGCGATCCTTCCCTCGTCATGCAGGTCTTGAAACAGCGCGTCTCGCGCCGCCTGCGAAGCAGAACTCGTGCGACAAATTCCGCGCGACAGCTGAGCCTTTGGCACGAAGGCTCCTTCGCCGCTCACCGCAGTTTCTGGCAGCGCCGCTTCTACGACTTCAACGTCTGGAGCCGCAAAAAGCGAACGGAGAAGCTGCACTACATGCACATGAATCCGGTGAAGCGAGGCTTGGTGGAAGACGCCAAGCTGTGGGTGTGGAGCAGCTACCGGTTCTATCAGTACGGAGAACAAAGCTTGTGCACGCCGGACGGTCTCTTGACCCCGTAGTAGGATCGTCCCTGCGAACCGACACCCAAAACCCCCACATTTCGAAAGGCACGAAAGATGGGGCACCCTCAAAATCTCGAAGGGATACGATCGAATCGAAAGGGGTGTGCCACCCGCCCAAATGAGTCTGTAACGTTTCTCGGACGAGAATCACCACACTTCAAAGTGCGACCGTTCCAGCTCCTGTTGTGCTGTGAGTCGGCGAAAGGAGAAAACGATGAACGAGATAATTCGGAATGCGAAATACGAAGTTGTGATTGCGATTTGCCTTGCTGCTTGTCTTTCGACGATCGCGTTAGCAGGGAGCAAGGTAGAGGAATTCAGAGCGGCGGCAGCAGAAAACGAGGGGTGCAGGCTAATTCCATACCAAGACCTCCAATCGAGTTGTCGCGAAAATTACGGGGAGCAGAGGAATTGGTGCACTGGAGAGCGGGAACGTGGCTGTGGTGATCTGAAGAAGGACGACCTCAAGGATCGTGAAATAGCCAAGGAGCGGAGGGACAACGCATCCCAGTGTTTAGTGCATAGGAAATATGTTCGAAAGATCTATGCCGACGCCGTGGACCGGCTTCGCAGTGACCAGGACAGTAGTGATAACGATGCCGAAGTCAGATCCTTGGCCAAGGTTATTAAGGGGAAGATCGAAGCAACCTTCGAAAATCACGACAGCACTATTCGAGATACAGAGCGACGGCGTGATACCTGCGACAACGTCTATAACGGTCGCTAGGATCGGGCGGTCCATCCCGTTGGATTCCGAAGTGACGTCGTCCCTTTCGGGGCTCACTCTTCTCGCCTTCGCGGCGAGCGGCACATTCTCGCGGAGAGGATGGGCGCTTTTTGGTCTTTCGTTTCTTCGCTGGCAAGTGGTTCACGCTTCGCGAACCGATTTCCGCCTTTGCGGGCGCCCTGCGTTCCGTGCCTTTCGAAAGGTGGGGTTCTTCGCAGGTCGATGAGATATAAAAAAAGCGGGGCTGAATTCAGCCCCGCCGTCTGCTCCCCAAATTGTTTCCGTGCAGCTTAGTCGGCTGCGACCCGCGCTCCCTCTTGCTTCACCGCCGCCGGCCGCGGCGCATGGAACTGCGCGGCCTCCGTCGAGCCTTCCAGCGCCGTCGTCGACGCTTTCCCGCTCGTGATCGCCTGCTGCACCGTGTCGAAATACCCGGTTCCGACAAACCGCTGGTGCTTCACCGCTTCGTAACCGTGCTCCTTCTCCGATGCAAACTCCGCTTCCTGCAGCTTGCAGTACGCGCTCATGCCGCTCTGCTTGTACTGCCGCGCCAGGTCGAACATCCCGAAGTTGAGCGAGTGAAAGCCGGCCAGCGTAATGAACTGGAATTTGTATCCCATCGCGCCCAGCTCGCGCTGGAATTTCGCGATCGTCGCATCGTCCAAATTCTTCCGCCAGTTGAACGAAGGCGAGCAGTTATACGACAGCATCTTGTTCGGATGCTCGCGCAGCACTCCTTCCGCAAACTCCTTCGCTTCCGCCAGGTCGGGCTTCGACGTCTCGCACCACACCAGGTCGGCGTACGGCGCATACGCGATGCCGCGCGCGATCGCCGATTTCAAGCCGCCGCGAACCTGGAAAAATCCCTCGTGGGTGCGATCGCTGGTGCAGAATTCGCGATCGCGCGCGTCGATGTCGCTCGTCAGCAGGTTCGCGCTATCCGCATCGGTTCGGGCCATCACCAGCGTCGGCACTCCCATCACGTCCGCCGCCAGCCGCGCCGCCACCAGCTTCTGAATCGCTTCCACCGTCGGCACCAGCACCTTGCCGCCCAGGTGGCCGCACTTCTTTGCCGACGACAGTTGATCTTCGAAGTGAACGCAAGCCGCGCCCGCTTCGATCATCCCCTTCATCAATTCAAACGCGTTCAGGTTCCCGCCGAAGCCGGCTTCCGCATCCGCCACCATCGGAGCCAGCCAGTACGTATCCTGCTTGCCTTCCGCGTGATGGATCTGATCCGCGCGCACAAGAGCTTGATTGATCCGGCGCACCAGATTCGGAACGCTGTCAGCAGGGTAGAGGCTTTGATCGGGATAGGTCTGCGCCGCGCCGTTCGCATCGGCCGCCACTTGCCAGCCGCTCACGTAGATCGCGGAAAGCCCAGCCTTCACCTGCTGCACCGCCTGATTGCCGGTCACCGCGCCGAGCGCCTGCACGTACGGTTGCTCGTGCAGCAGCGTCCAGAGCCGCTCTGCACCCAGGCGCGCCAGCGAATGTTCGATGTGGATGGAGCCGCGCAGCTGCTCAACGTCGCTGTGCGTGTACGGGCGCGTGACGCCTTCCCACCGGGGATCGAACTTCCATTCCATCCCCAGCTTCGACTGGCCCTTCGCGCCGTTTCCGTGTCCGTTTCCGTTGCCATTTCCGTTGGAGGTCGCTGCCATTTTCGTGTCCTCTCGTTACTGCCTTCGCCGATTCACAGAAAAAAGCCAAAAAGTTTCCCGCGGGCCCATTGCAGATGCGCTCTGGGTCAATCTACTTGACCGAGTTACGGTCCCTTTTTCTTTGTGTTTTATTCGCCTACGCCGCGGGAAGCCCACGCAGCGTCAGGTCTTCGATCAGGTCGTTGAGGGCTTCGCGGTTCCCGCCCGAAAGGGAAGTGAACCCGATGCCTACGCCCGCATCGCGTGCGTCCGTGTTGCAGATGTGGCCATCAGCCTCGAAAGGACGCGGTGCCGCGATCCGCACGCGTACCGCCGTGCCCACCGGCAGGCCGGAGCGGCGAAGGAACAGGCCACCGACGCTGAGGTTATTCGTGGGGTTTTCCACGCGAATCGTATCGCTGCCGATTTGCAGCTCTACGGGCCTGTCCAGCAGCATCCGGGGGAACGTCCTGGTGTTCGAACCTTCCATCTGAAGCGCCTCCTCGATCTTTCCTCTGTTGCACGCGGCGCGTGCTGGCAACGCCGACTGTAAGGCGAGTGTGACCGGAAATTGCCAATCAGTCAAACTGATTGTACTTATCATCTTGATAGAAATTGGTTATAGGAATAAAATGAGCTACAAAGGAACCCTGAGTTCCACTTTGGGCGAAACAACCCCGCGTTTTACGGGACTTATATGCAAATCGACCAACTCGAGACGTTCCTAGCCGTACTCACTTACGGCGGATTCCACAAAGCCGCCGAAGCACTGCGTATAAGTCAGCCCGCAGTTAGCGCAAGAATTCGCGCCCTGGAGGATTCCCTCGGTGTGACACTTTTTGCGCGCGACGGAAATACGCTATCGCTGTCGGCGGCGGGGAAGGCGTTGCGACCGCAAGCAGAACAGCTTTTGCGGCAGGTGGCGCTTGCGCGGCAAGTGGTGCACGAGCACCAGCCGTCGGAGGCGGGGACGTTGCGGATCGCAGGGGCGCTGTCGATTTGCACGTACTTTTTGCCGGATGTTTTGAAGGACTACCAGACGGCGAATCCGAAAGTATTGGTGACGCTGCGCTCTGGGAATTCGATCGAAGTCTTGAAGATGGTGCTCGACGGCGAAGCGGATATCGGCGTGGCGCGTTCGCTGCTTCATCCGGAAGTGGAGACGACGACGCTGCGCGACGACCCGCTGATTCTTGTTGGACATCCCGGCCATGCGATGGCGCGGAAGCGGCAGGTCCGAATGGAGGAATTGGAATCGTGGCCGCTGGTTTTCTTCGACCGCGGGTCCAGCGATTGGACGCTTACGCAGGGCCTTTTCCGCCGGGCGGGGCTTCTGCCGAATGTGGTGATGGAGGTGGAGACGATCGAAGCGGCGAAGCGGATGGTGGAGCGCAAGCTTGGATTCAGTTTTTTGCCGCAGATATCGGTGACTGAGGAATTTCGGCAGCGCAAGCTTATTGGAATAGAAATCCTCGATGCGGAGCCGCTGCGCCGCAATCTGGACGTGATTCATCCGCGGCACCGGGCGCTGGGCCGGGACGCACAATCGTTTCTCCGGCTATTGCAGGCCGCTGCGGCGAGCGGTGTTCCGCTCGGAGCGAAGCCACCGATCCGCCGGCGGAGGAAATCACCTCGCGGCGCCTGAGCGGGATGGCATCGGCCGGGTGGCGCTCCTGATTTGTCTCCATAGCAATCTTTAATAGTGCCGATAGATATTTCGAATTCGCGCGGCAGGGCCTCTGCCTGTAGAGTGCGGGTCTTAGAATTCTGATTTCGCCGGCGGAGATAGACGGATTTTGACGGAAAGACGCCTGATCCCGCGGATTGCAATTCTCTTCCTTCTTCTCGGGTTGGCCCCGCTTAATCTCTTCGCGCAAAATTCCCAAACACCAGATAGTCAATCCCGGCGCATCGCGGCGCTCGAGCAGCAGGCCTCCGACGCCAAGAGTTCCGCTGACAACGCGTGGATGCTGACGAGTTCCGCGCTCGTCCTGCTGATGACCGGCCCCGGTCTCGCGCTTTTCTACGGCGGCCTTGTCCGCAAGAAGAACGTGCTGGGAACGATGATGCAGAGCTTCGCGATGATGGCGGTGATCACGGTGCTCTGGGCCATCGTCGGCTACAGTCTCGCTTTCGGAGCAGGGAACAGCTTCATCGGAGGATTTCACAACGCTTTGCTGCGCGGCGTGGGATTGCAACCCGATGTCGATTACGCCGCAACGATTCCGCTCGAGACCTTCATGGTTTACCAGCTGATGTTCGCCATTATCACGCCCGCGCTGATTACCGGTGCGTTCGCGGAGCGAATGAAGTTCAGCGCGATGCTGCTGTTTCTGATTCTGTGGTCGCTATTTGTTTACAACCCAATGGCGCATATGGTGTGGGGCAAAGGCGGACTGCTCAATGCGTCGCTCGGAGGACGATTTCCGACGCTCGATTTTGCGGGAGGCACGGTCGTTCACGTGACGTCGGGTGTTTCGGCGCTCGTGTGCGCACTCTATCTTGGCAAGCGGCTTGGATATCCGAAGCAGGCGATGCCGCCTCACAGCGTCGTGCTCAGCTTCATTGGCGCGTGTCTGCTTTGGGTGGGTTGGTTCGGATTCAATGCAGGCAGCGCGTTGGCGGCGGGCGGACTGGCCACCAGCGCGTTTGTGGCAACGCATTTTGGAGCGGCGGCTGCGGCGATCGGATGGAGTGGAGCGGAATGGCTGCGCAATGGAAAACCCAGCGCGCTCGGAGCGATTTCCGGCGCCGTGGCAGGACTGGTGGCGATCACGCCCGCTGCGGGCTTCGTCGGTCCCATGGCGGCGCTCGGGATCGGATTGCTTGCCGGTGTGGTTTGTTTTTGGATGGTGACCACGGTGAAGTCGCGATTCGGATACGATGATTCGCTCGATGCTTTTGGAGTGCACGGCGCGGGAGGAACGATCGGCGCCATACTCACGGGAGTGTTTGCGTCGAGCGTAATCAATCCGATTTTCAAGGATGCCAGCGGGAACGTGCTGCCATCGGGGGCGCTCGAGGGCAACGTTCATCAAGTCTTGAACCAGTGCGTCGGCGTAGCGATCGCCTGGGTACTCGCCATTGTGGGCACGGTTGTGTTACTGAAGATCGTGGACAAAGTAGTCGGGCTGCGCGTGTCGGAGGAGCAAGAAACGCAGGGGCTTGACCTTTCGCAGCACGGCGAAGAGGGTTATTACTGGGAGACATCTGCCTAAAGCGCAGTGCAGCGAATCAGAGACAAACGACGATGACAAAAGTAGAAGCGATCATTCAGACATCCAAGCTCGACGCGGTGAAGGATGCGTTGCACGAAATCGGCATTGAGGGCATGACGGTCCTGGAAGTCCGCGGGCACGGCCGGCAAAAAGGCCACACCGAATTTTACCGGGGGCGCGAATATACCGTCGATCTGATTCCGAAAATCAAGATCGAGATGGTGCTGGCGGATGATATGGTCGAAAAATCCGTGCAGGCGATTGTGACCGCGGCGCGAACCGGGAAAATCGGCGACGGCAAGATTTTTCTCACTCGCGTGGACGACGCGATCCGAATCCGCAACGATGAACGAGGCGAAAGCGCCCTGTAATCGGATGCGCGAGGCCGGCGCCAGCCGGTCGAAGTCGATGTACCCACTCGAAAATAAACCGATCGCCTGCGCTACCATGGGTCTATCGTGACGCTCACAAATCCAGCATTTGCGACGGAGTTGCGCGAACTCTATGCCAGGGAATCCGCGCGCATAAAAGAGGATTTCGCCGCGACGAGTGATGGC
>JBOGNA010000158.1:0-3374 GCA_050746925.1 Candidatus Acidiferrales bacterium
CAACGACTGTAAAGGATGTCATGGCACCGTACACTTCAGGCGGGCGCTGTTGCTGTTGCTGCTGTGGTCCCAGCTGCCCTTGCTGTTGTGTCGTTGTTGCTGTTGCTGTTGCTGTTGCTGTTGCCGCTGTCTCGCTCTTGCCGTTGCTGTCGTGGTCGCTGTTGCTGTTTGCCTCATTTGAACTTTCAAATCGCCTTCGCCGTTGCCTTTCGTACCGCTAGCCGCGCCGCCCACTGGCGGGCCGGCATCCTTGCCGGCTCTTTTGCCTTTGCCTCGTCTGAAATCTGAAATTTCAAATTTGAAATCGCCGTAGCTGTTTCCTCCCGCCTCCGGTGGCGCAGACACTCCTGTCTGCGCGCCTTTCTGACAGTAGGGGCGGGTCTAAGACTCGCCCGCGCAGCCCCAGCACCACCCCAATCACCGTCATCCCGGCCGAAGCCACGCGCCTTTGCCTTCTCCGTGCTCTCTGTGCCCCTCGGCGTCCTCTGTGTTAGATCTTCCCTAATCCCCGCAATCTCGCGCATGTTGTCGCCTGCCCAAGATCCAATCTGTGTTCATCTGTGGCAGAGGCTTCCGCTCTAGGGCCCAGCTACCTTCTCCCCAACGACCGAGCCCGCCGTCCGTCCCCCTTTTTCTCCGCCACACCCGCTTCAATCCCCTGAATCCGCCGCGACTCCTCCATGATCAACCGGAAAATCCTCGTCACCGCCTCATCATCCAGCGGCCCGTCATTCAAGTTCTTCATCCGCGCCAGGACGTCCTGTTCGCGCTCTGGCGCACACAACGCCAGCCCCTCCTCTTCCTTCAGCCGAGCCACTTCCACCGCGAATTCCGTGCGCAGGTTCAGCAGCGGCAGCACAACGGCGTCAATCTCATCAATCTTCTT
This sequence comes from Candidatus Acidiferrales bacterium, assembly GCA_050746925.1. Lineage (GTDB taxonomy): Bacteria > Acidobacteriota > Terriglobia > Acidiferrales > UBA7541 > Palsa-295. The sequence goes on from JBOGNA010000158.1 coordinate 887, forward strand.
CCGCCAGTCGCTGATGGTCATAAATCCTCCCGTTTGCGCCTTCGCCTGCGCCCAAAAACAAAAAAGGCCGCGTCCTCCTCGGAGGTCGCGGCCCGGAATCTCGAAACTTTGTGCGGCTTAGCTCGTCTTACTCACTCCCGCAGCGCACGTCTCGCCGGCCCGCTCCCCCGTAAAGGAGTAGCGGTAAGTAAAGCCGTACGCTCGGTAATAAAATCGCATCGCAGCCCCAATATACGGGACGCCCCCGCCGCCGTCAAGCGAGTTTGCAATCGCAGCCGAGTTACGGCTCAGTTCGGCTACTATAGCTCCTGGCCAAAGCCTTCCAGAGAGGGCACGTTATCAGCCAAAAGTCCGGGGAGGTATGTTTGCGATTCTATACTCGGGACGAATGTCGAGAATGGCTATCCGGCCGAAAGCGAAAGTTACCGGATGCGACGACAGGCGCTAGCGTAGAGCGCGTTTCCTACCCCGCGGAGCCGTACCGCGTTTTCTCCATCGCTCATTGGATCGCGACATCACTAACACATCGGCAACCAGTATTGCTCTGGATCACCGAGTGGGGAATCTGGCCAAGTAGTGAGAACTGGCACCTGTACTACAAGCTGCGTCAGACCCACAGTGATCACCGGTTGCTTCAGGATGCGCCCGGGCACCTATTCCTCGAACACGAGGCCGAAGACCTAGCATCTTTCCTACAGGTAGCCATGTTAAACGGCTGGGGTGGCTACGTGTTGCCACACGCGAATTTTGTAAACGTTTTCTTCAGTCACGATGAGTACATCGACTTCTTTGCAGAGCGCGATGGATTGCTTACAGATATATGCAAAGAGCTAAGGACAAAACGGAATCCCAGTGTCGAGTGAATTGCGGCGCATAGCCATTCTCGGTACCGGCCTGATCGGCGGCTCATTCGGGCTGACGATGCGCCGCGAGTCCCCTGCCGCCGCAATCGTCGGCTATGACCGGCCCGACGTGCTCGCACGCGCGAAGGCCAGCGGCGCCATCACCGAATCCGCGAACGATCTCGCGGCCGCCGTTCGCGGCGCGGACCTCGTTTACATCGCCATGCCCATCGGCGCCACCATCGACGCGCTCCCCAAAATCGCAGCAGCTGTCGACCCTACAGCGCTCGTCACCGATTCCGGCAGCACCAAAGTGCTGATCGCCAAGGAAGCGCAGAAACATTTTCACGGCAGCGCTCGCTTTCTCGGCGGGCACCCGATGGCAGGCAAAGAACACTCCGGCATCGACCACGCCGACGCAGATCTTTTTCGCGGCTCGCGATACGCGCTGATCGCTTCCGAATCCGATCCCGACCCGCGCGTCCACCAATTCGCGGCGCTGTTCCGACGCATCGGCGCCGAGCCTGTCTGGTGCGACGCTGAAACACACGACTGGGCCGTGGGAATCGTCTCGCACCTGCCCCAACTCACATCCATCGCCCTCGCACACGTCGTCGCCGATGAGACCGACGAAACCGACTTGCCGCTTTCGCTCGCTGGCCCCGGGCTCTCCGACATGCTCCGCCTCGCCGGCAGCCCCTACGACATCTGGCGCGACACCTGCCTCACCAACCGCGAAAACATCTCCCACGCCCTCGACCGCCTCGCCCAGGCCATCGACTACCTGCGCACGCGCCTAGCCAGCAAAGATCTCGAGCAAGAATTCAAGACCGCCAACGAAATCTACCAAAGGTTGCGCGGAGAAAAGTCTTCGTAGCGCCGGGCTTCAGACCGGCAGGGGTTGACCTGGCAGTTGACTTGTAACGCCGACCCAAGAACAATAACCACCTGGGCAAAGAAGGCCGAAATGGATTCGAACCGCCCCCTGGAATTCCGCCGAAAATACATCCGCCTCCCCGTCGAACGCTACCGCGGCCTCAAACGGGTCTTTCTAACATTCTGCTGCGATCAACGCCGGCCGCATTTTTCGAATCCCCAAAATGCCGATTGGATTCTCCGCCACCTCCTCGATCGCGCGCAGACCCACTCGTCGCTCGCCCACGCCTGGTGCGTAATGCCGGATCACTTGCACGTATTCATCGAAGGCACCGCAGAATCCTGCGATGCCCTAAAGTTCGCCTCCGATTTCAAGCAGCGAACGGGATTTGAATGGAGCGCGGAACGGCATACTCGTTTGTGGCAGGGGAGATTCTACGGTCACGTCGTGCGCTCGTCCGAGGCCTGCGAACGGATTGCGTTCTACATCTGGTCCAATCCCGTGCGCAAGGGCCTGTGCAAGGATTTTCTCGATTATCCGTGGTCGGGATCGGCAACGATTCCCTTTCGGCGTCACGCCGAAGTCACGCCGTGGCTTCCTCCATGGCGAGAAAAGGCGACTTCCACGTCAACCCCTGCCGGTCTGAAGTGTAAAGTGCCACGACATTGCTTACAGCGGGTGCCAGGACATCCTTTACACTTTGGCGCCTGCTGCTCCGGTTGTTTCTTCTGCGGAGAACGCGGAGGGAGCCCGCGGGACGACCGGAGCG
>JBOGNA010000159.1:0-28111 GCA_050746925.1 Candidatus Acidiferrales bacterium
AGCGAAATCCGTACGCGGTGTTGACCGGCGATACACTTTTTGTCGGCGACGTGGGGCGGCCGGATTTGCGGGCGTCGCTCGGATGGATGCCGGCGGACCTAGCGCGCTTGCTATACGCATCGCTCAACACGAAATTGCTCGAACTTCCCGACAGCACCCTCGTGTATCCGGCGCACGGAGCGGGCTCGCTGTGCGGCCGGAACATCAGCACAGAGACTGTTTCCACGATCGGCGAGCAACGGCGGTCGAACTATGCGCTGCAGCCGATGCGAGAAGAAGAGTTTGTCAGCATGATCACCGCGGACCAGCCGGAGGCGCCGGCGTATTTCACCTACGATGCGGTGTTGAATGCCAAGGAACGGCCGACGCTGGAGGACACGCTGGAGCGCGTCTTGAAGCCGCTTTCCTTGGACGCAGTGATGAAATTAAAGAGCGAGGGGGCGCAAGCGGTGGACGTTCGCGACCCGGATGAATTTTCCAAAGGGCACCTGGCGGGCAGCATTAACATCGGACTGGGAGGGCAGTACGCGACGTGGGCAGGGACGCTGCTCCATCGCGAGAAGCCGATCGTCCTGATCGCGAATCCGGGACGCGAGCAAGAGGCGGCGCTGCGGCTTGGACGGATAGGGTTCGACAACATTGCCGGCTATCTGCAGGACGGCGTGCATGGGCTTGAATGGCGGCCGGAACTGGCGCAAGGAACTCCGCGGACTCTGCCTGCGGAGCTTGCGGCGGCACTCGCGTCGGAAAATCCTCCGGTGGCGCTGGATGTGCGCATGCCGAAGGAATGGCAGAGCAAGCGGATCGAGGGAAGCGTCAACATTCCCTTGAACCACCTCGCGGAACGTATCGCGGAATTGCCGGCTGGGCGAAAGATTGTGGTGAACTGCGCGGGCGGATACCGATCGTCGATTGCCGCGAGCATCCTGCAGCAGCATGGCATGGAAGACTTGACGGAACTGGCGGGCGGAATTGCGGCGTGGGAAGCGGCGAAACTGCCATTGCGGAGTTGAGTCTGCGTAGGCGGCCGAAGGAGAATACGCAGGCGAGACTTATTTTCTTTACAGAATTTGGTGGCAGACGTATAAGGGGGCACTTGGTTTCGACGCCGGAGTGGGATTGTGCGGCCGGCGAGTACCTGCGGTAATCGCGAAAGAAAGAGCGATGGCGGGAACTGCGTCTGCGGCGCTGAACGACAGACTGGATTCGCAACTCGGGCTGCCAGTGAAGTCGGCGATCGCGGAAATTCCGTTCCTCGGTTGTTCGTCACCAGCCTCAAGGAGACATGGATGAGCCAGAAGACTCGACTTCGCTTGACCGGCCTCGCGCTGCTCGCGATTGTGTTTGCGGTAGCGACCGCGCCGGCACATGCGCAAGACGTCCGTACAAACTATTTGCCCGGCACCGATTTCAGCAAGTTCAAAACCTATCGGTGGGGCGCGATTGAAGGCGGAGGCCACCCGAATCAGATTACCGATGCGGAGATCAAGTCGGCGGTGGACGCGCAAATGGCCGCGAAAGGGTTCACAAAGACGGACAGCGAATCAGCCGACCTGGTGCTTGCGTACCAGACGGCAGTGGACCATGAAAAACAGTGGAACTCGTTCGGAACGGGCCGCGGACTTCGCTGGGGAGGGATGGCGACGGCCACAAGCACTCCGATCGCCGTGGGTACGATCGCTCTGGACATGTACGATCCGACCGCAAGAACGCTCGTCTGGCAAGGCCAGGCCACCAAGACGATCGATTCCTCAGCCAACCAGGAAAAGCAGCAAAAGAACATCAACAACGCGATGAAGAAGCTGTTGAAGAATTTTCCACCCAAAGCAAAGTAGATCGAACGGAAACCTCCAGCCTCGCGGCGGGCCGGCTCGAATCGCGTTTGGCGGCGCCCACGGTTGCCGAACTACGTCGCTTCGCGGCGTACACGAAAGGAGCTTTATGGATCGCCGCAAGCAAGGCGCAATGAGGGGCGGCCTGTTTTTCGCGGCTGTGGCCGCCTGCGCTCTGTTGACAGGGCTATCGATACCGCTGCTGTATGCGCAGGACGCGGGGCTTAAGCAAGGCGTGTCGGAATTGAAAGAGTCGATGGCCAAGAACAAGCAGGCCATTGCGCAGTACACGTGGAACGAAACGGTGACCATCAGCCTGAAAGGGCAGGAAAAAAAGCAGCAGCATTATCAGGTGCAGATGGGGCCTGACGGAAAGCCGCAAAAGACTCCTCTCGATTCAGCGCAGGCTTCCCAGCCGCAAGCATCCGGTGGACGCGGCGGGCGGCTGCGGCAGCGCGTGGTGGAAAAGAAGAAGGAAGAATATGAGGAATATGCGGAGCGCATGAAGGCGCTGGCGGAGCAGTACGTTCCTCCGGACAAGGATTTGATTCAGGCGGCGTACGCGAAGGGGAATATTTCGATGACCCCGGGGCCGGGCGGGATGAAACTGGTGATCCGCAACTATGTGAAACAGGGCGATTCGATGACCCTGACGATCAACAAGGAGCAGAAGCAACTGCAGAGCATTCAGATTTCGTCGTACATGGACGGGCCGAGCGACGGGATGAACCTGACGGTTGAGTTTGCGAAGCTGCCGGATGGAACGAATCATGTGTCGAGCACGACGACGGAAGGCGTGGCCAAGCAGATGACGGTGGCGACGCAGAATTCGAATTATCAGAAGCGCTGACGAGTCAAACGCAAGCGATTTGCAGTTTTAAGCCACGGCCTCCGTTGGAGGCTGTGGCTTTTTTGCGTGGCCGTTGAGCGGGTGTTGGCACTTCGCGCGGAATGCGCGCACGCGCGGCAAATCTAGAGATCCCGGCCCGCTACTCCATTTCGAAAGTGACGTAGGTAAGTTTGCCGCTGCGTTCGACGAGCATCGCTCCGGGTTCGCCGGGCTTCAGATTCGCGAACGCTGTGCGCAGGTCTTCGACCGTAGTAATTCGAGTCCGGTTGAACGTGTGAATCACATCGCCCTCCGAGAGTCCGGAATCAACGGCGAGTTCGTTCGAAACCATCGAGGCGACGGCGACTCCCGACGGCATACGCAGCCCGCCGAGAAATTCCGCGACGTCCGCCGTGACGGTGACGCCGATGATGCCCAGCCGCGAGATAAGGCCCTTGGCCGGGTCGGCCAGTTCGGATAGCCGCTGGGGATCGTTGCGCGGCTCGATCACTTCCACGCTCGCTTCAATTTTTTTGTCGCCGCGCATTACTTCCAGGTTTGCGGAGCCGCCGGAATTTAGAACATAGAGACCCAGGGTAAACAACGGAACGTTCCGAACGGGCAAGCCGTCGAGCGTGACGATTACATCGCCGGTTTGCAAACCCGCATGATCCGCGGGGCCGCCCGGAACCACGTCCGAGATAATCACGCCGGAATCGCTCGAGAGGCCAAGGCCGCCGGCCAAATCCGCCGACACGGACTGGAGATCGGCGCCAATCGCACGGCGGCGCACGCGTCCGTACTTTCGAATCTCTTCGTAGGCGAAGCGGACGATGCCGCCGGGAATTGCAAATCCGAGTCCTTCATTGCCGCCGGACTTCGTATATATAAAGGTGTCGATGCCCACGACGTTGCCATCGACATCGACGAGCGGACCGCCGCTATTGCCGGGATTGATGGCGGCGTCGGTCTGGATGTAAACCATCTGATCGTCCGGGCTTTGTTGACGCAGAACGGAGCTTACGAGTCCGAAGGCCACGGAATTTTCGAGTCCCTCCGGGCTGCCAAAGGCGAGGACGATTTCGCCCTTTTGCACCTGGCGGTAGGGGCCGATCGAAAGAGTGGGCAGTCCCGTCGCCTCGACCTTCAAAACCGCAAGATCGATCATCTTGCTCACGCCGATCACCCGCGCCGGCAAGATGCGGCTGTGGGCTTTGAGCAAACCTTCGGCTTGCGATTCATCGCTGATGGGCGAGGTAAAGGCGACGCGTACGCGGTCGGCGCCCTTCACGACGTGGTAGTTCGTGATGATGTAGCCGTCGGAATCGATGATGATGCCGGAGCCGAGAGCGCGCTCGCGTCCGACAGATGTCGATGCCTTTTCGTCCTCATCACTCGGAGAGCCGTAGCCGGTGACCAGCACCTCGACGACCGACGGCGACACGCGCTTGACGAGATCTTGAAACGACCGGCTCATCTGGCGCATGACATCGGAGTCTTTTGCAGCAGGTGGCGCCGCGGTTTCACCTTGCGCCCATACGGGAGAAAAACATCCGGCCAGCAACAGAGCGGCGAGCGCGCGACCAAACTGGATAGTCGATGAAAATTTCACGGAACGGCGAATCATTGCGGGAGTTCTCCTTTGGGATGAAGGTTCAGATTCCCCGGCGCGGGTTCATCCACCTTGCCCCAGCGTACGATTTTCAGGTCGAGCACGAAAATGGAGTACAGGACGGGCACGAGCAGGAGAGTAATGAACGTAGCGACGCCAAGCCCGCCGATCTGCGCGTAGCAAAGCGGCTGCCAGAGCGGTCCGCCGTGAGCAGCCAGCGGGAAGAGCGCGAGGATCGTGGCGCCCACCGTAATCATCACGGGCCGAAGCCGGACAATTCCCGCATCGAGCAGCGCCTGCTCGAGGGGCTCGCCTTTTTCGTGCATTTCCTCGATGAAATCGAAGAGCACGATCACGTGGCTGACGATCACGCCGATCAAACTGGCAATCCCCAGAAACGCCATGAAACCGAAAGGCGCGCCCATCACGGCGAGCGCGATCAGCGCCCCGACAACTCCGTAGGGCGCAGCCGCAAGCACCAGGATCGGCTTTACGGAGTGGCGGAACTGAATCGCCAGCGCGAGGAAAATCATGCCGATCGATATAGCCATCACGACGCTCAAATTTCGGAAACCCTGCACCTGCTTTGCCTGCTCCCCGCTCACGATGATCTTGTAGCCGGGCGGCAGAGTGTCCTCCAAATCCTTCAGCTTCGGCGCGGCCGGGGCGAAGACCTCAGAAGCGAGAACGCCCGGCATCGTGAAGCTCTGGACGGAGATAGTGCGGAAATGCTCGAGCCGCCGCACCCGCAACGTCTGCAAAGTATTTTCGACCGACGAGACTTCGAGCAGCGGCACTTTGTTGTTCGTTTGGGACGAGTACACGTAGAGATTCTGAATGTCGGAAAGATCGGCGCGTTCTTCCATCCGCAGCCGCGCGACCACGGGGACCTGCTGGTCTCCGCGCCGCAAATTTGTAAGCCCTGTGCCGCTCATGGCGGCGGTGGATGAGTTGGCCACATCCTGATTGGTGACGCCGGCGAGATTGGCGCGGTCGGGATCAACTTTGAGAGACACCTGATATCCATCCGGGCCCCAATCGTCGCGCACGCGCGCGGAAACGGGAACTGCGCGTAAGACGTCACCGACTTTGAGCGAAATCGACCGCAGGTTGGCGATGTCTTTGTCTTCCTCGGTCGATTTCACGTCCGCCAATCCAGTGACACGCAATTCCACGGGATAGTCCACCGGGTTGGTTTGCAACTGCCGGACATCGACTCGAGCGCCCTCGGTATTGGCCGAAATCGCGCCCTGAAGAAGCGGGATAATCTTCGGAGTATCGTCCTTGTCGAACAACTCGATGATGATCTGCGCATAGTTGAGCTGCTGGAGCTGCGGGGTGACGGAAAACCAGAAACGCGGCCCGCCTCCGCCCTCGAAGGTAGTGATCGACTTCAGGACCGGGCGCGGCTTTCCGTCCTTGGCGGGATGTTCCTTTTCGTATTGGGCGGCGGTAGCTTTCACGATGCCTTCGACCTTTATCGCCGTGCGATTCGTGGTCGTGAGCGGCACATCATTCGACAGCCAAACATCCATGAACGAGAGATATTGCACGTCGTCGGGGAAAAATTGTGTCTTCAGCTGGTGCCCGAATAATCCGCCGAGCGCCAGAAAGAGCAGCGACGCTGCAAACACTTTCCATCGGTGCTCGATCGCGAATCTGCCAACGCGGTAGTAGAAGCCGGTGAAGCCCTTCGTCTCCCGCTCTTCCATGGTGCTTTCTTTCTTTTTGGAAGGCCGCAGCAGGTAATAGCCAAGGAAGGGAATGAACGTCATGGAAACGAGGCGCGACGCCACCAGCGCGCAGGTCATCACGATCGGCAGGCTGTAGAGAAATTCGCCGGTGGTTCCGCTCAACATCAGAAACGGCAGATAAGCCACGATATTCGTGATCGTGGCAAACAGAATGGCGTGCGCGAGCTTGGTCGGTCCCAGCCACGCCGCGATCACCGGGGGATGATCCTCCTCAAGCGAGCGCTTGATTGCGTCACCCGCCACCACGGGATCGTCCACGAGAAGGCCGAGAGCGATGATCAGCGTGGCGATCGATACTTGCTGAAGATCGACGCCCAGCAAGTGCGCGAAACCGAACGTCATGGCCAGCGTAATCGGTATCGAAACGGCCATCAAGACCGCCGAGCGCCATTCCCAGAACCCGATGAGCGACACCACCACGACCAGCGCGATGGCCTCGTAGAGCGCCTCCATGAAGAGATCGACGTTTTCTTTCACCTGCCGCGGCTGGTCGGACGTCTTGGCAATAATCAAATCGGACGGAAGCAGCTTCTGCGTTTCCGCGAGCTTCTCGTCCACGTGCTCGGCAAACTGCCCGATCTGTTTGTTTTTCCGCATCTGCACGGAGAGGGTTACGGCTCGCGTCCGCTGCCATTTTCCCTGCGGATCGCGCCAGGTGTAGAAATTCAAATAGCGCGCGGGGCTTTGGTATCCGCTGCGAACGTCCACCAGATCCCGCAGATAAACGGGGGATCCGCCGCTCGAGGTGGTCACCATCACGTTGCCGATGTCAGAAGCCGTTTTGAATTCACCCGACGGATCGATCAGAATATTCTTGGAGCCAACCTCGATCGCCCCGCCGGGCAGCGTGATATTGCGCGCGTTCAGAATATTTTTCAGGTTCGAAGGCTGCAGCCCGTACGAGGCGAGCCGCTCCTGCGAATAGTCCAAATAGATTTGCTCCTGCAGCACTCCGTTGCGGTCCACGCGCGAAACTTCCGGAGCGCCCACAAGCGTGCGCGATAGCAGATCCGTGTACTCGTCCAACTGCCGGTAGGTGTATTTGTTTCCCGGCGCGGCGGCAAGCTTCGCCCCCACCTCGCTCGGATCGCGCACCACCACGGCCGGCCACGAGTCGGGATGCAGCTCGGATTCGTGCAGGCGCGTCTCGACGAAGCTGTGAATGTAGGCGAGGACTTCCGCGTCGCTCTTGTCGGTAAACGCGTCGGCAGCCGCGAATCCCGGCCCATGAACCACGCGCGTCTGCAGAAGAATGTGCTCCGCTTCGGCGGATCGAATGAAGTAGCGAACGCCTCTTTCCACAGCGTCCCGGGGAGTGGAATAGGGATAGCAATAAACGAGCGATACGGGATTCCCCTCGGCTTTCCCGCGCCGCTCGCTGCGTACTTTCGTGAGCGCCGCTTCCACCGCGCGCGCGCGAACGGCGATGGCGGTTGGATCTTCCAGCGGGCTCGCCACCGTGAGCATCAGCGCGGCGGTGTCGCCGAAGTCGCTGTTGAACTTGATTGGCCCGGCGCCCTGCGGCAAGCTCAGCGAATTCAGCTTCAAATTCATGTCGCTGAATTCGCGTTTCGAATCGGACACCGTGTCGGCCAGCTGTACCTGAATGATGGAAAGCCCCGGCATCGATAGCGACTTAATGCCGAAGTCGCCTCCCATCGGCGCGCGAATATTGGGATTTTGTGCGATCGACGTTTCGATCGGGCGGGTCACCAGCTGCTCCACCTGATCCGCCGTCGCTCCGGGCCATTGCGTTTGCACCGATGCCACGCGCACCGGAATATCCGGATCTTTCCGCTTCGGCATCTGCGTGTAGCCGTAGATTCCCCCCGCAAATGTGGCGAGCAGCAGGATCCAGGAAATTTGACGGTTCTCGACGAAGTAGCGAGCCGTGTTGTGCTCGTTCTGGATGTAGTCCGCGTCGGTTCGGTGTGCCATGCGCTGGTCTCTTCGTTCGCTCCGAAACTACGGAATGATTCTCACTGCCTGCCCGTCGATCAACAGACTTGCCCCGCTCGAAATCACTCGGTCGCCCACGCTTAGGCCCCTTGTGATCGACACTCGGTCTCCGTAGGCCATGCCCGGCTGAATATCTTTTCGCCGGGCGATGTCCTTGTCACCTTCACGCATAATGACGAAAACACCGAATGCCTTGTTTCCCCCCGAGGCGGCGACGATGGCGCCGAGCGGCACGACCATTACGGGAACCCGCATCTTGGCTTGTCCCAAATCGAGCGTCGCTACCATGCCCGACTTCAAAACGCCTTTGGCATTCGGAATCGTGACTTCCACCTGAAATGTCCGGCTCTTCTGATCCGCCTGGGGCGAAATGGCGGTGATTGTACCCACGAATTCCTGGGGGAACGATTCGGTCCGGACGGCCTGTCGTTTGCCGAGATCGACCGAGCTCAACACCGTGTCCGGAACTCCGAACACGGCTTTCACGCGCCTGGTATCGCCCATCGTGAACGCCGCCGTGCCGGTCGCCGCCAGCACTCCCAGCTCGATATTGCGGCTCAGGATTTGGCCATCGGAGGGCGCGCGCAATTCGCAATCCGCCAGCGATTGCTGGGCCTGCGCCAGGGCGCCTTGCGCGGTTGCTAACGCGCCCTGATTGGCGCTATTTTCCGCAGTGGCGGCGTCGTAATCGATTTTTGTGAGTGAGTTTGACGCGAACAGCGCTTGCGCGCGCCCGAAATCCTGTGTTCCCTTTAGCGCGGCAGCCTGTGCTTGCTCGAGTTGTCCCTGGGCCTGCGCCACGGCGTGTTGGTAGTCGGACTGCCGCACCGTCGCGAGCACTTCGTCTCTCTTCACCCAATCGCCCTGTTGCAGATTGCGTTGCCGTCCGTCCGCGCCCTTGCGCTGCAGGATGCTCGTCACGTATCCCGCCGATTTGAACGACACGTTCAGCTGGTCGTAGGGGTTGATGCTCGCCGAGTACGTCACTCCTTCCGGTCCGGAATATTCCTGCACCCCGACGACAGTTACGGGAACCGGCGGCTTTTCCAACGGTTTCTTCGGCGCTTCGCATCCGATCAGCGCGCCTGCGCCCAGAAAGCATGCCAATCGCGCGAAGTTTCGTCGGAACTTCCAGTGTCTTCGCATTTAGTCCTCGCCCAGCGATTTCTCGAATTCCGAGCGCGCGCTCCAGAATGTGGCCAGCGCCTGCTGATACTGCGCCGCGGATTGCGCCATGTTGGACTGTTCCGTCTGCAGGGTTCCCAGCACCGCGGCTTTCTGCTTGTACTGATCCAGCACCACCTGCAGCTTCTGTTTTTCGGCTTCTTCCCCAAGCTGAGCCACTTTCAGGCCCGCGCGCGCTTCGCGAAGCTTGCGGAAGCGGTTATCGATGTCGATCAGCACCTGATTTTGCGTTTCGGTGAGGTTCAACTGGCTCTGCACCACGTTTCTCTGCTTCTCGTCGAGCAGGTGCCGCTTGTAGCCCCAATCGTAGAGATCCCACTTGAACGAGATGCCCAGAGAATTGATGTTCGTCGGAAATCCCTGAATCGTGAACGGCGAGAAAAAAAGATACTGAATCCCGACTTCGGGGATGTATTGCGATTTCTGAATCCGGCGCGCGTAGCCCGCTTGATCGATTTTGATCTGCGCCTGCCGGATTTCCGTGCGGTTCGCCAGTGCCGTTTTGCGCGCCAACTCCAAATCCTTTTCTTCGGGGAGCGGCTCTGGGAATTGGCCCAATCGAAAATCGGAACGGATATCGCGGCCCATCAGGTCGTTCAGATTTTCTTTTTGCGTTTGCAGCGTGTCTTCGAGAGTAACCACCTGCAATTCGGCCTGCGCCAGCTGCGTCTTCACTCCCGTTCCCTGATACGCGAGCGCCACCTTTTGTTGTACGTATTCGTCGGTCTCGCGGTCCACTTCTCGAAGAGCGTTTACGTTTTCCACCGCCGCTTCGAGTGCGCTCTGCGTTTGCAGCAGCGAGTAGTAGCCCTCTTTCACCGAATTCGCGATTTGCTGGCGCTGCTGGCGCAATTGTTCCTGGCTCAGCTGCTTGCCCACTTTCATCAATTGGATGTTCAAGTGCGCGCTGTAAAGCTGCGTCAGCGGTTGATACGCTTGCGCTACGGCCATCGCCGAGAATTTTGGGCTCGTGGATATCACCGAATTCGAAGAGGGATTCGGTGCCCCATTCAGTTGGCCGAACGAGCCCTCGGGGATGTCAACGTGAATCGCCGTCAGCAACCCCGACCCCACCAGCTGCACGTTGAATTGAGGATAGCGCTGGGTGCGCGCGGCGAGGATTTGATCGTTCGCGTAGAGCACGCCTTGATCGGCCACTTTGATCAATCGGTTGTTCGCCTGCGCGGCCGAGAGCGCGTCCTGAAGGGTGAGAACTTCCAGCGAATCAGCCGGCGCGGACTGCGCGAATGCGCCCGTGGCCGCGAGAAGGAAACTAACGGCTGCGAAAGCGAGCCGGGGCATCCAGACTGCACTCATTTGTTGGCTGGTTTGCAAGATTCGCCGTGGCTCAGCGCCTAATCGACTTCCCCGGGGAGAAGACTTGCGATCTTCCGGCAGGAAAGGGTTCGCGGAATGTACAACGCTGCGCGAGACGAAGTCAATTCGAAACGGCCACACACGCGAGCAGGGGGCGAGCGGAAAAAATCTGGCAGACCTCGGCCTTACGCGGAGTATACTTCCGCGCACTGCCGAGTAACGCTCGCAGATTTGCTCTGGAAAAATCGGGTATTCACGCGCCTCGCTCTTGCGCCTGACTGAGCGCGAACAGCTTCAGATTCTCAGCTCTTCAAATTTCGATCGGGAGGATTACATGCGGAGAGGAATGGCGGCGGCAAAAGCATGCGTACTGGTTCTCGTCCTCGCGTTGGGAGTCTCAGTCGCTTTCGCACAGGACAAGCCCGCAAACGCAGCCGGCTCGTGGAGCATCGAAATCAGCGGCGGCTCAGGCAATGCGAAACAGACGATGACCCTGACGCAGGATGGCGGCAAAATTACCGGCACGTTCAAGGGTCCGCGGCAAACCGGCACGATTGACGGAACCGTGGACGGCAACAACATCAAGTTCCACGTCACCGCCGGCATCCCGCTCGACTACACCGGGACCATCGATGGCGATTCGATGTCCGGAACGATGAGCGGACGCGGCCAGACCGGAAACTGGAAGGCAACTCGCGCGAAGTAATGTAAAATGCCGCCGCTCGAAGGTCCCAGGAGCGGTCCCGGCCCAGACATTCCAACTAACAACCGTGCGTTCCGCGCACGCTAGGCTTTCAGTAACGCGCTGTTTCGCCTTAAAGAGCACGTAGTGCACGTTGCTCAGGCCTCGTCGATAAGTTGCTACGGCCATCGAATATTTTTTGCCAGGAGCAGACCATGCGAAGAATCAAAGCGATTCTGGTTGTGATTGTTGCGGTTAGCATGCTGACCGGTGCGTATCCGCTCGTTCCGCTCGAGGCGTCGCCCGCGAGCAAGCCCGCCGCGGCGTCCGCGCCCGTCGCTCCTTCATGGCCGAAAACATTCGACAAGGACGGCACGCACATCATCGTGTACCAGCCGCAGCTGAAGTCGTGGGAAAAATACCGCACGATTGTGGCGGACACGGCCGTCTCGATCACGCCCAGCGGCGGGAACCAGATTTTGGGCGTGATTTCCTGGCGCGCCAATACGATCGCAGACGTGAGCACTCGTTCCGTGGTTGTAAGCGATATCCAGGTGATCAGCTCGCGGTTTCCGACGCTCGATCCGGCGCAGGAATCTGCCATGCAGGAAAAAGTGAGCCACGTCTATCCCACGCTCACCTTTACGACCTCGCTTAACCACATGATCGCGAGCCTCGAGAAAGTGAATGCTCCGGTCAACGCTGCGGCTGTGAGCACGCAGGTTCCCACGATTTTTGTCAGCACCAGTCCGGCAATAGTGTTGATGGTGGACGGCAAGCCGATTCTCGCGCCGATTCAAGGTTCCGAGCTTCAATACGTGGTGAATACGAACTGGGATCTGTTTTACGACAAGAGCGACTACTATCTCCTGAGCGGAAAGACATGGCTCAAATCGAAGGAACTGGCGGGCCCGTGGACTGGGACCGCGAAGCTGCCAGCGTCGTTGTCGAGTTTGCCCTCGGATCAAAACTGGGATGGCGTGAAGAAGCAGGTGCCGCCGCCCGCCGGAGCGGGTCCTGCGCCGAAAGTTTTTTTCACGGAACGTCCCTCCGAATTGATCGTCTTCAAAGGCGTTCCGAACTACGCGCCAATTGCCGGCACGAGCCTTTCCTACGCGACGAACTCGGAAGACAGCGTCTTCGTGCACAAGCCCGATAACCAGGTTTACGCGCTTCTCTCCGGGCGCTGGTTCCGCGCGGGCAACATCAATGCGCCTTGGATTTACGCCGGAAACGATCTACCCGCGGACTTCGCAAAAATCTCGCCGGGGAAACCCTACTCCAGCGTTCTCGTTTCCGTGCCGGGAACACAGAACGCGAGCGATGCGGTGCTTCTCGCGCAAGTTCCCACGACGGCCATCGTGAATCGTGCCGCTGCGGAAGCGACGGTCAGGGTCGTGTATGCCGGCGACCCGCAGTTCGTGCCGATCGAAACCACCACGATGTATTACGCCGTGAACACGCAAGACAAAGTGATCCGCGTCGGGAATGTGTACTACCTGTGCTTTCAGGGCGTCTGGTTTATCTCCGTGAGTCCCGCCGGCCCGTGGAAGACAGCGGATTCAATCCCACAGGTGATCTACACGATTCCGCCGGCGTCGCCCGTGTACAACGTCACCTATGTGGTTGTTTCTAATCCCACGCCGACCACCGTGCAGACAAGCTACACGAGCGGTTACCTGGGCGTGTTCGTCCTGGGAATGGCGGTAGGCGCGGCGGTGGTCTATGGCACGGGTTATTACTATCCGCCGTACATCTATTATGGTCCGCGCTACCCGATCTACTATCCGTATCCTTACTCGTACGGAGTAGCTGCGGTTTACAACCCCTACACGGGCTTCTACGCGGTTGGCCATGCGGTGTATGGACCTTACGCTTCCGCGGGAACAGCCGCCTGGTATAACCCCACCACCGGAACGTACGGCCGAGCGGTGACATATCAGAACGCCTACGGCGGGCACACGTATGCCCAAGCCTACAATCCGTGGACGGGAACGTACGCCGCCACATCGCAAGGCCACAATCAGTATGCGCAGTGGGGAAGCAGCGTCGTGACCAACGGCAACAATTGGGCGGAAGCGCAGCACTACACCAACGCCAACGGAACAGCCGGCTCGTTCCAAACTTCCAAGGGAAGCGCAGGCGCAGGCGTCAGTGGCAAGAACGGAAACAGCGGGTTCGTCGCGAAAGACGCCAACAATAACAACGTGTACGCCGGCGCCGATGGCAACGTATATAAGAAGGACTCCAACGGTGACTGGAGCAAGTGGAGCGATGGAGGCTGGCAGCCCGTCGATCCATCCACCGGTTTGCAGCAGACCAAGAACCAGAAGAATCAGAACGGCACCACCAACAACAAGACGCAGCCACAATCCAAGACGCCATCCACGTCGCCCGGCACCAGCCAACAACCGGGAGCCAACTCAGGAAATGGTGCGCGGGGGAACGGTGGCAACGCAGCGGGGACGCAGCCGACTCCCGATGCAAAAAATCGTCCGAGCCAGCCGCAGACTCCAAGCCAGGCCGCTCCGAACAAGCCGGATTCCTCCGGCCTCGGATCGCAGCTTAATAATGACGCGCACTCCCGCGATCGCGGCGACCAACTCGATCAGCAAAATCGAGGAGGACGCTTCGGCGGCGGAGGCGGTGGCAGCGACAGCAGCGGCGGTAGGTCTGGACGCAGCAGTAGCGGCGGAGGCAGCGGCGGTGGTCGCCGTCGATAGAAGCGCGGGTTGGTTCGCTTAGGGTAGCCCTGCTGGACTGCCCTTTTGCTCCAGCCTCACACTCACTTCAGCCGATCTACGGCTTGGCGGGATCGTGCTTTGGAAGATTCGGTGTGAACTTCCGCACCAGAAATTCCTGAAATAGATTCGCAGCGGCGGTGGCGCCGATTCCGATGGCCGTGTTTTGAAATACCAGCCCCGCCCCGCGATCTTTTTGCGGGTAATAAAGGTTCGAGATACCCCCCGTCGCGAGGCTTCCCAGAATCCCCGAGTAATTCGCCTGCCAGCGCCGGTTGTCGCCCTTGCAGATCACGGAATTCGCAATCGCATACAGCATCCGCGCACGCGTGCTTCCGGTCCCCTTATAGAAATAGCGCGGGTCCTGTTTCAGCAGCGACGGCAAAATCGCGTTTCCAATCAGTGTGTCCACGGCCATGTCCGCGTACGCCGCGCCGTAGCGCTTTCCATAACCGTCCGCACCCTGGCCCCATGCGCTCGGCTGATTTTGCGCCTGGCTGATTCCCGCGGAGACTGCGGTCAACGCAAACGTAACCGGATCGATCGTCGTCTTCCACGCGAGCTCGAATTTTTGCTTTGGCGTCAGCGGCGCCGCGTTTGGAACGTAGCTGACGTAAAAATTCGGAAGGAATCCCAGCACCCGCTGCGCTTCTTGCTCTTTGATCTCCGCTTCCGCTATTTCCACCTGCGGCGCAACCACGCGCACTTCGGTGACGGCGGTCGCCACAGCCAGCGCGAGCGGCGGGACGATGCAGATTTCTCCCGGATGCAATATTCCAGCCGATGTTTGCGTGGCAAAGCTAGATGCTGCAACGGTAATTTGGAAATTTCCCGGGGCAATATTGTTGAACGAGAATTGTCCGTCGTCGCTGGTCACGACCTCTTGCTTCGCAGAGTCACCTTCGCGCGCCAGCGCCAGAGTCACGCGCGCTCCCGCGACGGCGGCTCCGGATTTGTCCACAACGGTACCGCTGATCGTTCCAGGCGTTTGCGCGTCGGCCAACTGCTGCTGGCTGCCAGATGCCGCCGTGGCCGGTGGGGGAGTGCCGGCTTGTTGAAGCGGAGGTCGCCCGGAAACTGAAATCGCGCACAGCAGGATCGAAGCCGCCAGCGAAAAAAGACTTCCCGGGCCAAGGCCCGGAGTTCGGAGCCTTCGCTTCCAGAATCCGTTATCCGAATCTAATCTCGCAGGCTTCACACGAATCGCGTTGCCGCCTCTGGGATTCTAGCTGGTAATTGTTTGACTGCGTAGCATCGCACGAGGTTGCACCGGATGTGGCGCGAGGTTCCGGACGTTCCCAGATAGTTACCGGCGGCTTGCGCTCGGCCGCTATCGAATTGTCGCCACGCGGCCAGTGGTCGGAAAGCGCTCAAACTGCGCCGGATCGTGCCCGGGCACCACGCGGCCCGCGGAACCGGCAAGCGAAATCATGCGCGCCTGCTGTGCGACGTTTCCCGGTTCATCCGCGGGATCAAACGTGGCGCTCGAGCGATGCGACCGCAGATTCTCGTACAGGTAGCAATTATCGGAAGCCAACACAAACGGCGGATCGCCTGCGACCCGGATGTACTCCGACGCGAACGTGTGCCGCGATCCGGTGTAGGCGCGGATGCCGGGAAATATCTCCACGTCGTCTCCGTTCACGAATCGCAATTTCCCGAGCACGTTGCGCCGCACAAGTTCTTCTGCGTCTGTCGGATCGATGCCGCCGTTCTGCCCGCCCGGTTGCCAAGCCGCGCCTGTGTAATATTCGTATTCAGCTTTCTGAATCCAGATCGTCGCGTTGGGAAACAGATCGATCCCGCCCAGGTGGTCCCAGTGCGAGTGGCTGATGATGATGTCCGTCACGCTCGAGGGTTCGACGCCTGCCTGCTTCACGGCTTCATCCGGCGAAAGAAAATCAGTCAGCCCGTACTCGTCCACCCATTTCTTCCGATGGCAGCCGCTATCAAACAGAATCGTGCGGCCGCCGCCTTGAATCACCCAGAAGACCATCGCGATATCAATCGTCTGATCTTTCGGCGCGCCCATCACAAGTTCTGCGAGAGGAAACTTCGGAAGGTTGGCGTAGCGGATCGCTCGAATCGTGTAATTGGGTACGGCAGGATCCTGCGTTGACGGGATGCCTCGCCCCGAAACCGTGGCGGAGATGACGACGATCAAAACTGAAAGCAGCAGAAAGGTCGCGGCGGGCAATGCCTGCTTCCATCCCAGTCGCGTCGTCATTCTGCCGCCCGCCTTTCCCCTGTCGCTTGAGTCCCGATAGCGATACGGATCCGCGCGAACCCTACGGCATTCTCATCCCGGACCGCCCGCACTCTTCGAAGACCGACAGCAGCTGCGATAGCGCGAAGAGCTTTCGGATCGGCCCGCTCATATTCACGATCTCGATCCGGCACCCCGAGCCCCGGGCAGAGATATAGAGGCCCACAATCGTTCCCAGCCCGGAGCTGTCCATAAAAATGAGCTCTTCCAAATCGAGGATGATCCGTTTGTGCGCCGGGATCATCCCTTTCACTTCGCTCTTCAGACGTGCCGCGTGTTCGAGCGTGAGCCGCCCGTGGCACTCGACCACGGTGGCGTCCTCGAGCTTGTAGGTGTTCAACTTCAAATGCGCTGGCGGCGGGTTGGGTGTGTCCGCTAGCATCGGATTTGCCTCCGCTCAATTGTCAAAGGCGCGCGCGGCTCACAGCGATTCGGACTACCGCCCGGCTGCCGCGGCTTTCGCGTCATCCGCACGAACCACCGGCACGTCCACCAGATGCTCGGAGATGAACCACACCTGCAATTCGTTCGTGCGAATCACGTCACTGACGATCAAATCGTTTGTGCCGTCATCGCCCGCCTCGGTGGCCTGCTTCGCAAACGCGCGCGCTTCCTTCAGGATAATCTCGTGCGCTTCGAGCAGCCGCGAAAGCTGCACGGGCACTTCCTCGCGTCCGCGCGGCGGCCGGGGAATGATGGTTGTCTCCGCCACGTCCGCGGCCATCGCCAAGCTGATTCCCCCGAGCAGCTGGATGCGCTCGGCGATTTCGTCCACCAGCTCGTCCTGCTCTCCGTGATGCTTGTCGAACAGCAGATGCAGTTGGTAGAAAGTATGCCCGGCCACTTGCCAGTGGTGCTTCTTGTACATGTCGCGCAGGGTCATCGTGTCGGCAAGCAGTTGATTCAAATTGCTGGCGCTCTCCGCGCACACCTTTTCATCCAGAGCGATCGAGAGTTTCGCGATTTTGCCGTACGGCTGAATTTCGCGCGCGGTTTGATGCAGGATTGGCTGTGCCCTCCGCGTACCCTCCGCTAGCTGGCTGTAACTGGGACTGCGCTTGTCGCTCTTATCGTTCTTGGAAGCCATGTGAGGCCCTCCTTATGAAGTGAATTCGATCTGTTATTCTCCGAACCGGTGCTGGGCGGCGGTTCCCGTCGTTGGAATACCTATGATACGCCCAGTCGGGCCGATGCACGAAGCCCGTCCGGCGTCGCAGCTGCCGGCGGGGTACTTCGAAGATTCCGCCGCCTTCGCCGCGATTAAATTAAAGCCTCTCGATTTCGCTTCCTGCGCCAGCGCGTGAAGTGTCGCCTGGCCGTTCGCACTACGTCCGGCCCTGATTTCGATTTCGCCCAGCGCCAGCCGAGCCTCAAACTCGATGGCAACAAGTCCGGCAGCACGCGCTTCTTTTTGCGCCGCCCCCAGCGCTTTTAGCGCCTCCGCGTTATTTCCGGAAGCCGCATCAATTCTCCCCTTCTGAATCGCGATCATTAGCTTCAGATTCCGGTCGTTCGCCTGTTGCGCAAGGCTCCGCGACTGCTCGATCTGGCTCCGCGCTCCCGCCAAGTCTCCCGAGGCGAGTAGAGCGAGCGCCAGCGTCCCTCGAGCCTGCGCTTCTCCGCCCGCATCTTTCTCGCTCGCGAGTTCCGCCGCCGCCCCCTGCGCAAGCTTCTTTGCGTCTTCCTGTTTTTTCTCTTCGAGCGCCAAAGTTCCCAGCGAAATTTGCGAATAGGCCGCCTCACCCTTCTGCCCGAGCGATTGCTGAATCCTAAGAGCCTGTTCGTAACTTTGCTTCGCACCCTCCAGATTGCCTTGCGCGAGCTGCACGTCTCCCAGACTGTCGAGTGACCTCGCCCTTCGTCCCGGGTCATCGATTTCCGTCCGAAGCCGTTGCGAGTCTTCGCAGCTCTTCAACGCCCGCTTCAGTTCACCCACCTGCAGCGACAGCATGCAGAGATTGTTCAAGGCGAGAGATTCGGTTCGCTTGTCGCCGATTCCGTGCGCCAAAGTGATCGATTGCTCGAACATCTTGTTGCCTGCCGCCGGATCGCCGTACTTGAAAAGGACAGCTCCCAGATTCTGCTGAGCCAGTGCCTCGCCGCTTTTGTCGCCGCGCTCGCGCGCCACCGCGATGCTGGCCTCGTAGGCTTTCTTCGCTCCCGCGGCATCTCCTTGATCGTCCTTTATATTGGCAATGTTGGTCAGCGCGTCCGCCTCGTCCAATTTGTCTCCGATTGTGTTCGAGATTGCCGCCGCTTGCTCATAGCGAGGCCGGGCTTCGTTGATGTTTCCCTGGCTGTAATAGGCGTTTGCAGTCTGATTTGTCGCTCGCGCCACTCCCAGCTGATCGCCCGATGCCGCATTCAACTTGCTCGCTTCTTCACACAGCGCAATGGCTTCCGTGAACTTTCCGATTCCGAGCTGCGCCGAGCACTGCAGGATTCGTGCGCGAGCCAGAAGTAGATTCGAGCCTACGGAAGTCGCCTTCTCCGCGGCCGAAGTTGCCGCCGTGAGCTGCTCTTTGTAGTTCGCCAGCGATTGCTGTGCCTCTGCCTCCGACAGTTCGAGCTGCGCCTGTATCCCTGTCGGCAAAGTCCGCTTGCGAAGCTGTTCCAGCGTGACCACCGCCGCGGAGGAGTTACCTGCTCCAAGCTGGCTCCGCGCGAGTGATAGTCCGTATTCTGGATCGTCGTTGAACAGCGTCCATAGTGAGGAATATTGTTCGATCGCTTTGGGCCAATCGCGGCTCATTTCAAGGTATCGCCCGCTGATGATCCCTCGTGCTTCGGCGGACATTTTGCCGGCAAGAGCGACGGCTCTTCTAGCCTCGTCCTGAGCTTTCGAATCGTAGCCCAGGTCGGACCACGCTTCGGCCAGCAGGCTGTGTGCTTGCGCAAAATTCGGATCGGCTTCCACGCTTTTCTCGAGAAGCTTTGTCGCGCCCAGGACGTCGAAATTTCGCAGCTTCTCTCTCGCTTCGGAGAAATACTTCAGCGCATCGCTGTTCGCTGAGAGCGACGAATCCATGCGCGATTCTTCCGAAGCGCTCACTTCCACTCCCAGCTTCGCTCGAATCAGTTTTCCGGCGCTCACCGCCATGCCGTTCAGATCCGATTCGGTGCCGGTTCTCTGAACGGATCCGATGCTTTCGTTATCCGCTGTCCGAATCAGGTGGATGTTCCAATCCACGGTCGGCTGATTCGACGGTCCCCCCACCCGATACGAACCCGTTACCAGAACATCGCTCCCCAGGTATTTTGCAATCCGCGCCACTTGCTCCTTGCTTAATGAATCGGAAATCTCGCGGATGCCCAGGCTTCGCCTCATCTCGTCCACCGTGCTCGGCAGAATGAATCGAAGCTGATCGGTGTCGAGCTGTGACCACAGGCTGTCGGCCAGCATTTCTCCCAGCAGATTTGCGCCTTCGTGGCCGGAAAGGTTTTGAAAGCCGAGAATCGCAATCGAGGTTCTTGCCTTCTCGGCTCCTGCAGCGGGTTTGGAGGATTGAGAGGCCTTCCAGAAGTCGTGCGTGTATCCCACGTAACCCAGCCCGGCTGCCAGCAGAACGCCCAGTGCCGCTGCCGCAAAATACATTCGCTGCTTGCGCTTCGGTCCGTCCGGCAATCTTCGCGGAGGCAGTACTTCCTCGCCGCGAATAACCTTCATCAGCTCGTCGGTTCTCGCAAACCGATTGGCCGGTTCTCGCTCGAGACAACGCAGAATCCCGCTTTCCCACTTCCCATCGATCGTTGGATCGTGCACCCGGGGCGACGGCGCCGGCTCGCTCAACCGCTTCAATGCTGTCGACAGCGGATTGTCGGAGCTGAACGGCACCGCGCCCGTCAGCATCTCGAACATCACCACGCCCAGTGCGTAAATATCGGTCGCCGGCGTGATCGCGCCGCCGTTCAACTGCTCCGGCGCCATGTACGCCGGTGTTCCGACCATCTCCTGCGAACCGGTCAGCGAAAGCCCCGTGGGAACCAGTCCATGCGCCAACCCGAAATCCGTGATCACCACCCGGACGCTATGCGGGGTGTGCTCGGACGGCGCCAAAATCACGTTGCTGCTTTTGAAATCGCGGTGAACCACGCCCACTCGGTGGGCGGAATCGTTTCATTACGGGAACGAAAATTGCTCCGGATTTAACAGGGTGTGGGTGTCCAGCCGCTCGCTCCGGATTATTGGAAGTTCTCCAAATCTCACTTGGGATAAAAACATGACCTCTCGATTTCAGCTATTGGGCGGACTCACCCTGCTAGCTATGTTTTTTGCGGCGCCGGCACGAGCCAACCACACCGAGAAGGGCTCGTCTGGTTACGGCGACACCGATCCAAATTGCGCCGCTCTGACCACCAACTGCGAAACCACCACCGAATTGAGCACCAAGGTTGACGGCAACCCGGTCTTCTCGTTCACCTTCGTCGCGACTTTTGGTGACTCCGCCACCACCCTATACGCCTTCCAGATTCCCGACGCGATCACCGCCGGCACGGTTCTGACTCTCACGTTCCCCGACATCACGGGGCTTACCTACGGCGGCCTGTACTGCGACAACACAACCGATCCCACGCACGCGCTCGACGCCGGCGGCCAGATCATGCAGGACCAAACGACGCTCGTTGACTTGCCTTGCACGGCAGCACTCGTGCCCGCCAATCCCGATGCGTTCTTCACGGAATCGGATCTCGGCAACGTAGCCACATTCACTTTCGGCAATGCCGCCGGCCTGCCAAGCTCGTGGACCTTCTACACGAATAACTTGCAGGATCTCCCCACCGTCAGCGTCACGGCCGGCACCGTCAATTCGCCCGAGCCTTCGTCGATGCTTCTTCTCGGCACCGGCCTCGTCGGGCTGTTCAGCAGCAAGTTCCGCCGCCGTTCGAAGGCCATCGCAGCGGCCTAGCTCTCGCGCCACGGCATTCAGCGCGGCTGATTTTCAGCCTGCGCTTCCTCTAATTCTCAAACGCGATTCGCTCCGGCGAGTCGCGTTTCTTTTTTCAGCCCTCCGCGCACTCGAATCCCACGCGCCACGATTGCACCATTTCAGTGCCATCGCCCTCTGCAAACCTTCGTACCAACAGATTGAACGCCCTGTCCCATAGCCCCCACTCGCTCGCGAACGTTACCCTCAGTTCGTTGCAAGTCTCTGCACTCGGCACCCGTACCAAACGACCCTGAGGGGGGATCGCCATGAAGAAGCAGTCTGAGGGATTCGGCAGCAACTCGAGCAATACCGCCCTGAGATCGAGCAATACCGCCCCGATCTCGAGCAACACCGTCCTAGTCAGCGTCCTGACTAACGCGTTTCGCGCCTTCAAAATCATCGTTTTCATGCTCTGCGCCGCCGGGCCGCTCTGGGCCCAGGGTTCGACTGCTCTTCGCCTCCCCATCCATAGCGAAAGTACTGAGCCCATTACCTTTATGCGCGCCCCGTATCGCCTGCACCCCCAGGCCACCACCTCCAGCCCCAACGGCTTCACACCCTCGCAAATCCGTCATGCGTATGGGTTTGACCAGATTTCGAGCCAGGGCGCCGGCCAGATCATCGGCATCGTCGATGCCTATGACGACCCCAGCGCCGAATCCGACCTCGGCGTCTTCAACCAGCAGTACGGCCTGCCGGCGTGCACTTCGTCCAACGGCTGCTTCCGCAAGATCTATAGCGGCTCGAAGCGCCCGGCCGGCAATGCCAATTGGTCGCTCGAGATTTCGCTCGATATCGAATGGGCCCACGCCATCGCGCCCAAAGCCACAATTCTCCTGGTCGAAGCCAGCAGCAACAGCCTCAGCGACCTGCTCGCAGGTGTTGACGCGGCCGTCCGCAACGGCGCGTCGGTAGTTTCGATGAGCTGGACGGTGGGTGAATTCAAGTCCGAGGCCAATCAGGACAATCACTTCGTCTCAAGCGGCGTCACCTTCTTCGCCGCTTCGGGTGACGCCGGCACCGGCGCCACATATCCCGCCGCTTCGCCCGATGTGGTCGGCGTCGGCGGCACCGCGCTCGTTCTCGACGTCAACGGAAACTATCAATCCGAGATCGCGTGGTCGGGCAGCGGCGGCGGCCTCAGCCTCTACGAACGCGAGCCGATGTTCCAGTCGCTCCTCGGCATTCCCAATAACACCCGCGGCTACCGCGGCGCACCCGACGTTTCCTACAACGCCAATCCCGGCACCGGTTTCGCGGTGTACGATTCCGTCGCGCTCGGCGGCGCGAAGGGCTGGTTCCGCGTCGGCGGCACCAGCGCCGGTTCGCCGCAATGGGCCGCGCTCGTCGCCATCGCGAATTCGATGCGCGTCGCCAACCGCAAAGCGCGCCTCTCCGGCGCCAATACGCAGCTCTACGCGCTCTCGAAGTCGAGCCCGTCCGCAAATTTCCACCCGGTGACGATCGGCACCAACGGCGCCTGCGGCACAGTCTGCAACGCCGGCGCCGGCTACGACTACGTAACCGGCATCGGCACTCCCTCCGCCGCTACCCTAATCAGTGTGTTAGCCGCGCAGTAGCGCGGCCGTCCTAGCCGCAAGCGAGCGCGGCCGATTCGCTTTTCCGCTCCGTAGGGGCGCTGCTCGCTGCGCCCCCGCCGCGTGCCGCGCAACCATCACCCTGAAATAGTGCAAAAACGGTGTCGCAACTACAGCAATGTGTTTGCACCAGAAAGCTATTTTGAGCCCCCGTAGCCGTGACAATCCGACCAGGATTGTCATCCTGAATCCCGGCGCCGTTGCCTAAAGCCGGGTGAAGGATCTGCTTCCGCCTCTTCGTCTCCCCACACCCTCCTCTACCGTTGACTGAAAAAAGACTAGAAAATCGCAAACAAGTGATTCCCACCCGCTTAACTCGAATTCGAATCGCGCCACCGTAGATTAGAAATTTCGGTTTCACCGCGCCCCGCCAGCCCGTTCGAATGGGTCTTACCGCTGGTTGTTGGTGTGAGGATTTTTGGGAGGTCGGCGAGGGAGAATCCAAACTCGATTAGTCTCTGGTCAACTACTTGGTTTATATCCATCGTCATTCAATTGTGCTACGTTTTCACCGAAGCTAATCCCGACATTGCTGAAACAGAGGCGTTATGAAGAAACTTTCTGCCAACCTGCTCATTGTCCTGTTCGTCTTGATGATCATCGGTGCGAGCAGTCAATCGGGGAAGACGCATAGGCAGCCCGGCGACGTGGCGGGAGCAGTGGGCGCACTCATTGGTTGTTTGTTGCTGCTCGTCGGGTTGTTCTACAGCGCGCGATGGAGGATTAGCTTGTCCGGTCATTCTTACAAACTCGGCCAGCAAACCATCGCCGCGCTGTTGTTTTGGTACGCAGTATTCGCGGCATTCATCGGACTGATGGCGCCGCTAGTTGAGAGAACCACGTTTGGACTTACATTCGCCGCGGTCATGATCGTCGTGTGGTCAAGCGTGGCCTATGCTTGTAAGCGATGGCAGCAGCGGCTACGAGCTGCGGAGCACTCCTACCTAACACAAACACTAACTCCGTCATAACCGCCTGCGATTGTTAATAATCAAATTAGACACTTCACGGAGCCCGCAATGAAGTTCACCCTTTATCCAATCTACTGGATTGCGACTGAAATTGATGGCGCAGCCTTCAATTTGGAGCGGTTACCGTTCGCGATTACTGAGGGGGTTCGAGTTGAATTTGTTGGGAACAAAATCACAGCGGGAGCGTTCGATGTTTGGCAAAAGAAGCTCGGCACAAGCAGGGTCGAAGAGCTTATGACGGTGCGGTACGCGCTGGTGCACCGTTACGAGACCGAACCGATGGTCGTTGAGGGGCGGATAGTTGGCGAACGATTTCACAGTGTCGAATCCGACAAACTCGTTCGAATGCTAGCGGCATGTCTCCGGCTAATTCGGCCGATGCGACAGAACGTGCTAACAATGCGTGGAAGCTTCGCTGATGATGATGGGCCATTCGAACTGACCGGGTTTGATTTGCCGCCATTGCATTTGCAGGAAGTTCCTGAAGTGCAGAAGCTCTTCAAGCTTCGTGATCAAGATATCGATGATCTGCGAACCTACGCACCTCGATTTCTCGAGGCTATGCGGGGTGAATTCTGGAAATTTAGGATGGCAGTACAGTTCCACGAACTCGGGCATTTCCAAGCTTTGGATTGGAAAGCTCGATATCTACATTGGTGTAGTGCTATAGAATCCATCTATACGTCGCACCGTTGGGAGCACCAAGGCAGCCTAGTCGCGACGTCAAGAATTAGATGGTTGCTTGGGGAACAGACGAGCACCTACGCTCCCGGGGATCTCTCGGACCTGCTTGAGGACCCGAGAATAGCTGTAGGGCAAATCGTTGATGATCTTTACGATCTCCGGAATTTCCTAGCTCACGGCGATAAAGTTCCTGACGCATACTTCAACGATACGCTGAGGGTAGGATTCGGTGGTGAGGTGAAACGGTGCGAGGTCCTCACAGAAGCTGCGAGTTTCATTGTAAGAACCAGCTTACTCAAGATTCTCAGAGACAATTTGTTGGCGCATTTTGCTGACGCTGGACCCGCCGAAGCCTATTTTGGTCGTCAGAGACTGACAAGGACAGAGTTACAACGCGCTGCGTTGGCGGATGGGGCTCGCGCCAACCTTCCGGAGCGCTAGGCTACTGCGCGATTGCGTGGCCCCGAGCCAATGGCGCCGTGTTCCCGAGCCACAACGTACTGGGCGCGTCAAAGCCTTGCGTTTCACCGTTTAGCAGGGTCATGTCGATTGGTCGGCTGCGCATTCGTCTGTCCTCCCGAAACACCGGTAGTCCTAGAAAAATCCTAGATTGGTTAATCGGAAGACTAGGTAGGACGAGGTCGGAGCCCGGCGGGTCGTGATCTGTCCCTGAGTCCTGAAAGTAGCAATTGAAACGCCGCGATAAGAATGCCGGGCTTCTCCAGCCGCACAATAAGCATTCAGCGATGCCGCCTACTCCAAAATAGCCACGCTTCTAGGAACGAAGCGTGAGCCACCGAACCGTTTTCACACCGAGCGTTCTCCCGAACCTTCGCTGTGTACGCACTCTCAGAAGTTCCACGAGCCTCCGTCATGTGCAGATTTAATGGTTGCAAGAATTACCGATGTGCAATATAAGCATAATTCTACGGCACTCAATGAAATGTCTTTCGAAGGATTGCTGTGGACGAGGCGAATATGTCTGAGGAAGAAACGAAAGTGATCCTAGAAAAACTAGATGAGCTCAAAGGCCTCGTCACAGCGAAGAAAAAGGACTTTTGGGACGTTCTTGCGTTAGTGTCCCAGTTCACATCCACGGTGATTCTCGGAGTCGCCACTGTTCTAATAAATAATAAAGTCCAGCACGCGAATGAGCAAGCGTCGAGTGCCCAGATTCGCCTTCAAGAAGCGAGTTGGAATACCTCTCAGGGTCAACTGACGGTTAATCAAACGGAGCTACTGATCAAAAAGCAGGAGCAATTCGCTGAGTACCTTCGCGGACTTGCGGACGCCGACGACACGGGGAGCAAGAAGGCGACCCTCATTGTACATGCCCCGATAGCCGTTCCTGACCAGGCAAAACGACTGGCACAATTCTACCTTTCTGGACCGTATCCCGAGAACCTGCACATCGCTGCGATAAGAGCGCTTGGTGAATTGCACGAGAATGCGCTCTTGAAGGATGCGGCCCTCAGGAGTCTAACACCAGCTGAGAGCGACGAGATCAAGAAGCAGCTCGGCATCGTTTTGAAAAATATCCGGGTCAGAGTTTCAGACATCGATGATTTCGGTAAAGTAATCGTGAATGGGGTCGAGATTCTGTCCGTTTCCGGTACGGAGGACTCAGGCTGGAGAGATATAACCTCGAATTTTCAGCCCGGGAAGAATACCCTCATTTTCAGGTTGATTAATGGTCCCTATGGAGGATATAGCGGGCGATTCCGGCTCATGGCTGCTGGTGGGCGAGAGTACGACAGCGGCAAGATCGCGAGGGATGCATGCCCCTGCAACGGCCCAGTTTTTGACATTTCCTCTGAAATTGATTTGGAAAGTGACGGAAAAATTAAGTCAGTGTCCGATGCGGTATTCAAGTACTACTAGGCGACGGATCGAGCGCATGCGTCATTGCGCCACTCGGCGACTCTAAACCTTCACAGCGCCCATTCTTTCGTCCGCCGAGCCGAATTCGTTGGAATTCACTCCCCAGAGATCCAAGTGATCTGTCTAATTCCTCGCCTTCAACCGTATCGATTCGCCTGCGTCGATAGGGCTTACTGGCGACGGTATGCATTTCTTTGGGGCCCAAAGCAAGTTCGCATTTTGCACGTCTTTGCGAAATGTTGCGAACTCGATTTGCAAGGGTCCTTGCTTCCTGCCCTTCCGAAATACCGGTAGTCCTAGAACAATTGGAAGTTGGTTAACAGAAAAACTGCTAGGACTGGTCCGTAGATCTGCGGGGTGTGAGCCGCCCCAGAACCTCACAGCCCATGATACGGAATGCGGAGGAGAAATAATGGGTACGTAGCGACAGGGCTGCGATTTCAATTTTGAGATCGTGGAGTTTTCCAATTGCAATCCGGACTTGGGATGTTACTTTCTAAGATTTCCACATCACGAGGAACAAAGGCTCCAAAGTTTGCGCTCCTGTCTTTTACGCAACCCACCGCATAATCACTGGAAACAAGATCGAAAGCGAGACGCTTGCACCAACCCACAGGCGAATCTGGGGCAACAGGAATATAGCTCGTGGTCGTTCCTGACCTCAGGAGGCAGAGTTTTGATGCCACCGAGTTGTCCTCCGACTTTGAATCATCCTTTTGCCACTTTGCTTGCTCGTAGAGCGCTGCGATTGTCACCCTGTCTGCGGTACTGGGTACAAGATGTCGCAAATCCCAACTAAAACTTATGTTTTTTAATGACCGTTGCAGCAGTGGGCTTTCGGTGAGCAGACCACCCTGCTTGATAAAATCGAACTGACTCAGTGCTTTTAGCTGAAATTTCGGAATCGCGACGGCGGCTAGTCCGGTCCAAAAGCCTCCCTTCGTTGAGGGATCAAGTCTCGGTTTTGCAAATTCCGCTTCGCATTCAGACAAGGTTTTGTCTGCTGGAACTTGCAAGAAACATTTGTTCTCAAGAGAATTCTCACTTGACTTGATGGCCCTCTTGACTCCGTCCGGCCCTTTACCAAATACGGAAACCGCGTTTTTCCAATTTGTACTAGTTACGAAAAGGGATGCCGGGTCGAAATCAAGCTGACCATTCCACGCCCATGCCTGCGAGGTCGTCAGATTGGGCGCTTGGACCCCTTGTTGCACCTCGTCTCGCTGAGCCACAGAAAACGTCAGCGTGGCTCCCGAGAACATCCGTCCCCAGAAACTGTGTCCCCAATACGCGCCACCACCGGCCAGGCACTGGATTGTATTGGCGGGATCATGAGGGCAGAGATCAGAACTTAATCCTACGGCTGGATGTGCCGTCGCGCCGAAATCATCGTACGCGGCTTGAACTATCTGATATAGATTCGTCGTCCTCGGGAACAGCTCGACCGGTGTGATCGTAATGGAATGCTGCTGCAACCATTTGTTGGGATTCGGGATCGTTGAAGTTGCGCCATTCACAGTAGCGACAAGAACGGATGGCTGCTCCTGAAGCTGATACTGATACTGCCAAGTTCTCAGTAGGCGATGCGCCAGATCGGTCTCAATAAGCTTCAGGCAATCATCGCCAATTTCGAAGGATTCCTTTTTTTCCTCAATACAAGCAGATCGTGCAGGCTGGGTCCCGCGCGCTGCGGGTCCACTCGACTGCGCACTTGCCCTCGGACAGGCGACAACTATCAACATTAGAAATCCACAGACTCTCATTAGGTCACGAATTGTCGTCACAACAACGCTCCTTTCAAACGCGGCGGCGGAGTTCTCGCCTTCGATCGAAACCAACGCAAAGGCGCTCCTATAAGCTGCGATCCTACCC
>JBOGNA010000160.1:0-8820 GCA_050746925.1 Candidatus Acidiferrales bacterium
GATTCCCAGACCCCAGGAAGCTGCGCTTCATCGCTCCAGCGCGTTTCCACCGGCGTTCGCCCCGGCGGCATTTCGTCGATCACGGAAAGATCGAGATCGCCGTAGAGCGTCAGCGCGAGCGTGCGCGGAATCGGAGTCGCCGTCATCACCAGCACGTGCGGCGACGCGCCTTTTTCGATCAAGCGCTTGCGCTGCAGCACGCCGAAGCGGTGCTGTTCATCGACGATCACGAGTCCCAGTCGTTTGAATTGCACCGGATTTTCGATCAGCGCGTGCGTTCCCACAATGAACTGCGCCTCGCCGCTCGCCACTCGCTCAAGCGTTGCATTCCGCTCCGCGCGCTTTTGGCCGCTCACGAGCAATTCCACTTTGTAGCCGGCCCCGGCGCGGCCCGCGTTGCCGGCTTTTCGCGCCGGCGGATGGAAGATGAGCCGCGCCGAAAGATAATGCTGCGCCGCCAAAATTTCAGTCGGCGCCATCAGCGCCACCTGATAGCCGTTCTCGATCGCGATCGTTGCAGCTTCGAGCGCGACAATTGTCTTCCCGCTGCCCACGTCGCCTTCGAGCAGCCGGTGCATCGGATGCGGTCGCTCGAGATCGGCTGCGATTTCTCCCAGCACGCGCTTCTGCGCCGCCGTCGGCTTGAACGGCAAGATACGCTTCAGCGCGTCTCGGATTTTGTCTTCGCGCACGCGCATCGCAATCCCGGTCCGCCGGTGCTCCCGCTGCCGGCGCAGCGCCAGCGCCAGTTGGTAATAGAAGAATTCCTCAAAGATTAGTCGAATCTGCGCCGGGCTGCGCCAGCTGTTGAGCAGTTCCATGCTTTCGTTCTTCGGCGGAAAGTGCGCGTAGAGCAGCGCGTCGCGCCGCGATGGAAACTTGTAACGCTCGCGAATCACGGCCGGAAGCGGATCGGGCACGTTTCCGTCAAAATCATTCAGCACTGAATAAATGATTCGGCGCAGCATGCGCGAACTGATCGCGCCGATCGCTTCATAAATCGGAACGATGCGTCCTACTTCGGTTGAATCCGCGGGCGCCGTATCCGCGCTTCCGATCAGCTCGATTTGCGGGTTCACCATTTCCAATCGACCGGGCCGGTAGGGATCCGCGTCCACTTTTCCGTGCATCACCAGCCGCTGGCCCTGCTTGAATTTCCCCTCGAGGTAAGAGCCATGAAAAAATCGCGCGTACAAAGTGCCGGAGCCGTCGCGCACGGCGATATGAAACACGCCGCCGCGCCCGCGCGCGAACCGGATCGTGCCGCCCGCATTGGCCACTTCCACCAGAATCGTGTGCGCCTGCCCGGGAATAATTTCAGCAATCGGCGTAAACCGAATCCTGTCCTCGTAGCGAAACGGCAAATACCCGAGCAGATCGCCGACGGTCGAGATCCCGCGCTCTTCCAGCGTCGCTGCCCTATGCGGGCCAACGCCGCGCAAATACTTCACCGAATTCGAAAGTGCGATGGTCATGCGGATTCGCGCCTCACGCTGGATCGACGGAAATCGCCCGAGGACACGCTTCACGTTTATACCATTGCTTACGCGTCGTGCGATGCCCTGGCGGTTCTCGGCGGGCAGCGCACCCTCAATTGGCGCTTCCACGCGTGGCCCGTCCGGTCGTGGCGGAGCCTCGCTGCCAGATGACGATTCGCTCGACAGTTTACTTTGAGCGCAAAGTGGCGCATTCCGTGCTTTATTCACAGGCTGTATCGCTCCGAATACTTGTAAGTGAGTGGGTGGCAGTTCCGACAGCCGAGGTAACCCGCTCAGTTACAACGTGATGCGCGTTCGGCGCATCCCAAAGTGAGGCAGCAAGTTGGCTCCGCTGTCCGATAGTGGGAAATCCGCGTTCACGGGTGCTCACCAACGGCCACTCCGGCCGTCTATTCACCCGGAACCTGCAGAAAGGGCAGAGGCCGGCGCTACCGGCAATCGCCGACCGGATCAGATCGGATCTCCGATCCCGACCCGGCCTGGGGACCCGAAACCGGCCGTTCAAAACACCATGGGGATGAGCGTCGCACTCGACGGAGATGCGCGCCAGGCAGCGGCGGCGAGGCTTGCGGAAGAACAGGGCCTCGTGCGGAGTGCGCAGGCGGGAGACCGCCTGGCATTCGAAGAATTGGTGCACCGCTACGACCGCGAGGTTCTGCGTCTGGCCCTGAATCTGGTTCATCGTTCCGAAGATGCCCGGGACATTTATCAGGAAAGCTTCATGCGGGTTTACAAGAACCTGCACCGGTTCCGGTTCGAGTGCAGCTTTTACACCTGGCTCTACCGGATCGTGACGAACGTGGCGCTCGATCATTTGCGCCGCCGAACGAGCCGCCGCGAAGATCAAGCGCCGGTGCCGGAAGAGGCCGAAGGCGGAACGCGAGACTTTTTCGATCGCCAGCCGGAAGTAAGGCCGGCGGCCAATCCGGAGCGAAGTTTTCTGGGGCAGGAGTTGGGACAACATATTTCCGCGGCGCTGAAACGATTGTCGCCGCGCGAACGAATGGTTTTCGAGATGAAGCACTATCAGGGCTTGAAACTGAGGGCAATTGGGGACATGCTCGGCACCTCGGAAGAAACGGTAAAGAATTCGCTGTTCCGGGCAACGCGAAAATTGCGCGCGAGCTTGGACTGCATGCGATAGCAAATCGCAGTACGACGGGGACGCAAAGAATGCTGCAGGACCGGAACCAGAACAATTCGAACCAGGCTTGCGAAGAATTCGACGAGCGCCTGGTCCTTCTCGCCGCCGGGGAATTGACGCCGGATGAAACAGCGGACGTCGAGGACCACCTCGCGCACTGCGCCCGGTGCGCCGAGGCGCTTGAATGCGATCAGGAATTTGTTGCGCTTTTGCCGCAGAGCCGGATGGAACCGGATGCGGCGCTTCTTGCCAGCTGCCGTTCGGGTCTCGAAGATGCGCTCGACCGCCAGGAAGAGCGAAGCTGGCCACGACGGATTGCGAATATATTTCTTCCTGCTGGCGGACTGGCTCCGCGCCCGGCGTGGAGCGCTGCACTGCTCGTGATGATCGGATTTTCCGTCGGCATCCTCGGCCCTCGTTTCCTGCGGCCTTCCTCGCAATCGAAAGGCAACCCGAATACAGCATTTAATGCCGATCCAAACGGTTCCACTGTCGTTACACCGAGTCCTGTTAGCGAAGGCGGTGTGGTGCCGATCGATCTCCACTCCGCGCAAGTGGCCGGCATCAATGTGGTGCCTTCGGGCGGCGGCCAGCCTCCGCAAGTGGAATTGCAGATGAAGGCGCGGCAGGCTTTCCGGGTGCAGGGAACCGTCAACAATGACGACGTGAAAAACGTTCTTCTCAATGTTCTGCGCAACAACGATCGGTTCGATCCCGACGTTCGGCTCGACGCGGTGGACCTGCTGCGCGCGAAGAACAACGATCCTGAAGTGCGCACCGCGCTCTGTCATGTGGTCCACACCGATAGCAATGCGGCGGTGCGCCTGAAAGCGCTCGAAGCGCTGAATGGCGCCGAGCCGCAGGATCTTGTCCGGCAGACGCTGCTCGATGCGCTGGTGGACGACCGGAATCCGGGCGTGCGCGTGGAAGCGATCAATACGTTGCGAAGCATGGCGGCGCAGGGCAAAGTGGTTTCCGACGATCATATGATCGCCGTGCTGCGCGACCGCATGCGCAAAGATCCCAACACTTACATCCGGCTGCAGAGCGCGGCGGCGATTCGCGATCTGGGGCCGAGCGAGAAGTTCTAGGCCATGAGGAGCAAAATGCCGGGCACTCATCGCTCGCGTTTTTGCAGTTTCCTGCTGAATGGTTTGATCTGCGCTCTTCCTCTGTTCTCGCCTTACGGCACGATTGCTCGAGAAAACCAGCCAGGTACGTCGTCGAAAGGCGGCCCGCGCGTAACGTCGCAACTGAATGGCTCGGTGGCCGCGAAGCCCGGCCAGCGGCTGCGTCTCGCCATCGATCTCGGCAACATCGTGATTCACACGCGAAATTCCAATCAAGTGGACTACCAGGTTCGCCTTGAAGCGGACTCTTCGCTGAAAGATGCCAAGCAACTGTTGAAGAGTTTTTCGATGACCGCGCACGAGGTTCCGGATGGCGTCTCTTTGCGAGGCCAGACATTCGGGCGGCAGTGCAGCGGGCGGCTCTGGGTGACCGTGGAATTGAACGTCCCCAAGAATTACAACCTCGAAGTATCGACCGGCGGCGGAAACATCGAGACCGAAGACGTCAACGGCCGCATCGGCCTTTCGACAGCGGGCGGCAACATTCTCGCCGGAAACGTGGGCGGGCCTGCGCGATTGACCACGGACGGCGGACACATCAC
The DNA here is from genome assembly GCA_050746925.1 of Candidatus Acidiferrales bacterium. Classification (GTDB taxonomy): domain Bacteria; phylum Acidobacteriota; class Terriglobia; order Acidiferrales; family UBA7541; genus Palsa-295. The sequence goes on from JBOGNA010000160.1 coordinate 4,316, forward strand.
GGTGAAGAATGTGGCAGGCGATCTGGTGGCGACCACCGGAGGCGGGCACATTACGACCGGTTCGATCGCCGGAAACGCGACGCTGCACACGGTTGGCGGGCACATTCGCGTGGCATCGGTGGAACATCTGGCGCGGCTTGAGACGGGCGGCGGCAACGTCACACTGGAACATTCCGGCGGCGAACTGGTCGCCTCGACGGGCGGCGGACAGATTGACGTAGGGGAAGCGGCCGGCCTGGTAGGGGCGAAGACGGCCGGTGGCGGCATTCGCGTGGTGCGCATGTCCGGTCCGACGAATCTTGAAACGGGCGGCGGCAGCATCTACTTGACGGAAGTGAACGGCGCGGTGCGAGCGACGACGGGAGCGGGCGGAATCACGGCGTGGTTCGTCGCGGCCGGCAAGCCGGGGAACTGCGAATTTCAATCGAGCGACGGCGACATCGTGATTTATCTTCCGCGCAAACTTCCCATCACGATCGACGCGCAGATTCAAGACGGCGACGATCATCGAGTGATTTTCGATCCCGCATTCCCTGTGCGGCTGACCTACGAGGACGCGGCGAACGGTACGCGCCGTCTTCGCGCCGCAGGGGAATTGAACGGCGGCGGAGAAGTGCTGCACCTGCGGACGGTGGCCGGAAACATCCGCCTGATGCTCAGCGATTCGGACAAACAACTTGTGATGTACAAACAGCAGATGGAAGATCTCGAACAGCGATTGCAGATGCAGATGCGGCTGCTCGAGCAATCGATGGCGGCCGACGACCGGCCTTAAACGATTTTCGAAAATTCCATCGGGCAGTTGACGGAAATGTAGTCGAGGGGGCGTACCGTGAAAAAGAACATGCGGGAAACTCGGCTTCGGGTTCATGCACCGCGTCTGTTTTTGGGCGCAGGTTGCGCGCTGCTTTTGCTGCTGGCCGGCGTGATGATTGTTGCCACGCCCGGCTTCGCGGCGGCTACAAACCACCAGGTGTTCGAACAGATTTATCCGCTGCCGCCCGGCGGCAGCTTCCTCCTCGAGAATGTAAACGGGTCGGTGCAGGTGGATGGGTGGGATCGCAACGAGGTGGAAGTGGAAGCGGTGAAAACGGCGAACACCGACGGGCAAGATCTCGAGAGCGTAAGAATCGACGTCGATAGCGGGCCGAGCCAAGTTTCCGTGCATACGCGCTATCCGAAAGGCGAGGGCGTGGAAGTGGCGGTCGAGTATCACGTTCACGTCCCGTACCGCGTGCTGCTCGGCAGCATCGGCACTGTGAATGGCAGCGTGCTGGTGCGCGGCGTCGATGGCGGCGGCGATTTGCGTTCGGTGAACGGCAACGTGGAAGTGCTGAACAGCGCCGGACGCTTCAGCGCGAAAACGACGAATGGAAACTTGCGCCTTGAGCTGCGAGAAGTGCTCGACGGCGCGCCGATGAACATCGAAACCGTGAACGGTTCGGTGGTGCTTGGACTTCCGTCCGATGCGAAAGCGAATTTGAAAGTGCTCAGCATGAATGGGGAGTTTTACTCCGAGCTGCCGTTTACATCGACCACCGGTGCGCCCGCAGCGCGCGCGTTCCGCGGAAAGCTGGGAGCGGGCGGCGGTGAAATTTCCGTGCGCACTGTGAATGGCGGCGTTCGGCTGGTCCTGCAGCACCCGGGCGTGTAACCGCGAAAGGCCGCAGAGCAACCACGACGAGCGCCGAGCCGGCTGACGAATTGGGCGCTGGGTTTCCGATCCATCGAGTTTACGGGGCGTAATCCTAAACGAGAGGACGAACCCATGAGGCAATTTGCATACCCGGGCCTCGCGGGAGCGGGCGCAGTGCTGCTCGTCGTACTTTCCGGCCTGGGTGCTACTCCGGCCGCCGAGCTCCGCCCAACCGCGAACCCCACCACCGCCGTCGAGACAGCCACCCAACCGCAACAAGCGATTTCCCGGCTCGGACAGACCGCGTCGGACGCCGCATCCGCAACATCCAACCAAAAATGCAAGGATTTGGACGAGTGCGTGGAACAAATCGAAGCCCGCGCCCGTACTATCGAGAAAGAGGTTGAAGCGCGCCTCCCCGACCTGGAGCGCGCAGCCAAGGAGGTGGAGATGAGTTCGCCCGAGATGAGCAAATTGAGCAGCCTCTCCGCCAAACTCCAGGCCAAGCAGGATGAACTGGAATCGCGTGCGGAAGAACTGAGTGCACGCGCCGAAGAGCTTGCGCAGAAGGTCCAGCAGAACGTGCAAGACAAAGCCCAGGAGCTCGAGGAAAAAAGCGACCGCGTCTTTGCCATGTCGCCGGGTGTTTTCGTCTCGTCGAGCGATGAAGGCGGCTGGCTCGGAGTTGAAATCGGGGAAGTGACGGCGGAGAAGGCTAAAGACATGAAACTTTCGACCGTGCGCGGCGTGATCGTGGATGATGTGGAGCCCGACAGCCCCGCGGCGAAAGCGGGAATCAAGGAACACGACGTCATCACGCAGTACGACGGCCAACCGGTCGAGGGGACCGTGCAATTCCGGCGTCTCGTCGGCGAAACTCCTCCCGGCCGCACCATCACGCTCGCGATTTCGCGCGGCGGCGCCACGCAGAATATTTCCGTCGAACTCGGCGACCGCTCCGCGTACTTCGTCAAAAAAATGAAGGGAAAGATGCGCGATTTCGGCGAAGCGTATTCTTTCTCCCTGCCGAATTTTAATGTGGAGCTGCCTGACATGCCCGACGTGATGGACGCGCGCACTCCCAGCCTCGGTATCAATGCGGAAGACCTCACCGGCCAGCTCGGCTCGTATTTCGGCGCACCGAACGATGCCGGAATACTGGTCCGGGAAGTCCGGCCCGGAACGCCCGCCGAAAAGGCGGGGCTGAAGGCCGGCGACGTGATCGTCAAACTTGAAGGCAATCCGGTGCGAACGCTGGCCGATCTTCGGGCGCAACTGCGAGAGAAGAGCGACCAGACGTCGGTAGCGATGGGGGTTCTTCGAAAAGGCTCGGAGATCACGGTGACTGTCCCGATCGAAAAGCCGCGGCCGATGGAGCATGTGCATACCGTGCATCGAGCCCAGTTGTAGGCACGGGCTGTCGTCGTGAGGCTTCGAAAAGGCCCGGGAGGTTTCCGGGCCTTTTTCTTTTGGTGAACGACGAGTGAAATAAATGCCCGGTCGGGGCGCGCCTGAAAATTCAACTTTGCTCGCTCGCGGGCTCAGTCGCGGATTACAATGGGGCGTCCCCAGAAATGGAGCCGCAACCGGGAGGCCGAAATATCACAAGCAGCGACCAATGCAATGAAAACACCTGCCAACGCAACGAGAACACCGGGTCCGCCTGTGTTCGCGACTCCCGCCGAGGAGCGCACGCATCGCAAGAGGATGCTGGCGGCGGCGTTCCGTCTTTTTTCGCGTTTTGGGTTCGATGAAGGAGTTGCGGGTCATATCACGGCGCGGGACCCCGAGCGTCCGGACCATTTCTGGGTGAATCCGTTCGGAATGCATTTCGGGCAGATTCGCGCGTCGGATTTGATTCTGGTGAATCATCACGGCGAAGTGGTGGAAGGAAAATATCCGGTGAATGGGGCGGCGTTCGCGATTCACTCGAGGGTACACATCGCGCGTCCGGACGTGATTGCGGCAGCGCACGCGCATTCGATGTACGGGAAAGCGTGGGCTTCGCTGGGACGGACGCTCGATCCGATCACGCAAGACTCCTGCGCGTTTTACGAAGACCACGCGGTGTTCGCGGATTTCACTGGTGTGGTGTATGAAACGACGGAAGGCGAGCGGATCGCGCAGGCGCTGGGGCCGCGCAAGGCCGCGATTCTGCGGAATCACGGATTGCTGACGGTGGGGCAGTGCGTGGAGGAAGCGGCGTGGTGGTTCATCACGATGGACCGGAGCTGCCAGGCGCAACTGCTGGCGGAAGCAGCGGGCGAACCGGTGAAGATCGATCACGCGACGGCGCTTGCGACGCGCGAGCAAGTGGGCTCGCACATGGCGGGATGGTTCCAGTTTCAGCCGCTGCTGGCGAAGATTACGCGCGAGGAGCCTGAGCTTCTTGAATAGCGCGCTACGGGCGCGAGTCGAAGACTGCCTGCGTGGTCACGCTTGAGACGTTCGTGCGAAAGTCCGCGGGCTTCAGGTCGTCGAGGAGTTTCGGGCCTTGCGGGGCGACTTCTTTGATGATCTGGTTGAAACGGTCTTCGCTCTGGCGGAATTGGTTTTCATCCGCGTACTCGGTGATGAGCAGGAGATCGTAGTCTTTCACTTTGTCGCTCGTGTTCGCGAGTAGCTCATAGGAGCGGATGAAACCCTTCGCTAAGGCCGCGTCTCGATATTTCTTCCAATTGTTCTCATAGAAGAACATCGCTTCCGCGCGCTTGCCGTCTTTAATCTTCACGAAATCAATCACCGATACGGGTTTGCCGTTCTGTCCCGATACTCCCGCCGGCAGCAATAACAAGAATGCGATCAAGAGCTGTTTCATATTGAGCGATTCTCCTTTGCGAGAGCGCGCATCTTCGGCGTTGAACCGAGA
>JBOGNA010000161.1:0-45406 GCA_050746925.1 Candidatus Acidiferrales bacterium
CTTCAATGCAAACATTTGCGGCCATTGAAATGCCCTTCGAAGTGTTGATGCCTGGCTCAAATTGTTTCGGCTTGATCAAATGCCAAAAGCTCTGTTCGGGGCTGTAGCTATCGGGCTCATATCGCCCCGTGCCTTCACGGAGATAGCACTCGACCAGTTGCGGACTCATTCCATCTATTGCGATGAAGGTCGCATCTGGATGAAGAGATCGTGCTCGTGCCACATAACCGGCATCGATTTCAAAGGGCACTGTTTTGCCGTTTGCGCGCGATGCACAGAGCCGCTCTTTGGCTGGATCATTACGGATGGCGTCATTTCGTACCATCTGGGCTGTGGTGGTCCCGGAAAATAACAATAGACTGACACCGACCAACAGCCAACGCACGTGAATCATTGACGTAGCTCCGCGCAGCGGGTCTAGTCTAAATAATGCCGCATTCGATGCGCGAAGGCTAATCATTCGCGTCGCCGACGTGAAGGTCAAGCGTGCATAGCCGACTCAACAGCCTTGATCGTACCTGCTCGCAACTAAACGTCTAATCTCCCCGCGTTTCTCAGCAATGGCGTGGGCCTTATGCTCGTATTCTTGCGCTTCCTTCAGCGCCCCATTGCTCTTCTGAATCATTGACAGCCCCTCCCAAGTTTTTGAGGTCCAGGGACCGAGGACGCACGCCTTCTTCGCATATGAGAAAGCGAGTTGAAAATCTTTCAATCGCCAAAGGGCCAGTGCTCGGCAATATGGCCCTTCCCAATTATTGGGTTCAAGACTCTCTGCTCGATCAAACAGTGAGAAGGCTTCGTCCAAAGCACCGATCCATTCCTTGATCCTTGCCATATAGATGAGGTCCGAAGCCTTCAATTGCTCGGGACGCTCCGCGACATCGGTGAAGAACTCCAAAGCGCCTCTTTCGACGAGCCTGACCCCATCCTTCTCTTTGCCAATGAAGTAATCGGTCATGCACTCAGCACGGATTCGTCGCAGGGCGATGCTGTTGGACATTTTCCCGAGCCATGCATCGCAAAACTCTCTACACTCGTCGAAAAGTGCCGTGCGGTCCATGCATTGGCCCTTTTGGACAGCCCACATTTCCAGATAAACCGACGGCAAGTTCGATCGCGCGAGGTCGTTCAACTCTTGCGCTGACCTTGCGTATTCTTCTAGCTCGAACCATACCTTCGCAAGATTAAATCGAGCTCCAAGGTACCGTGCATTTAGTGACTTCGCGTGCCGCAAGCAGCTCAGGGCATTAGAGTAGCTCTTGGCAGCCGATGGGTAGTCCGTGTCGCGTGTTAGATTGCCGATTCTGAGAAGCACCACTGCCATTTCATCAAGCGAGTGCACGTCTTCGGAGATTTTGAGTCGGGCTTCGGCGTTGGCCCGCGCCTCGGTGAGCTTCGATTGTTCAAGCAAAGCAAGGGTAAGATTTCCCAGAATTCCGCATTCGCCTGGATATTCCTTTAGGCCCTGTCGCGCGACTGTTTCCGCCTCACTCGCGTTGCGCCCCAACAGAGCAGCGGAAAGATTCAGAAAGTATTCTGGGACCTTCCTCTTGGCTTCGTTAACTGTGCGGAGGGCTTTCAGTGCTTCGTCAGTTCTTCCGAGATTTACGAGGCATCGACCGAGATTAGCCGCTATGAGTTGGTGAACTGGAGAATCGGGGAACTCCTGAAACATGCCCGGGACAAACGCTCTTTCCAGTATCGCGGCAGCCTTTTGCCACTCTCCAACGCCAGAGAGCACTTCTGCTTCTTTAAGGTATGGCATCAACTCATCAGTTTCGACCGCGGCATAATCGCCTTTTCCGATGACTGCATTTGGAAAGCCCCTTTTGTCTATTTCGCCAGCGCCGACGAGAGGCAGAGAATATCGTCGCCGCGCCTCGTAGTTCCCTTCAAGGCTGATGCCGCGTGAACGGGCGGCTTTTCCTAACTCGCGCCGAAGTTCTGAATATTCTTGAAATCGATTTGTGGGTTTCTTTTCAAGGCACCTTGCGATGACCTTTTCGGCACCAAATGTCGTCCGTTTGAAAAGTCCCCCGAGCTTCGGCGCAGCGACCTCAAGATGTTTATAGGCAATCTCTTCAGGTGAGGCCCCGTAAAACGGCACGCTTCCTGTTTCCCATTCAAACATAAGGCAGCCCAAGCTGTAGATATCGGCCCGGTGATCGATCTCTCGGGCGCCCAGTATTTGCTCCGGCGAGGAATATGGAATCGTCCCGATGAATTGGCCGGTCTGAGTGAGATCGAGATGAGATTTGGAAGTACTCTTTGATTGCCGTTGAGGGGGAATTGCAGTCTGCCCTTGGACTTTGGCGATGCCCCAGTCCGAGATGAACGGGCGGGCTTCCTCATCGAAGAGAATATTGCTGGGCTTCAGATCCCGATGAATGATCTTGTACTCGCCAAATACCCAGTCCAAGATGCCGATCACTCGGTCCATCGTCCGGTAAAAGAACGCTGGGGATCGCTCCGCAAGATGCGGGCTCAAGTCGCCTCCGGGCATCCAACGAGCACAAACACAGGGCACTTCGTTGATTCTGAAAATGCTATAGGCCTCTACCACGCCGTCACAAGCGGAGGCGGCTGACCATAGCTTTAACTCCTCAAGGAATCGGCGGTAGCCGATCTCGTTTAGGCTGACCCCGGCCCTCATCATCTTGAGCGCGTATGGTTCACCAGATTTTATGTGGACTATTTTGCAGCAGATGCCCATTCCGCCAGGGAATACAGCCTCCACCCGAAACTCGGGGCCAGATGCTCCAAGCGCAGCTGCGAGTTCGGGGAGCACGAGTTTGTCGAATGGTTGAATAGCCATAACGGGGTTCGTCACCTGTGACGGAGGGCCAAATAGATCAGGGTGGCCTGGGTAAAGAGTGTGATCAGGACAACGCCCCATGTCGCGAACACGATACCTCGCGTAGTGCGCACGAGGGAGCCTGTTTGATTGGCAAGTTCTTTCGTGGTGGCGTCAAGCTGTAGATTTGCTTCCAGCCATTGTTGAGTGTGCTTCACCAGTTCGCGGTTGGCTTCAAGAGTTCGGGTTGCTACTCGCATGTTCAGAACAGTTTGGCCGAGAAGGTGCGTGTCTGATCCTGCATCCCCGCTCAAAGTCCAGCGAGTCAACTCTTCGTCAGTCATATTGATAATCGCGTTCGGATCGATCGGCATTTCCCCTCCTCGCTCGCGCTGTCAAAGGCGAAGACTATCAGATAACTTAGCAAACAGAGGCGTCTGGGAGGACGTGATACCATGCGGACGTGGAATACTTTCAACTTCAGCATCCTTCTGACCGGACGTACGTGTGTGACCACAAGGGATGCGAAGAGGTCGCCGATTACTTGGAGCGGAACGATCTAGGGCACGAGTATTTCTTGTGCGCCAAACACAAGACTTGTCCAACGCACGCGTCGCGACTTCCCCAGCGAGCGCCAGGCCCAGGAAATTCTCCCAGAGAACGGCCACGCGACTGAGTTGCTGTACGTGAGGGCTGTCAGCGCGCCTGCCTGCCGTCTGCCTACTTGCGCAAAAGTTGGGTCCAACTTGGGTCCAACAACTGCCAAATTAGGTCCAAAACCGTGTACCATGACGCAGAACAAAGCTAGACGGACCAACAAGATAGATTTTTTGCAACTGCCTTGGGCGCAGGAGGTCTGGAGTTCAAATCTCCACGCCCCGACCACTTTTTGATTTCCGAATCAAGGCGCCGCACTTTTTGCGTTCGTCCATTGGATCCCGCTTTCAAGCCGCGGCAGCCGAATTGCTTTTTTCTGCCTCACCGCAAATCATTTCCCGCGCTCGTGAAGTAATCACCAAGCCCTTCCCCGAACTGACAATCTGCCAGGCCTGCTTCCAAGCGCTCTAGCTCGAGTGATTCACAAATTAACTTGTTTGTTGGGGAATCGATTGCAGTTACTATGGCGGGGTTTTGCAGGGACTTCGCAGGGGATCATCTCCCACAATCAGTTAGGGAACTCATTCGACCACTCCTATCGGTCTGGTAGGCGGCGCTATGGCAACTTTTTGTCGTAAAAGTGCAACAAATTGCCCTTCTCGGAGCGGCGCGTGTGCACGATTCAGCGTTCGGGCCGCCATTTTTGTCCTGCTCTCGCTAGCCGCGCTGAATGTCCGCGCTGATGGACCGGGTACGCAACCGGCGAAGCACTCCCCTGCACCGGCCGCCGAGCCTCATCGCAGCCGGGGGGCGATTGCGCCGCGAGGCGCGGGAATCGCTGGCCCACAATCGACTGCGCAATCTGGCGCCGGAACGGGAACGAGACCGGTGCTGGCGTACGCAACCTACCTTGGCAATCCACGGAATCGAATCAATGCGCTGGCGCTGGGCTCCGACGGGAGCATGTACGTGGCGGGCGTAACGCTCGCGAGCGCGGCTGCGGTCGACGCGGCTCAGGCGAGCTCGGGCGAAGGGACGGCGTTCGTGGCGCACGTTTCGAGCGACGGCTCGACTGTGCTTTATTTTTCGAATCTGGGCGCGGGAACGGCTGATGAAGCGCGCGCGATCGCAGTGGATCTCGCCGGCAACGCGTACGTGACAGGCGAAACACGCTCGAGAAATTTTCCCACCGTGAATGCGCTGCAGGCGGCGTGCAGCCAGAACGCTGCCGGCGTTTGCGCGGGCGACGCATTTGTCGTGAAGCTGAACGCGCAGGGCGCGATCGTCTATTCGACGTATCTGGGCGGAAGCGGCGAAGATGCCGGAAACGCGATTGCGGTGGATGCGAGCGGGAACGCGTACGTGGCGGGGGCAACGTCGTCAACGGATTTTCCCACGATGCATGCGGCGCAAACGAGCGGCGGCGGCGGAGTGGATGCGTTCGTGGCGAAAATTTCGGCGGACGGGTCGCGGGTGGTGTTTGCGACCTACATCGGCGGGACGGGTGACGATGAAGCGCGCGGGATTGCGGTGGATGCGGCGGGGAATATTTTTGTTGCGGGCCGCACGGCTTCGCCCGACTTCCCTGTTCACAATGCGCTGCAGTCATCGTGCGAGTTGAATGCGAACGGCGCATGCGCCGGTGAAGCGTTCGTGGCGAAGATTGCGGCCGATGGCGCGTCGTTCGTGTATTCGACGTATCTCGGCGGAAGCGGCGGAGATGCGGCGAATGCGATTGCGGTGGATGCGAGCGGCGACGCGTACGTCACGGGGGTTACGAACTCCGCCGACTTTCCCGTCGTCAAGGCGCTCGCAACGCGTAGTGGTGGTGGCGGTGACGCGTTTGTGAGCCGGCTGGCGGCGGATGGACGGAGCCTGGTTTTCTCGACGTATCTGGGCGGAAGCGGCGCGGATCAAGCGAATGCCATTGCGCTGAATTCGAATGGAGACGCGATCGTCTCGGGTTCGACCGGTTCGCCGAATTTCCCCGCGTTCAACGCAATTCAGGCTTCCTGCACCGCGGACGGAGACGGCGGGTGCAGCACCGATTCTTTTGTGGCTGCACTTGATGCGGCCGGCTCGACGATCGAGTTCGCGACGTATCTTGGCGGCAGCGGAATAGATGTGGGCCGCGGCGTGGCGGTGGATGGACAGGGCGCAATTTACCTCGCCGGCGCGACGAGCTCGGTGAATTTTCCGGGCGCAAAATTGGCGCAGCTTCCAAATACCGCCGCAGGCGCCGCGGCAAGCGAATCGGCGGGCGGAGCGTTCGCTGCGAAAATCACGGGGGTGAGTCTCGGAGCGGGAGCAGGCGCGGGCAGTGCGGCCGGGGGCGGTCCGAAGAGCAATCAATCGCAGCTTCCCGATCCCCCGACGGCCTGCACGGGTACGACTACGAATTGGCTGGGCGGCACGGGCAATTGGAGCAACGGCGCGATGTGGAGCACGGGCGTCGCTCCGAACAGCAGCGGCACGAATGTGTGCATCGACGATGGAAACGGCGCGACTTCTGTGGTGACGCTGGACATCAACGTGAGCGTGGGCACGCTGACGATCGACAGTGGCGACAGCTTGATCATCGGCGACGGCCAGGCATTTACAGTCGCGGGAAACATTTCCAACGCCGGGGCCATACAAGTGAACTCCGCGACGAACAACACGCTGCTCGAGATCTCCGGGAGCGTCACGCTTTCGGGAGGAGGGACGCTGACGCTGGCGGAATCCGGCACTCACACCGCCCTCATCAACGAGGCGTCGGCCAATTCGACGCTGACGAATTTCGACAACACGATTCAGGGAGTGGGGCAGATCGGCAATAACGGCCTGGTGCTGGTGAATCAGCCAGGGGGAATCATCAACGCGAATGCGGGCGGCGCGCTGCTGCTGAATCCGAACCATATTACAAATCAGGGCCTGATCGAAGGTACGGGCGGCACGCTCGAAATCAACGTGGCAACCAACAATTCCGGCGGAACAATCTCGGCGTCGGGCGGCACCGGGAGCGTGCAGTTCCTGGGCGGGGCGACGATTCAGGGCGGCAGCGTGGCGACGTCGGGCGGCGGAGTGCTGGGCACAGCGACCGGCAATGGAACGACGCTCGATGGTAACAGCCAGGGAATGCTGACGATTGCGGGCACGTACACAGGAGCGGACAACAGCACCACGGTGCTGACCGGCACGATCAACAATACCGGCAATATTCTCGTCAATTCCGCGGCGAACAATACGCTGCTGCAAATGAGCGGGCCCGTGACGCTCACCGGCGCAGGGACGCTGACGCTGGCGGAATCCGGCGCTCACACCGCCGTCATCAACGAGGCGTCGGCCAATTCGACGCTGACGAATTTCAACAACACGATTCAGGGAGTGGGGCAGATCGGCAATAACGGCCTGGTGCTCGTCAACCAAGCGGCAGGAATCGTGGATGCCAATAGCAACGGAGCGGCGCTGCTTCTAAACCCCAATGGGATTACGAACCTGGGCTCGCTCGAAGCAACGAACGGCGGGGTGTTGCAAACCACCACGGTGGTGAACAATCAGGGAGCGACGATCAAAGCCGTCGGAGCCAATTCAACGGTTCAATTCCTGAGCGGCACGACCGTGCAAGGCGGAGCGCTATCGACGCAGAATGGCGGCACGCTAGGGGTCGCGAGCGGAAATGGTGCCACGCTGGACGGTGCGGTGCACGGCACGCTGACGAATGCGGGCACGTATACCGGAGCGGACAACAGCACCACGATATTGGTGGGCACAATCACAAATACTGGACTCATTCTCATCAACTCGGTTGCGAACAATACACTTCTGCAAGTGAGCGGAGGAGTGACGCTCACCGGCGCCGGCACGCTTACGCTGGCGGCAACAGGGAGTTCGATTCCAGTCGTGAATGAGTCGTCGTCGAACTCGACGCTGACGAACATGAATAACGTGATTCAGGGCGTGGGACAGATCGGCAACAACGGGATGGTGTTGGTCAATCAAGCCGCTGGAATCGTCGATGCCAACATCACCGGCGCTGGGCTGCTCCTGAATTCAAACGGAATTACGAACCAGGGTCAGCTGGAAGCGACGAATGGCGGTATTCTGCGAACCAGCACCACCATCAACAACCTCAATGCCACGATCACCGCCAGTGGCGCCGGCTCGACGGTTCAATTTTTGAATGGGACGACCGTGCAAGGCGGAACGCTGACGACTAGCGGCGGCGGCATCCTGGGAGTTGCGGTTGGAAACGGGACTACGCTGAACGGTACGGCGCAAGGGACGCTGACCATCGCGGGCACCTACACGGCAGCGGACAACAGCACCACCGTGCTCGTGGGCACAATCAACAATACCGGCACGATCGCGGTCAACTCGGTTGCGAACAACGTCCTACTGCAAGTGAGCGGCATGGTGAACCTGATGGGTCCCGGAACCGTGACGATGACAGCGGCCGGCGCACAAATTCCGCTCATCAATGAGTCTTCGGCGAATTCGACGCTGGTCAATGTGAGCAATACGATTCAAGGAGTGGGACAGATTGGGAACAACGGGATGGCGCTCAAGAATCAAGGGACGATCAACGCGAGCCAGGCGGGCGGAACGCTGCTGATCAACCCGTCGGGTACGATCAACTCCGGTTTTCTCGAGGCGTCGGCGGGCACTCTGCAACTGGCCAATTCGGTGATCAACAATTCCGCGGGAACGATCGAAGTCACAGGGGCCGGCTCGACGGTGCAATTCGTGAGCGGCGCGACGATTCAGGGCGGGACACTGATGACGGCGGGCACCGGAGTGCTGGGCGTGGCGGCGGGGAACGGAATCACGCTCGATGGCAACGCGCTGGGGCCGCTGAAGATCGTAGGCACGTACACCGGGGCCGACAACAGTACGACGGTGCTCGCGGGTACGATCAACAATACCGGTGTGATTCTTCTCAACTCGGTTGCGAATAACGTCCTTCTCGAAGTGACCGGCGCCGTAACGCTGGCGGGCGGTGGCACCGTGACGATGTCCGCCTCCGGCGGCCATCTTCCGATCATTAATGAGTCCTCCTCGTCTTCGAGCCTTACCAACTCGAACAACAAGATCCAGGGCGTCGGGCAGATCGGCAATAACGGGATGGTGTTCATCAATCAAGCTCCTGGAATCGTGAATGCCAACGTCGCCGGTGGTGCGCTGCTTCTCAATCCCAATGGAGTGACAAACCAGGGTCTGCTGGAAGCCACCAACGGCGGCATTCTGCAAACCAGCACAGCCGTCAACAACCTCAATGCGACGATTACTGCGAGCGGCGCAAATTCGACGGTCCAATTTCTGGGCGGCACGACGATCCAAGGCGGAACACTTTCGACGCTCAGCGGGGGAATCTTAGGAGTTCCCATCGGAACCGGAGCCACGCTGGACGGCACGGCGCATGGAGCATTGACCAACGCGGGCACTTACACGGGACCTGACAACAGCACCACCGTCCTCGTGGGCACGATCAACAACACCGGCCAAATGCAGTTCACCGCGGCGGCCAATAACGTCCTTCTCGAGGCAAATGGCGCGGTTTCCCTGACCGGCCCTGGCACGGTGACGCTGGCTGCATCTGGGACGGGCACGCCGGTCATCAATGAGTCGTCCGCCAACTCGACGCTGACCAATGTGGGCAACACGATTCAGGGAGTGGGCCAGATCGGCAACAACGGCCTGGTCCTGGTGAACCAGGGAACGATTGAAGCGACCGCGGCGCGAGCGCTGATTCTCAATCCGAACTCGATCACGAATCAGGGTTTGCTCGAGTCCGCACCTGGCGCGACGCTGCAGCTGACCGATGGCGCGATCGCCAACACCGGCGGGACGATCAAGATTGACGGAGCGATGTCCGTACCGGCTGCATTCATCGTGAATGGCGGCACGCTCTCCGGTGCGGGAACGATTCAAGGAAACGTGACGACTGGCACGTCAGCGATTACGCAGCCAGGCGACATTCCGCTGCCGGGAGTGCTGACGTTCGCAGGCAGCGGCGGTGGGCTGGGCAATTTCACGCAGGGGCCGACAGAAACTTTCACCGTGGTGATCGGGGGCACTGCACCCGGCACGCAGTATTCACAATTGAATCTTGCGGGCGCTGCGAGCTTGAATGGGGCCTTCAGCGTGAGTCTTGCGAACGGATTTGCTCCGCCGGCCGGAACGCAATTTACGGTGATTAATGCAGCGTCCGTTGCGGGTCAGTTCAGTTCGTCGAACCTGCCCAACCTGCCGCCCGGACTGGCCTGGAGCGTTATTTACAATCCCACTTCGGTGGTGCTGGTGGCGGCGGCACCCGCTTCGATCGCAGTGACTCCGACGAATCCATCGATTGCCGTGAACGCCACGCTGCAGTTCACCGCTACCGCGACGCTTGCGGGCGGCGGAACGCAGGACATCACCAACGCCGTCACATGGGCTTCCGGAACTCCGGCGTTTGCGACGATCAACCCGACGGGGTTGGCAACGGGCGTCGCGACGGGCACGACATCGATTTCGGCAACGCTCGGAAACGTGGTTGGATCGACGAATCTCACGGTGACTGCGTCGACGACTCCGTCGCTGACGCAGGTAAGCCCGAACACAGGCGGCCAGGGAGTGCAGAATCTCTCGGTTGCGATTACGGGACAAGCCACTCACTTCGCGCAGGGTTCGACGGTTGCGAGTTTTGGCGCTGGCATCACCGTCGCGTCGCTGACGATTAACTCCGCCACCAGCGCTACGGCCGTTATCAACATCGATCAGGCCGCTGCGCTCGGCGCCCGCACGGTCACGCTCACGACGGGCAACGAAATCGCCCCGCTGATGAATGGATTCACGGTGACCGCGCTTACGCTCCAGTCGATCGCGGTCACGCCCAATCCGGCGCCAGCTGTCGCAGTCGGCGCCACCGAGCAATTCACCGCGACGGGAACCTTCAGCGACAACTCGACACAAAATCTGACGAATTCAGCGACCTGGAATTCTTCCGCACCCGGCTTTGCGACGATCAGCAATGCCGCCGGCACTCGCGGTTTGGCGACGGGCGTCGCAGCCGGGCCGACAACGATTACGGCGGCCATGAGCGGCGTTACGTCACCGGGCGTGAGCCTGACGGTTACGGCTGCCGGGCCGACGCTGACTTCGATCACCGTTGCGCCGCCCACTGCTTCGATTGCTGTCAACGCCACAGAGCCGTTTGCTGCAACGGGACATTTCTCTGACGGTTCGTCGGGGAGCGTCACCGTGAACTGGGGCTCGGCGAACAACGCAATCGCTACCGTCAATGCCGCCGGCGTTGCAACCGGCGTTGCTGCCGGTGGGCCCATCGCTATTACCGCGACCTCCACGCAAACACCGAGCGTCAGCGGTTCGGCTCAACTGACTGTTACGGCTGCACCGCCCACGCTGACTTCGATCACCGTAGCACCGCCAACTGCCTCGATTGCGGTCAATGCGACTCAGCCGTTCACTGCGACCGGGCACTTCTCCGACGGATCGTCGGGCAGCGTTACCGTGAACTGGGGCTCGGCGAACAACGCGATCGCTACGGTCAACGCAGCCGGCGTCGCCACGGGAGTTTCCGCGGGCGGACCGATTGCGATCACCGCGACTTCGACGCAAACACCAAGCGTCAGCGGATCGGCTCAGCTGACTGTTACGGCTGCACCGCCCACGCTGATTTCGATCACCGTTGCGCCGCCGACTGCTTCGATCGCGGTTAACGCAACTCAACCGTTTACCGCGACGGGGCACTTCTCCGATGGCTCCTCCGGTAGCGTGACCGTGAACTGGAGTTCGGCGAACAACGCTATCGCTACGGTCAACGGCACCGGCGTCGCTACGGGTGTTTCCGCGGGCGGCCCCGTTGCGATCACAGCGACTTCGACGCAAACGCCCAGCGTGAGCGGCGCAGCACAACTCACGGTCACGGCAGCACCGCCGACGTTGCTATCGATCACTGTCGCGCCGCCGACGGCTTCGATTGCCATTAATGCGACTCAGCCATTCGCTGCGACGGGCCATTTCTCCGATGGATCGTCGAGCGCTGTCAGCGTGAATTGGGGATCGTCGAACAACGCGGTCGCCACGATTGATGCGTCCGGAGTGGCCACCGGCGTTTCCCCCGGGGGACCGATTACAATTACCGCGACCTCGACTCAAACGCCCAGCGTGAAAGGCACTGCTCAACTTACTGTGACCGCTGCGGCGCTGATTTCGATCGCCGTTACGCCCGCAAATCCGTCCGGGCCGGCAGGCGCCACGCAGCGGTTCCAAGCTACCGGCACCTACGCGGACACGACGATGAAGGACATCACTTCGACGGTCGTGTGGGCGTCGTCGAATCATGAAGCTGCGACGATTGATGTGGCCGGCCTTGCGAGCCTAGTGGCACCGGGCCAATCGACAGTCTCCGCGACGCTCGGGAACGTGAGCGGGAACACGATGCTGACGGTTACGAATGCGCCGTTCAGCCTCACGATCGCACCGCCAGCGCCGGGACAGCCGCCCGGACCGCCGGTGGTGGCACCGGGTGGAACGGTTGCGTTCGGGTTGATCCTCACGCCGGTTCCGGGGTTCAACGGGACGGTGCAATTCGCGTGCACCACAACGAATCCGACCGTGACGTGCGCGCCCGATCCCAATTCGGTGGCGCTCACTCCGAATTCGCCCAATCAGGTGGCAATCGTCATCAATACCTTCTGCCAGGGCACGACGCAGGGCGCTTCACCGGTTTCTGCGCCTGGCGGACCGCTGGCGCCCGGATTGATGCTGCTGGTGATGTCGCTGATTCTTGGAGCGGCAGCGTGGTCTTACCAGCGGCGACAGGCTTGGGTTCTCTCGTTTGCTGCGCTGGTGCTAATCGCGCTTGGCAGCGCGGCATGCAGCAGCCTGCCAAAGGGGCCGAATGGTCCGACGCAAGGCGGGCCTGTGACGGTGACCGTGACGGCGACGGCCAATGGCGTGACGGTGACCGCTCCCCCGCTCGAGATGATTGTCGAGTAAATTGCCGGTTACGAAGAGGCTTACGGCAAGCCGGCGCAAGCTGTACGGAATTCTCCACCAACCTTCCCTAGAAGCATCGAGTCAGTGCGGGCCACAATTCATTGTGGTGCTCGCGGGCTCCCACATCTGGCCTAACAGACCTCCATTTACCGTAGATTAGAAATGGTCGCTGAGTCGTGTTTTCAATGACTTACGAGGAATTCTAATCGCGCCACAGTAGATTAGAAATGCTGTGACGAGTGGCCAGTCTGTGGAGAACAAAGGCCGAAGTTTGATCCGGTGTTGAAATCAAGGGGCGCCGCGCTGCGGCGCTGATGCCAGATCATCGTCTCTCCGGGTGTCACCTTACCGTTCGTGCTGCTCGTCACGACACGGGCGATTATCGAGGCGAAAGATTAGTGGGGCAAATACTGTATTGGTCTGGAATTGCTTGACATTCAACGAGTAAGCGCGTATCTCTGCTCCAATTTCGCTCCAGTTTTGGGGGTTGTTCGGAGGTCCAGAAGTGATCCATAGGCTCCGCAACACAAGACTTTCGGCGCACACGACGCATTGTCCGGAAACGGACTGACCAGGGGCGAATACGACAGCGCCAACCTGTCGCACCAGATGCACAAGTGGGTTTCGTTACTCAACGGGGTTACATATATCCCAACAATGTCGTACACGGACGACTCGATGAAGTTCCATGGGCTACCGGAGACGGCGGCGCACGACTGGCGGTCTGAGTTCGGAACAGTCGTGACGTTTTAGCGAAACTGGACTATAACTGCGGCTTCCGCGGGGCCCGTCGTAGGGCTCCGCGGAGGCGCATCACCACAAGGGCCGAACCGCAACGCGGGCGCACAGAAGTGGCTTCGGGGGCGAAACCACAATCGCACGAGCGATCAAGGAGAATACATGGGCACGCGAGAACAGGCACTTGCGGGTGGAGGCGGGCAGCGAGAGTACAGTTTGCCGCTGGTCATTGCGGCATCGTCCGTAGGGACGATGATCGAGTGGTACGACTTTTACATATTCGGGAGCCTGGCGGCGATTCTTTCGCCGAAGTTTTATCCGCCGGGGAACGATACGTTCGCTTACTTCGCCTATCTGGCGACGTTCGCGGTAGGTTTTCTGGTACGGCCATTCGGTGCGATTTTCTTCGGACGAATCGGCGACCTGATCGGGAGAAAGTACGCGTTCATCGTTACGCTTTCCGTAATGGGAGGAGCCACGGCTTTGATCGGGTTGCTGCCGACTTTTAAGACGGCGGGATGGTTCGCTCCGATCACACTCATCGGGATCCGGGTATTGCAAGGGCTCGCGTTGGGCGGTGAATACGGCGGCGCGGCGGTTTACGTTGGCGAGCATGCTCCCGACGGAAAACGCGGCTACTATACGAGCTTCATCCAAATCACGGCGACGCTGGGACTTTTTGTGTCGATCCTCGTGATCATGGCAACTCGCGCCTCGATGACGCCGGATGCATTTCAGGATTGGGGCTGGCGCGTCCCGTTCTTGATCTCCATCTTCCTGGTGGCCATTTCGCTGTACATCCGACTCAAGCTCAAGGAGTCTCCGATTTTTTCGTCGATCAAGTCTTCGGGCAAGGCTTCGATCCAGCCGCTGAAGGATGCATTCACGAAGTGGCCGAACCTGAAAGCGGTGCTGATCTCGCTGTTCGGGGCGACCGCGGGGCAAGGCGTGGTGTGGTACACGGGCCAGTTTTACGCGCTGTTTTACATGCAGTCGATTCTGAAGATCAACACGCACACAGTGAACATCATCATTACGGTTGCATTGCTGCTTAGCATGCCGTTCTTCACTGTGTTCGGGTCGCTCTCGGACAAGATCGGCCGGAAGAAGATCATGATGGCGGGCTGCCTGCTGGGCGTGCTGACGTACATACCGATTTACCACGCGATGCAAAAGGCCGCCGGAAACGACGTGGTGGCTCTGAAATCGGCGCGCAACAAGGTGACGGGAGCGATCAGCCTGACGCCAATGACGTTGGACGCAACCGGCGCGCAGGTGGCTGCCAAGGAAGCGGCAAACCCGAACCAAGGTATGTTGATTTTCCTGGTTTTCATCCAGGTGATGTTCGTGTGCATGGTGTACGGGCCGATCGCGGCGTTTCTGGTGGAATCGTTCCCGGCAAAGGTGCGGTACACATCGCTGTCTCTGCCGTATCACATCGGCAATGGAGTTTTCGGAGGATTGCTGCCGCTCATTGGACTTTCGTTATGCGCGGCAACCGGAAATATTTACGCCGGCCTGTACTACCCGATGATCGTGGCGGGTATCACGTTTGTGGTGGGTAGCCTGCTGCTGAAGGAAACCTACGGCGTGAAGATCTGGGACGAGGTGGGTGGGCAACCGGCGAGAGCCTCGGGCGATTGATCGCAAGACGCTCGGGATCCTTTCGGCGGTAGTTGAGCAGAAATCGACTGAGGAATTTTGCGGCGGGGGGGGTGTTTGTACCCCCTCCGCCCAAGTTAAAAGGAGACTGCAATTCGGATTCACCGTGGACGCAATTAGGTGGCGACTCGCCGAATTTCTTTCCACTGCTTTTTCTTCCGAATTCTGATCTTGGGTACGGGTTCGGATGCACGGGCTCCCCGATCAAAGCGCTTCAGGGCATCGAGAATTTGTTGGCCGTACGATTCCGTCTTGCGCTCGCCAAATCCCGAAACCTTGCGCAACTCGGCTAGTGTGCCTGGCCGGATGCGGCAGAGTTCATCGAGCGACGTGTCGTGCATGATGATGAAAGCGGCGAGATTGAATTGTTTCGCTGTCTGCTGCCTCCACTGCCGCAGATATTCGCGGAGATCGGGATCAACTTCGACGGAAGCGTGCCTTTGAAGCGATTCGGACCGGGAGGGCGTTCCGAGTGGTTGTGGCGCGCGCTTGGGGCTTTCCAGGGCCTCGAGTTTCGGCGCGATTGAGGACCACGCGAGCTCGCAACCGCAGGCGTCGCACGCGGCGCACGTTTTCCACTTCGGGACTTCGCCAAAGTGCCTGCAAATCTGCAGATGCTTGCAGACCTTCGATTCAGCGTAGCCCAGAATTTCGTGATATCGCTGCCAGCCTCTCTCCTTCTCCGCGGGGTCGGTAAGCAGGCCGATGAAGTATGCGAGAAGACCTGCGTCGCGCCTCCGCCAGAGAAGGACGCAATCGGCCGGAAGCCCGTCGCGGCCGGCACGGCCGGCTTCCTGATAATACTGCTCGATCGATTTCGGCAGCGCGAGATGAATCACGGCGCGCACGGCAGGTTTGTTGATGCCGAGCCCGAAAGCGATCGTGCCGACGAGAACGCGAACCTCGTCCGCCATCCAGCGCTCCTGATTCTGGCGGCGCGAGTCGGAATCCATTTTGCCGTGGTAGGGGATAGCCGGAATTTGGTTCTCCTCGAGAAACTCCACCGTGGACTCCACTTTGGCAATTGTGGGAGCGTAAGCGATTACATTCTCGCCGGCATAGTGATGCAGCGCGGCGAGGAGCATTTTTTGCTGCGTCTTTTCGTCGCACTCGATCGCGAAGTAACGCAAATTCGGACGGTAAAAGCTGGCGATGTATTTGTGCGGGTCGCGAAGGCCAAGCTGTTCGATGATGTCGTGACGGACGTGCCGTGTGGCGCTCGCCGTGAAAGCAGCGATCCGCTGATCGGGGAAATCGGTGCGCAGCCTGCTCAATTGCCGGTATTCGGGGCGGAATTCGTGGCCCCATTCCGAGATGCAGTGCGCCTCATCGATGGCGAAAAACGAGATGGGGACGCGGCGCAGCCACTGCAAAGTATCCGCAGAAGCGAGCCGCTCCGGAGATAGATACAGCAGGCGGTACTTGCCCTCGGCGGCTTCGCCGATCACTTGCGCTTGCTGGGGCCGTGTTAGCGAGCTGTTTAGGAGCGCAGACGGAATGCCCATCTGCGTGAGCTGCGCCACCTGATCCTGCATGAGCGCGATCAGCGGCGAGACCACAACCACCGTTTCGTTCGAGAGCATTGCCGCGGGGAGTTGGTAGCAAAGCGATTTTCCGAAACCGGTGGGCATCACGGCGCAGGTGTCATGGCCTCCCATCAGGCTGCGGACGACTTTTTCCTGCAAGGGGCGGAACGAGTCGTATCCCCAGTACCGGCGTAGCGCGCCTCGGAGTTCGGATTGCGAGACCATGAGTGAAGTATAGTTGAGATCGGACGCGGGGCCACGCCCAGCTCGCGGGCCGGAGAAGACTTTTTGTCCGGGCACGGCCGTATTTCTACGCAAATTCCACCTGGGTGTCCATGGAACTGCACACGCCCGATTGAGTGTGCCCCGAAAATTGGGGACTGCTGCCCTTTTCAAAGTTGCTTGTTATAATCCTACCGTCTCAAGCAGCACGACGCCCTCCCGAATCCCGTTGTACCTTTTGTGGAGACATCCATGAGTTCGAAGCCAGAAGAGAAGAAAGAAAATACTGCACGAGAACTTCTGCGGCACGCTGTTGCTACGCTCGCGTATCGGGGCGGAAAAGCAATTCGGGGCGCGCCGGAGGGCTTCACCGATTTCAAGACATCGGAGAAAACGCGCACGCCCGGGCAAATTGTCGCGCATCTCGGCGATCTATTTGATTGGGCGCTCTCAATGGCCCGAGGGAAGCAGGAATGGCACGACTCGAAGCCAATCGCGTGGGATGCGGGCGCCAAACGACTTTTTGCATCGCTCCAGGCGTTCGACGATTACCTGGCGTCGAGTGCTCCGCTCGGATTGTCAGCCGAGGAATTGCTGCAGGGGCCTGTGGCCGACGCGCTGACGCATGTAGGACAGATTGCGATGCTGCGCGGGATTTACGGGTCGCCGATCCGCGCTGAGAACTATAGCAAGGCGGAGATCGTCGCCGGGCGCGTGGGTGCAGAGCAGGTGCCGCCGCAGCGGGAGTTTTGATCGAGGATTCACACGCGAGAGCGACCGCTCCCACGCACAAAATAATAGCCGGGCGGCACCGGCTGAGGGACCCGAACCGCCCGGCATTTTCTCACCCATCTCCGCAGGGTCTGGGTAAGAACTTGTTATGCGGCTTACGCGGCGTGTTCGCCGTTGCGCATGAATTCGTAACGTTCGATGGCTGCGGCCACACCTACCTCGCCTGAATGCTCGGGGCTGCTGCGCAGCACGCGGCCCAGGCAGCGGACGCGTACGGGGCCCGCCTGGGTGAGCTCGTGAGGAAGGGTCATCACGATCTCGACCGGGGCGCCGCTTTTCAGGCCTTTCGGTAAGTGGAAATAAAGACCTCGCGAGCTAACTTCCCGCGATTCCGTGGAAGCCTCGCCGACGACGCTTTCATCCGTCCAGCGGACCACCAGGGGCAAACGCATCAGGAAACGGCGCGTTGCACGTCGTTCTTTCGATGACACAGGACACCTGCCTCTTAAGTTCCTGTCTAGATTAGGGGTTGGGGGCAATTCAACCAATAGAGCGAAAGCGTCAATTCGGTAGGCCTAAATCGGTACGCAAGTACTAGGAGCGGAGAGTCAGGATCAGGGAAACTGGGGCCTGTTTCAAAGGGAATCGACGGAAGCGTCCAATCGCGAGCCGGCGGACACTAGTCCACTGATGCGTTTCGGAACGCGCGAAGGATTTCGGCAAGAGTTACAACCCCCTCGAGCTTGCTTAGATCGGCGCGGTTTACTACCGGAATCGCGGGCCAATCGCCTACCGCGTGAAGCGCATCTTCAAGTGACTGATCGCGGAACAAGAGCGGGAGGGGCCCTCTCGGTTTCGCCTGCGCAGCTTTGGAATTGAGCGAGCCATCCGCAGCGATCCGCTGGATTTCCTCGCGATCCAGAAGGAGCCATTCAGCGGAACCAACTCGCAACAGAATTGGAGCATCTTTCTTTGCGTCCGCCCTGGCGGCAAGGTCGGCGGCCAATTCGTCGGGCAAAGTGACCACCGCGCCGTCCGCCAGCATCGCCACCTCGACCGTGAGCGGGACCTGCTCTCTCTGCTCCTCGATGGATGGAAGGACGAGGCCGTCCTGCCGAGCGAGGAGATCGAAGAGGGGAGCCTTTTGGTAGGTGCGCGAGATCAGATACGCCACCATGTTTGCAATCATGATGGGCAGAATCGCGGTGTAGCTGCCGGAGACCTCGATCACCATGAACACGGACGTGATCGGCGTTCTCAGGAAACCGGCGAAGAAAACGCCCATGCCAACGAGGGCGTATGTGCTCACCGTGCCGCTCAAGCTGGGGAATAAGTGGTGCTCAATACTGCCTACCGCGCCGCCGAGCATTGCGCCGATGAAAAGCGTAGGCGCAAACATTCCGCCGGGCGTACCGCTCAGGAACGAAATTCCGGTGGCAAATATCTTGAGCGCTGCGAGCACGAGAAGGAGTTTCCAGCTGAACTGGCCGTGCAGCGCCTGGTCGATCACGGAATAGCCGGCACCCATCACCTGCGGCAAGCGAATTCCAATGAATCCAATCACGAGGCCGGCAGCGGCGGGCTGAAAATATTGCGTCCAGCGTGGCCAGTTCTGAATCCGCGGGCGGGCATAGGCGAGCCATTTCAAAAACAGCAGGGAGGCGCAGCCGCCAATCACTCCCAATACGGCGTAGGCCAGAAGTTCTGCCGCGCTCGCCACGCGGAAGGACGGGACTCGAAACAGCGATTCCGGGCCCATGAACGAGCGCATCGTGACGACACTCGAGATCGCCGCGAGAACAATCGCTCCCAGCACTCCCGCGCTCCACGTTCCGATTACTTCCTCAATTACGAAAATGACCGACGAGATTGGAGCATTGAACGCCGCAGCCAATCCAGCCGCCGCGCCGACGGGCGCGATCAGCCTGATCTTTTCCTGCGACAGATTGAGCCGGCGGCCGAGCAGTGATGCGATTCCCGCTCCGATTTGGAGCGACGGGTCTTCCGGTCCGAGCGATTGGCCGGTGCCAATGCCGAGAGCGCAGATAATAAATTTGCCGACGACTGTGTTGAATGATACGTAGCCGTTGGAGATGTACACGGCCGCCTTCGTCTGATTTACGCCGCTGCCGCGCGCGCCGGGAAAAACGTGAATCACCAGCAGCGCGACCACCAAGCCTCCGATCGCCGGCACCAGCAACACCCGAAGCATGGGCGGTGAGATCGATGAACCTAAGAGGATCAAATGCACCCATTCGATCGCGATACGGAAACAGACCACGGCGAGACCGGAGAAGATTCCGATCAGTACAGCCAGGAGGAGGAAAAGCTGGTCCTCGCGGAGCGCGAAGATCGTCGCCGTCCAAGAGCGCCACGTCGCCCAAAGATTACGGAGGGAGCGCGCCTGCTGGGCGGGAGGAGCAGTTTGCGATGCGCCGGAATCTGCGACGGGCGAGCTGGTGACGCTCATCGCGCGTTCACTCCGCGGCTCCGGCCAAGCAGCCACAGCGCATAGTTCCCGCCATGAGGCTCGCCGCACTGCTGCGCGGCAGCGTCTTCCAGCGCGAAGACAGAAGACATGGCAGGCTCAATCCGGTCCGGGAATTTGCGCAGATTCCGCATCGACCAATCGGCAGCCATCCGAGTATTCGCTGCGAGCGCAGACTGAAGAGAGGAACTCGAAGGACTGCCGGGAGGCGCGCCGGTGCCCTGCTGGACGCAGGCGGTTGCGTTCGCGGCGGCGCGTGTGAGGGCACTCACCGTCCGCGCCGCCTTCTCGTCGGCAGAGAGGCCCGCCCGGAAAGGGCTCGAGTCCATGATATCCCTGGTGACCTCGTAGGGCCGGGCCAGATCCGTTTCGAGGCGCCTTTCCGGCGGCAGCCGGTCGAAGAATTCCGCTGCACGCGAATACTGCGCGAGGTGAAACTCGGCGATGGCGGCGCCGGCGAGAGCATCCTGATCGTGTGGATCGTGCACCAGCAGATTTTGAAACTCCTGCTGAGCCCGATTCCACATCTGCGCGCGAAGCAAGAAATTAGCGGCCACTTTTTGCTCGGCGGGGTCGTCCGGGCTGGTGTTGTCGGTAAGCGCGATGACCTCCGCTTCCACGTGATTCGCCACGTGATTGTCGAGCAGATATTCGCAGAATTCCTGGCGCGTCCGCCAGCGCATAGCGATCGGATCGGTGTCCCACACCCCGTAGATTGCTGCGTGATAATAGCGAAGAGCTTCCGGCACCGACTTCGGACCCGAATGAGCGGCAATTCTCGCCAGCTCGAGATTGATTTCTCCGCTCCCGGGTGATTCCGAAAGCAAGTTCAGGAAATACGCGCGAGCCTCATCGCCTCGTCCGGTGCCGGCCAAGGCCTGGGCGAGGTGAAATTGAAAGCTCGGATTGCCTGGGTTGTAGAGGAGCGCGTTGCGGTAATCGTTGAGCGCGGCGGCGGCATCTCCCGATCGGAAGCTGGCTTCCCCTCTTGCGAACCACTCATCCCCGAGTAGGTGATATTTCCGGTGGTACATTCGCGCCGCGAAGGCGGTAAAGAGGATCGCAAGCAGCAGCAACAGGAGGGTCTTCAAGAACACGATTTCCCGGGAATATGTTCTTGGGCCGGTGAGATTTTGTATATCGCTGGAACTAGATGAAGACGCCATTCCGTTCAATATTCCACACCCTAGAATACCGCATCACGCGAATGAATTGTGTGGTCGGTGAAATTTAGAAATCGCAGAAATGAACAATCAAGCCTGATCGATCAAGCGATGATGGATCGCGTACAAGGCGAGTTCCAGACGGTCGGATACGCCCAGTTTGTCGAAAATATTGTGCAGATGATTCTTAACGGTCTGCTCGCTGATAAATAGCTTTTCGCCGATTTCGCGGTTACGAAATCCCTGCGCGACGAGCTGCACGATCTCCTTCTCGCGGTCACTCAGGAGCGGCTTCTCCCGGCGTTGCCCCGATTCGGCGGATTTCTTGAAGGCGTCGATTACTTCGGCAGTCATGCGGTTATCCAGCCAGATTTCGCCGTCGGACACTTTGCGAATGCTCTTCACGAGCAGATCGCTCGCGGATTGCTTCAGCACCACGCCGCGGGCACCCAATCGCATCGCGCGAACCACATCGCGATCGTCTTCAGCAGCTGTGAGGACGATCACGCGCGTAGGCATCGAGTCGAAATTGATTTCCTCGAGCACGCCCAGGCCGTCCTTTTCGGGCATGCGCAAATCAAGCAGCAGGATATCCGGCTTGTATTTCGCCAGCATCTTGATGCATTCGACGCCGTTCGAGGCTTCGCCGACAATCTGAATCTCCTCGGCAGCTTCGAGCAGTTTACGCAGACCTTCGCGGAAGATGGCATGGTCGTCCGCCACCAGGATGCGAATCACCTGTTTTGCTTTCGTCATCTCAACTCAATGGGATTTCAACGGTTAGGCGTGCTCCATGCCCGGGATTCGATTCCACCGTAAGCGTTCCCCCGACGCCTCTTGTTCGTTCTTTGATCGAAATTGGCCCGAGACGCAGACGATCGAGCTCTTCGCTTGTGTATCGCCCAGAAAAGCTGAATCCTCGTCCGTTGTCGTCTATAACGAGGAAAACTTTCGCCTCGTCTTGACCTAGTTTTACCACGACGTGAGTCGCATTCGCATGCTTTTTTACGTTGTGTAGTGACTCTCTGTAAATCTGGAATAGCTCCCTGCAAATGCGGTCGGGAAGCGTCAAATTGCGGTCTTCGATGAAAAGGTCCACTCCCATGCCGTATTCGTTGCGGAACCGCTCGGCGAACCCGGCCATCAGTTCGCGCATATCGGCGCTTTCCACCCGCAAAGGACGCAGATCGGTGACGAACCGCCGCAACTCCTCGCTCTCTTGCTGAACGGTTTTCTGCAGGCTTCCCAGCTCATTTTCAGCTTTTTCGGGCGCCTGAGGGAGCTTCTGACGCAGCACACCGAGTTGAATATTTAGGCTCAACAGCGTCTGCAGGATGCCATCGTGGAGGTCGCGGGAGATGCGGCTTCGCTCCGCCTCGACGGCGCGTGCCCTTAAGTGACGCAGCAGGAAGACATTCTCGAGCGGCGGACCCAATTGCCGGACAATCTGTTCGAGCCAACGCAGATCCCCCCTCGAGAATCGCCTGCGAGCACCGTTCGCGCCATTAGGGTTTATAAGCAAAACCCGCCCGGCCGGCCTTCCTCCCGCTTCGATTGTTACGGCCATCAAAGACTTTGCTCCAAACTCGTCGCGAGTCGAGGCCGGCGGCACAGGAATTTCCCGAAACGTCCGCCCCGTCCGGCGGTCCCAGCCGAAACCGTCGCCCTTGCCGTCTCGAAATTCCCAGCACATGGTTACTTCCAGGGAGTCGGCGAGAAATGTTTCCGAGCGCGTCATCAGAAGCATTTCCGGCGAGTGCGGTTCCCGCTCGCTGGGGCGCACTTTCCACACGAACAGCCGCTCGAGGTCTTCCTCGCGGATCGCAAGACACGCCTGCTCGCAATTGAACGCAAGGGCTATTTCGCCCAGCGCCTGGCGAATCGATTCCGCAAGGCCGCGATCGAATTGGAGCAGCCGGGTAACTTTTTCGAGAAACTGCTGCCGAGCGAGGTGCTCGCGCTCGCGCGCCCCTAGATAACCCATCCCCAATCCGGAGATCAGCGTGCCCGTCCCGATCATCAGCCAGTGCACTAGGCTGTGCCATCCAAACGGATCGGCAGCGGAATTTGCGACCCTCGCGATAATTCCGACCGTCGCGGCACACACCAGAAGAAGCATCATCCGGGTGCGTCCCCGCGAACTGAGAGCGAAAACCGAGAAGAGCAACAGAAACCAGAACGCAGATACCGACGGCGTCAGAAACAGGAAGACCACGAACGCGATGAAATCGGCAACAAGCGGAATCCGAAGATGCCACTCGCTGAAGAATTGCTCGCCGAGGACCATTCCGAGCGCAATCACCAGGTAGAACGAGAGGAAAATAACGGCGGAGCGTCTGGCAGGCTCAGTGGACGTCTCAAGCAGAGCGACAAGCGCCAGGGCGACAAGGATGGCGCGCGCCAGCGTGACCTGGCGTTCGAGGTATAGACGTTCCGCGCTATCGAGAGGCATCGTGGAGGGTAGCTACCCTTCAAAGTTTAGCAAGCCACCAGCGCGGTGCAACTCGGTGTCATCTTCTGGTTATCGTGCGAAGCGCCGATGCGCGCCGATATCCAAAGGAGATATTCACACCAAAGGCTGCGTCCTCGCAGTTGACACAGGGTGCATAATCATGTGACTGCATTCGGCGCGACGCGGGAGACCGTAGGTTTGACGCAACGCTACACGCGAAGAGAAGTTGGGCGCATCCTGGGAGTCGAGCCGAGCCGTCTTCGATACTGGGAGCGATTGCGCCTGGTCCATCCCCGAGCGCGTTGGGGCGAACGATTTTATAGCTTCGGCGATCTCGTCGCCCTTCGCACGGTAAAGCGCCTCACCGAAAACAAAATCCCGGCTCGTCGGGTTCGCCGCGCCGTGTCACTCACCGAGCAGCAATTCGGCGCCGCACCTCGTCCGCTGCAGGAGCATTGCCTGCTGCAGCAGGGCCGTGAAGTCCTCGTGATTCCCCCGGGTGCGCCCATGCCGTTTAACCCGCTGCGGCAGCAGTGGGCATTCCCCTTCGAGACGACTGGTCGTCCTTCGAAGCTGCACGCGATGACTGGGCGGACGCCGGAACAGCTATTCGAAGTGGCTCTCGACTTCGAGACCAGTTCTGAAACGCTTCCTGAGGCGATTGCCATGTACGAACGGGTTGTGGACCTCGCGCCGGAGTGGATCGAGGCACACATCAATTTGGGCGTCGCTTACTATCAGGCCGGCCAAATTTCCGATGCCTGCGCGGCATTTCGCGCAGCTGTGGAACTGGATCCGCTGAACGGCATTTCGCGCTACAACCTCGGATGCACGCTCGAAGAGCTCGGCGAACTCGATGAAGCCGTTGAGCATCTGCGCCGCGCGGTTCGCGCGATGCCTGCACATGCGGATGTCCATTTCAATCTCGCGCTGGCCTATGAGAAACGTGGCGAACCCCGTCCGGCCCGTGAGGAATGGCTTCTCTATCTCCGTTATGCACCCACCGGGCCTTGGGCCGACCAGGCTCGCGACCGCCTGAAGCAGTACGAAGGCCGGCGGAAGCGCTGCGCACCGATCCCGTTTCGCCGTCCGAACTAACTCGCACCACTAGTACCAGTTACCGGCTTACTAGTTGTACTCGCGTTCCATTGACCCCGTCCAACCGAAGGGGTACGGTCGAATTTAGTACCGCCCGGAGGACGGCTTGCAGGAAGAGCTCGAACCGAACGGCCCAGGCTCGGAGAAGCGCCGAAGTACGCGCGTAATGCACTCCGCCTCGATCACCCTCAAAGGCACGGATGCGCTCGGCCGTCCCTTCCGGGAACACACCAAGTCGGTGATGGTGAACTGCTTCGGCTGCAAGTGCCAGTCCATCTATTATCCTGCGCCCAATTCCGCGGTGATTCTCGAAGTGCGCCACTCAGATCCCCGGAGAACTCCGCGAGTTGTCCCCGGCCGCATCATTTGGGTGCAGCGCCCCCGCAATTACCGCGCGCTGTATCACGTGGGGATCGAATTTGAAGTCCCCGGAAATGTTTGGGACATTGCGTTGCCGCCGGAGGATTGGTTCCCTTCTCCCGAAGATGAGGAGCTTGTAATTCCCGTCGCGTCCGAACAGAACACGTCACCGCCCAGACAATTTGTCATCGCCGAAACGCTGCTCGACGCCGAGGTGCCCATCCACGCGCCACAGATGCCGGTGAATCCGAGTGTTGAAGCCGCTCGGACGATGGGGACGCTCCTAATGTCCGAGGAGCGCGAATTCTCCGCGCGGCGAGATTCCGCGGTCGGCCCAGAGGACGACAGACAGTCCGCATCCATTCGCGAGATCGTGAAAATGGCCGCAGCGGAAGCAGTTGCCGAACAAGTTGCCCTGATTCGCCAACAGATCGATACGCACCTACAACAAGCTATCGACAAGGCTGTGACTGTGCTGATCGAGCGCGTGACGCAATTCGGCGCGCCCCAAGGGATGAACCGGGAGCCGGTCGCGGTAGCCAAACCCGCGCAAACGCCATCCAATACAGCCGCCGATCGGACAGAAGTGCGGCCGGAACTCCCGGCAGAGGTAGTGCCCGATACGCGTGCGGAAACGGAGCCAGGCGCGTGTGAAGAAGTCCTGGCCGACGTGCGTGCAAAAGTAGAAGTACACGCGGGCGTGCGCATCTCTCCAGACGCACAGGACGCAACAGATTTGACTCAGGGCAACGCTCGCCAACGGCGCGCGGCGAAGCGAGCACGCAAGGCGCAGCAGAAGCCTGCGGCAGAATAGTTCAAGGCTCGCGAGAACGCGGGGTTCTGCCCCAGTTCCCTTCTGAGTTCGCAGACCACAATTCTACCGGCAATCCTTCGCACCCCACGTTTTGAATCAAATCGGGATAAGACTGAGCAAGCGGTGGCCGTCAACCCAAGGATTCAAAAGCGCAGGGGTTCAACCCGCGCGCGACACGTGGTATTCTACGTTTCAGGCGGTGAGCGTAGCTCAGCTGGTAGAGCATCGGTCTGTGGCACCGAGGGTCGCGGGTTCAAACCCCGTCGCTCACCCCAGTTTTTCTCATCTGAACGTAAGGGCTTTGCTCCTGCAGCCTCTCCTGAGCCGCATCTAGCCGCAAGAATTGTGGGATTTGCTCGAATTTTTCCGGCATCTGGCGCGATGCGGATGAGTGCTTCTGAAGCGAGGCTACTGAATCTTGCCGGTTGTGATCACCGAAATAGGAGCCGTACCTGCAGCGACGGGTGTGCCGACCGCGGTGAGCGCCCCCGTCCCGGAACCGATGCTGAAAACGGAAATGGAATTCGAGACGCCGGCGCTCACCACGTAGACGAACTTCCCCGAGATATCCACGGTTGCCGAGAAAGTAGCGGCCGTGGCAGCACCAGGCGGATTCACCGCCGTCAGCGCGCCCGTAGAGCGATCAATGGTAAATGCGGAGACGATCTGGTTCGCCTCATTGGCCGCATAGGCGAACCTCCCGGTGGGATCCACGGCGATCGAATCAGGGCCGCCAGCGCCGATGGAGACGGGAGTGCCGACCGGCGTGAGCGCTCCGGTGGTGGCGTCGATGGAAAAAGCCGAAACATTCTGGGAAAATTGGTTTACCACAAACGCAAACTTTCCCGAGGGATCCACCGTGATCTGGTCAGGAACGTTCCCGACAGGAACGGGCGCCCCTACCGCAGTGAATGCGCCGGTGCTTACATCGATCGTAAATACCGAAATCGTGTTCGAACCATTATTTGTCACGTACGCGAACCGTCCCGAGGGGTCCACCGCAATCGAGGTGGGACTCGAGCCGACAGGAAAAATCCCGTTCGTCGCCGCCGGCACGCCTGTGTTGGGATCGATATTGAACTGCACGACGTTTGCTCCTGAGAAGTTAGCAACATAGAGGAACCGGCCCGAAGGTTCCACGGTCACTGAGAAAGGAGTAGCGCCAGCGGCAACCGGCGTACCCACTGCCGTCAGAGCCCCTGTACCGGAATCGATGGAAAACACTCCCACCGTTTGAGTGGCCTTGTTCCCCACGTAAGCGAACTTGCCCGCAGGATCCACCGCCACGGAACTCGGCTGACTGACGCCGGTACCGATCGAGCCGACCGCTGTGACCGCGCCCGTGCCGGCATTGATCGTGAAAGCAGAAACATCGTTCGATAAGGCATTCGCGACATAGGCGAATTGCGGCGTGAATGTGAGCGCGTTGGCGCCGCCCGAAACGGCAATTCCCTGCGGCCCCAGGCGGGCGGCGACGGCGCTGCGGGGCAAAGCCGTCAGCGCCCCGGTAGCCGAATTGAGGGAGAAGGCAGAGACGTCGTTCGTACCGAAATTTCCCACGTACACGAACTTCCCGGAAGGATCCGCCGCGATCGACGAAGGGCCGCTGCCCGCAGCGATCGAAGCACCCGCCGCCGTGAGCGCTCCCGTGGCGGCATTGATGGTAAACGTGGAAACGTCGTTGGAACCATTGTTCGCCACATAAACGAATTTCGCCGAAGGATCCACCGCAAGCGCCGCAGGGCTCATGCCGGCGGCGATTGGGACACCCACCGCCGTCAACGCACCGGTGGCGCTATTGATTGTGTAGGCGGAAATGTTGTCGGAACCGGAGTTCGCCGCGTAAACAAATTTGCCGGAGGGATCGACTTGCACCGAGATCGGGAAATTGCCCGCAGCGACAGCCGCCCCCACAGCCGTCAGCGCCCCGGTGGCTGCGTTAATCGTGAATGCGGAGATGTCGTGGGAATTTCCGTTCGCAACATAGACAAACTTTCCAGAAGGATCCACGACGATTGAAGTCGGTTCGTTGCCAGCGGGAGCGTTTGGTCCCACCGAGGTGAGCGCCCCGGTGGCAGCATCGATCGTGTAGGCCGAAATGTCGTTGCTCGCGTTCGCTGCGTATAGGAATTTCCCGGAAGGATCCACCACGATGGAAACAGGGTGGCCGCCGGCCACGATGGTTGACCCCGCCGCCGTCAAAGTCCCGTTGCTGTTTACGCCGAACACGGAAACTGCGTTGGTTGTTTGATTGAGGACATACGCAAACTTCCCAGAGGGATGCACCACGACCGACGAAGGGAAAATGCCGCCGCACAGCACATATCCGTTGGGCCTCATCTGACCGGTAGCCGCATCGATGGCGTACATGGAGATGGTGTTGTCAAAAGAATTGGCCACGTAGGCGAATCTCGGCGGTTGCAGATTTGGAACGAAGTTGTTTCCCCCGCCACCATTGTTGTTTCCGTTGCCGCTGCTGCTGCAGCCGCCCGCGCCGATAAAAAAACTAACGAGCAGCAACGCGAACGAAGTTCGAACGATTCGATTGAGCGTCATGCTTTTGCCCTCCAGGGCGTTCACCAGTTCCTCAGAACTTTGCCTCCGCATGAAATCTTTGCGGACAGGCTATTGAATCTTGCCTGTCGTTATCACCGAGACGGCCCCATTGTCGGCCGGAACGGCCGCCCCCGCGGCAGTCAGTGCACCGGTGCTGGGATTGATCGTGAAAACGGATACGTCAGCGGAAGCATCGTTTGCCGTATAGACAAACTTTCCGCTCGGGTCAACCGTCACCGAAGAAGGAGCAGTTCCCGCCAGGGTTGCCGGACCGACGGACGTGAGCACCCCCGTGCTGGAATTGATGGTGTACGCCGAAACGTCATTCGAACTGAAATTGGCCGCGTAGAGGAACTTCCCAGTTGGATCGACCGCAAGCGCAATAGGACCCGTGCCGGCTGCGATGGTCGCGCCGACAGACGTCAGCACCCCGGTGCTGGAGTCGATCGCGAAAGCAGAAATATCGTTGGAGCTTACATTTGCCACGTACGCGAACTTCCCCGTCGGATCCACCGCCACCCAATTCGGGGCAGTACCCGCAGCGGCGGCCGGCCCCAGAGAGGTGAGTGCTCCGGTGCCGGTGTCGATCGAGTATTCGGATATATTGTTCGTACCTTCGTTCGAAGCGTACAGGAACCTTCCCGTGGGATCGACGGTAATGGTTTCAAGAAAGCTGCCCGTCCCGGTGGGCGTGCCGACCGCCGTTAGCGCTCCTGTTCCAGAATCGATGGAAAATGTCGAAACATCATCGGACTGAAAATTCGCCACGTATGCGAACCTTCCGGAGGGTTCCACCACCACCGATTTGGGAGCTGTATTTGCGGCGACCGGCCCTCCGACAACCGTAAGCGCCCCGGTGGTGGCATTCACGGCGAAGGTGGAAACATCGTTGGTCCCTTGGTTGGCTGTATAAGCAAAGGTGCCGGAGGGATTCACCGTCACCGAGCGAGGGTGGGTGCCTGTCGCGGCGGGCGTTCCCGCTGCGGTGAGCGCCCCAGTATTGTTGTTCACGGTGAATGCGGAAACGTCATTAGCGTTGAAATTCGCTACATAGGCGAATTGTGGCGTGAACGTAAGCGCGCTGGCGCCGCCCGAAACAGCGATCGAGGCGGGCCCAGATCGCGCCGCAACTGCACTCCGGGGCAGTGCCGTCACCGCTCCGGTGCTGGAATTAATTGTGAACGCGGAAATGTCGTTGGAGCCTTCATTCCCGACAAAGACGAACTTCCCTGAAGGATCCACCGCCACCGAATTAGGCTCGAAGCCAGCGGCGACGTTTGCGCCCACCGCCGTCAGCGCCCCGGTACTGGCATTGATGGTGAAAACCGATACGTCGTTGGAGCTGAAATTTGCCGTATAGACGAACTTCGCCGTGGGGTCCACCGCCACCGCGTGAGGATTCGCGCCGGTGTTAAAAGCCGGGCCGACGGACGTCAGCGCGCCCGTCGTCTGGTCAATTGTGAATGCGGTGATGTTGCCGACGTCATTCGCCACGTAGAGGAATTTTCCCGAAGGATCCACAGTCACACAGAAAGGGGCACCGCTGGTGGCCACGGGCGCGCCCACCGCTGTGAGCGCCCCCGTTCCTGCATTGATGGTGAATACGGAAATGTCATCAGAATTGTCATTGGCGACATATGCGAACTTCCCCGACGGGGCTACGCCCACCGAGCGCGGGTTAGTGTGAGCCGGACTAGCCGCGCCCACCGCAGTGAGCGCTCCCGTGCCGGCATTAATGGAAAATGTGGAAACATCGTTGGAAATGCTATTCGTCACATAGACGAACTTACCCGTGGGATCCACCGTCACCCAAGTAGGGCCGGTGCCGGCGGCGACGGCGGGGCCGACCGGTGTGAGCGCTCCTGTGCTGGCATTAATAGTGAACGCGGATACGTCGTTGGAACCATTATTCGCCACATAGAGAAATTTCCCCGAAGGGTCCACCGCCACCGAAACAGGGCTCACGCCGCCGGCCAACACATAGCCGTTTGACCGCATCTGCCCGGTACTTGCATCGACGGCATAAATGGATATTGTGTTATCCCTAAAATTGGCCACGTAGGCGAATCTCGGCGGCTGCAGGTTTGGCACGAAGCCGCCTCCTCCGCCGTTACCGCCTCCCCCATGAACGTCACTGCTGCACCCTCCTACCGCCGCCATAGCAGCCAAGGACAAGATTACAACCCAGATTTGGGTTCTTCGAGTGCTGTTCATCGGTCTCTCCTGGATCACTCTGCCACTAGTCGCCAGAGATCCACTGCCACGAGTGGAAACGGACGCCGTCTGATCGGAAAGTTCCATCTCGTGGCCGCCTCTGTGGAGCTTCTGCTTACTCACTATTTCGAGAAAGCTGGCAAGATCAGCTCAAGCGGCGACAATTTTTCCCTGGTTTAGCGGCCGCGCGACCCTCAAGCATCCCCAACTCGCTTCTTTTCAGCAGAATGGATTGAACTTCGGGCGGTCACGCTGTATCCTCCTGCCGAAGCCCCGCGCGGATAGGCCCCCCGGAGGCACAGTTTGGGTTCAGCTCCCTCCAAGCCATTTTCTGAACTGTTTCTCCACCGGGGAGCCGCGGACCGCAAAGAGCTCGACGAAATCCTCCCGGTCGTTTATGACGAGTTGCGCCGCCTGGCGCGCTATCACCTCCGGCGGCAGCGCCCGAATCACACATTGCAAACGACGGCGCTGGTTCACGAGGCGTATCTCCGTCTGGCGCGTGGGAAATCGCTCGCGATCGAGAATCCCGCACATTTCCTCGGGATCGCCGCGCAACTGATGCGCTGGATTCTGGTGGACTACGAGCGAAGCCGCCGCACATCGAAACGGGGCTCTGGAGCTGCGAAGTTGAAAATAGAAAGCAGCCAGGCCTCAGCAACTCCTGCGGCTCCGCAGGTAGATCTCCTGTTGCTCGACGCGGCTCTCGACAAGCTCTCGAAACTCGATTCTCAGCAAAGCCAGATTGTGGAACTTCGCTACTTCGGCGGCCTTTCCATCGAAGACACTGCCGAGTTTCTCGGAATTTCTGCGGCTACGGTCAAGCGCAGTTGGACTTCCGCTCGAGTGTGGTTACTGCGCGAAATAAATCGTGGAGAAGCCCACGCATGATGCCGGAAGATTGGCTCCGGGTTAGGTCCATCCTCGAACCGGCGCTGGAACTGAACCCGCCCGATCGATCGCGCTTTCTGGACGATGTTTGCACCGACGCTGTGCTGCGACGCGATGTGGAATCGCTGATTGAGTTGCACGAGCAGGCGGGCACCGATTTCCTGAACTCGCCGCCGATCCCGGCCGAATTTGCCGGCGACGATGACGCCCAATTTCATTTAACGCCCGGCAGTCGTGTCGGCGCCTATAAGATTCTCGGGGAAATCGCGCAGGGCGGCATGGGCGCGGTGTATCGCGCGGTTCGCGCAGATGGACAATACACGCAAGAAGTCGCGCTGAAAGTCTTGCGCTCCGGCTCTGGCGCGGAGCTCACTGCCGCCCGGTTCCGAAACGAGCGGCAAATTCTTGCAAGTCTCGACCACCCCAACATTGCCAAACTTTTTGATGGAGGCACTACCGCGGATGGCCGCCCGTACTTCGTGATGGAGCTGATCGACGGCCTGCCGATCACCGCCTACTCCGATCAGCGCATGCTTTCCATCGAAGCGCGGCTGAAACTTTTTCACGCGGTTTGCACCGCCGTCCAGTACGCGCACCAGCGACTGGTAATCCATCGCGACATCAAACCCACGAACATTTTGGTTACGCCCGATGGCATCCCGAAGCTGCTGGACTTTGGCATCGCGAAAGTCCTCGATCCCAACCTTCGGGCGCCAAATTCAACTGTGACCGCGGGTTTGTGGATGATGACGCCGGAATACGCGAGCCCGGAGCAGCTTCGCGGAGAGGTGGTCACAACCGCTACTGACGTCTATTCGCTGGGCCTCGTTCTGTATGAGTTGCTTACGGGCCGGCGCGCCTATCGCCTCGACGGTAAGTCGCCCCACGAAATGGCGCAGCTGGTTTGCAGTTTTGAACCGCAGAGGCCGAGCCTCGCAATCGGCCGAGACGATTCAGTGCCTTCGGAAGAATCGCAGCCGCGCAAGGCGGCAGATCTATGCTCGCTTCGTGGGTGCTCACCGGCAAGACTGAAAAAACAGCTCAGCGGGGACCTCGACACCATCGCGCTCATGGCGCTGCGAAAGGATTCCTCGCGCCGTTACGCCTCGGTGGAGCAATTCGCGGAAGACGTGCGGCGGCATCTCGATCGCGTGCCGGTGACGGCCCGTGACGACACGGCCTGGTATCGCGTATCGAAATTTGTTGGCAGGCACAAGGCTGGCGTAGCGGCGGGCGTGATCGTCTCGCTCACGATTTTGGGCGGTCTGGCGCTGATTCTGCACGAGGCCCAAGTTGCGCGGGAACAGGCTGCGATTGCCCGGCAGCAGCGCGCCCGCGCCGAGCGGCGATTCAATGACGTTCGGAAGCTGGCCAATTCGCTGATGTTTGAAGTCCATGACTCGATCAAGGACTTGCCAGGCGCGACGCATGCTCGAAAGTTGCTAGTCGAACGAGCACAAGAATACCTGGACAGCCTGTCCCAAGAGGCGAGCGGCGACCTGGCCCTGCAGCGAGAGTTGGCGGACGCCTATGACCGGGTCGGGGACCTGCTGGGCTACACGGGAGCCGCGAACCTCGGCGACTTCGACGGGGCCCAGCGGAGTTACAAAAAAGCCCTCGCAATCCGGGAATCCGCCGCGGCTTCTGCGCCGGGTGACGCCCAGGCGCAGGGTGAGCTTCTGAATGATTACTTTCGCATGAGCTTTGTCCGGCAGGACGCCGGAGATTTTCCCGGCGCCCTTTCCTATTTGCAAAAAGCGCTGCCGGTGGCTCAAAAGTTGGCAGCCACGCATCCCGAGCCCAAGTATCAAGAATGGCTCGCAGGATTCTATTGGAAGACGGGCAACGTCCAGCTCGAGGCCGGCGAATACGCACAGGCACGCGACAATCTCAAACAAGCGATCTTGGTTCGGCAGCCCATCGCGAGTGGCGCGAATGCCAATCCCCTCTATCGCACCCATCTTGCCAGCGACTACATCAGCCTGGGACGGGCGCTGGCGGGCACCGGCGACGTACCTCATGCCCTTGTAAACACCAGCATCGGTTTGCAAATGCTGGAGCAGTTGATTCAGGCCGATCCAACCAACGCGACGCTTCGAGAGTATTTAGCCGAGGAGTACAGTTTCGTGGCTCATATCCATGCAGACCGGCGTGATTTCGATGAGGCCATGAGGAATACTCAGAAGGCTCTGCGAATCTTTGCAGAACTGCGGCAATCGGATCCGTCGGACACTTTAGCGCGAGACAATCTGGGGCTCAATGAGGTCGCTCTCGGAGAAATCCTCATCGACCGTGGCCGTGTCCACGAGGCGCAACCGCACGTCCGGAAAGCAATTTCCATCTTTGAGCCTATTGAACGCAAAAATCGACACGAGATCGAAGGCCAGTCGGAAGCCTATTCCGCTCTCGCAAAAAGCTACGTTGTACTCGCCAGCCGCGAAACCGCGCCCGCGAAGCGAATCGAGCAATCGCGGCGGGCAGAGTCCTGGTATCAGAAAAGCCTGGAAAGCTGGCGACAGGATCAGTACCCGCCTCCCGAAAACTCCCCCGGTGTGCGAAGTGCGTGGACTGCGGCCGGCATCGCCGAATGCGAAGCTGCTCTGGCCAAGTTGCGGACCCCCAAGTAGTCGATCGATGCAGTGAGACTGCCGCTCGGTCGTCTCGCTTGCCAGGCGGCGGATCGCCCTCAACAACTATTCCGATCGAAAAACCACTTAAATCGCCGGCGAATTCGCTGATCGAAGACCCAAACCTACAGGTTTCCGTCTTGCAGTCTAGTTGAATGACTGTATGGCCGCCCGCAGCTGCAAGCGTAAGAATAGTGGAAGAATAATCCGCAATGAGCTCGCTACTTGCTCGCGAGCGCCGGTATCGTCCCAAGCGCTCGCAAGCCGCAGGCAGGCTAAGGAGGCTTCCATGTTGCGTTGGGCCTTGGCATTTCTCGTAATTGCACTCATCTCTGGCGTGTTTGGATTCCTCGGCATTGCAACCGCGGCCGTTTCGATCGCACGCG
This sequence comes from Candidatus Acidiferrales bacterium, assembly GCA_050746925.1. Lineage (GTDB taxonomy): Bacteria > Acidobacteriota > Terriglobia > Acidiferrales > UBA7541 > Palsa-295. Next base: position 34,303 of record JBOGNA010000161.1, read on the forward strand.
CGCTGTTCTTCGTCTTCCTGATACTCTTCCTTGTGTCGCTCGTCGGCGGATTGCTTCGGCGGGCGTGAATTGCACGCACTCGCAAGCAGACTGAAATAAGGAGATTCGATGAAGACAGCGTCAATGGCCGGGCTTGTGCTGATCGTTCTCGGAGTGGTCGCTCTCGTCTATCAGGGCTTTACCTACACCACGCACAAGAAAGTACTCGACATGGGGCCGATCCAGGCGACGAAAGAAGAACGTCACACCGTTCCTCTGCCCCCCGTGCTCGGCGCCATCGCGCTTGTCGGCGGGATCGTGTTAGTGCTGGCTGGCAGAAAAGAGGCTTGATCGATTTCAGATTGGCCCAGGCTTCAAATCGAATCTGGCAGACCCACTACTTTTCGTTCTGCTTCAGGACGACGCGGACGCTGTGTATGACCCCGTCGTCGAGCAAAGGAATATCCGCGGCGCCGGCGAGTACTTTACCGTCCAATTCCGTGAGCGCGACGCCTCGCAATACTCCCGAGGGATTCTCTGCGCGGAACTTGTAAGTCGCAGAATGATATCGAAATTCGATCGAGTGCGATGGCTAGGCTTCGACGATCTGGTTCCGCACGGCGTATCGAACGAGTTCGCTCACCGTATGAATCTGCAACTTGCGCATGATGTTCGCGCGGTGCGTCTCGGCTGTCTTTACGCTGATGCAAAGTGACGACGCCACTTCCTTGCTGCTCTTGCCCTCCGCAAGCAACTGGGCGATTTCGCGCTCGCGCGAAGTAAGCCGGTCCCGGAGCGACGTGGGAAGCTCAGGCTTCATTCTTCCCTCTTTGAAGCTGGTGAGCATCACTTCGGTGGCCCGCGGAGTGAGAAACGGCTTGTGATTCGCGAGAGTTTCCACGGCGATCAGGAGGTCGCGGTCCGAATCCGACTTCACGATGTAGCCCCGCACGCCCGCTTCGAGGATGTCTCGTATCAGCTGATCGGAGTAGTGCACCGAAAGAATTAGGATCTCGGTGTTCGGCGATTCCTTGCGAATTCTTCTCGCCGCGTCCACTCCGTTCAGGTCCGGCATGCTGATGTCCAGTATCGCGATATCCGGCTTCAACTCCTGAGCCTTCGCGACGGCCTCCCGGCCGGTGTGCGCCTCGCCGCAAATTTCCCATCCCGCGCGCGATTGCAGCATTCCCTTGATTCCCCGTCTCATTAAGTCATGATCGTCGGCAATCAAGATTCGAAGCGTCGCCACATTTACTCCCGTGAAACGAGATTTGCGTCATCAATCATACAAGAGCTGCTCAAGCCCGAAATTCAACGTATGCGATGCTCTCGATCTGCATATTCGACAGTTGACTTCCGCCCTGATCCAGCAGAACGCGTGGTCACAGTAACTTCCCTTGGCACGCAGCACTATCGGCGTCATGCTGTAGCTCTCTTAGGTATTTCCCTGTATGCGCTATTCTACTGAATTATCGCAGCTTAGGCGGTGGGGAAGCATCGGAGCGGCCATTTTCGGTAAGGATACAATTCGAAAATCGGAGCGTGGCGACTAAAACCAAGCAGATCTCAGGCCTTCGACTAGCCGTTTTCACCCGCGAGGTCGCCGACTGGAAGGCTCACAAAAATTGTCGTTCCGTCCGCTCGCGATCTGATTTGAAGCCAGCCGCCGAGCTGCCGGACGCGTTCGCGCATGCCTCGAATGCCAACGCCCAACTGCCCGCCGCTGCTGTTCAGCGTGGACAATATTTCGGCTGGTATCCCTTTGCCGTTGTCCGACACCTCTAGCCGCACGATCCCGGACTGCAACGCGATCCGCACCTTCGCCGTTTGGCTCCCCGAATGGCGAAAAATGTTTGTCAGGCTCTCTTGAACGACGCGGAAAAGCGCCCTTTCCAGCGTCTCGGCAAGCCGGTGGGGGCCAAGCGAAACCTCCAGCTCCACGTTCACCTTGCTCCGTTTCGTGAAACCCTCGATGTACCACTCCAGCGCCGATTGGATTCCGGCGTAATCGAGAGTGGGAGGATGGAGAAGGTAAGAGAGGGTTCGAGTTTCATCGGACGCTTTTTGAGATAGCTCGATTGCTTCTCGAAGAAATTCCGCGGCGGAAGGATCGATCTGCGCCACCTTCGCGCTCACTGCCGACAGGTGAATCACCAGCGCGGCCAGACTTTGGCCCGTACTGTCGTGCAATTCCCGGGCGATCCGCCGGCGCTCTTCGTCCTGCAGTTGCAACAGCCGCGCCGAGAGATTCCGGAGCGCCTCTTCGGCTTCTTTTCGCCACGTAACGTCTCGGTTGATCTCAAGAATTCCAATCGTTCGGCCGTGGGAGTCGCGCTGCAATACCTGGCGGCTTGCTGCAGTAATCCGCCTTCCCTCCCGAGTCGAGTGGGTCAGCTCTCCTTCCCAAAATCCGGAGTTAAATAGTTTTTCGTGGATCTGCTCGAAAGGTTCGGAAAACTCCGTTTGAAGGAATTGATGCGAAACGTTTCCGCACGCTTCGCCTGCCGTCCAGCCGTAGGTCTCTTGCGCGCCCCGATTCCAGAACAAAATCACGCTGTTCACATCGCGGACGATGATGGCATCGTGAGCGAGGTGCAGCAGTTCCGACTGGCTCCTTAGTTTGTCGATCGCCTCTCGTTGCTCCGTCAGATCCTCTACCGCGACAAGTATCGTGCGCGGCGAGTCCGGCTCGCTCCGTATCGGACGGGCGTTTATCAGCAGCACCTTCTTCCCGATCCCCGGGAAGTCATGCATGACTTCGAAATTCCTGATCTCGGTGTTTTTCGGCAAAACCTCTCGCAGCGAGTTAAGCAGGCCCGGAATGTTCCACTGCCCTTTGCCGATTTCGTACAAATATCGGTTCTCGATTTCCTCGTGAGAGACCTTAAATGTCTCGAGGAACGCTCGGTTTGCCGTCAGGATCCGAAGCGTCTCATCAACCACTACGATCGACTCCCGGATCGTCTGCGACAGCGCTTCCGCATAAGCAGGCGATGCCGTCACCTGTTTTTTCGCGTCGTCGATGTTCATAGGCGATCGTACGGCTCCGTCAATTTGTTGTCTCGCTTGTGGCATGTTCGCTATCGGGAATTCCAGCCCCGCTCGATCCGAATTCTCGAACAATTCGATATACTCGCTGCGCCTTCGTTTGAGAACCCTCTACGGACGGCCCCTCCGTCGAGCGGTTTGAGCATTCGACAACATGTCGCGAGATTTACGAAGATCTCGACAGGTTTCTGCCCTGAAAGAAAGGTTTGTGCTGGCCCATCGCTTCCACCGCGGCCATCAGCCAGTTTGCCTGTGACTTCAGCAGGTATCCGCGCGCTCCCGCCATTTGCGCTTGCTGGACCATTTGCGTCGAATCGTGCTGCGAAAATATCAGAACCTCGGCGGCCGGCGCCGCTTTCTTGATTTTCGGAGTCGCTTCCAGCCCGCTCATCTCCGGCATGGTGACGTCCATGATTACGACGTCTGGCTGTAACTCCTTGGCCTTGCCGATCGCTTCCGCCCCATCCGCAGCCTCACCGACAACTTTCCACTCCGTGCGGGTAGCCAACAACTTCTCCAAGGCAGACCTCACCGCCTTCTCGTCGTCCACAATCAATATTCGAAGATCCGCCATCGCTGGTTCCTTCAACTGATCACCTGCTACTCACGTATTGCCGACCGCCTTTCGAGCGAATCGTGGTTCGCAGTCGCACACAATTCGAGGCAACCCGCATGCCAACATCGCAGCAAGTTTCGGGTCTCGGACCGAAATCGCGCAATATATACCTGATATTTTGCCATTTTACACATCATCCCGCGGCGTCTCTTGCGTGAATACCACGTCACCTGTGTAACTGTGGGATTGGAATACAGTTGCGGCGCTCGCCGCTCGCACTTCCTGGTATCCGAATTGCACATTGCACTTCCGCGCGTCTGATTCCATGGCGGGCGGTTGGGCCGAATCTGTCCAGGGAGAGCCATGACTGGTACCTATGACATCTTTAGAGACTTTCCAAAGGGCGGGCCGATTTGGGTTGAAGTTGTTCAAGGCCTAGAAAACGCGCGAGCGCGCCTCACCAAACTATGCGAATCGTCTCCCGGCGAATATTTTATCTTCGATTCCACTGCGGCCAAGATCGTCGAGAAAGTGCCCTACCCGTCTCAGTCCTCGAAGGCCGCCGATCCATCCAAAAACCGCCGTTTTCGATTTCTTCTGCCACGGCGCTTACAAACGTCCCACTAATTACTGGCGGTGCCAGATTGATTCCCCGCACGGAGAATATCCCCAGCGCCAGACTATGCCGCCGCCTCCGCTTTCGCCATAAAGCAATCCCTGTAGGTGCTCCTCGTAGTTCTGGTAGGCGGCCCGGGATCCAAATTCCTCTCTCGCGCTTGCCAGTCCCGAGGAAGGATCAGGCCCGACGCCACCCTCGATACACGTGGCGCTGTATTCCTGCTCGACCGCCTGGGAACTACACTATTTGAAAGACACTCTCGAAACCAGTGGCTGAAAATCGCAAAGAAGGGAGGAAATTCATGCCTAGGTACGGCAAAGCAGCCGGCAAGAGCGTGAAAAGCGCGTTGCATCGCGAAAGGCGCGGCACGCTTCGCTCGGGAAGAGGTGGAAAAGGCGGCAGGGTGATCAGCCGCAAACAAGCAATTGCAATCGGGCTCTCAGAGGCGCGCAAGAAAGGCGCCAAAGTCCCGCGAAAGAAATCGTAGCCTGCAATTTACTTCATTTCACTAGTGCTGCGGGCGAGGCCTCCGTCGATCGGCAGATGCCCCACCCGCATTGCTCTCCGTTCGGCCCTTAGCGCTTTTCCTTCGGAGCCGAAGTTTGATGCGGCTGTTGCCGCTGCTCCATCTTTTGCTGCTGCTGCTCGTGCCGCTGCTGGAGTTGCTGCGTTTGTTGCTGGTGCCTCTGCTCGACCTGCTGCTGTCTGGCATCCGTTGCCTTCTGCTGCTGCATCCTCTGGTGTTCCTGATCCTGCTTGGCCTGGAGCTTATCGCGTTCCTGATTCTGCTTTTGGCTCAGCCGTTCCTGCTGCTGCTGATACCTCTGGTCCGTCTTGGCGTTTCCTGTCGAAGTCGGAGTGCGGTGCTCTGCCGGAGGGAGATCCTTCGGATGAACCGCGGTCTTTGTGTGCCCCGGCGCTGCTCCCCCATTTTCGTGGCCCTTGAAGTCCCCGGGCTTGGAGGTCGCCGTGATTGGCGGCTTGCCGTGATTTACCGACGCTCGCAGTTCCCTGTTCGCCCGCGCTTCTTCCACATGGCGTGTCTGAGCCTCTACCGCTCCCACGTGGCGTTCGTGCTCAGCCGCTTCTTCCTCTCGCGACGGACGCACATCGATTCCTCCGTGGCCGCCGTTGTAGCTCACGCGGGTCACCCTCGTTTCGTTGACTCTCGTTTCATACACGTTGTGAATCACAGTCACATTCACATTCGCCACCGCGCGGTTGTAGAAAAAGTGTCCGCCTTCCCAGCGCCCGCCGTCGAAGCCGTGGCCGAAGTAACCGAACCCATAGTTCACGCCGCCGTAGAACCCAATTGTCGGACCCCAATAGCCGGCATGAAAGAAGAACGCACTGCCGCCCCAGCCCCAATAGCCGGGCGTCCACAAGAATCCAACCTCGGGCGGCTCGATCCACGTCCCCGGAACCCAGTAGTAATCATCACCGTCCCAGGCCCAATATCCCGGCGTCCAGATATAACCATCGCCAGGGCAAATCGGCTGTTCGTAAACCGGCAGTTCCGGCGGCGCAATCGTCACCGAAACGCTCACCTGTGCGAATGAAGCGGCCGACATCAATAACGTCCCGACGGCCAGAAGTAGTGCACGTATGAATCGAGCTCTCATTACTCCTCCTAAAGTTGCAGCTGTCTCTTTTTTGTTTGATGCTTTTACCGTGTTTGCTTCGTCAGTCGGTTCCTGAGCAGGCTGCGAATTCCCGGAGAACCATACTGGACCCTGGCCCGAACTACCCGTGAGCGTACCAACTCGATGGACTTCTTACCATACGGTTAAAACTGTAGAACTGTGAATATGAACTTTTCGCGCGCCTCGGCGCGAAAAATCCTTCGCAACGCTATTTCTTCTCGAGCTTCGCTTCCAGATTGATTTCGCTGCCGGAAAGCACGCGCATTGTCCGTGTCCAGTCCTGATAACCGGAAAGCCGCACGCTCAACTCGTGATTTCCCGCCGGCAATTCCACGCTCGACGGCGTCGAGCCGATCAACTGCCCGTCCAGGTAGATTTCGGCGCCGCTTGGATCGGAATGAACTGCTACTCGTGCCGGCGGTTGCGCCGACTGGTCAATCGACTTCAACTTCCCGCCTTCGAGCACGATCACCATATTTGAATACGTCAGCCAGCTTTTTCCTTCGAAGCTCATCTCGCGTTGCGGCGCTCCCAGTGCCGCTACAATTTCGTCCCGCGTCATACCAGGTGCGAGATGTGCCGGCGGGCTTGGAGGAGTCGCTGCCGCGGGGCGAGCAACGGGAGCCGCAGCAGGAGCTGCCTGAGGTGGATAGCCAGGCTGAGCCGCAACACCTACTGGCGACGACACCGGAGCAAGTCCGGAGCTGCCTGCAAAATGTCCTTCCGGCGCAAGCCACGGATCGATGGCACGGAACACATCGTCCTTGTCAGCGTTTGCCAGCGTCTGAGCCGGGAAATAAAATGTCAGCGCGGTCCAGACCCGCCCTGCTCCCTTCGGACCGTTCACCACGCGCGCCGAGAGCAGCGCGATCGTCACGTTGTCTTCCACAACGGCAACGTTGAATACGTAGTACCGCTCGCCAACGGGCACTTCGTAGTCCTTATTTCCACGGTAGAGGCTGGCCTCCATGCCGCGAATCGCGCTGGACGCAATCTCGTTGCGGTTGAAGGACGCGTACAGACCTGGGCGCTGAACGACCACAATCGTTCCCGCTCGACGGATTGCGGTGTCCGTACCGATGCCCATCAATCCTTTACCCACCTGTGAAGGCTGGTACGATTGGCTCAATATCTGTTGAAGCACGTCGCGCTGGTCGGCGTTTGGCGATCCTTGCTGCGCCCCGGCCGGCAATGAATACAGGCCCGCGCTCAAAATCAGCGCGGCTGCGATTCTTACCAATCTAGTATTTCTTCGTTTCGACATGGCCGGAAGTATATGACTGCTCGGCTTTGCAGGCAAGGCTCCGTTCGGTGCTCCCGCTCGGCGCAACGGCTTCCCGTGGCCTATGCGAATCGCCGGCCGGCTGCGGCTGTCGAGGACTCGGCAACCTTGCTTGGAAATCTTGCCAACGGTCTCGATTTCTTCGTGTGCCACGATGTACGATACTCGCGATGTTTCACGGCAAATTCGCTCTCTTAGCCCTGCTCTTTTTGTCCGCCCCGGCCGTTGCGAGCGCCTGCGCCTGCTCGAAAGCGCCGCCCGGCATGTGCCCAGGTCTTCAAAAGGACGACGTCGCATTCCTCGGAACCGTCACGTCCGCCGAAACCTTATCCGACGCGAACGTTGCTCCCGCCACCGTCGTCGTTCGATATCATTTTCGAATCAATGAGCGCTTTGCCGGCGACGACACCGCCGAGGTCGATGTCTTCTCCGGCGGCGAAGACGGCGACTGCGCCTTCCGCTTCAAGGACGGCGAGCAATACATCGTCTTCCCCAATCGTGCCGAGGACGGCCGCCTGTTCGCCACAATTTGCAACGGCACTCGTCTTGCCGCCGAAGGACGCGCCCTGATCCCTCAGCTGCGGGCCATGCGTAATGGCGATCGGGTGGCTTCCGTGTTTGGAGTGCTGCGCCGATCGAATCCGCCGATGCTCGCCCCTCCGGACGATCCCGACGACCCCCTGCCGAACATAAAGCTAAAATTGCGCTCGAAGGACGATCGCTTTGCAACCAGCACCGCCGGCAACGGCGTTTACACCTTCTATGATGTCCACGCCGGACAATACCAATTCACAGCCAACCTTCCTGTTCGCATGGAGCTGACTCAGAAGACGCTGAACGGCCCGCTGCCCACGTTCAAGATTCCGAACGGTGCGTGTTATGAATACAACGTGGACGCGCTTCCTACGGGGCGAATTCACGGAAGCGTCCGCGGACCGGATGGAAATCCTCTGCCAAACGCTTCGGTGGAACTCTATCGCGCGGGAGCCTACGAGGATTCGCGCCCCGGTCTCTGGGGCTTTCAGGGCCCCAAGGGCGACTTCGAATTCGATCACGTCGGTCCCGGCGATTACATTCTGGTTTTCAATCGCATGAATCGCAAAGACCCGAATTCGCCGTTCCGTCGCTCCTTTTACCCTGACGCGCCGGACCCTGCGAGCGCCACTCCGATTGTGCTGAAGGATGGCCAGCAACTCCTGAAAGCCGATGTTCGCCTGAAAGAGGAAGACGGCTACCCGACGCGCCAGCTTCGCGTGAAGCTGAAATGGAAAGACGGGCGGCCGCCCGGCGAGGTGTACGTCACGGCAAAAACGGAGGACGGCGAAAACCCGGCGGCCAGGAAAATCGAGGAAGGCATTTACGCGTTCACGTTGCTCGAATCTGCGAAATATACAATCTCCGCGTGGGAGGATCTCGATCCTTCGCGTCGCAACAATCGCCGGGGCGCCGACGAAGCTTGCGAGCAGCCTGCGCGCCTCGATTCAACTGCGGTAGTGGTGGATGGCGCCGACGCGGAGGCAAAGGAAATCACCCTCACGCTTGCGCCACCGGAGTGCCAGGCCTCACCTCAGTAGCACAGGCAATCCTGCCTGTGCCTGCGTAGCATCGAAGCTCGGCGCGTTCAGTCGCCTCGCAGTCCAATCCAGATGGAATTTCCGTACGCTAATTCGCTCGAACCTCTACTCACTCTGGATGCTTTTGCTCCGGAGGACTCGCAGGGCCTTCGCCCTTCACGTAGTGCCCGTACCAGAAAATATATCGCTCGTAGAGATCCTTGATAAACGACGGCCGTACAAAATCGTGATACTCGCCCGGATACACGACCAGAATTGTAGGCACGCCGAGCCGCCGCAAACTTTGATACATCAACTCGCTATTTATGATGGGAACGTTGGAATCCACATCCCCGCCCATGATTAGCGTCGGCGTCGTTATTTCCTTCACTCGCGTAAACGGCGATATCTTTTCCCAGAGCGCGCGATTTTCCCATGGCAGCCCCAGTTCGTATTCCCAGTGGCGTGAATAGAGATCGGTTCCGTAGTTGATGATGTAGAGAAACTCGCCGGCATTCGCGATCGCGGCCTTGAATCGGTGCGTTTGCGTGATAATGAAATCGGTCGAGATCGCGCCGTAAGAGTGTCCGCCGACAGCGAGTTTCTCCGGATCGGCAATCCCCTCGGCGAGAACGTAATCAACCGCAGCCATATCGTCCTCGAAATCCCTGTGCCCCCAATCCGCGAAAATCGCTTTGCAAAAGTCCTCGCCGTAGCCGGAGGATCCGCGAGGATTTGGTTGGACCACGACGTATCCATTCGCCGCCAGAATCTGCGCGCGAAAATCAAATTCTGCTTGATGACTTAACGTCGGACCGCCGTGCAGCCACAAGATCGTCGGATACTTCCTCCCCGCCTCGAAACCGGGCGGCTTGATCACGAAGGCAGCAACGGGCGTGCCGTCCTTGCTCTTGAAATGAACGTAATCGGTGGCCCCAAGCTCGATGCGTGCCATAGCTTCGTCATTTACTTTTGTCAATCTCCGCAGGTCGCCGTTCGCTGGGAGAACATGAACCTCCTCGGGCATGCTCGAACTCGAAATCGTCGCAGCCACTGTTCCGTCGCGGCTGATTGAATACGACTCCAGTTTGCGGCGGCCACCGATCGGGAGCTCGATCTCGCCGCCCGCCGGCGGAACCCGCAAGAGATTCTGCGTGCCTTCATCTTCGGCAATGAAGTAGATCCATTTCCCGTCGGACGAAAAATGCGGCGCGCTCACTTCGCGATCCAGCACCTTCGTCAGGAGCTTTGGTTCACCGCCGTTCGACGACGCGATCGCGAGGTGATACGTCGCATACCAAAAAAGCTTCGGATCCAGCTGCGTGATGTAGGCGATCCACTTGCCGTCTGGCGACCATGTCGGCGTCGCGTCCTCGGCCGGATTCGTCGTGATTTGCCGAAGCGACTTGCCTTGATCCTTGTTGTCGGTGGCGACGACCCAGATGTCGGAATTGAAATTACTGTCGGGCTCTGCGCTCCGATTGCTGCTGAAGGCGATCGACTTCCCGTCCGGTGACCACGCCGGCTCCGCGTCGTCGTAATCACCAGACGTAATCTGCGCCACCTTGCGATCCGCAAGGTTGAAAACGTAGAGATGGGTGCGCCGGCGGTCAAGATAGCCGATTTCGTCCTCTTTGAAGTGTAGGCGATCGATCACCCACGGCCGCGTTCTCTTCTTATCCTTCTCCTCGTCGTCCGCCTTGTTCGTGTCTTTCTTCTTCGCTGCGTCGAGCTCTTCGGGCGATGGATCCTGCAGCAGAAGCAGCAGCCGGTCGTCCGCGGGCGACCACTCAAACCCGTCCACGTCTTGAATCGCATTCGTTAATTGCTCCGCTTCGCCTCCGTCGCGGCGCAGCAACCAGACCTGCTTCTTGTCGTCATCTTTCTTCTCGTCCTCGCTGAGAAATCCGAGATACTTCCCGTCCGCACTCCACCGGGGATGAGTGGAGTTGGCGCTTTCCGCCGTCAGCGGAATGGGGTTGCCTCCCGCCGCGGCCACCATCCAGATGCGCTTCTTGTCCTTGTCGCTTTTCGCGTCGTGGGTCGTGACCATATACGCGACCCACTTCCCATCGGGACTGATCTGCGCGTTCTCCACATCCTTGATTTGGAAGTAGTCGTCCACCGCAAGCGGCCGCCGGCTACTCGCCGGCATCGCAGGCTTTCCATCAATTGAAGTGGCCTGCGCGAATACAGAACCCGGAAGCACAACGCACAGGGCAAGCAGCACAATTTGAAGATGGGCCTTCATGGCGTAGGTTCGCTCCCTATGAATGGATGCCGAGGTGCGGCCGCGCAGTATATCAAAGCCGCTGCGACAAGTAGTCCCGGCATCCGCGTACATAAAACAAAACGGGCAGGACGCGTGTCCTGCCCGTTCGTTTGCTACCCAGTCCTGCGGAGATGAGTGAATTTGCCTGCCGA
>JBOGNA010000162.1:0-2070 GCA_050746925.1 Candidatus Acidiferrales bacterium
CTCCTCAAGAGCGCCGCGATTATCTAAGCGAGAGCGAAGCAGACAGAATCCGCGACGCGTACGAACCCTCGGAACGTATCTCTCTTTTCATGAAATTCGCCGAAGATCGCCTCAAAAAATTTCAATACGAGCTTGGCCGGAAAGTGCAGGATCGCCGGCGCGTGGAGGTTCTCAACAACCTGCTGAACGGATACACGGGCTGCATGGACGACGCGGCGGACCAGATTGCCGTCGGCGCGGAGCGGCAGTCGGATATCAAATCGGCGCTGAAGCTGATGAAATCGAAGGGGAACGAGTTCCTCGATATTCTCGAGAAGCTTCAACAGAACGGCGCCGAACTGGACACCTATAAGGACACGCTCGAGGACGCGATCGACGGCACCAAAGACGCGCTCAACGATGTCGACAACGCGCTGAAATCTGCGGCGCCGCCGCCTGTCCGGAGAAAGCCCGTATGAGACGTTCGGAACTCCGCTCGCGGCTTGTCCCGGGAGGCGAGCGTATCTTCCAACGCATCTACACGCGGATCGGCTGTGAAGGCCGCCCGCCGCATTTCATCGTCGAATATCATCCGTATGCCGATCTCACCCACACGATTCGATTGCGCGAGGATACGGCCTACGTTCGCGTTTCGGATTTGCTTCGTGAAGCGCCGCGCCGCATATTTGAAGCGGCCGCCGGGATTTTGCTCGGCAGGCTGTACCGGCGCGAGCCGCCCGCGGAATTTCTGGAGACGTACCGGCGATTCTCCTACGCGCGATCCACTCGCCGCAGACTATTGACAGTGCGCCAGCGTCGCGCGCGGCGATTGGAACTGAAGCCCGCCGGAACGCATCACGATCTGGGTCCACTCTTTGAGCGCTTGAACGGCCGCTACTTTGAGAATGAGCTGATTCGTCCGCGGTTGGGTTGGAGCGATCGCGTCTGGCGCACGCAGCTCGGCTGCTTCGATCCGGCGCTTGAACAGATCGTGATCAATCGGCAGCTCGACCGCAACAATGTTCCCGAGTATGTCGTCGCCTACGTCCTCTACCACGAAATGCTGCACCTAAAGCATCCGATGCGTTTCGCACGCTGCCGCCGGGAATCACATTCTCCGCAATTTCGAACCGAAGAAAAGAAATTCGCGGAGTACCAGCGCGCGATGAAGTTCCTCGACCATTTCCCCGCTTATTGAATCGTTTCGCCCGTCACGATGTTTTCTTCGAGAGCTTCTCGATCTTGTTGGTCACTTCTTTCGCGTCGGGGGCGTGCGGAAACACCTGCAGGTATTCCTTGTAGTACTTCACCGCAGATTCGTAATCGTGTTTTCGTTCGTAGGCTCTTCCGAGCAGCAGCCTGGGCTTTGCGAAATTGGGCCGCCGCTGAATCGCATCGAGGAATCGGTCGATGGCCGCGTCCACGTCGCCTTTGTGGTAGTAGTACATCCCGACTTCGATGTCTTGTTGCGCTGGAAACGGATCGTATTTCGCGTTGGCGTCGGCCTTGGCTTTCTCTGCGTCGGAAGAAATCGGCGGCGGCTGGTCGGGCAACGCATCTTTGCCGCGCTTCTCCGTGGTCGGAATCGGTTTTTTTGAGCTCGATTCCTGCGCGACGGGTGGCTCGTCGGAATCGGATGGATCCTGGCCGGTTTGCTTTTGGTTCTGTTGCTGACCCTGCTGACTCTGGTCCTTGGGCGGCTGCTTGTCCTGCGCGCCTTGTTGTTGATCTTGTTGCTGGCCCTGCTGTTGGGCAGGAAAAGCGGGGGTCGCAAGAAGAAACAGAAGCGCGAATTTGATGGCTGTTTGCGGCATGGGCGTTTTCGTGTCGGTTTAGATTCCGTTTGCTATCATAAAAGTTGTCTCCGGCTGGCGCGCACTGGATGCGTGTGGAAACCACCGGCAGGAATCTATAAGAGTGTAACGCTTCTCGATGGAACTCCGCGAAAAAGTCGCCAGCATGCCAACACAGCCCGGTGTGTACCTATTTCAGGACGCCGGCGGGACGATTCTCTACGTCGGCAAGGCGCTGTCGCTCCGCAACCGCGTCCGCTCCTACTTCCTCGAAAAGAGCTCGCAGGATGCCAAGACT
>JBOGNA010000163.1:0-1012 GCA_050746925.1 Candidatus Acidiferrales bacterium
AAGCGAGCGGGGTTGCTGTTGGTTGTTTCTTCTCTTAACTTCTTAACTTCATTACGGGGCCACTTTTGGCCCCATAGAGGGGCCACTTTTGGCCCCGTACCATAATCGGGTTTCGACAGGTTACTCACAGCTTTTCCACTGGATATTGACACCGCCTCGGGCGGCGGAAATAGCGCCATCTGAGCCGGAGCCTGCGGCCACTTCGCGGACCCGAGAACACGCACGCGCATCCCCTGACCCCATCCGAGCGTGCCGGTCCAGACGCAACCGGCGTCCTTCAGCCGAGCCATGTGGCGCTTCAGCGTTCGGATCGGCGGAGCATCCGGCCAGCGCGAGCGAATCCACGCATACCCGAACGGCTTCCCGTAATTCACGTTGCCCTCCGCGTCGGTCTGATGGTCCACGAGAAAATCGTGCAGGTAGCTCGCAGGCCCGAGTTTCTTTCGGTCCTCGATCCGATCGGGCGCGATGGCAACGTACCGGAACTTTGGCATCTCGACGAAACGCGCCTCCCCGCGCGGGATGCGGACTGTCCCATTGGTTCGGTTGCGAGGGAAGTCCACCTGCTTGTGGATATCGGTGCAAATGTGGAAATCACTTCACCGCGCTCCGATTCCACGAGAGACGCGTTCCCAAGTGCTGCTCGACGTCGAGCGAGCTCCATGCCACGAGCACGACGGCACCGCGTTGATGCTTCGACATCAGAAAATCGAGCTGCTCGGGCGTCGCCTGGCCAGCGCGCCGAATGATGTGGCCGTTTGATCCGATCCATGCCGGAGCTTTCACTTCGATGTAGAGCGAGCGGCCGTCCGGCGCGAGAGTTCCCTCGAGGTCCGCGAAGCCGGCGGGAATCGAGTACCAGGTCTTCACGTTCGAAATTGCGCCGAGATCGATCCCGGATTTTTTCGCCGCGCCCATCATCCGACCGCGCTGTCGGCGGCCGCCGGCGTCGATGGGGATCGCGTCGACTTTGTAGAGCGCGAGCAGCGAGAGACTCGAATGCTGCACCTGG
>JBOGNA010000164.1:0-47536 GCA_050746925.1 Candidatus Acidiferrales bacterium
GATTTCAGGTGATGACGTTCAATCGCGAGACGAGCGAGGTGGAAAAGCTGACGTCGGAATACGGCGGCGGACTGCGGCCGATCGTGTCACCGGACGGGAAGTGGCTGGTGTACGCGTCGCGTCACGACGCGAAGACGGGCTTGCGGATCCGCGATCTCGGAACGCGCGAGGAACACTGGCTGACGCTGCCAATTCAGCGCGACGACCAGGAAGGATTCGCGGTGAACGATGTGCTGCCGGGATACGCGTTCACGCCGGATTCGAAGGCGGTGATTTTCACGCACGACGGCCACATTCAGCGAGTGGAGCTGGCGACGCGGCAGTTGGCAACGATTCCGTTCAGCGCGAAAGTGGATCTGGACCTCGGGCCAAGAGTGCACGTGGACTATGCGGTGGACGATGGGCCGCTGACGGTGCGGCAGATGCGGTGGATCAACCAGTCACCGGAGGGCAAGCGGCTGGCGTTCAGCGCGGTGGGGAAAATCTGGGTGATGGATTTGCCGGACGGGAAGCCGCGGAGGCTGACGAACGGTACGGTTCGCGAGTACGAGCCGATTTTTTCGCCTGACGGGAAATGGATCGCGTACGTGACGTGGTCGGACACCGATGGCGGGGAGCTGTGGAAGATTCCTGCAACGGGCGGAAGCGCGACGAAGATCAGCGCGGTGGCGGGATATTACGCGGCTCCGCAGTGGTCGCCCGACGGCAGCAAACTGTTGTACGTGATGGGGTCAAAGCACGGCTGGCTGGCGGCCAATGATGACGACATCCGCGAAATTTACTGGGTGGCGGCTGGCGGAGGCGAGAGCCACCGCGTGGTGCGATTACCGGGCGGATATCAGCAGCCGACGTTCAACGGGGACGGAACTCGCGTCTATTACATGGACGATGTTCCCCCGGGAACGGGCGATGCGCCAACGCCGCCGGCGCGATTGCTGCGCTCGATCCGGTTGGACGGAGTGGACAAGAAAGCGCACATCCACGTGGACGGGCAATTCGTGCTGATCGTGCCGTCTCCGGACGGCGAGTGGCTTGCGATTCAGAATCGCTACGACGCGTATCTCGCGGCGTTTCCGAAGGTGGGCGATGTGACCGTGAACATCAACTTCAAGGCGCCCGAAGTGCCGCTGCGGCGGTTGACGAAAGAAGGCGCGAACTATCTTTACTGGGCGGACGGCGGGAAGGCGCTGACGTGGAGTTTCGGCAATGATTTCTATCGTGTGAAGCGCGACGATGTGCTGAATGCGGCGAAGCCGGAGAAGGACAAACCGGAAAACTGGAAGCCGGAAACGTTTGCGATTTCGCTCCAGGTGCCTCGCGATACGCCGCAGGGGCAGTTGCTGCTGCGCGGGGCTCGCATCGTGACGATGAAGGGCGAGGAAGTGATCGCACAGGGCGACATCCTGATTGAAAACAATCGAGTCAAGGCGATCGGGGGGGCGGGAAGTATCGCGGTGCCTTCTGGGGCGAAGGTGATCGATGTGAGCGGCAAGACGATCGTGCCAGGACTCGTCGATATCCATTCGCATTTGAAGACCGAGCGGCCGGAAATGACCGATGAGGAGTGGTCGTACGCGGAGAATCTGGCGTACGGCGTAACGACGACGCGCGACCCTTCGATCGAGTCGAATACCGTGTTTGCGCAGGGCGAGCTTGTGGCCGCGGGCGACCTGGTGGGACCGCGGATCTACTCAACCGGTACGGCGATCACCACGACGGCCGGTGGAATTGCAAGCTTCGAGGACGCCGTCAATCTGGTGAAGCGTTACAAGACACACGGAGCGGATTCGTTGAAGGAGTACATGCAACCGCGGCGCATCACGCGGCAGTGGCTGGCGATGGCGGCGGCGAAAGAAGGAGTGAACATTACGGCGGAGGGTGGCGGAGATTTGAAGACGGATTTGAGCATGGTCCTTGACGGATATACGGGCGTGGAGCACAGCCTGCCGATCGTGCCGATTTACAAGGACGTGATCGAACTCGAAGCGCAGGCGGGCACGACGTACACGCCGACGCTGATCGTGTCTTACGGAGCGGAATTCGGGCAATTCTACTGGCGGCAGCGAATGGATTTGCACGCCGATCCGAAAGTGATGCGTTTTACGCCGCACGAGCAGGTGGACAGCGTCGCGAGGCGGAGGGTGCTGCTGTTCGATGAGGAGTACACGTTTCCACTGATCGCGCAGGGGGCGGCAGCCATTTTTCGCGACGGCGGGCACGTAGGGCTCGGTTCGCATGGCGAGCAGCAGGGCATCGGCGCGCACTGGGAGCTCTGGATGCTGCAGTCGGGCGGGATGACGCCGTGGCAGGCGCTCTATTCGGCGACGATGCATGGAGCGGAGAGCATCGGGCTCGAGAAGCAGCTCGGATCGCTCGAGCCGGGGAAGCTGGCGGACCTGCTGGTACTGAATTCGAATCCGCTGGACGATATTCACAATTCGCGCGATTTGGAATACGTGGTGAAGAACGGAGTGGTGTACGCGGCGGATACGCTGGATGAGGTGTGGCCGGCACAGAAGAAATTCCCGGCGTTTTTCTGGCAGAAGGATGATGCGGAGTTGACGGCGCTGCCGAAGTAGCGCGGGAATTGGCGGCGGAAGTTGCTGGCGGGTGGGTGGTTGCGCTGGTGATTGGGGCCGCGGAGGGCACGGCATGCCGTGCCCCTACTGAGAACTTCTTTGGGACGCTGAGGCTGTGAAAATATCGCGCTATGCCGCTGTGATATCCTCGTTTCGACATGACTGATTTTCTTCCGACGACAATTAGGCATCTGGAATGCTCGAAGTGCGGCGAAAAGCACTCGCACGAGCGGCTGCAGAATTTGTGCGCGTGCGGGGGGCCGCTGCTTGCGCGGTACGATCTGGCGAAGGCGGCGCGGACGCTTACGCGAGAGTCGCTGCGGGCGCGTCCCGCGAATATGTGGCGGTATGCCGAGGTGCTGCCGGCGCGAGAGGCGGTTTCGCTGGGCGAGGGCATGACGCCGGTGATTCACGCGCGACGGCTGGGCGCGCGGATGGAACTCGACGCGCTGTACATTAAGGATGAGGGGCTGAATCCTACCGGGTCGTTCAAGGCGCGGGGACTTTCGGCGGCGGTGACGCGCGCGAAGGAGCTTGGCGCGAAAACTCTTGCGATTCCAACGGCGGGCAATGCCGGCGGGGCGCTGGCGGGTTATGCCGCGGCGGCGGGGATTCCGTGCGTGATCGTGATGCCGAAGGATACGCCGAGCGCGAATGCGATGGAGTGCGAAGCGTTTGGCGCGGACGTGCGCAAGCTCGACGGGTTGATTTCCGATTGCGGGAAGTATGTGGCGGAGCATAAGGAGAGGGAAGGCTGGTTCGAGGTCTCGACGCTGAAGGAGCCTTACAGGATTGAAGGCAAGAAGACGATGGCGTACGAGCTGTGGGAGCAGTTCGATGGCAAGCTGCCGGATGTGATCATTTATCCGACGGGCGGCGGCGTGGGATTGATCGGGATGTGCAAAGCGTTTCAGGAAATGGAAGCGATGGGCTGGGTCGGACACGAGCGCCCGCGGATGGTGGTGGTGCAAGCGGCGGGATGTGCACCGATTGTTGATGCCTACAAGCGAGGCGAATCGAGCGCGCCTCCGTGGCAGAATGCGGCGACGATTGCGTCGGGGTTGCGCGTGCCGAAGGCTCTGGGCGATTTTCTCGTGCTGGCCGGAGTGCGTGATACACATGGAACTGCGGTGACAGCGACCGACGAGGAGATGCTGGCGGCGGGGAAGGAACTGGCGTCGATGGAGGGGATTTTCGCGGCGCCCGAGGGAGCGGCGACGGTGGTGGCGGCGCGGCGCCTTGCGGACGAGAAGTGGATCAAGCCGCATGAAAGCGTGGTGCTGTTCAATACCGGCTGCGGGTACAAGTACAGCGAGGCTTGGCAGAAGGCGTTGCGGACTATGGAAGGGACACGTGGCGAGCGATGAGTGATCCGACCGAACGGCTCTACTATCGCGACTCGTTTCTGCGCGAGTTTGATGCGACCGTGCTTTCCTGCGAGCCGGAGGGCGAGCGGTGGAAGATTGTGCTGGATCGCACGGCGTTCTATCCCACGTCGGGAGGGCAGCCGCACGATTTGGGGACGCTGGGCGGCGTGCCGGTAGTTGGGGTGGCGGACGCGGAAGCGAAAGTGGTGCACTACGCGTCGGCGGCGGTTCCGGTGGGGCCGGTGCGCGGTGCGATCGATTGGGTGCGGCGCATCGATCACATGCAGCAACATACGGGGCAGCATTTGCTGTCGGCAGCGCTTATCGAGCTGTTTGGATTTCAGACGGTTTCGTTTCACCTCGGCAAAGAGATTTCGACGATCGATTTGAAAGCGGCTTCGGTGGCCGCGCGGCAGCTCGAAGAAGCGGAGCGGCGCGTGAACGAAGTGATTTTCGAGGATAAGCCGGTGGTGGTGCGCTTCGGCACCGCGGAAGAACTGGCCGAGGCGGGAATTCGAAAGAAAGTGGAGCGCGAGGGCATTCTGCGCGCGATTGAAGTGGAAGGTTTCGACCGGCAGCCCTGCGGCGGGACGCATCTCGAGCGGACCGGCCAGGCAGGGATGATTCTGATTCGCAAACTCGAGAAGCGGCGCGACTTGTGGCGCGCAGAGTTTGTGTGCGGCTTTCGAGCACTGACCGTGGCTCGTGGAGATTTCGCGACGCTCACGCAGGCAGCTTCGCTTTTGAGCTGCGGCTTGCCGGAAGTACCGTCAATCGTCGGGAAGCTGGCCGAGGAGCGGCGCTCGCAGCATGCGGCTGCAAAGCGTCTTGAGGAGCGGCTTGCCGAGCACGAGGCGCGGGCGTTGATCGCGTCGACAGCCGTCGCCGCAGCGGGCACGGTGCGAGTGATCGCAACGACGATCGAAGATGCGACGCCAAGCTATCTTGGATTGCTTGCGGCGAAGCTGGCGGCTGAGGCAAATGTAGTTGCGCTGCTTGCCACCAAAGCGACTGGCCACGTCGTGTTCGCACAGGCGAAGGGATTGGGGCGCGATATGAGTGCGGTGTTGCGCGAAACGCTCAAGCTGTTCGGCGGTAAGGGCGGCGGAGCGAAGGATTTTGCGCAGGGAAACGTGCCGGATGTGGCTAAAGTGCGGGAGGCAATCGCCTTCGCCAAGAAGCTACTGGAATCCTCGTAACAACCGCCGTCGCAATCGCGTTTGGCGGCCTCGCGTGCGTTTGCTAGAATCTAGTGCGCAGTGGGCGTGTAGCTCAGTTGGGAGAGCGCATCGTTCGCAACGATGAGGCCGGGGGTTCGAGCCCCCCCACGTCCACCAAGATTTTCCCCGAAGCCGCGAGGGGTAGAGAACCGCGAAGATCGTGTCGAAGTGGCGCGTCGTTAAACCCTGCGAGTCGTCCGCCTGCCTGCATTCCATTCAAGGGAAGAAAGTGGCCGGTGCAAAGCCAAAGGAGCCGGCAAGATGCCGGCGCTACAAGATCTTCGGGCGGCGCGGGCGGGTCTTAGACCCACCCCTACTGGGAAATCAAATCTGGCCGCTGCGAGGGAATTGAATCTAGCGCTCGATTTCGATTTCTGTGTCGCGCAGGGAGACTGGTTTGATTACCGACGAGGGGAAATTGTCTTCGCTGCGCTGGCTTTCGGAGAGGTCGGCGATCATTAGGCGAAGGTTGCCGGCGTTGGTCGAGTAGGAGATTCCGGTTTCGAGGTCGATGGTTTTGGCGCGAATTAGTCTTTCGATTTCACCGTCGAAGTACTGCATGCCTTCCGTTTCGCCGTCGCGCATGGCGTCGAGCAGCGATTTTCCTTCCGTCTCGCCTTTTTCCACGTAGTCGCGCGTGCGCATTGTGGACTTCAAGACTTCGAATGCCGCCACGCGGCCCTTGCCGTCACCGCGCGGGATCAGGCGCTGCGAAACGATGTAGCGGAAAGCTTTTGCCAGGCGATTGCGAATGGCGACCTGGTCGGCGAGTGGGAATACGCCGATGATGCGTTCGACCGTCTTTGAAGCGTCGGTGGTATGCAATGTGGAAAAGACGAGGTGGCCGGTCTCGGCGGCTTCGAGCGCGACTTCGATTGTTTCCTTATCGCGCATTTCGCCGACGAGAATCACCTTCGGCGCCTGGCGAAGCGCGGCGCGCAGAGCGAGAGCAAAGCTTGGTGTATCGCTGTGAAGCTCGCGCTGGTGGATGGTGGCGCGTTTGTGCGCGTGCAGGAATTCGATCGGGTCTTCGATCGTGATGATGTGATACGCCTTTTCTTCGTTGATTTTGTTCACAATGGCGGCGAGCGTGGAAGATTTCCCGCTGCCCGTTGGACCCGTGACGAGGACGATCCCGTTGCGCAGATCGGCGGCTTCCGAGAGCTGCTCGGGAAGACTTAGCGATTGAAAATCGGGAATCGAGCTGGGGATGACGCGCATGACGATGGCGCAGCTGCCACGCTGCGTGAATACGTTCACGCGGAATCGCGAAACCTTCGGCAGGCTGTAGGAGATATCGCAGGAGCCCTGTTCCTTCAACTTTTGCAGCGCGATGGAATTGCGGCCAATCAGGTCAGCGGCGATGCGGGCGGTGTCTTCGGGTGTCAACACGCCCACTCCTGGAATTTTGAGTTGCACGAGCGAGCCGTGAATATCGACTTGGGGCGCGCGGCCGGGGGAGAAGATCAGATCGCTCGCGCCTTTGGCGGCAGCGACCATGGAGGTGATCAGGACCGGAGTGCGGACAGCTGCTGCGGGCGTCGCTGACCCAGCGGGCGCCGAGGAGGGGCCATTTGCGGGTTGAGTTGCGGTTGCGACTGGCCCTGCGGGAGGTGTTGACGCTTCCATTCGTGTCCTCCAACGATGACCCGGGGACGAGCGGAAACCGGGCAGATCGAGAAGGAACAGTATGAACCGGTCAAGCGCGGCCGGCAGGTGATTGAGGCACGGATGTCGTCAAATGATTAGCAGCAGAATTGATGGCCAGGGCGTCGCGTGAGATTGCGTTCGGCTCAGATGGCCGTGGGAGAAGCTACTTCGTTTTATCGACCACTACGGCTCCGCCCTTCATCACCCAGCGAACTTTGTCGATCGCGACGCTGATGTCGGCAAGCGGGTCGCCATCAACAGCGACGAGATCGGCGAAATACCCCGGAGCGAGCGCGCCGAGTTCCTTGTCCTTGCCGAGTAACGCTGCCGCGTTCGTTGTGGCTGCGGCGAGAGCCTGTGCGGGCGTCATCCCGAGTTTCACGAACCAGCCGAGCTCGCGCGTATTCTGGCCGCACATGGTGAAGAGGGCGTCGGAGCCCATGGCGAATTTCACGCCCGCTTTATGCGCACGGCGGGCCGTTTCGAAATTGCGGCGAATGTAATCGTTGAGGCCGGCGGCAATTTCCGGAGTCCAGCCGAAGGCTACGTAATTATCGACGTAATAGCGATTGTGATCGATCGTAGGGACGTAGAAAGTGCCTCGGCGCGCCATTTCAGCAATTGTCTCGTCGTCCATGTCGGTGGCGTGCTCGACGGAATCGGCGCCTGCCCGCACTGCGTCTTTTGCGCCATCGGGACCATAGCTGTGAACGGCAAGGCGTTTGCCGTATTTGTGCGCCAGGTCAGCAGCGGCTCGCATTTCGTCGTAGGTATAGGTCTGGAAGCCGGTGACGTCCTTGTCCGTGCCCGTCGAGCCGTACATCTTGATGACGTCCACGCCGGCGGCAACCTCCTCGCGAATGACGCGCATCACGTCGCCGAGATTGTCGGCGCGGCCGCCCGGTGGAGTGATGTAGCCCGGTCGCGGCGGGGAATCAGCGACGTACAGGCCGTAGCCGGCAACGAACATGCGCGGGCCGACCATGGCGCCGCGATTGATCAGGTCGCGCATGGCGATATCGGCCCAGTCGTTCGCGCCAAGATCGCGCACCGTCGTGACGCCGGCTTCGAGCGTGCGGCGGGCGTTCTCTTGCGCGAGAAAAACGGTGACGGCTGGGAGACGCGAGCCGCTCTGCTGGTCGAACGGATGGACATTCGAGGTCTGGTCCCAGTAATACGTCATGTGGGTGTGGACGTCGATCAAGCCGGGGATCGCGGTGTAGCGGCGGAGGTCGATGACTTCCGCTCCGGCGGGAATTTTGGAGCCGTCGGTGGTAATTTCCGCGATCCGGTCGCCGCGGACGATCACGATGGCGTCGGCCCATACTTTGCCCTTGCCGTTGACGAGCTTGCCGAAGCGCAACGCTTTCGCCGGAGGGTCAGCCGCGCGGGCGCCAACGGCGTAGCACAGCGCAAAAATTGCGAAACTGAACGACACGAGAAATCGGCGCATTCCTCACCTCACGAAAGAGTTTCCGAATCTAGCATCAAGCGGAGAGGTGGGACTACTAGTTTCGAGGCGAGAACGATTTCGGAATGGCGGTGAGATCCGGGCCAGCGGCGACCGCCACGCCAGCATGCGACTCGTGCGGCACAGCCCCGTTAGCCACAGCGGGAAATTCCACCAGGAACGTCGCCCCGCCTTCCGGTCTGTTGAAGCACTCGATGTGCCCGCCGTGCTCCTGAACGATGCCGTAGCAAATGCTGAGTCCCAGGCCGGTGCCTTTGCCGACGGGCTTGGTGGTGAAGAACGGGTCAAAAACCTGATGCGGCGATTTGATGCCGGGGCCGGTATCGGAAAACTCGATGAGGACTTTGTCGTCGTTATGGCCGGTGCGAATCACCAGCTTACCGCCGCCCACTTCTTCGAGTGCGTCCACCGCATTGCTCATCAAGTTGAAAAATACCTGAAGAATCTGGTTGGCATCGCCGCGAACGGCGGGCAGATTGGCGTCGGGGATCGTTTCGATTTCCACCTTCTTTCCCCGGAGATCGAGATTGCTGAGATGAAGGGCGCTCGCGATTTCGTGATTGATGTCGAGATTCGCTTTCTCCGTGGGAACCCGCCGGGCGAAGCTGAGCAGGCTGGTGACGAGCGATTTGATCCGGCGGGCCAGTGTGCGTATTTTTTCTGCGACAACGCGCTGGCGCTCGCCCATGGCAGGGTCATCCGCGAGCAAATCGGAGTATCCCAGGATACCGGTGAGCGGATTATTGATTTCGTGCGCGGCGCCGGCTGCCAGCTGGCCGATCGAGACGAGCTTTTCCGTCTGAATCATCTGGGCCTGGATGTGCTTCAGATTCTCGAGCGAATCACGCGAGGCTTCGAGGAGCCGCGTGCGGTCGCGGTCCACCACGCGCTGGCGCAGAAAGGCAAGGGCGGATACGACGAGCAGCGTTACCTGGGTGAGTCCGACACGAAACGTTCGCACCGCTTCGCGGTTGGGACTGTAGCGGAGACTCCAGAGCGCCATGAGAGGTATCGAAACTACGGCCGTCATCGCAATGCGCGCCGGCCAGCGATTGACTTCATTCGTGTGCCGGATCACCGAGTCGCGCGAGGGTTTCTGCTGATACGCCACGAGCCCCGCTGTTCCGAACCACACAAAGGAAGCGATCACCGGGAGATCGAAGAGGCTTCCGGTGTAGTAGTCCTTCCGATCGATCGCCCAGTTGGCGAGATACGATCCTGCGGCGTAGAGGATCGAGGCGCTGAAGAGGTGGGCGTACACTTCGCGCCAGATCCCTTTCGAGCGTCCGACCAGAACGGCGAAGCCAATTGCGAGCAAGCCATTTTCGACAGCGGCGAGATGGTCGTAGCTGAGGCCGTACGCCATCACATCCAGCGAGATGTATTGCCACGGAATTACGACGAACATGTAGAGATAAACCCACCAGACGAGCAGGAGTGAAAAATCTAGGTAGCCGATGTGGAAGTTCGGATCGTCGCGGCGGTCGTGGGGCTTGAGAGCGAGCGCCCACATCATGGGAACCGGGTGGAGGAAGAGAATCACGTCGCCGATGAAAGGATTCGGCGCTTCCTGTCCACGGACCACCTCGAAATAGGTCCAGAGGAGCTGTCCGACTAGCCACGTCGCACAGCCGAGTCCGAGAAGCAGCCAGAAGGCTCGTGTCCGCCGCTCCTGGGAGACGGCGTTCATAAAGAGGCCGACGCACGCAAAGGCTGCCGCCAGGGATTGAGCGATGTCGCCGAAGGCGGTGAGGGCAGGCCCGCGGGGCAAGGTGGAGGAGACGAGCGCGTAGCAACCAACGAACAAGAGCCAGGCGAAAAGAATTGCCCACGAGGCTTTGGGAAGCCTGACGAGGGTGCGTTCGAAAGCTGCGATTCGGGCTTCGATTCGATGCATGGCGGCGCGAAACTACATGGTTCTAGTACCCGACCTGATACCCGACAAGGATACGAGATTCGGAATGGCTTCGCCCGGTCGTTCCGAAGGCGAGTTCCTTGGGTTGCAACAGTTAGGCTTACGTCGCACTTGGGCAGTGCAATCTTGCAGGCTTCAGGAGGCGCCAGGCCGGCATTCCGGGCCGGCTAGACTGGCGGGGCTGGTACAATAGCCGACGCCCTCGGTGTTGGTTTCACGATTCTGGCGGAGCACTAATGACCTGGATACGAACAATTCCGCATTCTGCAGCGAGTGAGAAGTTGATGCGAGCGATGGAGGACCAGCGCTCCCTCTATCCGGTGGAGTACAAGACGCCCGTGTTTCCGACGACCGACGGACCTTCCGGTATCGTCGCATCGCACACCTTAATTCCCGAGGCTCTGTACCACGCGTTCGCGACCTTCGGGGCGTTGATGTCGCCCGATCTGCCGCTGACGCGCCGCCAGCACGAGATGATTACGACTGTAGTGTCGGTGACGAACCGATGCTTCTATTGAATCGAATCCCACGCAGAGTTTCTGCGTCGAGTCACTCTGGACGAGGATTTGGTGAACGCGCTGCGGAAAGATTACAAGAACGCGCCGGTCTCAGAGCAGGATCGAGCGATGCTGGATTTCGTGGTGCAGTTGACGAAGGATGCGACGAAGATCGGCCGCGCCGACCATGAGAAACTCCACGCCGCGGGCTTCGACGACAAAGGAATCCTGCAGATTACGCTGATCGCGTCGTGGTTCAACTATATCAACCGCGTGGCGGACGCACTCGGAGTTGGCCGGGACTAAGCCGGCCGAAAGCGGTGGTCCGTGTTCTACGGGTGGCTGCCCATTCCGGATTCGCGCTCGGCGACGATTTTTCGCGCGTTCTGGTAAAGAGCCTTAGCCTGCGGGATCAACTCTTCGGCCTTTTGGAGCTGCGGGTCGTCCTGAAGCTCGACCTTGTAGCCGTCATTCAAGCCGAACACCGTGGTGAACACCTCGCGCTTAATCTTCCACTTCAGCCAGGCAAGATTGTCCTGAATGTCCGGCTCGGTGAACTTGACGTGCTGCTGGTCGAGGTATTTGCGGAACTGATTCATCACCGCGTCATCGGCGGCGAATTCCTTCGTCACTTCGGGCTTCTCGGCGAGATAGAAGCGGACAAAATCGCCCACGCCTTGCGGAAACGGATAGAAAACGCCGCGGCGGAGCAAAAGCTGTTCGAAGTCATTTAGTTTCGGAGCTGCAACGGCATCGTCGGGAGTGATTCCGCCCTGGCCGAACACCTGGCGGCCGCTATCGGTGAGTTTCACTTCCGGCGCCCGCGGCGGCTTGGGATTGTAGTGGTAGTCGTAGAGCGAAATGTTCTTGTAATCGCGCTGGATCAAGCGGCCGCTGGGGGTGTAGTAACGCGCGGTTGTCAGGAGCAGAGCCGTATCTTCGGTCAGCGGGTATTGCGTCTGGACCAGACCCTTGCCGAAGCTGGTTTCGCCGACGATCAAACCGCGATCGTGATCCTGCACCGCACCGGAAACGATTTCCGAAGCGGAGGCGCTCTGGCCGTTGATGAGAACGATCAGCGGGACTTCGATTCCCTGGTTTCCACGCAGAGCGTAATAGCGGCGCTCGGAAGAATTCCGGCCTCGGTGCGATACCACGATCTCATTCTTATCGAGGAACATATCCGCCATGCCCACGGCTTGATTGAGCAAGCCGCCGCCGTTGTTGCGCAGGTCGATGATGAGCCCATCGAGCTTCGAGACGTCCAATTGCTTGAGGGCGTCGGAGAGATCGCTGTCGGTGGTTTCGTTAAAAGTCGAAACGCGCACGTAGCCAATGCCTGGCTTCACCATGGTGAAGTACTCGACGCCGGGGCGGGGAATTTCATCGCGCACCACGGTGACATCGATCGGTTTCTCCCAACCTTCGCGGCCGAGCGAAATGTGGACGGTGGTGCCCTTCGCGCCCTTCAGCATGTCGGCGACTTCAGTCGTGGTTAGACCTGTGCAAGGCTTTCCGTCCACTTTCATGATGATGTCGCCGGGACGTATGCCCGCTTTGTAGGCGGGTGAGCCAACGAAGGGCGAGAGAACGACGGTCTGGTTGTCACGCGCCTGCACGCTCATTCCAACGCCGTAGTATTTTCCCTGCTGCTCTTCACGGAAGAGCGCGTATTGGCGAGGATCGAAGAAATTGGAGTGCGGATCGAGAACGCGGAGCATGCCGGGGATCGCGCCGTCGTAAATGGCCTTGTCCACATCGACGGGATCCGCGTAATTGCGCTCGACGACGGAAAGAACGCGCGTAAAACCCTTCACGGAGTCCTGAAGGTCGGTCGCGCCTGCCGTCGTGGCGCGAACCGTGGGACCCAACCAACCGCCCAGCAATGCAGAAAATGCCAGAACCACAATGAACAGAAGAATTCCGCGCTTGGAAGAGTGCGTGACGTCCATCGATCCTCGCTTCGCCCCTGCGATGTGATTATAGCATACCACCGGGAGGCTGTTTGACACGCCTCCGGCCCTCTTCTATGATGCAAAAACGGCATCGGAGAAGCCCGAAATGTTGAGCATCCCACATCTGATTATCATTTTTGTTGTGGCGCTCGTCGTTTTCGGGCCTGAGAAACTGCCGGAATTGGCGCGGAACCTCGGCAAGGTAATGGCTGAGTTTCGGCGTGCCACCGGGGATCTGCGATCCACGTTCGAAGGGCATTTGAAAGACTTGGAGCGCGAAACCGACCAGCGCCGGATTGGCGGCACGTCAGCCGCTTCTCCTTCTGCGTCCCCAGCGGCGGCACCAGCCGACGGCACGGTGCCTACGCTGCCGCCGCATATCGCTGGACCTAGTGATGGAGCCATTGAAGTCGCAGCCGAACCGCCGCATGAATCCCCAAACGAGCGGCCGCACCCGGAGCAGACGGAAGAGCCGAAGTCTGAGACAGTGAGCGATGGCGGCACCCGCCCAGCCTGATCCCAATTCGCAGAAGCGCGCCGAGGAAGAAGCCGGCGCACGCATGTCTTTTTTCGAGCACCTTGTCGATCTTCGCAAGCGCCTCGTAAATTCTCTCCTCGGCATCGGCGCCGGGATGATCGTGGGCCTGCTGATTTCTCCCCACGTGATCGACTTCATCGTGAAGCCGATGCTGGCGGCGCTTCGGGCGCATCATCTCGAGGACCGGCTGTACTACACGGGGCCGGCGAGCTACATCAGCCTGATCATCAGCCTGGGTTTGTACCTGGGAATTGTGCTGGCGATGCCCTGGGTGCTCTACCAGATCTGGCTGTTCGTCGCGCCCGGCCTTTACAAGCACGAGCGAAACGCTGTAGCGGGCTTTATCATTCCCTCGATGTTGCTTTTCTTGAGCGGAATCGCGTTTGGTTACTACGTCGTTTTGCCCACGATGCTGAATTTTCTGATAGGAATGAGCACGAACGGGCCGGTGAAACCGCTGATCGTCATTAACGACTATTTTGACCTGATCCTCATCGTCTTGGTCGGCCTAGGCATTATCTTCGAGCTTCCCATTTTAATTTTCATTCTCTCGGTGTTCGGCATTGTCACGCCGAAGTTTCTGCTGAAGAATTTTCGCTACGCCATGCTGATTATTACGATTCTTGCGGCTGTTGCCGCTCCCACGCCTGACGCCACGACGATGCTGATTTTCATGGCGGCGCTGGTGCTGTTGTATCTTGTGGGAGTGATCGTGTCCTACTTTGTGGTCCGCAAAAAGCGTGCACGCGCGCTGGCAGACGGGGAGGCTCACTAGAGTGCTTCGCTTCAGGAAGGCAGTATGGCTGGGCGCCCCGGCACTCGCGGCTCTCATGACGATTGCGTGCAGCCACGACGGCGGCTCGTCGAAAGCGGAACAGAACGCGCCGGGCAGCCCAACGGTGGCGCAAGGTTCGAGTGCTGCGGCGGATAGCGGCAAGCCGAGTCTTCTGGTCCATCGGGCCGGTCCCGCTGCGCCACCTGCTTCGGAGACGGGCGGATTCGACGGCAACAAAGCATTCGATCACGTGGCGCAACTTGTCGCCATCGGTCCGCACCCGCCTGCATCGGATGGAATCCGCCGCGCCCAGGATTACATTCGGACGCAACTGAAGAGCTATGGCTGCGAGATCGACGAGGACGATTTCCACGCGCAAACGCCGATTGGCGACGTGGCAATGAAGAACATTGTCGCGAAGGCGCCGGGTGAGCGCCCGGGAATCATTCTTCTTCTCACGCACTACGACACGCTCAGCTCGGTGAAGGATTTTGTGGGGGCAGAGGACAGCGGTTCGTCCACGGGACTTATGCTGGAAATGGCGCGTCTGCTGTGTGCGAAGAAGCAGGCGAACGCCGTGTGGATCGCTTTTCTGGATGGCGAGGAGGCCTTCGTCGACTGGAACCAGAATGACGATCACACATACGGGAGCCGCGAACTCTCCGCTCGAATGGCGGTTTCGGGTGACCTGAAACGCGTGAAAGCGGTGATTCTGTCTGACATGGTCGGGCAGACCGATCTCGAAATTCAGCGCGAGACGAATTCGACCAAATGGCTGACCGATCTTATCTGGAAAAAAGCTGCGAGCCTTGGTTACAAAGACATATTTGTGTCCCGCGAGGGAGAAGTGAGCGACGACCACCAGCCGTTCCTCGCGCGCGGCGTTCCGGCCGTCGATATCATCGACCTCGAAGGGTACACACGGCCCGGCTACTGGCATACGACGCAGGACACACTCGATAAAGTGAGCGCGCGCAGCCTCGCCATCGTTGGTTACGTGATCCTCGAATCGGTTGGCGAACTCCAGAAGAAGTTCCGCTAGTTCGCCATGCGCCGCCGATTCTTCGTTGACCGCTTCGAGCGCGATTCCGCAATACTCCACGGGGAAGCCGCGGAACACCTCGGGCGCGTCCTGCGCGCCGAGCCCGGCCAGCAATACGAGCTGAGCGATGGCGGTTGTGTTTGGCTGGCTCGAGTCGAGCGGATAGCGTTGTCAAAACGCGGAGAGAGCCGCATCGAATTCTCGCTCGTAGAACCAATTCCCACAGTCGAGCCGTCGTTGCGCGTGACGCTCTTGGTATCGGTTGTGAAGTTCGATCGCTTCGAGTGGTCCTTGGAGAAAGCCACGGAGCTCGGCGTCGATGAAATCATCCCTGTCGCAGCGGCACGTTCGGACAAGCCGCTTGTAGCAGCGGCAGGGAAGCGCAGGGAGCGCTGGGGGCGAATCCTGCTCGAGTCCGCGCAGCAATCTCGCAGGCTCCGGCCGCCGGTGTTGCATGCTACGGTCCATGCCGATGAGGCGTTCGCTCATTCCGATGCGGCGAAGAAGATTCTGCTCTCGGAGCGGCGGAACGTCCAAGCGTTGCGTGATGCGCTCAGCGGAAGCTCGCACGATCAAGCCTCGGCGCCTTCCGCCGCCCTCGCCATCGGGCCGGAGGGAGGCTGGACGGACGAAGAAATAGCGTCCGCGTACGCGAACGGATTTCTGGAGGCTTCGCTCGGAGCCAACATCTTGCGCACCGAAACGGCCGTCATCGCGTCTCTCGCCATCCTCCAGTTTGTTTTAGGCACCGGCTGACTCAATCGAGCGAACCCCTCCGTCTTGGCGCGCATCTAAGGGCGTGATATAAATGGAACTCCGAGATTTGAATGCTAAACATCTCCAACACCAGCCCGCTCGAACCGGCAGATAATAAATCCGGGCCGCAATTGAGGCATGACTTGCGCAGTTGGACTCGCGACCTGGCCGTGGCGCTTGGCCTGGCGCTCGTGATCATCATTTTTCTGTATCAGCCGGTGAAGGTGGAGGGAACGAGCATGGCGCCGCTCCTGAGCGATCAAGAGCGGATTTTCATCAACAAGTTCGTGTATCACTTCGAGCCGATCGAACGGGGCGATGTAATCGTTTTCTGGTATCCTCTCGACCGCTCGAAGTCGTTTATCAAGCGCGTGGTCGGCCTTCCGGGCGAGACGATCGAGTTGCGCGGCGGCCGTCTGTATCTCGACGGTAAGGAACGCAAAGAAATTTACGTGCCCGCGAGCTACCTGGACGGTTCCAGCTTTGGCCCGCTGGTGGTGCCCAACGAAGAGTATTTCGTAATGGGCGATCATCGCGATAGCTCGAACGACTCGCGCATGTTCGGTCCGGTGGGGCGCCAATATATTTACGGCAAAGCCGTATTCGCGTACTGGCCTGTGGATCATTTTGGTTCGTTGACTTCGACTTCTACAGTAAACGCGGCGTCGAAATGAACGCTTCAGGAGGACACACTGACGCAGGCCCTCGCAGGTCGCGCGATTCTCGCGCTCGAGGACGGGCGGGTTTTTAACGGTCGCGCGGGGGGCGCTCGGACGCGCCGCGGCGGCGAAGTCGTTTTCAATACTTCTCTCACCGGTTACCAGGAAGTTTTCACCGATCCCAGCTATTCCGGCCAGGCCGTCTGCCTCACGTACCCCCACATTGGAAATGTAGGCGCGAATCGGGATGACGATGAATCCCCGAAACCGTACATCGAGGGCCTGATCGTGCGCGAGTTTGCCGCGCTTTCTTCGAACTGGCGGTCCACCGAATCCGCGCAGCAATTTCTCGAACGCTATGGCGTGCCGGTGATTTGGGATCTCGACACGCGCGCGCTGGTCCGCCACCTGCGGAATGTCGGCGCTTTGCGCGGAATCGTTGCGACCGATGGCACTCCCGCAGCAGAATTGATCGCAGAAGCTCGCGCGCTGCCCACGATGGCCGGCCAGGAACTCGCCGGCCGGGTCACGTCGCCGAAGAAATACGAGTGGACGAAAGGCTCGATCGACCTCGGATCGTCATCGGCTCAGCCGGGTGCCGGTGCCGGGATGTCGCGGCGCTACCGCGTCGTGGCTTACGACTACGGAATCAAGCAGAACATCCTCCGTCTTCTGGTGGACCACGGGTGCGATGTGACGGTGATTCCCGCGAAGACCTCGGCAGCAGATGTTCTCGCGCTCAAGCCAAATGGCGTGTTCCTTTCGAACGGCCCCGGTGACCCGGAGCCGATCCACTACGCTATCGACAACATTCGCAAACTCCTCGGCCGCGTCCCCATCTTCGGTATCTGCCTCGGCCACCAACTCTGCGGCCTTGCGTTAGGCGGCCGTACCTTCAAACTGAAGTTCGGCCATCATGGCTCGAATCACCCGGTGAAGAATCTCCGCACGCAAAAGGTTGAAATCACGGCGCAAAACCACGGCTTCTGCGTCGATCCCGAGTCGCTCCCGTCGAGCGATGTCGAAATCACGCACGTAAATCTCAACGACCACACCAACGAAGGCATGCGCCACCGTTCGCTTCCGCTCTTCAGCGTGCAGTATCACCCGGAAGCGTCGCCCGGTCCGCATGATGCGCGCTATTTGTTCGACGATTTCGTTGCGCTGATGGACGAGTCCAAATAACCGATGCCGAAACGCACGGACATCAAGAAAATTCTCATCATCGGCTCCGGCCCGATCATCATCGGCCAGGCGTGCGAATTCGACTACTCCGGCACGCAAGCCTGCAAAGCGCTGCGCTCGGAAGGATACGAAGTCGTCTTGGTGAATTCGAATCCGGCGACGGTGATGACCGACCCGGACACCGCCGACCGCACCTACATTGAGCCGCTCGCTAAGGAATATCTCGAAGCCATCATTGCCGCCGAACGGCCCGACGCGCTGCTGCCCACGGTGGGAGGCCAGACCGGACTGAATCTCGCCGTCGAGCTTGCCGAAGCAGGCATTCTCGAAAAATACGGAGTGAAACTGATCGGCGCGTCGCTCCGCGCCATCAAAGTGGCGGAAGACCGGCTGCTCTTCAAAGACGTCTGCCGGAGAATCGGCCTCGAAGTTCCGGCATCGGAAGTCGTCACCACGGTGCCCGATGCGGTTCGTCTCGCCGACGCGCTCGGATATCCCGTGGTGATTCGGCCGTCGTTCACTCTCGGCGGGACCGGCGGTTCCATCGCCTACAACCGCGAAGAATTTGCCGACCTGATTGCCCGTGCTCTCGACGCAAGCCCCGTGCACCAGGCGCTGATCGAAGAATCCGTGCTGGGGTGGAAGGAGTACGAGCTCGAAGTGATGCGCGACGTGCGCGACAACTTCGTGGTGATCTGTTCGATCGAAAATTTCGACCCGATGGGCATCCACACGGGCGATTCCATCACCGTCGCGCCCGCGCAGACGCTGACCGACAAGGAATACCAGCGGATGCGCGATGCCGCCGCTGCGATCATCCGCGAAGTCGGCGTCGAGACGGGCGGCTCGAACATTCAGTTCGCCGTCGATCCCGAAACCGGCCGCATGACCGTGATCGAAATGAATCCGCGCGTTTCGCGCAGCTCCGCGCTTGCGAGCAAAGCCACCGGCTTTCCGATCGCGAAAATTGCTGCGAAACTCGCCCTGGGCATGACGCTGGACGAGATTCCCAACGACATTACGCGCAAAACGCCGTGCTCGTTCGAGCCGAGCATCGACTACGTTGTGGTAAAAATTCCGAAATGGCAGTTCGAGAAGTTTCCCGGCAGCGAGACGACACTCACCACGCAGATGAAATCCGTCGGCGAAGTGATGGCTATCGGCCGCACCTTTCAGGAAGCGCTGTGCAAAGGCATCCGCTCGCTCGAGCCGCACACGCCGTGGCGCGCGCCGGCTGAAGTGACCACTGCTCTGTTGCGCGAAAAGCTGACGGTCGCGGGCCCCGATCGCATCCACTGGCTGTTTGAAGCGCTCGAACGTGGCATGACACGCGACGAAGTGTGTTCGCTGACGAAAATCGATCCTTGGTTCATTCGCCACATGGAGGAAATGGTTGCGCTCGACCGGAGGGTCGCCGCAAGCACCTTTGAAAGCGCCTCGCCGGAGTTGCTGCTCGAAGCGAAACGGTCCGGAGCGAGTGACGAAGAGCTTGCCAAGCTGTGGAAGACGACTGCCGCCCAGGTTCGCGCTCGTCGCACGGAACTTGGCGTGCGTCCCGTTTTCAAGCGCGTGGACACCTGTGCCGCCGAATTCGAATCGTTCACGCCCTACATGTATTCGACCTACGAAGAAGAAGATGAGTCGGCCCCCATCGAACGGCCGAAAGTGGTGATCCTGGGTAGCGGGCCGAATCGCATCGGGCAGGGAATTGAATTCGACTACTGC
The DNA here is from genome assembly GCA_050746925.1 of Candidatus Acidiferrales bacterium. Lineage (GTDB taxonomy): Bacteria > Acidobacteriota > Terriglobia > Acidiferrales > UBA7541 > Palsa-295. Next base: position 19,335 of record JBOGNA010000164.1, read on the forward strand.
TGCTGCCACGCCGCTTTTGCGCTGAAAGAAGACGGCTACGAAACGGTGATGGTGAATTGCAATCCGGAAACGGTCTCAACCGACTACGACACTTCCGATCGCCTCTATTTCGAGCCGCTTACGCTGGAAGACGTGCTCGCGATCCTCGACTGCGAAAAGCCGCAGGGCGTGATCGTCCAATTCGGCGGACAAACGCCGCTGAACCTGGCGCTGGAACTGAAACGCAACGGCGCGCAGATTATCGGCACCGACCCTGAGTCGATCGACCTCGCCGAAGATCGCCGCCGGTTCGGCCGCCTGCTCGACGAAATGAAGATTCCGCAACCGCGCGCCGGCACTGCGCTCGCGCCGCAAGAAGCCGTCAAAGTGGCATCGGAAATCGGATTGCCAGTCGTGGTTCGGCCGAGTTACGTGCTCGGCGGCCGCGCGATGGTGATCGCCTATGACTTGAAGACGGTCGAAGACTACGTCGCACAGGCCGCTCAGATCGGGAATGCATCAGACCCGCGCCGGCCGATCCTGATTGACCAATTTCTCGAGGATGCGGTGGAAGTGGATGTGGACGCGCTGGCCGACGGCGAGGATGTTGTGATTGCCGGCATCATGGAGCACATCGAAGAAGCGGGCATCCACTCCGGTGATTCCTCGTGCGTGCTTCCTTCGGTCACGCTCAAGCCGTCTGTCCTGGAACGCATCCGCGACTACACTTCGCGCCTCGCGCGCTCTCTGAATGTCGTGGGACTCATGAACGTGCAATACGCAATCCAGCGCGACACGGTGTATGTGCTCGAAGTGAATCCGCGTGCATCGCGCACGATCCCATACGTCAGCAAAGCGACGGGCATTCCCCTAGCGAAAGTAGCCGCACGGTTAATGACAGGCCGCAGGCTGCGCGATATGAATTTGCCTTGCATCGAGACAAACGGTATCAAAGAGCTCGCGGTGCGTGACTTTTACTCCGTGAAATCGCCCGTCTTTCCGTTCAACAAGTTCCGCGGCGTTGACACGATTCTCGGGCCCGAAATGCGCTCGACGGGCGAGGTGATGGGAATCTCCTCGACGTTCGGCCTCGCGTTCGCCAAGGCCCAGCTCGCAGCGGGTCAGCGCCTGCCGTCGCAAGGCACGGTTTTCATTAGCGTGAACGACCACGACAAGCGCCACATCAAAGAGTTGGTACAGGATTTACTGGCGGCGGGATTGCAGGTCGTTGCCACGCGGGGAACCGCCGCAGCGCTCGGTGCTGTGGGCATCGACGTCGAGTCGGTTTACAAGGTGAACGAAGGACGCCCCAACATCGTCGATCTCATCAAAACGGCCAAAGTGAATCTGGTGATGAATACACCCCTCGGCCGCGAATCGTTCTACGACGAAAAGTCCATTCGCCGAGCTGCGATTCGATACAACGTCCCCTGCATCACCACACTCTCTGCCGCCACCGCCGCTGCAAAAGGAATTCGCGCGATGGCCGGCCACGCGGTGGATGTGGCCGCCCTGCAGGATCTTCACCGTCGCAAGAGTGCGGCGCCCGCGCCGAGAGAATCGGCTGCGGCTCCCGCGCCAGCCTCAAGCGATCGAACCTGAAAAGGAATTTCGTACATGTCTTTCAACTGACGAACAATTGCGCGGGGAAATCAGATGCTTAGGGTGGTTACTTTGAGCTGCTCTTTCCGGAGGCCTGGTCAAGAGCCTCGAGGCGCGTTCGGGCGTCGGCAAAATGGGGGTTTGCCTGAAGAGCCTTGGCGTACTCCCGTGCGGCGCTGCCGGAGTCGCCTTTCTTCTCGAGATTGAGTCCCAGTTCGTAGTGCACCTCGTCCGCGTGCTCATAGTTCGGATTCTTCGCCAGAATCACGTCGAGCTGTGCCGATGACTCGTCTGTCCGTCCCGCCGCAGCAAGTGAACGCGCTAGATATTTGCGAGCTAGCAGGAATCCGGGATCCGTCGAAATCGCATGTTCGTACGCGTCGATCGCGCCCGGCCGATCTCCGGTCTGGTCGAGACAGATTCCGAGCTTGGTCCAAATCTCTACGTTTTTGGGTTTCTCCTTGGTTGCTCGACGCAGCATCGCTGCCGCATCCGTCCATCGGTTCGTGCGTGCATAGACATCGCTCAAGTGCACCAGCGCCGCCGCATCGTGCGGTTTGTCCTCCGCAGCCTTCTCTGCTCGGGGGACGTCGTCTACCGCCAGGCCATTCGCTTCGGCCATCCGAGCCAGTTGCTGATAGTAATTCACGTGCTGGGAATCCAATTCCTGGAGTTGGCGATAGCACGCAGCCGCCTGCTGCCAGTCGCCCTTCTCCGTGTACGCTTTCGCGAGGTTGATCCACGCCACGTCGTATTCGGGGTGTAGTTCCGTGGCCTCTTTCAATCGTTCGATCGCTTCGTCGTACCTCTTTTCTGCCGAGAAATACTGCGCCAGTTTAAGTAGTGAGATCTCATGGTGTGGTCGAAGGTTCAACGAGAGCGTCATATGCTCGATCGCGTTATCGTATTCGCCGTGATCGAATAGCGCCGCGGCCAGGTCAGCGTTGACCGCTCCCGAATCCGGTGACTTGGCTACCGCGTCGCTTAACAACGTGAGGTTGTCGCGAAAAACAGGAATTCGCCGCTCGACCTGCATCACGTAGAACACCAGCAGGGCAGCTCCAGCTCCCCACGCCACCCACCGCCCCGGCCCTGCCTGCAATCTTTGCAGCAATTGCAACCATCCCCACGCAACAAAGACGCAGAATCCGAGGGACGGAATATACAGGTAACGTTCTGTGAAGAAATTCTCTCCGATTCGATTCAAACTGAGTGCAGGCGCCAGCGTGAGCAAGAACCACGCCACCGCAAACGCCAGAAGCGGCTGGCTCTTGCGCAATGCGAACATGCCGGTCACCAAGATGGCTGTCACGGCGAATCCGATGACCGTCCACCAGCCGAAAGACTTGGGGATCGGGAATGCATAGAAGTAGTTCATCCGAATCGGTGCCACCAGCTTTGCCACATACCGCGCCAGAACGGCCGGAATCGCAAGCAGCAGCTGCACGCCGGTGAGGGGTTCTCGAGCAGCCTGATATATCGGAGCAAACGCACCAAGAGCGATCATTCGCGCGATAACGTACACCTGCAATGCCAGAAGATGCGGCCAGATCCAACGAATGCTTCGCCACAATCTGCCAAGCGCCACGCCACGATAGAAATATTCGTACGAGAGCAGAATCACGGGGAAGAGGAGCGCCGTCTCTTTCGAGAATAACGCCGCCAGGAATGCCAGAGCAGAAATCGCGAGGTTCCCGGGCGGCCATTCGCCCATACGCGCGCGGTGGTAAAAAATCATCGCGACAAGCAACATCAATCCGCATTCCAGTTCCGGCACCGCTGCTATCCATGCCACCGCTTCGATGTGCATCGGATGCAGCGCGAACAGGAGCGCAGTCCACAAGGCAAGTTCCGCGCCGCCCAGTGACGCGATCAGCAAATAGGCGGCGATGACCACCGCAACATTCAGAGCCACGTTGACGGCGTGCCAGCCCCACGGCCGTTCGCCGAACACCGCATACTCGCCCGCATACGACAGAATCTGCATCGGTCGGTAGTAATTCGAAAGGCCCGATTTCGCCGAGTTTCCGTTGGCGAATGACCAGACGTCGCCGCCAAGAATCTGTCCCACGTTTTGCACGTCTTTCACATTCGGGTTCATGAGGATTTGACTGTTGTCGTCGGTTACGAACCCGTTTCGTAGAGTCATCCCATACGCAGCGATCGACAACGCAATAAGCAGGATCAGGTGAGCTTGTGTCCTGCGAGATGCGGCGGTGCGACCTTCAACTGGTGGGTCGGCAGAGCGCTTAATTTGCGCGGCGTGGGCGGCATCCGCAGCTCCAGCCGTCCGTCTGCGTTTTTTTTGTCTTGGCACGCCGGGATTGTAACCTGAAAGGCGATTTCCAACGCATCGCGGTGCCTCCGTGGTTAAGGTAGAATACCGAGGATGAATCTCGAGGGTATTTTCGTTCCGCTTACGACGCCGTTTGCTCCCGACGGCTCGATCGCGCCCGCCCGGCTTCGCGAAAATATCGGGCGCTACAATGGCATTGGCCTCGCCGGCTACGTTCTCAACGGTTCCACCGGCGAAGCCGTCCTTTTGCGCTGGGAGGAGACTTATCGCCTGTGGGAGACCGCAAAGGAATCTGCCGCCCCGGGCAGGACGCTGATCGCCGGCTCCGGCGCAGAAGCCACCGCGGAAGCGATCGAGCACACCAATCGCGCCGCGACACTGGGCTACGATGCAGCGCTCGTCCGCACGCCTCACTTCTACAAGCCGCAGATGAAGATCGACGCGCTCGCGGAATTCTACCTTCGCGTTGCCGACGCCGCCCGCATCCCGATTCTCGTTTACTCCGTGCCGATCTTCACGAACCTGCAAGTCGATGCGCCGCTAATCGCCCGCGTGGCGCAACATCCCAACATCATCGGCATGAAAGACAGCTCGGGCGACGTGGAAGGCGTCCGCAAGATCATCGTCGCCGCCCCCAAGTCATTTCGAACTCTCGTCGGCTCGGCCTCAACGCTTTTCGAGTCGCTCGAACTCGGCGCCTGTGGCGCGATTCTCGCCCTCGCAAACGCCTTTCCCGAGTTGTGCGTTGAAATCTACGAAGCCTCCCGCGCCGGCGATTCCACTCGTGCCCAGTCGCTCGCTCAAAAACTGATTGCCCCCGCGAAAATGCTCGGCTCGCAATACGGCATCCCGGGGCTGAAATATACTCTCGATCGTCTCGGCTACTACGGCGGTCCCCCTCGCCCGCCGCTTCTGCCCGTGAACCAATCTGCGCAGCTGGAAATCGACGTGATGCTCTCGAATCTAACGCCTGATCCCGCGCATCTCTAGAGGTATGATCGGAATTCATTTGGATGCCGGGAGAAGCTCGCCATCTGTTGCCTAACCAGCCCGTTCGAGTCACTGCGCCGCCGGCGGAGCGCATGCGACGCAGCCAGGCTGCTCGCGTCTGCAATTGCTAACTTTGCTCCGCTTCGCTCGTCCCACTCTTTTTGCCGCTGCCAAGGGGCGCGTGTATCATGACCTCCTCCATGGAGCCTCACTGTCTCCCGTTCCGCGAACTTCCTCACACTACAGAGCTTTTTGCCGCTTTCACTGACGACTTCAAGCGCGTCCAGCGCTACTACGGCCACCCGCCCACGGAAGCCGGAATTCTCGCTGCAGCACGCGAGGTCCATCTCGATCCGGAGATTCGCCGTAGCGTCGTAGAAGTTTTGCGCGAGCAAAATGCGGTTCTTGCGCCCGATTCGAAGCTACCGGCTGAAACCGCAACAAACCTCGATCGCCTCGCCTCCGGCGCCGTCGCAATCGTCACCGGCCAGCAGGTGGGACTCTTCTCCGGTCCGGCCTACAGCATCTACAAAGCGGTCACCGCTCTGCGATGGGCGGAGGCCATTACGCAGCGCGGTGTCGATGCCGTGCCGATTTTCTGGCTCGCTACCGAGGACCACGACCTCGCCGAAGTGAATCACTCCGATTGGAACACGCGCGAAGGGCTCGCGCGTTTCGATTTGCCCGCTCGTGAGGACGATGCCGGCCGCCGCGTCGGCGAAGTGCTTCTCGGCGACGCCGTCAATGCGCTGGCGGCAAAAGCCGGCGCGGCTCTCGAAGGTCCCTTTGCCGAGGAATTTGCTGCGGCCCTTCGCGAATCCTACGCGCCGGGTGAATCGTACGGCTCCGCGTTTGGAAAATTGATGGCGCGCATATTTAAGAGTCGCGGACTCATCTTCATCGACCCGCTCAACTCGCGCCTCCATCATCTCTCTGCGCCCGTGTACCGGCGCGCACTCGATGAAGCCGGCGCTTTGCGCGATGCGCTGCTGGCTCGCTCGAAAGAGCTTGAAAACAGCGGCTTTCACGCGCAGGTGAAAGTCACACGTGAAAGTACCTTGCTTTTCTACAACGTCGCCGGCCGCCGCCAGCCCGTCCGTAGCCGCAACGGAAACTTTACCGCCGGCAAATCGTCGTTTACCCGCGACGATCTTCGCGCCGCCATCGATAAGTCGCCGGAACTGTTCTCCGCCAACGTTCTGTTGCGGCCCGTGATCCAGGACACCCTCCTGCCTACCGCCGCTTACATCGGCGGCCCGGCCGAAATCGCCTATATGGCGCAGGGCGAGGTCGTTTACAAGGCGCTGCTCGGGCGCATGCCCGCCATCGTGGCGCGTGCCGGCTTTAGCGTAATCGAGCCGCTCATCGCGCGCGTGCTCGCGAAAATCGGTCTCGATGTGCGTGACGTTTTCCGCGGCCGCCAGTTTCTGCGCAAGGCGATGGAGCGCAAGTTTCTGCCGCGCTCGCTGGCCGCCCGCTTCGACGCAGACGAAAAAGCCTTTCGCCGGCTGCTCGCCAAGTACCGCAAGCCTTTGGCATTCCTCGACAGCACTCTGGTCGGCTCGCTCGACTCTGCCGAGCAAAAGATGCTTCATCAATTCCTGAAACTGAAAGAAAAAGCGGGACGCGCTGAAAATCTCCGCACCGGCGTCCTCGATCACAAGGAATCTTTGATTCTGTCGGCCCTTTATCCGCACAAAGACTTGCAGGAGCGCACGCTCTGCGCTCTGCCCTGGTTGGCAGCCTACGGGCCCGAATTTCTAGATACGCTCGCCCGGAACATCGACCTCGCCGCTCCCCAGCACCACGTCCTCTTCCTGTAGCGCCGGCCCCATCGTTCTTCTGCATCGGTGTTAATCTGCGTTCATCTGTGGTTCCACCTTTTCTCGCGTGCTAAAATACCGCGCACTTTAGGTTTTCTTCGGAGGCCGCACCATGAGGATTACCCCGGGTAAGCAGAAGGGCATGAAGGCTGTTTCCGATGCGCGCGGCGTGATCGCCGCGGCCGCCATGGACCAGCGCGGCTCTCTGAAAAGCGCCATCGCCAAGGAAAAAGGCGTGGACAAGAGCGCCATCACTCCGCAAATGCTCGAAGAATTCAAGACCACCGTCACGCGCGTCCTTACTCCCCACGCCAGCGCAATTCTCCTCGACCCCGAATATGGCCTGCCCGCCGCTCGCGCCCGCTCCTCGAATGCAGGACTGCTGCTCGCCTATGAAAACAGCGGCTACGACAATACGCGCCCCGGCCGCCTCCCCGATCTTCTCGATATCTGGTCGGTGCGCCGTCTTGTGGGTGCCGGCGCCGATTGCATCAAGATTCTCCTGTACTACACTCCCTTCGATTCGCACGAGATCAACGACATCAAGCACGCCTGGGTCGAGCGCATCGGCGGCGAGTGCACCGCTTCCGACGTTCCGTTTTTCCTTGAATTCGTCGGCTACGAAGAGGGCGGGGACGAGAAGACGATCGAATATGCGCGCAGGAAGCCCGAAATCGTGACCAAGAGCATGGAAGAATTCTCGAAGCCGCAATACGGAGTGGATGTTCTGAAAGTCGAGGTTCCCGTCAACATGGCGTACGTGGCCGGATCGAAAGCCTGCAAAGGCGAATCCGCCTACACGCGCGATGAAGCCAAAGATTTCTTTCGTCGCGCCGCCGACGTTGCCAAGAAGCCGTTCATCTATCTCTCGGCCGGCGTCAGCAACGACGTCTTCAACGAATCCCTGGAACTGGCTGCCGATTCCGGCACAAATTTCTCCGGCGTTCTCTGCGGCCGCGCGACGTGGAAAGAGGCCATCCCCGTGTACGCCAAACAGGGCGCCAAAGCCCTTGAAGATTGGCTCAGCGATCAGGGCGTCAAGAACATCAACAACGTAAATGCGCGCCTGAAAGCCGCCAAGCCCTGGTTCAACTTCTACGGCGCGTCATCAGCCTCGGCCCTGGGGGACTAACTTCTGCGATATGCAAGTCGGCCGCTATCGACGGATCTGCTGTTTGTAGCGCCGGCATCCTGCCGGCTCTTTTGACGTTGGATTCACCGCGTCTCGGAAACAGCAGAGGTACAATACTCATGCGATGGCTCTAGGCGTCTACATCCAGGTCCCGTTCTGCCAAACGAAATGCACCTACTGCAATTTTCACACGGGTGTCGTCTCGCGCGACCGCTACGAGCCCTACGCATCCGCGATCTGCCGCGAAATCTCAGCCTCACCGTTTCCCGCAGTAGGGGCACGGCATGCCGTGCCCGATCGAGCCATCCTCACAGGCTCATCCGAGTTCGGCGGCTCTGTCACGGAAGGTGGCGCTCCTCAGAATCCACTTGCCTCCGCTGATTCCGCGGCCCGCCCCGATTCGATCGACACGATTTATTTCGGCGGCGGTACTCCAAGCCTCCTCGAGTCGCAATCGCTCGCGAATATTCTTATCGCGCTCGCCTCCGCCTATCGGTTCGTCGAACCGGAAGTCACCCTCGAAGCCGACCCCGAAACGATCGCGTCCGAAAAGGCGGGAGCGTGGCGCACCGCCGGTTTCAATCGCATCAGCCTCGGCGTCCAGTCCTTCAACGACCGCGAACTCCAGGCCACCGGCCGCATGCACCGCTGCGCCGACATCGATCGCGCCGCTGACATTCTCCGCGCCTCCGGATTCGACAACATCAGCATGGATCTGATAGCGGGCCTCCCCCACCAGACGCGCGAATCTTGGGAATGTTCCATGGCGGAGATCCTGCGTCTTCGGCCGGAGCATATTTCCATCTACATGCTTGAAATCGACGAAGGCAGCCATCTCGGCAAGGAATCGCTTGCAGGAGGCGCCCGCTACAGCGCCGCTGCAATTCCTCCTGACGACGCGCAAGCTGAGTACTACGAATCGGCCTGCGCACGACTGGCCGCCGAGGGTTACGACCACTACGAAATCTCAAACTGGGCGCTGCCCGGCCGCCGCTCGCGCCACAACCAGAAATACTGGCAGCGTCTGCCCTATCTCGGACTCGGCGCAGGCGCCCATTCCTTCAACGGTGCCATCCGCTGGGCCAATGTCCACGATTCTGCGCGTTACGTCGCCGCAATCGAGCAGGGGATTTCGCCGCGCGAGCAAATCGAGCGAGTGACTAGTGAACAAGCGCTCGAAGAGGAATTCTTCCTGGGCCTCCGCCAGTTGGAAGGCGTTGATCTCGCCCGCATCGAACGAGATCACGCGACAAACGGCAACGGAACTAGCATCCGCCTCGCCACGATCCGTACCCAAATCGAATCCCTCCGCACCCAAGGCCTCGTCGCTCTCGATGGCGACCGTCTCCGGCTCTCTCCGAATCACCTGACCATTTCGAGTTCAGTCCTGGCAGAGCTTCTCAGATAACGCGCTAGGTTATGGCACGACCGGCCGCTTGCATCTGTTTTTCTACGTGCTAGCCTTAGAGACTCAGCCATGACGCCCATAGACCTCCGCAGCGACACCGTCACCAAGCCCACCCCCGCCATGCGTCGAGCGATGGCCGAAGCCGAAGTCGGCGACGACGTCTATGGTGAAGACCCCACCGTCAATCGCCTGCAGCAGCGCGCCGCCGAAATTTTCGAAAAGGAAGCCGCGCTCTTCGTTCCCACAGGATGCATGGGCAACCTGCTGGCCATCAAAGGCTGGGCTCCTCCGACGAGTGAAGTCATCTGCGAGCAGCGCGCCCACATCAATCTCTACGAACTCTCCTCCATTTCCGCCATCGCCGGCTGCCTGCCGCGCACCACGCACGCCCCCGGCGGAATACTTACCTGGGATCTGATCGAGCCGCTTATTCGTCCCAAGATCTACTACGATTCGCAGAGCGTCCTCGTCGCTCTCGAAAATACGCACAACATGCATGGCGGCACCGTGTATCCGCAGCAGGTTTCCGACGACATATGCGATCACGCCCACGCCGCGAACCTGAAAGTCCACCTCGATGGCGCGCGCATCTTCAATGCTTCTGTTGCGCTCGGCCGCAGCGTGGCCGATCTCACGCGCAAATTCGATTCGGTGATGTTCTGCCTATCGAAGGGACTCGGCGCGCCGGTGGGCTCGTTGCTGCTCGGCCCCCGCGAATTCATCGACAAAGCGCACATCGGCCGCAAGCTTCTCGGCGGAGGCATGCGCCAGGTGGGAATCCTCGCAGCGGCCGGCCTGATCGCGCTCGAAGAGACACCCAAAATCCTGCATCGCGACCACGAGAATGCCCGCCACCTCGCCGAAGGCCTCGCAAAAATCAGAGGCGTTGCAATCGATCCGAAAAAAGTCGTTACCAACATTGTCATTTTCGATGTCCGCGCCACCGGCCGCACCGCCGACGAGATTTGCGCCGATCTTGCGAAGCACCACATTCGTTGCGGTTCGTCGGACAAATACGCTATCCGCATGGTCACTCACTTCGACGTCGATCGCTCCGCCATCGACCGCGCCCTCGCCGCCACTTCCGAAGTCATTGCCGGCCGCGCCCCCGCGGCGGCCGCTCACTAGGAGTCGGGTTTGAATCGACACAGTCGCCCGGTGGAACAAGGTCAAAGCAGAGCTCGCACTAATGTCCGGAGATTCGTCGGTCGATTTATCAATCGTTGGCTGTATCAGCGTTCATCACTGTCCCGTCTGTGTTCATCTGTGGTTGCTTTTCTCATCCTCGCAGCAGGTGGAATGATGACCATGCAAGCCGGAAGCACCGCCGAAGCCGTGACCCAAGCGTCATCGAAAGGCGCCGCTACCCCTGAAGCGGCGCGCCAATTTATCGAAGCTGCCGAAACGAGGCTTCTCGACATCTGGATCCGGGCAAGCCGTGCTTCGTGGGTTCAGCAGACTTTCATCACCCACGATACCGAGTTGCTCTCTGCGCAGGCGGACCAGGTCGTCAAAGCCACCAGTGCCGAACTGGCAGCCGAAGCCAACCGTTACGAGCGCCTGAAGCTTTCCGAAGACGTCGCCCGAAAAATCTACTTGCTCAAGCACGCCGTCGATATTCCCGCGCCGCGCGACCCCGCCGAACAAGCCGAGCTTTCCCGGATCGTCGCCTCGCTCGAAAGTGACTACGGGCAAGGGAAGTGGTGCCCGGATGGAGCGGCGGGGAAGTGCTTCACGATGAATGACCTTGAAAATATCATCGCCACCAGCCGCGATCCGAAGGAGCTCGAACGCGTCTGGGCCGGCTGGCGTTCGATTGCGCCGCCGATGCGCCAGAAGTATTCGCGCATGGTCGTCCTCGCTAATAAGGGCGCGCGCGAACTGGGCTTCGCGGATGTCGGGGAGATGTGGCGCTCGGGCTACGATATGCCGCCGGACGCCTTCAGCGCCGACCTCGACCGTCTCTGGCAGCAGGTCCGTCCGCTTTACCTTTCGCTTCACGCCTACGTCCGTTCGCAGCTCGCGAAGAAATATGGTGCCGAACTGGTCGCTGAGAACAGGCCGCTCCCCGCCGACCTGCTCGGCAACATGTGGGCGCAGGACTGGACCAACATCTATCAGCTCCTCGCGCCGCCCAATGCCGACGCCGGCTACGACCTCACCGAAATCCTGAAGGCCAGGAAAATCGAGCCGGTCGAGATGGTCCACTACGGCGAGCGTTTCTTCATGTCCCTCGGCTTTGCGGCGCTTCCGCCCACTTTCTGGCAGCGGTCGATGTTTACGCGGCCCCGCGATCGCGAAGTGGTCTGCCACGCAAGCGCCTGGGACATCGACTACGTGGACGACCTGCGCATCAAGATGTGCATCGAGCAGAAGGCCGAAGACTTCTCCACGATTCACCACGAGCTCGGCCACAATTTCTACCAGCGCGCTTACGACAAACAGCCGCCGCTCTTCCGCGACAGCGCCAACGACGGCTTCCACGAAGCCATCGGTGACACGATCGCTCTCTCCGTTACTCCGGAGTATCTGAAGCAGATCGGATTGCTTGAAACCGTGCCCCCGGCTTCGGCCGATATCGGCTTGCTATTGCATCGCGCGCTCGAAAAGGTGGCGTTTCTCCCGTTTGGCCTGATGATCGACAAATGGCGATGGGGCGTTTTTTCCGGGAAGATTTCGCCGGCCGATTACAATAAAGCGTGGTGGGCTCTGCGGCTGGAGTATCAAGGTGTAGCGCCGCCCGTTGCGCGCAGCGAAGCCGATTTCGATCCCGGCGCGAAATACCACATTCCGTCGAACACGCCGTACGCGCGTTACTTCATGGCTGCGATTCTGCAATTCCAGTTTCATCGCGCTCTGTGCAAGACCGCCGGTTTCACCGGCCCCCTCAGTCGCTGCTCGATCTACAACAACAAGGAAGCCGGCGCGAAACTCGAGAGGATGCTCGCGATGGGGAAGAGCCGTCCGTGGCCCGACGCGCTCGAAGCGCTTACGGGCCAGAGAGAGATGGACGCGAGCGCGATGGTCGACTATTTCGCTCCGCTGAAAGCGTGGCTCGACGAGCAGAACAAAAAGAACAACGCAAAAGATGGTTGGTAGCTGGAGAAAGAAATGGGAACGCGAACTATTTGCCGTCTATTATTTATTTTCTTATTCGGTTGTTTGATTCTGGCGGCATCGCAGATCGAGAAGGACCCGTTGTACAAGGTTGCAACCGAGAAACGCGACCGTCTGCGCGAGCGCTTGCGGGATTATGTGGCAGAAAACAGGAATCGAGATTGGGCACATCTCTACGATCTCGTTTCAGCCACCGGGCGCGGCAAAACCGACAAGCCGACGTTCGTCGAACGAATGAAGGTTGGCCACGGCACAGATTTCGCCAACGATCCTGATCTCCTGGAATTTCAGGCCGACCGCACTGACTCTAACGATTCCGGGATTGACGTTTACGGATGTGCAAAAGCTAAGCGTGAAGGTGAGGGGTACGACGGCATCGCGGTCGTCCACGCCGTGTTTGAGCATGATGACTGGTTCTTCACGGGTTGGACGTTCGTGGGAGGCGAGTGCACCGAACTCGCCGACAAAGACTGGAAACTTCCGGCCCGGATTAAGTGGACTCAGCCCATGGAAGAGCTTCGGACACCGAAATGAAATCCGACGCCGTAGGTACTACAGATCTGAAGGCTGCTTGTCGTGTCGCGGCAAATTCAACTCTTGCACTGATCGCGCACACCGGTGGCCCGGTTCATGGTATAAATGAAATCAGCAGTCGGTCATATCCCAGATTTATAGACGAGGACGCTTGGAATTTGGACTGACTGACGAGCAGCAGCAGCTTCGGCGTACCGTACGCGCCTTTGCCGAGGCCGAAATCCTTCCGCACGTGATGGAGTGGGACGAAGTCTCGAAATTTCCCTCCGAAATCATTCCCAAGCTGGCCGAGATGGGATTTCTTGGCGTCATTTTCCCGGAAAAGTATGGCGGCGCGGGAATGGGCTACGTCGAATACGCCATCATCATCGAAGAACTCTCTCGCGTGGATGGATCGATCGGCATCATCGTCGCGGCGCACAATTCGCTCTGCACGAACCACATCTACAAATTCGGAACCGAAGAGCAAAAGAAAAAGTACGTCACGCCGCTCGCGCAGGGAAAGAAGCTGGGCTGCTGGTCGCTTACCGAGCCTGAAGCCGGTTCGGATGCAGGAGGCACTCGCACCACCGCCGTTCGCAAAGATAGCGGCTGGCTTATCAATGGCTCCAAAACGTTTACGACTAACGGCCACTACGCGGACGTTTGCGTGGGCATGGCTGTTACGGACGCCGGAAAGAAGAGCCACGGAATCTCAGCCTTCGTCATCGAGAAGGGAACTCCCGGCTTTCGCCCCGGCAAGAAAGAAAACAAGCTCGGGCTGCGCGCGAGCGACACTTCCGAAGTGGTCTTCACCGATTGCCGCGTGCCCGCGGAAAGTCTTCTGGGCAAAGAAGGCGAAGGCTTCGTCAACAGCCTCCAGATTCTAGACGGCGGCCGCATCTCCATCGCCTCGCTTGGGCTCGGGATGGCGCAAGGCGCCTACGAGTGCTCCGTGAAATACGCCAAGCAGCGCAAGCAGTTCGGCAAGCCCATCGGTGAATTTCAGGCCATTCAATTCAAGCTGGCGGACATGGCCATGGAAATCGAAGCCGCCCGCCTGCTCACTTACAAAGCTGCCTGGCTGGCTGATCGCGCCATCGCCGCCGGCGATTACGACGCGCGCATCACCAGCGAATCCAGCATGGCCAAGCTCTACGCCGGGGAAGTCGCCGTGCGCGTCGCCAATGAAGCCGTCCAGATTCACGGCGGCTACGGCTTCATCAAAGATTATCCGGCGGAAAAATTCTATCGCGACGTAAAACTCTGCACCATCGGCGAAGGCACCAGCGAAATTCAGCGCATGGTAATCGCCCGCCAGATTCTCGGCAAAAAATAATAACCACTTGTGCGAGAATCATCCCCGGCCGATTGATGACCGTCTCCGTCGACAACTGGGCAGAACAGGTTCGCGCAGGCGATGTGCGCGCGATCTCGCGCGCCGTATCGGCAATCGAGAATCGCTCCGGAGAAGCCGAGGAAATCCTCCGCCAGCTCTTTCCGCACACGGGCAAAGCCTATCTTGTCGGCATCACCGGCGCGCCGGGGACCGGCAAGAGCACGCTGGTCGATCGGCTCGCGAGCCACTATCGCGCCGAGAAGAAGACCGTCGGTATCATCGCCGTCGACCCCTCGAGCCCGTTCACCGGTGGCGCCATTCTCGGCGATCGCGTCCGCATGCAGGGCCACGCGACGGACTCCGGCATCTTCATTCGCTCCATGGCGACGCGAGGATATCTGGGAGGACTCGCGCAAGCCACCGGCGACACCGCCCTGCTGCTCGACGCAGCCGGCAAACAAATGATTCTGGTTGAAACGGTCGGCGTCGGCCAGGGCGAAATTGAAATCGTTCGCCTGGCCGATTGCACGATCGTCGTGCTGGTCCCTGGCATGGGCGACGACGTGCAAAGCTTGAAAGCCGGCTTGATGGAAATCGGCGACATCTTCGTGATCAACAAATCGGACCGCGAAGGCGCGGACCGCTTCGAATCGCAGCTTCGCGGTGTTCTCTCGATCGTCCCCGAGCGCGACGGCTGGAAGCCTCCGATTATCCGCACGATCGCCACGGAAAACAAAGGCATCGACGTGCTGACCCAACAGATTGCGCTTTTTCGCGAACATTTCGATCAAGCCGATGAGCGCCGCACTCGCGAGATCGCTCACTGGAAGGAATGGTTGTTGCGCCTGCTGGAAACGCGCCTGATGGAACGCGTCGTCGGCCAGCACATGAACGAATCGCAGTTCGAAGCGCTGGCGGCGGAAGTAGCAGCCCGCAAAAAAGACCCCTACGCCGCGGTGAACGAGATTCTCGCGCGCGCGGGAATCGGAGCGAAACATTGAAGCTCGGAGACGTGGAATTTCATATTCTCGAAGCAGGCCGCTTCGGGCTCGACGGCGGCGCCATGTTCGGCGTAATTCCCAAGCCGATGTGGGAAAAGAAAGCGCCGCCCGATTCCCGCAATCGAATCGCGATGGCCATGAATTCGCTTCTCGTTTACGCGGGAGGGAAGCGCATCCTGATCGAGACCGGCGCCGGCGACAAGATGAGCGGCAAATTTCGCGACATCTACGCGCTGGAAGGTCCCACGCTGATCGACCGCCTGCGCGACTACGACTGCCACCCCGACGACATCGACATCGTCGTCAACACGCATCTCCATTTCGACCACTGCGGCGGCAACACGCGCATCGTAAGGGACAAAGTGGTCCCCGCATTCCCGAACGCGCGGTACGTTGTCCAGCGCGGCGAATTCGAGCACGCGAAAAATCCCACCGAGCGCGACCGCGCCAGCTACATTCCCGAAAATTTCATGCCCATCGAAGCCTCGGGAAAGCTTTCGCTGATCGGTGACGATCGCGTCATCGCTCCGGGCGTCGAGTTGATTCGCACGCCCGGCCACAACGCGGACATGATGTGCGTCCGGCTGCACGGCGGCGGCAAAGCCGCATTCCTGTTTGACGACCTCGTGCCGACAACCGCGCATCTTTCTCTCCCGTGGATCATGAGCTACGACCTCTATCCTCTACAAACGCTCGAGAACAAGAAAAAGTGGATTCCGCAGGTGATCCAGGGAGAATGGCTCGCGCTTTTCGTGCACGATCCTCATGTGCCCGCTGCGTACCTGCGAGAGCGCGACGGAAAAGTCGAAATCGAGCCGGTGAGGGTGGACTGACGCATGGCCCAAAAGAAAACGCGCCCGAGGAGCAAGGCAGTAGGAAAGACCAGCAATCCAGCGGTGAAGATCGGCATCATCGGCGGCAGCGGCCTCTACTCGATGCCCGGTATCACGGACGCACGCGAGGTTCGCGTGAAGACTCCCTTCGGCAATCCCTCTGACGCTTTCGTCGTGGGCACCCTCGAAGGGCGCCGCGTCGCGTTCCTGGCGCGTCACGGACGCGGCCACCGCTACTCGCCGAGTGAAATCAACTATCGCGCCAACATTTTCGCCATGAAACTGCTCGGCGTCGAGCAACTGATTTCCGTCAGCGCGGTGGGTTCTCTTCGCGACGATCTGCCGCCGCTCGATTTTCTCATTCCCGACCAGTTCTTCGACCGCACGCGCTTGCGCGCTTCTACGTTTTTCAGCGGTGGCATCGTCGCGCACGTTGGCTTTGACAAGCCCACGTGCACGCATCTTGCCGCCCATCTGGCCGAGGCCTGCGAGCACGCCGGCATCAAAGCGCATCGGGGCGGCACCTACGTCTGCATGGAAGGCCCGCAATTCTCCACGCTCGCGGAATCGCACACGTACCGCCAGCTCCGCTTCGACGTGATTGGCATGACCAACCTCACCGAAGCAAAGCTCGCCCGCGAGGCGGAGATCTGCTACGCCACGATCGCCATGATCACCGACTACGACTGCTGGCACCCGCAACACGACGCCGTCACGGTGAGCGAAATCATCGCCAATCTGAATCGCAATACGGAGAATGTGCAGCGCGCTCTTCAAGAAGTAGTTCGCGAGCTTCCCGAGGAGCGCAAGTGCAAATGCGGCGCTGCGCTGGCGCATGCGATCCTTACCGATCGCAAGCTGATTCCCGCGGTAACGAAAAAGCGGCTCGCGCCGATACTTGGTAAGTACCTCGATAAATAGTTTCTGCAATCGGGAGATTTCATGTCACTGCTGGTGGTCGGCTCGGTTGCCTTCGACGGAATCGAAACGCCGTTCGGAAAAGTAGATCGCACGCTCGGCGGAGCGGCTAGCTATTTCGCGCTGGCGGCCAGCCACTTCACGCCCGTGCGTGTGGTCGGAATCGTCGGCGACGATTTCACCGATAAGGACAAAGCCGTCCTGCGCGGCCGCGGCGGAAAAATCGATCTCGAAGGCCTCGAGCACGCCCCCGGCAAATCGTTTTTCTGGGCCGGCCGCTACAACCAGAACATGAACGAACGCACCACGCTCACCACCGAACTCAACGTATTCGCGAATTTCCAGCCCAAACTGCCGCCGTCCTACCTCGACACACGCTTTATCTTCCTCGGAAATATCCAGCCCACTCTTCAGCTCTCCGTACTCAAACAGGTAAAACGCAAGCCCGCTCTCGTGGGCCTCGATTCGATGAACTACTGGATCGAGCGCACGGGCTCGGAGCTGCGCGAAACGCTGAAGCACATTCAAGTCCTCGTGATCAACGACGACGAGACGCGCCAGCTGACCGGCGAGCACAATCTCACGCGCGCCGCGCGCGACATCTTCAAGATGGGGCCCAAGATTCTGGTCATCAAGCGCGGTGAGCACGGCGCGCTGCTCGTTCATCGCGATTTTCTCTTCGCTGTTCCCGCATTCCCGCTCGAGGAAGTCCACGATCCAACCGGCGCCGGCGACAGCTTTGCCGGTGGCTTCATGGGCTACCTCGCGAGCGCCGGCCGCGTCAACCAAGTCACGCTCCGCCGCGCCATGGTGTACGGTTCGGTGATGGGCAGCTTTACGTGCGAGCGTTTCGGTGTGGAGCGCCTCACCTCGGTGAAGAAGAGCGAAATCACGGCGCGCGCCCGCCGCTTCTCGAAACTCACTTCCTTTACGTTGTAATCTCTCGCGCCCCCCGCGCCTCCAGTCGTTGTAGAATTCCGCCTGCGCGGGCAGGGGGTGCCATGCTGCACGATCTCAGCACTGTAATCGTTGGAAGGATGCTGCTGGCCGGCTTGCTCGGCGGAGCAGTGGGACTCGAGCGCGAGCTGCGCCATAAACCCGCCGGCCTTCGCACCAACATGCTCATCTGCATGGGTGCGGCTCTGTTCACGGTCATCTCCTACGAAATGGCGTCCAACGTCGGCGGAGACCACACGCGCATTGCCGCGCAGATCATTCCCGGCATCGGCTTTATCGGCGCGGGCGTCGTGATCCGCGAGCGGGGCGCCGTGATGGGCATCACCAGCGCCGCGACCATTTTCGTTATCGCCAGCGTGGGCATGGCCGTGGGCGCCGGCCTTCCCGTCACCGCCGTGTTCACCACTCTGCTGCTTCTCGTGGCCCTCGTATTTCTTGGTTTGGTCGAGGATCGAGTCGGGTTACATACGCGCTTGCTCACCTTTACGATGACTACTCCCGCCGGAATTCCCAACATTCTCGATCGCGTTCACCAGATCGCGCAGCAGGTAGGCGTTCCGGCGCAGCGCTGGAAGACGCACAGGACGGACGCGGGATCGGCCGTCGTCGAATTCGACGCCGACGTTACCACCGCGCAGGAGCGCGATCTTCTCAATCGACTCAGCTCGCTCAACGTTCATTGCGAAGTACATCCGATCCACCCGTGAGTTCGCGCGGACGTTCCGGAGCAAGCCAACCAATCGGCCGCGGCGGGAATCCGAGTTGACGGCTTGCGCGGCGGATGCTATCAATTCAAATGCTCGCTCTGCCGGGCGGATTTCGAAGGCGCTTCGGTTTTCCTCGCGTTCCCAGCCGGGTCCCGAGCGGCCTCGGGATTGTCGAAAAGACTTCAGGAGGAGTTGCTTGACACGTTCGCGGTGGACTGCGGTCGCGCTGGTTGCGTTGCTAAGCGTATTGCTGAACAGCTGTTCCAGCGGCACCACGGGCCCGCCGCCCACTCCCGCGATCACCACGATCTCTCCAGACGGCCTTGTTGCCGGCAGCGCAGGCTTTACTCTTTTCATCAGCGGATCAGGATTCATTAAGACTTCCGTCGGATTCTGGGACGGTACGATGCGCGCGACGAAGTTCAATGCGACCACGGGTGAATTGGAAGTTTCCATCACGGCTGCCGACGTTGCCGATCAGGGCGCTTCGGTCCAAGTCACCGTGGTGAACCCCGATCCCGGCGGCACCTCGAATGCCATTACGTTTATCGTGAATCCAGTGGCCAACGGCGCGCCTAAGATCACTTCGTTCAACCCACCGAACGCGATGGCAGGCACTGCAGGTCCATTCGTGGTAAGTGTTGCGGGAACCGGCTTCGTGCCCACGTCAGTTGTGAATTGGAATGGAAGTACGCGCCTGACTACGTTCGTCAGCGCTTCGCAGTTGATGGTCAGTTTCACCACTCAGGATCTCGCCGCGCCCGGTGCGGGAAGCGTCTCCGCCTCGAACCCGGCGCCGGACGGCGGTGTTTCACCTTCTGTCGAATTCCCCGTAAACTGAGGTTCAGCCGTCTCCTCGTTTCGCCCGTCGCTTCTCTCCCTGCTGCGCGGATGTAAACGCCCGGCGTTCCGCTTCTGGACTCGCCTGCAAAAATTCCTTATTCTCGACAGCGCCACATGCCTCAGCCTCTCAAGCCGCCTGCGCTGCGTTCGGGTGACGCCGTTCGAATCGTTTCTCTGTCGAGTCCCGTCGAAGAAGAACGCGTAAAGAAAGGCTGCGACGAGCTGAAGAAAATGGGCTACGAGCCGAGACTGGATCGGGCGGCCGTTTTGGCAAAGCAAGGATTCTTCGCAGGCGCCGTCGATGCGCGAGTGGGTGCGCTGAAAGCCGCCATCGCGGAGCCCGAGACACGCGCCATTTTCTGCACGCGTGGCGGTTACGGCTCGAACTACCTGCTTGAATGCTTCCACAATCCCGGCACATCGCCGAAGATTTTCTGCGGCTTCAGCGATATCACGTCTTTGCATGTTTACCTCTGGCAGAAAGTTCACTGGGTCACGCTCTATGGCCCGATGGTTGCGGCCGGACTGGATCACGGCGCCGGCGAGCCGAGAGGATACGATCGCGAAAGCCTCGCCCGGGCGCTCACGGAATCGAAGCATGGGTGGACGCTCGATCTCCAAGGCGAGCCGCTCGCGCCGGGCGTCGTGGAAGGGACTCTGCTCGGCGGTTGCCTGAATCTTGTCGAAGCCACGCTTGGCACCCCCTGGGAACTCGGCACCGATGGAGCAATCTTGGTTTTGGAAGACCGTGGGATGAAGCCGTGGCAAGTGGACCGCGCGCTGATCCACCTGATGCAAGCCGGAAAATTTCGCGAGTGTGCGGGCGTGGTGTTCGGCGACTTTCCGGATTGCGATCCGCCGGCCGGCAGCGAGAGCGTGAGGGACGTAGTGCGCCGAATAATGGCCCCACTCGGAATCCCGATCGTATGGGGCGCACCGATCGGGCACACATCACGGCCGATGCTTACGCTACCGCTCGGCGTCCGCGCTCGTCTATCCACGGACCGCCGGACGAATCTCGAAATCCTTGAGCCGGCATGCTCGTAGCTCCCGAACAGCGGCGGCGGTGTTGCTTTTATAGCGCCGGCATCTTGCCGGCGGTTTTGATGTTTGCACTCCGAGGAGACTGACATTTCAACGCGCGCAGGAAAGAACGCCGAGCACATTCACCTGCTGGGAATCGCTGGCGCCGCGATGGCGCCCGTGGCAGGCATGTTGAAAGAGCGCGGCTTCCACGTCACCGGCTCGGACCTCAACGTCTATCCTCCGGCATCCACTCTTCTAGATTCGCTCGGAATCCGATGGAATGAAGGCTTCCGCGAGGAAAATCTCAAGCCTGCCCCGGATCTGGTCGTAGTCGGCAACGTGATCGCGCGCGGGAATCCCGAGCTCGAGCTGATCCTCGACGAAAAAATCCCGTACTGCTCGATGCCTCAGCTCCTCGAGGACTATTTCATCGCCGGGCACACTTCCATCGTCGTCGCCGGCACGCACGGTAAAACCACGACCACGGCCATGCTTGCCTGGATTTTCCACGTCGCCGGGCGGCGGCCTGATTTCCTCGTTGGCGGCATCGTTCCCAATTTCAGCGACCGCAGCTACGGCCTCGGGGGCGGGGAAGAATTCCTCATCGAAGGCGATGAGTATGAGACGGCATTCTTCGATCGCGGTCCCAAGTTCCTCCACTACCACCCCGACGAATTAATTCTTACTTCGCTCGAATACGATCACGCGGACATCTATCCGAATCTTGAGGCGATCGCGCTGCAGTTCAGGCGGCTCGTGAATCTTGTCCCTCGCCGGGGAAGGATTCTCATCTGGGGCGAAAGCCCCGATTTGAAAGCCGCTGCCGCGAAAGCGTTCTGTCCGGTCGAAACCTTCGGCCTCACTCCGGATTGCGACTGGTGCGCGGGCGACATCCTGTGGCACGACGCGGCCACCGAATTCCGCATTGCGTACAAGGGCAGTGAAGTGACGCGCATTCGCATGCCCGTCGCTGGGAAGCACAATGTGCTCGATGCGCTGGCCGCCGTCGCGATCGCGTACGGACGTGGTATCGAGTGTGAAGCCATCGAGCGCGCGATGGCTACGTTTCAAAGCGTTCGCCGTCGCATGGAAATAAAGGGAGAAGCCGGCGGCATTTTAGTCGTTGAGGACTTTGCGCACCACCCGACCGCAATCCGGATGACACTGGAAGCCGCGCGCACCCGATGGCCCGGCCGCAAGATCTGGGCGGCCATCGAGCCGCGCTCGAATACGATGCGGCGCAAGATTTTTCAAGACGTGCTGCCGGAAGCGCTTGCCGTCGCCGATGCTGTCGTCATCGGTCCGGTGAACCGCGCGCAATTGCTCGCAGACGAGGATCGCTTCTCGCCTGATGCTGTGGCCGAGTCGATCCGAAAGCGCGGACGCACGGCGCAGGCTTTCACATCGGCCGAAGCCATTGCGGAATATTTCGCCGCGCACGCCGCGCCCGGCGATATGGTGATGGTGATGTCGAACGGAAGCTTCGATGGTCTCTCGGCCAAATTGCTCGAAAAGCTAAAATCTCGCGCTGGAGTTCGTGGATGACGCCCTGGAAAGTTGCCCTGCGCTGTGCCGCTGCCGTTTCGCTGCTCGTATCTGTTTTCGCCGCGCGTCCCGCTGCCGCGACCGTCGAATACAAGGTTTCGCTCGCGCACCCCGAGAAGCATCGATTCCAAATCGAGATGCAAATTCACGTCGGAGAAAACGACGATTCGATCGTCGTGGCCCTTCCGGCTTGGAACGCGCTCTACCAGATTCGCGATTTCGCCTATCGCGTTCGCGACGTCCGAGCCGCCCGGACGGTGCCGGCGGGGGTCGCGCTCTCCGCCTACAAACTCGACAAACAGACCTGGCGGATTCCGATTGCTTCTCCCGCCCGGGGAAGTCTGACGATCGAGTATTCAATCGAGTGGAACGACGCCGGGCCGTTCAATTCGCAATTGAACGCTCACCACGCATTTCTCAATTTTGCCGAGACTCTCATGTATCTGCCCGATCGGCGCAGCGAAAATGTAGTGGTCGCGTTCACGGATGTGCCTCCGGGCTGGCGGGCGATTGCGGAGCTTCCGGCGGGCGGTGCACCAGGATCGTTTTCAGCCGAGAGCTATGACAAGCTCGTCGATGCGCCGGTGGAGATCGGCAAATTTGAAGAGTTCGATTTCGACAACGGCGGCGCGCATTTCCGCGTGGCGGTGGACAGCAAAGACTGGAACAAAAGCGCGCTCGAGGACTCGCTCAAAAAGATTACCGGCTACGAAATGAAGGTGATGGGAGGTCCGCCGTTCAAGGAGTACACATTCTTCTTCCATATCGGGCCCTATCCGGAAGTGGGCGGCGGAGGCATGGAGCACTCGAACTGCACTGCGATTGGCGCGACTTCGGTCGAGATGGCTGTCTCCATTGCCGCACACGAATTCTTTCATGCCTGGAACGTGAAGCGCATCCGGCCGCAGAGCCTCGAGCCCGTCGATTACACGAAGGAGCAGTATTCACGCGCCCTTTGGTTTGCCGAGGGAGTGACGAGCGCCTACGGCTCGTTCACGCTTGAGCGCAGCGGAATCTGGTCGAAGGACAAATTCTACAGCGACCTGGCCGACCAGATTTGCGAGCTGCAATCACGTCCGGCGCGCAAATGGCAGAGCGTCGAAGAGTCAAGTCTCGATACATGGTTCGATAAATACGACGCTTACAATCGATACGACCGCAGCATTTCCTACTACAACAAAGGACAGCTCATTGGCGACACGCTGGACATCGCCATCCGCGACGCGACCGATAATCACAAGTCGCTCGATGATGTGATTCGCCGCTTGAACGACGAGTATGCGAAGCAGGGGAAGTTTTACGACGAGAGCGCCGGCATCCGCGCGGTCGTCGAAGAAGTGTCGGGCAAAAGCTTCGATGAATTCTTCCGCCGTTTTGTTTCGGGCCTCGACGAAATTCCGTACGATGAAATGCTCGCGCCGGCCGGGCTCGCGCTCAAGACCGAATTGAAGCAGGACGCCGATCTGGGTTTTTATCCGGGCCGGGCGCCAGGCGGAATCGTTGTGTCGGCCGTGATGCCGGGAGGCAACGCCGAAACAGCGGGGTTGCGCGCGGGTGATGTGATCGAGACGCTGAACGGCGCGCCGCTGCAGAGCCGACCCTCGACTTGGCTCCGCGACCGCTCGCCTGGTGAAAGCATAAAGGTGAAAGTGCGGCGCGAAGGGCAGGAATTGGAGTTTACGTTTGCGCTTGGCTCGCGCGAGGAAAATCGCTGCACAATTGTCGAAGTAGCGCATCCGGCGGATAAGCAAGCCCGGATTCGCGCGGGCCTGCTGCATGGCACCACCGATTAGCATGCGCGCCTTTCGCGAATCCGAGGCGCGCGTAAGGCCGGGGCGCAAATCGCGTGCCGAATCGCGCGAAGCAAAATGATTCGCACCGTTGCCGTCGTTTTGTTTCTCGGGCTCGCGCTCCTGCTGGTGATGCCGTTCTACATTCTCTGGAGTCTCGTCACCGGCACTCCGGACGCGATGTACGAAATGGCGATGCGAACGGTGCGCGCCTCGTTGCGGATCGCGAAAATCGAGGTGCGCGTTGAAGGCCTGGAGAATATTCCGCACGGAGTTTGTATTTTTGCCGCGAACCACATCTCCAACGTCGATCCGCTTGCATTCGTTCCCGCCATTCCGCGGCGCATCTCGCTCCTGGTGAAAAAGGAATTGTTTCGCATTCCAATTCTTTCGAAGGCCATGCGCATGGCGAAATTCGTTCCTGTAGATCGCGCCGACAAGGAAGCGGCAGCGGCGAGCGTGGATGTATCCGTGGGCGTTCTGCAGGGCGGGCTTTCGTTTGCAGTCTATCCGGAAGGCACGCGAAGCCCCGACGGGCGGCTGCGCCCATTCAAAAAGGGAACTTTCGTGATGGCGATCCAGGCCGGCGTCCCGATCGTGCCGGTGTCGATTTCCGGCGCGCAGCACCTGATGCGCAAGGGCGATTGGACGATGCGGCCGGGCGAGGTGCTGGTACGATTCGGCCCTGCGGTCGATGCGTCGCAATATACGATGGACCGCCGCGCGGAGTTGCTGGCGCGCGTCGAAGCGCTGGTCGCGGCCGGCCTGCCCGAGGACCAGCAGCCCGTTCCGTCCTATCGAGATGCAGAGTGAGCGCTCGTGGATATCCGTTGACCCGGGTTTGAGCTCAGGACTCCTCGACCATCCCGATCGAATGGTCGAAGAATGTCAGGCAGGGATTTGTTGGCGCATCGCATCGACGTTTGTTTGCCTCGATTCATCCCCGCGTCGCCTTTCCGCGAAGCTCGGCAACTTCGGCGCGCAGCTCGCGCAATTCTTTCTGCAATTCCGGCAGGCGATTGAAAACGGCGATCGATTTTCGCCAGGCGAGATTGTCCATCGCCGGATATCCCGAGTAGAGCGCGCCGGCGGGAACGTCGCCGGGAACGCCGCTCTGCGCGGTGAGCGTGGCACCATCGCCGATAGTGAGATGTCCCGCGGCTCCCACCTGGCCGGCGAGAATACATTTATTTCCCACGCGCGTGGTGCCCGCAAGGCCGACCTGGCCGCAGAGCAAAGTGTCTTCACCGACTCTCGACGCGTGGCCCACCTGCACGAAATTATCGAGCTTCGATCCGCGGCCGATCTGCGTTTCACCCACCGTGGCGCGATCGACGGCACTGTGCGCCTGGATTTCGACGTCGTCGCCGATGATTGCGATTCCAGACTGTCGCATCTTGTACCAGCTTCCGTCGGCCTTGCGCGCAAAGCCGAATCCGTCGCTGCCGATCACAACGCCGTTTTGCAGAAGTACGCGGTGGCCGATGCAGCACCGCTCGCGAACGGCGCAATGCGAATGCGCGAAAAAATCGTCGCCTATTTTCGCGCCGCGATAAATCGAAACGAAACTGTGCAGCACGGCGTTGCGCCCGATTTCAACGCCCTCATCGACGTAGCAGTACGGACCGATGTGCGCTCCGGCGCCGATTTTTGCGGAATTCGCGATGACGGCGGTGGGGTGTACTCCGGCGGGGAAGGCCGGCGCCGGGTGGAAAAGTTCGATGGCGCGTGCGAAATCAAGATACGGGTTCGCGGAGCGAAGTGCTGCGATACGCACCGGGCCGGCATCGGGCACGACGAGGATCGCGGAGGCGCGCGTCGTCTCCAGCGCCGTGCGATATTTGCGGTTCGCGAGGAAGGTGAGGTCGCCGGGCTTGGCGTCCTCGATGCCGGCAACGCCGGTGATTTCGAGTTGCGCGTCGCCTTCCAGGATGCAGCCGAGCGATTCGGCGATGTCCCGAAGTTTCATGATGCGGCCTCCTTGCGTGTGCTACGTATTCTGATGCATGTGCGAGACGGTAACGCATAGCCGCCGTTCGCGATTGCGCTTCCGGGCTTTTCGAATCTACCTTCTCGTCCACGTTTACAGGAGATAAAGATACCGTGACTCGTGATTCGTAACTCGTGATTTGTGAAAGGGGTGCGACGGCCGGAGCAGTGGCGACGGCGATTGCGCGAGAATATGTCGAGCGTGCGAGCCTGCGCCAGTGGTGTGCGACCAGGGGATTCGCTCGCGCCATGCGAATCGATGCGACAAATCGCGATCCATTTGCGATTAGAAATTTTTAGGTGGCTGTGTTTTCTATGAGTTAGGCGAAATACTAATCGCGTATTTGCGATTAGAAATCCGGCGGTAACCCGTTTGGATTCAGTGCTGGGATAACGCGCTGCGGCGCCGCGAATCGTCGCAGGCCGCGACGCGGACTCTCCTCGATACCGCAGAGCCGCGTTCGATAGTGTCGTTCTTATCGCCATGTGAAAACGACCGATGGTAGCGCGAAATCAGGGTGATTGGAATCCGCAGATTAGCGGGGAGGATGTGGAAATGTGGAAAACGGAAAAGCAAAAATGAAAATGCACACTCGGGTGGGGCAGCGCGTAAGGCAAGCGCTGCGCGGGGCTTCATACGGGATGAATTGGCCAGCGAGACCGCCGCCGAGCGGGAGTGAGCGTCCTTTTTCGAGTTTGATGACGCGCCTGCACGCTGTTCGTGAGAATCAAGAGCCCTGATGGACGGTGATCAAAACCAAAACCCCCACCCTTTGCGAAGAGCGCAAAGGATGGGGCACCCGCAAAAGCTGAATGCGCCCGCAAAATCGAGGCGGTACGCCCCAGTGAACTAAGCAAGTGGTATCATCCGCTCGCCGAGCGCTTTAATTGTGGGAACCAAGTACACGAAAACGCGAAGGGTGGGCCACCCGCCCGTTATCCCGGAAAAGATCAAAACAAAAACTCTGGAATCTATCTGGGGCGCGGGGCGAATGGCAGTATTTGGATTCTGGATCAGTGGCCAGCGCGCGTCGGCACGGGACAGAAAGCTCACCCACCTCAGCCGCGAGAGCTACACCCGGGCGGGTCGAACGTATCGAACAACTCTAGCGCTTATTACGTAATCTTGGTAGCGCCGAGGTGACCAAATGACTCTTATCCGGTGCATCCTTCTTGTGCAGTTCGCTACGACGCTGGCTCCGAGCCAGCTTGCTCAATCGAGTAAACCGCCTAGCGTAACGAAGCAGCCTGAAGCGATGGTCCAGAGCCTCTATCGTGAGGTAGTCGCTCGTCACCCCGTCGGTATCCTGGAGGGCGCGGACATAAAGATTTTCTCGCCATACCTCAGCAAAGTACTGCTTCACAAGATTGACTTAGCTGTTGCCTGCTCAACTGATTGGGGTCGGCAGCATCCGGACCCAAACGAAAAGCCAGGGTTTGCATGGTTGGAATCAGGTCTCTTTTCAGGTGACGACGAAAGAACCTCACCTCGTGCTTTCCACATTGATGAAGCCCGTCAGGAAAGGAATGGCTCGTTTCGCGTGTATGTCAGGCTCACCTGGGGGTCGGCGGCGAGCCCATGGATTTGGCACGTAGCAGCAATAGTGGTACAGGAAAACGGCCACTTTGTCGTTGATGACGTGATCTATTTGAAGGACAAGGATCGGGATGATGAATCGAGCCTATCGGAGTATTTATCCTCAGGATGCGACGGCGCTCGCTGGGTCGGGTACAGCGAGCGGCGAAACGACCCAAACCGCCAAAGGTAGACACCGCAACAGGCGTGTGGCGCGCCCTTTCAATTCACGTGAGCCTTGGCTTTTGCGGGTGCCCCATCGTTCGCGGTTTTCGAACGGTGGGAGAGTTTGGTTCTTTTTCTTCTGTTTTGGGTTTTTCTCTTTTAGTTTTGTCCTCTTCCTAATCCCTTAATCCGTCCGGCGTGCACAGATTTTCTTCTCCGTACTGATAGAAGCGGTAGCTGCTCCAGGACCACAGTTTCGCGTCTTCCACTAAGCCTCGCTTCACCGGATTCATGTGCATGTAGTGCAATTTCTCGGTTCGCTTCTTGCGGCTCCAGACGTTGAAATCGTAGAAGCGGCGCTGCCAGAAACTGCGGTGAGCGGAGTTCGAGCCATCGTTCCAGAGGCTAAGCTGGCGCGCGGAAGTTTTCGCACGAGTTCTGCTTCGCAGGCGGCGGGAGACGCGCTGTTTCAAGAGCTGCACGACGAGGGAAGGATCGCCCTTCTTCGGCTCGCTCAGCAGTAGATGAACGTGCTCCGGCATCACCACGTAACCCACGATCGCGAATTGGTATCGTCCGCGCAGGTCGTTGAGAACGATCAGAAATACATTGCGCGCGCGAGCGGTTCTGAGAAAAGGCAGGCGCCGGTAACA
>JBOGNA010000165.1:0-6134 GCA_050746925.1 Candidatus Acidiferrales bacterium
CTGTTGAGGACGGCGTCCCAGAGTGAGCCGTCCTGAAAAAGCTGGCGATACCAATCGAATGTCCAAGCGGAGGGAGGGAATCCGCCGACGCCGGAGCCGTTGAAGGAATAGACGACGAGGACGACGATCGGGAAATAGAGGAAGGCATAGACGAGAGCGGCGTAAGCCGTCAGCAGTGGCGCACGGCCGGAATTGAATCCGCCACTCATGACAAAGTTAGCTTCCTTTCGAGGCGCTCGGTGGCAAAGAGCAGGGTCACCACCAGCACGAGCATGCAGAGTGAAATGGCGGCGCCGAGCGGCCAGTTGTATGCGGCGCCGAACAGACTGACCACGATATTCGAGATCATGATGCCGCTCGCGCCGCCGACCAGGAGCGGCGCCAGAAAATCGCCGAGCGTTAGCACGAATGCGAAAGTGGCGCCGGCCAATATGCCGGGCAGCGACAGCGGGATAATCACGCGTCGAAATGTGGACCAGGGAGACGCGCCGAGATCGTGCGATGCCTCGACAAGGTTTCGCGGAACATGTTCCAGCGATGCGTAAATGGGCAGAAATGTAAACGGCGTGTAGATGTGAGTGAGCGTAAGCACGACGGCAAACGGGCTGTAGAGGAAAAATTCGACGGGGTGACGGGTGACGTGGAGATATTGCAGGAGCCCGTTCAGCACTCCGTCGCTGCCGAGGATTGTCTTCCAGGCGTAACCGCGGACGAGATAGCTGGCCCAGAGCGGAATGATGACGAGTTGGTAGAGCAGGTCTTTTCGCTTCGTCGCGTGAAACGAGAGGAAGTAGGCAAGCGGGTAGCCGAGCAGCAGCGCCAGCAGCGTGACCGCGCCGGCGATTCGCATCGAGCGAAAAAGCACCGAGACGTAG
This sequence comes from Candidatus Acidiferrales bacterium, assembly GCA_050746925.1. GTDB lineage: Bacteria > Acidobacteriota > Terriglobia > Acidiferrales > UBA7541 > Palsa-295. Next base: position 876 of record JBOGNA010000165.1, read on the forward strand.
ATCGGATTGCGGATCAGTTGCGCGTAATTCTGAAGGTTCCAACTGTGGACGATTGTTTGCTGCGGCGAGACGGACCAGAAGCTGTAGCAGAAAAGGATGGCGTAGGGGATGAGCAAGAAGAGCGCCACCCAAAGAAGGGGCGGGATGGTGACGGCCGCCTTGTAGGCGCGCGTGTACACGGCTAGTTTGGTTCTCCGTCGCGAACGGCGACGACGTCGTTGGCTCCGAATTCAAATTCCTGTTCGCCGGTTAGCGGGCCGGGACTCGGGATGCGAGCGCGCAGAATCCGGGAGTCGCCGCAGTCGATCTCGAGAAGATCCATCGCGCCGCCGAAGGTTTGATTCCGAATCTGCCCGCGGAAGCGCGCGACGCCGCCCGACGCCGATGGCGGAGTGGAATTGGCGGACACGCTGAGACGGATGGATTCCGGGCGAAGTGAAAAACTAGCGCTGCCCGGCGCTGCAGACGATTGCCACCGCAGCGATCCACACGTCGCCACGCCGTTTTGCACGTGCGCGCGCAAGAGATTCGTTTGTCCGATGAACTGCGCGGCGTACGCGGATGCCGGACGGCCGTAAATCTCGCGGGGATTGGCGACCTGTTCGAGCAAACCGGCACGTACAAGTGCAATCCGGTCCGAGAGAGCCATGGCCTCTTCCTGGTCGTGGGTAACAAAAATAAAGGTGATGCCGACTTCGCGCTGAAGCGACTTCAGCTCGATTTGCATCTGGCGACGAAGGTTGGCGTCGAGCGCGGAAAGCGGCTCATCGAGCAAGAGAACACTGGGGCGGTTTACAAGGGCGCGCGCGAGCGCAACGCGCTGCTGCTGCCCGCCGCTGAGGCGAGCGGGAGGTGATTTAGCGAACTCACTCATCTTCACCATGCTGAGAGCTTGCGCGACGCGGCCAGGGATGTCGCGCTTCGCGACATTCTTCGCCCGCAGCCCGTAGGCAACATTGTCGAAGACGCTGAGATGGGGAAACAGGGCGTAGCTCTGAAACACGGTGTTGACCGGGCGAAGGTGCGGAGGGATATGGTCGAGCCTTTCGCCACCCATTCGAATTTCGCCGCCATCGAGCTGCTCGAAACCGGCGATCAAGCGCAGAAGCGTTGTCTTGCCCGAGCCGCTCTCGCCTAGAATCGTGAGAAATTCGCCGGAAGCGACTTCCAGAGAGATTCCGCGAAGAACGGGACGAGCGCCGAATCGTTTCACGACTTCGCGAATGGAGAGCAGCGAACCAGCGGTTGCAGGCGAAGCGTTCATCGATGATTACCGAAGAGAGTGCAGGCCGGAATCGAGACGGATCGCATCACTGCGCGGCCTTTACTTCATTCCAGATCTCGGTGTACTTCTCGCGGCGAGGGACCTGCTGCCAGAAATAGATGCGCTTCATGTACTGGTCCACGTCGTCGAGGTGCAGGGATTTCTTCTGTTCGTCGGTCATGAACTGGGCAGCTTGCGGATTGGAGGGGTCGTATCCGGTAACGTCGGTGACGGCTTTCTGCGTTTTGGCTTCGATCATGTATTCCAGGAATTCGGTGGCGAGGTCCTTGTGCTCGCTGGCGGTGGTAATCATGAGGTGATCGATCCAGCCGGTGGTATTTTCTTTGGGGATAATCTCGGCGATGGGGAAGTTCACTTTGCGGAGCTGGTTGGTCATCAGGGGCCAGCCCATCGCGGCGACGATTTCGTGATTTTCGAACAGGTTGGTGAGTTCGCCGCCGGTGGTCCACATCTTGCGGATATTGGGTTTTAGTTCGATGAGCTTTTTCTTCACGTTGTCGAGCTCTTCGTCGGTCAGGTTGTAGAGATGGCTGGGATCGGGCTTGTCGTAGCCTAGGATTTGCGCCGCCATATAGATGGTGGAGAGTTCGTCCCAGATCGAAATTTTACCTTTCAGCTTTGCATTCCAAAGAACGGCCCAGCTGTCCGGAGGCTGAGGAAAGGCGGTCGTGTCGTAGAGGAGAGGGTTCGGTCCCCAGGTAAACGGGACGCCGTACACATTTCCATTCACGCGGACGAGCGGCAAGGCGCGAAGGCGCTCGGAGAGCTGCGAGTACGACGGAATTTTCGCAAGGTCGAGCGGAGCGGCGAGGCCGGCGGCGGCGATGCTGGTGGCAACATCGCTCGAGGGCGAGATGACGTCGTAATTGCTGGCGCTGCCGCCGCGAAGCTTCGCCACCAGTTCGTCGCTCGACCCCATGTAGGAGGCGCTGATCTTGCAGTTGTGCGATTGCTCGAACGCGCGAAGGAAAGACGGATCGGCGTAGCCTTCCCAGACGAGCAGGCTGAGGGTGGGCGTTTGTTTCCTGCATCCGGCAATGCCGATCGCAGTTAGGGCGATCAGCGCGAAAGCGGTGAGGTGTTTCTTCATAGTTTGGAGTTCGCTCCGTTGAAATTGCCGCACTGCACTTTGGCCAGGAGAACGGCTCTCCCGAGTTGCCGCTAAAATGTCGGCGGCGTATTCACCCACAGGACCCACGCTTCTTTTTTCCCCGGATTCAGCCAGCGATGCGGCGTGCTGCTTTCAAAGTAAAAGCTGTCGCCTTCTTCGAGTCGATTGCCCTCGCCGCCATCGAGAGCGATTTCGATGCACCCTTTGAGGATATATAGAAACTCCTCTCCTTCGTGAGTGTAGGAATCGCCACTGCCGGCGGCGGGAGCGATCCGGAAAATATGGGGTTCCATCACGGTGTTGCCCCAGGAAAGCAGCTCCATGCGAATGCCATTGCCCGCTTCGAGGACTTTGCGCTCCGCGGGGCGGACGCGGCCGGGATTTGCCTCGGTCGGATCGAAAAGCGAAAGAATACTGAGACGATAGAAGCGAGCGAGGCGGCGCAGAGTTGCGATTGAAGCACTCATTTGAGCGCGTTCGAGTGCAGACAGGAACCCAATCGAGACGCCCACGGCTTGCGCGACCTTCGCGAGCGAATAACCGCGTTGCAATCGCAAGCGGCGCAAGCGCGGTCCCACCGGGCTTGCCTTTGGCTGGCTGCGCCCTGCTTTCGCGAGCAGGCCTTGCGTTTTCAGCATGTGAACGATCGCTGGTGCGTTCATTCCCCGAGCGCGGCGGAGGAATTGAGCGCGTTTGAGCAAGCGAACGTCCGCCTGCGTATATAGACGATACTGGCTTCGCGTGCGAGCAGGGGAGATCAGGCCCAGGGTCTCCCACGAGCGGAGAATCGAGGCGGATACGCCGACGAGCCGCGCCACATCGCTGATGCGCAGAAAGCCCTGAGTGCGCTGGGGATCGCGGGGCAATTTCCGGGCGTGAGCCAAACCAGTTTCCTCTTGACAACCCTCAGGCCATCCTCTAACGTTCGCGAATTATAGTAAGGTTTTTCGGCCAGCTGCAATCGAAAAATCGGGGGGCGTCTGGGGTGGACGCGATTTTCAAAGGAGCGCCAATGAAAGCGACTGGGTGGGTACGGGTGTGTCTGCTCGCGGGGGCGAGCCTGGCATTCAGCGTTGCGGCCATGGGGCAAACCAACGGCGAGATTCGCGGCAGCGTGACCGACCCATCGGGCGCGGTGGTGCCCGGCGCAAATGTGACGGCCACGCAAGCTGGGACGCAAACGGCACGCGCGGCCACGACCGGTAGCGACGGGACATTTGATATCCCCGAACTCCCCGTCGCGACATATTCGATTTCGACCGACGCTCCGGGCTTCAAGAAGTACGTCGCGACCGACGTCGTCGTTACGATCGGCCACGTGGCGGTAATCAACATGGTCCTGCAAGTGGGCGGATCGAGCGATACGGTGACGGTGGAAGCGAACGCGGTACAAGTGGAGACAACCAGCACCCAGCTTGGGGCGGTAATGACGGACACGGCGATCCGCCAGCTGCCGTTGAACACGCGCAACACCTACCAGCTACTTCAATTGCAACCGGGCGTGCAGTCGCAGCTGGGCGCGGATCTTTTTTACGGCAGCGATAGCCCGGGCGTGGTGTCGGTGAATGGTGGCCGCGGGCGTTCGAACAACTATATGGTGAACGGCGGTGACGGAAACGACATCTTCGTGAATTCGCCGGCGATTCAGCCGTCGCCGGATGCGGTAGAGGAATTCCGCGTCTTGACCAACACGTTCGATGCGGAATATGGCCGCAATTCGGGATCGGTCGTCAACGTGGTGACGAAGTCGGGAACAAACAATATTCATGGAGATTTCTACGAGTTTCTGCGCAACAACGCACTGAATACGAAGGGCTATTTCGATACAGGCGTGCTCGACTACAACCAGAACCAGTTTGGGGTCACACTCGGCGGACCCATCAAAAAGGACCGGACATTCCTTTTCGGCTCCTACGAAGGCAACCGCTTAACAAAAGGCATTAACGACGGCACGGTTGCGCTGCCTACGCCGCAGGAGGCAACGGGAAACTTTTCGCAAACGAGTCCTACGTTTACGGGAACTCTCGTCGACGATTTCTTCGCCGGCCAATTGGCTGCTCGCACGACCGGGAATACCGGAAGAACGTGCGGACAGGCGGTGACGGCGGGAGGTGGCGCGCCGATCGCGGCGGGAGCACTATTCGCGAGTATCTTTCCAAACAACAAGATTCCCACGGAGTGCTTTGATCCCACTGCGTTTGCTCTCTACAACCAATATGTCGCCGCGTCGGGCGCCGGGTGCGATCCCAACGGGGCAACTTGCACCGTTCCCGCAATTTCCAATCAACACGAACGCGGGGATCAATTCACGATGCGCTTCGACCACAACCTTACTGCAAGCGGGTCGCAGAAATTCAGCGCGTACTACTATTTCAACGATGACGATCGGACCGATCCATTCTCGAACTTCCAAGCAGCCGGAGCCAATCTGCCGGGATTTGGCGGCATTTTCGCTACTCGCGTGCAGCAGTGGAACCTGAGCCACACCTGGACGATTGGCACAACCGAAGTAAATGAGTTCCGGTTCAACTATTTCCGGGAAGGGCAAAAGAAACTGAATCATCCCGTGAACACGCTGCCGAGCCTTCATGACGCCTGCGTGACGGTTCCCGCGGCAGACTGTTTTGGGGATCCGAATGCGGACCCGAAAGCGGGAATCACAACAAATCTGCCGGGCCGGGAAGGCGTGCCATTCGTTCAGGTTCAGGGCGGATTCGTGATCGGGAACAACTTTGAAGGTGAACTGCCGCAAGTGGGAAACAGCTTCCAATGGACCGACAACTTCACGAAGATTGTCGGCAAGCACACGATCAAGTTCGGAGGCGATGTCCGGAGGGCGCGGTTTGACCAGTTCCTCTATTTC
>JBOGNA010000166.1:0-25331 GCA_050746925.1 Candidatus Acidiferrales bacterium
CTTCAGGGGCGACACAACTCAAAACCAGCAGAACGGGCTTTGGCCCCTGAAGGTCCCCGCCGACATCAACACACCGAGATCATTCGCATTTTGGAACCGACCTTACCCCGAGCAGCCCCCAAGTAAATCCTTGACAACTAGTTACCATTATGCTAACATGCGGCGTGCAAAGTAGTTACAACACGGCGGCAGGGCAGAATCAGTGGCTGAGAACCCAATCCTCGATCATTCCACCGATACCGGGATTTCTAATCGCAAATCCGCGATTAGAATTCAGCTCAAATCATAGAAAAATCAACCACCTAAAAATTTCTAATCGCAAATGGATCGTGATTTTTCCTTTCAACCCACCGCCCGCTCGCCGATTTTACCTACTCACGTGCCACTCGTCACTAGCCACCGAATTTCTAATCGAGACACCGCGATTAGAATTCTCCGCAACTCGTTCAAAACAAACGGTCGGAAGCATTTCTAATCGGGACACTTTCGGGGTTTTCTATCTCGGCGCCGGCCTGCTTACTGGCTTCGCTGCCGTCGTTTTTCCACGAGTCACGAGCCACAGGTCACAAATCACGCCTTCAGCGGGATTTACGGCGAGGCTTTCCCCCAGCAACAGCGCGCTTCTTCTTCGGCCCAGCTTTCTTGATTTTGCGGGCATCCTTTCCCGCCAACCCAACCGCCCGCCACATATACCAGCTCGCCACCGTCCGGAACGGCCGCCAGCGCTCGCCGAACTTCAGCAACTCCCTTGGCTTCGGCATTTTGCGCTTGCGATAGGTGATCGCCCAGCCCTTCTGTACGCCCAAATCGTGAATCGGCAGAACGTCCGGCCGGCCCAGCCGGAAAATCAGGAACATCTCCTCGGTCCAGGCCCCGATTCCGCGCACGGAAACAAGCCGCTCCACCAGCTCTTCGTCGGACATGCCTTGCGCGGCTTCCAGCGTCGGGACGATTCCGTCAATCGTTTTCTGGGCAAGATCCTTCATGGCCAGCGCTTTCGCTCCCGAAAGGCCCGCTTTGCGCAGTGCGGGAATGCGCGTCTTCAAAATCTCGGCCGGCGTCGGGCAGATCCCGTTCGCGCCCAGCGCCTTGATCCGCGCGAAAATCGTCGCCGCCGCTTTGCCCGAAATGCTCTGGTAGGCGATCGCTTCGAGCAGCGATTCATACACGCTCTCGCACTCATCGAGCTTGAACTGAAATTCGCCGGTGCGCTTGATCACGTCGGCCATTCGCGGGTCCGACCGCGAAATATGCTCGTGCGCGGCAATGTGGTCGAACGGAAGCTGCAGTTTGTCGGTAGCCATGGGAGCGCCCAGCATAGCGGAATTCCGAGCACCTTCAAAATCAGGAGCGACGTCAGCAGAGTTCGACGTTCATCGCGAACCCATGTTAGCCCCCAATCGAATTCGTCACGCCACTTTCTGAGCACACGCATCCAAATCAGTGGTGCGAAGCGTCAGAGGAATGGTGGCAGAATGAAGACGGGCAAAAGGCTTCCCCGCGAATCGTGGGAGTGGTGGGCGACAAAGGACTTGAACCTTTGACCTCTCCCGTGTGAGGGGAGCGCTCTAACCAACTGAGCTAGTCGCCCGCCGAGCGTACCGGATGACGCCGCCTGCTGGCGCCATCACTTTTTGTAGCAGAAGGCCAGGCGAATTGCAATCAACCACGAATGTGACGACGAGCGCCGCAAATTCCGCAGTGGGCAAGCGGCTGGCCGAGCTTTTGCGCACGATTTCGCGCGTCGTCAAGGGCAAAGAGGACGTAATTCGGCTGGCGCTCACGACGCTGCTGGCGCGCGGCCACCTGCTGATCGAAGACGTACCCGGCGTGGGCAAGACGACGCTGGCGCAAGCCTTGGCGCGCTCGTTCCGCTGCTCGTTCCAGCGGATTCAGTTCACCTCAGACCTGCTGCCGAGCGATGTGATCGGCGTGAGCGTTTACAACCCGACCACTCAGGGATTTGAATTCAAACCCGGCCCCATCTTCGCGAACATTATTGTCGCCGATGAAATCAACCGCACCACTCCGAAAACGCAGTCGGCGCTCCTGGAAGCGATGAACGAATCGCAAATCACCGTGGACAATCACACTCACCCGCTGCCGAAGCCCTTCCTGGTGCTGGCGACGCAGAATCCCATCGAACATCACGGGACGTACCCGCTGCCGGAATCGCAGCTCGACCGCTTTCTGATGCGCATCCGGATGGGTTATCCCGACCGTGAGAGCGAGAAAAATATCATTCGCAACAATGCCGGCGCGGCGCCGGTGGAATCGATGACCCCGGTGATGGATGCCGCCGACGTGCTGGCGATGCAGGAAGCCGTCTCACACATCAAGGTGGAAGAGAGCCTGCTGGATTACGCGCTCGAAATCGTGGAGCGCACCCGGCAGACGGAACAGTTGAGCCTGGGCGTGAGCCCGCGCGGAGCGGTGATGCTGCACCGGGCGGCGCAGGCGCGCGCGTTCCTGGAAGGCCGCGACTACTGCTTGCCGGATGATTTCAAGCGGCTCATCGTCCCCGTGTTTGCGCACCGCGTGGTGGTGAGTTCACGGTACGTCTCCACGCAGAAAAAATCCGAGCAGGCCGAAGCGATTCTTCGCGAAATCCTCGAAACAACCCGCGTTCCACTCTAATGGAAGAAACACTCGTAGCACGATGGTGGCGGGGACGCGATCGTCCCGGCTGGAAAAACTTCGGCATTGCCATGCTGGTGCTTTCATTCGCCCTACTGATCGCACTTTTTTCCGCGGCGGCGGCGCAGTCGGGCCGGATCTGGGTGGCCGCGGGCGCAACGGTCGTCGCGCTCGGTATGGCGGGTTGGGTCGCGATCACGATCGTGCCGGCGCTGGCGCGGCGGACGAGCCTGCGCTGGTTCGTTTACCAGGTGGATTACAAGCTGACGCGCGAGGGAATTATTTATCTTGGCGCCGTGTTCGTGCTGGTGATGGCGGCGGTGAACACGGGCAACAATTTGCTGTTCATGATTCTGGCGTGCTCGCTGGCGGGAATCCTGATTTCGGGCGTGATGTCGCGCGTGGTGCTGACGGGCGTCGAGCTGAAATTCGATCTGCCGGAGCATATTTTCGCCGAGCAGCCGGTGCTGGCCGAAATGGAGCTGCGGAACGAGAAGCAGACGTGGCCGTCGTTTTCGCTGCTGGTGGTGGGCGAGACGAAGCGCAGCACGGCGCAGGTACTCACCCGGCCGGTTTATTTTCCCTACATTCCTCGGCAGAGCGCGGCGCGGCAGAAAGTGGAGCTGACGTTTCCGAGGCGCGGCGTTTACCGGCAGGATGCATTCGGAATTCGCACGCGATTTCCGTTTGGCTTTTTCGAGAAGACCCGCACGGTGGATTCGAGCGTCGAAATTACGGTTTATCCGCACGTGCAGCCGGCGGACCAATTCTATGAAGTGCTGCCGCTGCTGAGCGGCGAGATGTCGAGCTATTTCCGCGGGCGCGGTCACGAGCTGCATTCGTTGCGCGCTTACCTGCCGAACGACAGCGCTCGATTCGTCGATTGGAAGGTGACGGCGAAAACGGGACGGGTGATGGTTCGCGAATTCGCGCGGGAAGACGAGCGGCGCGTGATGCTGGTGCTCGATCCGTTCGTGGGAGCGCCGCGCAGCGATTTGGGATCGCTCGCGGAAGCAGAGCACGCGGAGCGGTTCGAGCGCGCAGTGTCGATGGCGGCTTGCATCGCGTGGCATTTCCACGAGATCGATTCGGTGATGCAATTCCGCACCGATCGATTCGTGACGCCGATGGCCGCGGCGCATGAAATTATTTACGATACGTTGCGCGAACTCGCGCGGGTGCAGGCGGATGCTTCCGCGCGCGGCGGAGCGTTTTTGAACGCGCTCGCGACCGACACTGAAATTTTCAAAATCATCATTACCAGCCGCCCGCAGGTGGCGATCCCGAGCGCGCTCTGGTCTTCCTCGTATTTCCTCTTCATCGATTCACTCTAGGATTCACTCCAGGATTCGTTCTAGCGCGAGACCAAGCATCCCCGTGTAACATGGCAACGTCGCGGGTTCGTGCGAGAATGCTCCGCGGCTGCCCATCACAATGCTGATCCAGCTGAAAGCGGCAACGCTCAAACGATTCCAATCGCGATTGCTCGAGTGGTTTCGCGCGCACCGCCGCGATTTGCCGTGGCGCGCGAACCGCGATCCGTACCGGGTGTGGGTGGCGGAAATTATGCTGCAGCAGACGCGTATCGCCGCCGTGATTCCCTACTACGAGCAATTTCTGCGCCGCTTTCCGGATGTCGATCGGCTGGCGCGAGCGCGGCAATCGGAAGTGCTGAAGCTGTGGTCGGGGCTCGGTTATTACAGCCGCGCGCGGAATTTGCACTCCGCGGCGAAGCAAATTGTCGCGCAGCATAACGGGGAATTTCCCCACGAGTTGGAAGCGGCGTTGGCGTTGCCGGGTATCGGACATTACACGGCGGCGGCCGTACTGAGCATCGCGTTCGACGCGCCGCTCGCCGTGCTGGACGGAAACGTGGCGCGAGTGCTGGCCCGCCTGGGCGCGGTGCGCGGCGATTTGCGAGCGCCGCACACGTGGCGAAAACTTTCGGAGACGGCGTCGCGGTTTCTCGCACGCGAACATGCCGGCGATTGGAATCAAGCATTGATGGAATTGGGCGAGACGGTGTGCACGCCGCAATCGCCCCGATGCGCCGAGTGTCCTATCCGGCGATGGTGCGGGGCGCACGCACAAGAGATGGTGGATGAGATTCCGGCGCCGAGACGAAAGCGAGCCGCCGTTGACGTGAAAATCGCCGCCGCGATCTTGCGAGATCCGCAGGGGCGTACGTTGCTGGTAAAGGATCCAGGCGCGCACGACGGAGTGCTTTTTTCACGCATGTGGCAATTCCCTGCCGTGGAAGTGAAGCGACACGCGAAGGCAGAGCTTGCGAAACACCTGTGCGCGACGCTGGGCGTGAACGGAGTTTCACTCGAAGCGCTCCCAGCGGCGCGACACGGGGTCACCTTTCGCAACGTAACGCTGCTGCCATTTCTCGCGCGCGTGGCGCAGTTGCCGGCCGGAGCGGGCTCACGCGGCCGCTTCCTGCCGCTATCGCAGATCGCGCAACTACCCATTTCGAGCGCCACCCGCAAGATCGCCGCCGCACTCGAACACCCCTGAAGCTTCCTTCGCAACGCCATGGGCACGGGCAGTGCCGCCTTCGCGCGCCGTGTACCAAGATTGCTCTTGCATTAAGCTAAATAACGTGCGAAACACTCGCGTGGTTGGCTGCGAATTGAATCGTTCTAAGATCGGAGCAACGCGATGATTCGTTCTGTCCTCGACCGGAGTTTCCGCGCACCCGCGTCAGCCGCTCGCCGCCTGGCATTCGCAAGCGGGATGAGCTGCGCGATCGCGATTGCAGTTTTCATGCCGGCGGATCGCACCGACGCGCGGCACCGCTTCGGCAGCGCGCCTGCCCAGTCGCTAGCGAACGTCCAGCCGAACACGGATGCCATCTATCAGGAACTGCGCAATGTGGCGCCGAGCGGCAAGGCCGTCGCGGTGAAGGATTTGGAGTTGAAGCGCGATGCCGGAACATTTCGATTTCGATCGGGAACCTTTTATTTTCTGGCCCCGGTAAAAGATTTGGTCACCGGAGCGATTTTCATCGGCGATGCGACATTTTCTCTCACACCGCCGAGCGAAATAGAAAGAACAAATTTACAGCTTCTGACGAAGTCTTCGGAAATGGTGGAAAACTTCTCCGAAGCGATCTTTCGCTTCAGCGATGGGACAGAATCGGAAGTGACGAAAGGCGGGACGGCGGTTGAAGCACCGATTCCGGGGCGAGCGGGAGAACTCCTGGCAGAGAATCGAACCCAGCTGCGCAAGCATATCAAATACAACCTGGACATCCGCCTTCTCGAGGAGGTATTGAACGACCAGGCCAATGGATTCTTCGCAGCATTCTTGAAAGGCAAGAAATATAGTAACAAGGAGATTTTTGCGGTCGATCCACACGGAGTGCCGGGAGGCCTCACCGGATTTTCTGTCGAGCCCGAAGAGGTCGCATTTTCAACGTACGAAGATAACAAGTACGGCGTGTGGGCGGCATTTCACCTCGCAGAGGAATACGCCAAGGGTCGAGTTTCCAGCGCTCAAAGAAATAACTTCGTGCGGATTCCACATCAAAAGCTGGATACCACGATCGACAAAAACGGATTCTTAGTCGGGACCGCAACAACGACGGTAGTGTCTTTTGCGAACGGCCTTCGAGTGGTGCCTTTAAGACTCTATCCGTCGCTCCGGGTACAGGGCGTCGTCGATGAGAATCAGAAGCCGTTGGGCTTCATTCAGGAAAAAAAGGAGGAAGACTCTCAGTTCGCAGTGATCTTGCCCGAAAAGCTTTCATTCGGAAAACGCTACACGATTACGGTTCGCTACGGGGGTCCGGATGTCGTCTCGAACGAAGGCGGCGGTAACTACTATCCCATCGCCCGGGAGTCCTGGTATCCAAATACGCTACAAACGGACAATTTTGCCACGTATGACATGACGTTTCGTATTCCGGCGGGTTTGACGATGGTGGCGACGGGAACAGCGAGTGGAGACTCAACGGAAGGCAATCAGACCGTCTCGAAGTGGATGTCGGACGTGCCGATCTTCGTTGCCGGCTTCAATTTCGGGCGCTTCAAGCGAGACGAGGCAAAACTAACGGACCCGATCTACACGGTGGAGGCGTTTGCGAATACCGACACTTCGAACATCGTGCGCATGGTTCAACGCCCGGGCCGCCCACTCGGCACGATGAATACCACGGCGATGTTGAAGAAGGCGCTTGGCGAAGAGCAGCTCGCAATTCCCCTGTATACCGACTACTACGGACCGACGGCGTTCGGCCGGCTTGCGGTCACCCAGCAGACGGCCGCCAACTACGGACAATCCTGGCCGTCACTCGTTTTCCTCCCGATTACATCCTTTTTCGACGACGCCACGCGAGCCCAACTGGGCTTTACCGAGCATCGCTTTTTTGAGGCTGTCGGCCCGCACGAGATTGCCCATCAATGGTGGGGGCACACGGTTGGATGGAGCTCCTATCGTGATCAATGGATGAGCGAAGGGTTTGCCGAATTCTCCGCAGCATTGTTCTTGCAGACGTTCTATAAGAATGAAGTGGAAAAATTTTGGGACGATGAACGGAAGATGCTAACGGAGAAAGACAAAGAAGGCTTTCGGGCGATCGATGTGGGCCCCGTTACATTGGGGTACCGGTTAGCCTCCACGCGGGCAGGCTTCAGCGTTCCAAGACGGCTGATCTATCCGAAGGGCGCGTATATTCTCAACATGATTCGTATGTTGATGTGGAACAACGATACGAAAGACGAAAGATTCAAAGGCATGATGCGTGCCTTCGTTCAGACTTATTCCGGACGCGCCGCAACCACCGAAGATTTCAAGAGTGTCTTGGAAAACTACGTGGATTCTTCATTCAATCTTACCGGTGACGGCAAAATGGACTGGTTCTTCGATGAATATGTGTATGGGACCGCCTTTCCAAGGTACACGTTTGACTACTCTTTTTCGAATAGCACAGACGGGTTGATCCGGATGCATGTAAAGGTCGAGCAATCAGACGTAGGTCCGACGTTTCGAATGCTCGTTCCTGTTTACATCGAACTCCCCGACGGTCGTCCGTACCGAGTGGGCGCAGTCGCGCTGGTTGGAAACGGGACCGCCGAACAGGACATCGCGCTTCGCGGGCTTTCCCAAACGCCGAAACGAGCGATGATCAACTCCTTCCATGATGTCCTGTGCGCCAAATGACGTACGACCCGGACAAAGGTTAACTCGCGAGCAACTCTCGGCGCGCGGGCCGGATGCCTCGTTCGGCGCGATGCTAAGATTGAGTTGCGCCATGTCCGCCTCCGCCGCACGCATCAGCGCGCCGCCCCTTTCGGCGGTGCAGCGCTATTTCGAAATTTCGCTCTATCTCCTCGTCGTTACGAGCGTGCTAGCCGTCGTTTCCACCGGCAAGCTCGATCCGGCATCGACGGTGATTCCCGTGCTTGCGCTCGGGTACAAAGGCATTCGGCTGTGGCGCGGCAAAGGGCCGGAGCTTTCCGTGCGGCTCGCGACGTGGCTGGTGCTGGCGTATTTTCTGTTTTTCCCTTTTGACCTCTGGGTGCTTTCGCGCAGTCTCGCTGTGGGAGCGCCGAATCCCGCGCTTTACTCCGCACTGCTCGCCGCCGTTCACTTATTGCTCTTCGCCATACTCGTGCGGCTCTATTCGGCGCGGACGAACCGCGACTACGCATTTCTCGCGGTGCTGGCGTTCGCAGCGATTCTGGCTTCGGCGATTCTGACGATCGAGACGGGCTTTCTGATTTCACTGGCGATATTTCTGGTGCTGGCGGTTTCTACCTTTGTCGCGCTCGAAATTCGGCGCAGTTCGACGGGAGCCGTGTCGCCGCCGCTCGAGCCGGGCACGCCGCTGGCGCAGCAGTTGAATCGCGCGCTCGGGCTGACGTCGATTTTCGTCGCGATCGGGACGCTGGTGGTGGGCGCGGTGTTTTTCTTCGTGATTCCGCGGTTTACGGCCGGCTATCTGAGCGCGATCAGCATTCAGCCGACGTTGATGACGGGCTTTGGCGACAGCTCTACGCTGGGCGCGATCGGAAAGATCAAGAAAAACCCTGCGGTGGTAATGCGCATTCACGTGGAAGGAGATCCAGCGCGCGCGGCCAATGTTCACTGGCGCGGCATTGCATTCACGGATTTCGACGGTAGGCGCTGGTACACGCCCAATCACGATCCGACGGTGATCAGCCCGAACGGCGATGGCGTCTATATGTTGATGGCCACGATGCCCGCTCGCGGCGAATATTATCCGCTGCATTACACGGTGCTGATGGAGCCGATCGCGAGCGATGCGCTTTTCGTTGCGCTGAAGCTCATCGATGTGCGCGGCAGGTTCTCGAATGAGACGGAGCGGCCCGAGGGAGGCAAACGCTCCGGATTCCTCGTTTACGACAAGACCGGCTCGCTCTCGAATCCGATGCACAACGAGACGAAAGTTCGTTATCAGGCGGATTCGCTGCTGCCCGTCGTTCCGCCCGCCGAATTGCGGCTGGCTTCGAGAGACTATCCAGATATCAACAAGCGGATGTATTTGCAATTGCCCGCACTCGATCCGCGAATACCGAAGCTTGCGGCGCAAATCACGGCTGGCGCGCAAAATCCGTACGACAAGGCCGCGCGAATCGAGACGTATCTCAAGACGAAGTACGGCTATTCGCTGGATCTTGCCGATCCGCATGGCAAGGATCCGCTTTCGTTTTTTCTTTTCGACCGGCGCGAGGGCCACTGCGAATATTTTGCGTCGGCGATGACGATCCTGGCGCGCACGCAGGGAATTCCGGCGCGTTACGTGACGGGATTTCTGCCGGGCGAGTACAACGACCTGGGCGGCGATTACATCGTGCGCGCCAGCGACGCGCACGCGTGGGTCGAGATCTATTTCCCCGATTACGGCTGGATCACGTTCGATCCGACTCCGCCGGCCGACGCCCGGCGCGGCGGCTTGCTCGATCGAATGTCGATGTACTGGGACTGGTTTCAGTATGCGTGGGGCGAGTGGATCATCAACTACAACTTCGCCCGGCAGGTCACGCTCGCGCAGAATGTGCAGCGAACCTCGCACGATTTCGGCGAGCGCACGCAGAAGTACTATCACACGAAGCAACGGCAGGTAATGGAGCTGCTGCTGGCGCTCGACAAGAAGATTGAAGCGTCGCCGTATTTTTTGCCGGTGCTGCTGGTTTTTCTGGTGGCGCTGCTGGTGTATTTGCGCGGGCGCCCGCTGATTTCTTACGTGGTGGCGCGATGGAGCCCGCGAGCGCGGCGCGCGGGGAATTTGACGGCGTCGCTCGCGGCGCTGGAATATCGCGAAATGTTGCGGCTGCTCGAAAAGCGCGGATGGAAGAAGGCGCTCTCGCAGACGCCGCTTGAATTCGCAGCTGCGATCCCCGCGTCGGAGCTTTCGGCGCCCGTCGCACAATTGACTGAACTCTACCAATCGGCGCGTTTCGGTGAGCATTCCGCGCCGATCGAGCAGATGTCGTCGCTGCTGCGTGCGATTCGCGACACGCTGCGCTCGCGCAGACCATCTCCCCAATGACCTGGCGCCACGGGATTTTGCTGGCCACCGTTGTTGCAATTCTGGCGGTCGCGTTTGTTTTTCCACGCATGCAGCAGGATGCCGCATACCACAATTTGGCCGATCAGCGCTCCCCGATCCCGCCTTCCCAAGCGCAAATCCGCGCGCAATAAATCACGCTAAAGGCATGTTAGAATTGTGTGTTTACGTTGAGGTCAAGGAAGCGCGCTGAGATGCCGAAAGTCGGATTTGTGAGCCTGGGATGCCCGAAGAACCTCGTCGATAGCGAGGTGATGATGGGCATTCTTGCGCGCGCGGGGTACGAGATTACGCCGCGGGCGGGCGATGCGGACGTGCTCGTCGTCAACACGTGCAGCTTTATCGCGCCGGCGCAGCAGGAATCGGTGCAGTCGATTCTGGAGATGGCGGAGTACAAGAAATTCGGACGCGCTCAGAAACTAATCGTGGCCGGATGTATGGTCGAGCGGTATCGCGACGATATTCGCGAGCAGATTCCGGAAGTGGACGCCGTGATCGGCACCGGCGAAGTGGACAAGATTCTCGAGGCCTGCGAGGGGCAGCTGCGGCCGGAGGGTTCGGACGGCGCCGCGCTTCCCTCGTACCTCTACCACGACCTTACGCCGCGCGTGCTTGCGACACCGCGGCACACCGCGTACATCAAGATCAACGAAGGTTGCGACCATCCGTGCACGTTCTGCGTGATTCCGCAGCTGCGCGGAAAATTCCGCAGCCGGCGGTTTGAATCGGTAGTGCGCGAAGCGGAGAACCTGGCGGCCTCGGGCGTGCGCGAGATTTCGCTGATCGGGCAGGACACCACTTTTTACGGAGAGGATCTCGGCTTGCGCGACGGGCTTCCCGTGCTTCTCGAGCGGCTCGCGCAAATTGAAGACCTCGACTGGATTCGCTTCCTCTATTGCTATCCGAACCGGATTACGCCCCGGCTGCTCGATACGATTGCGGCGCACCCGCGCCTGGCGAAATATCTCGACGTGCCGCTGCAGCACGCGAGCCGGAGCGTGCTGGCGCGGATGAAGCGCGGATCGAATGGCGCTGCATTCCTGAAAATGCTCGAGCGAGCGCGGAAAGCGATTCCGAGCGTTTCGATTCGGACGTCGTTCATCGTGGGATTTCCCGGCGAGACGGAGAAGGATTTCCGCGAGCTGTGCGATTTCGTGCGCGCCGCGGAATTCGACTGGATGGGCGTTTTTGGCTATTCGGATGAGGATGCATCAAAAAGCTTTGCGCTTGAGAATAAGGTTGATGAAGAAACGATCGCGCGCCGACGCGATACGCTGATGGCGATCCAGAAGAAGATTTCCGCGCGCAAGCTGCGCAAGCGCGTGGGCCAGCGGCTGCGCGCGATGCTCGAAGGGCCGTCGAAGGACACCGATCTCGTTTGGGAAGCACGCCTCGAAGGCATGGCCCCCGAAATCGACGGCAAGGTTTACATCACCGAATTCGTGGGCGTGAACGACGCGGAAGACTTGCCGACGCCCGGAACGATGGCGACGGTCGAAATCACCGAGTCGAATGATTACGATTTGATTGGACGAGCTGTGGAATTCGCCGCCCCCCTGGCAGCGCTGAAAACTGCAGCAATCTCTCCCGCACCCGCTGCCAATAATTTTTTCCCGATCCTCACATCCAGATAAGCTCGATTCACTGGTAGCCACGACGAGCGCCTTTTTCGTCGTGGGTTTCTGCGCGCCAACCTATTTATCTGTTTGTCCTCTGCCGCACGCTGCCTTTTGGCACAGTCCGGTGCTTTTGCTACAGGGGGCACGGCATGCCGTGCTCCTACTGATGCTGCAAATTACTGCGCGCCTGCTGGAGAAGAATCAAATCGCCGGCCTGAAGGCCGCCGCTACAAAACCTTTCGTGCTAATCTTGCTGATAGTGCGATGAAAAGGCGCTGCCCGATTTGCCGCAAGCCCACCGATTCCGAAACGGATGCAGATTTTCCGTTTTGCAGCGAGCGCTGCCGGCTCACCGACCTCGGCAACTGGTCGAGCGAGAAGTACGTGATCAGCAATCCGGTCTTCGATGAGGCGGAAGAGGAAAGCCCTCGGTCCGGCAAGACTGACGAAAACGAGCAGGAGCGCCAATGAGCGCTGACTCGGGCACGCTGCCTGGCACCGATGAGGCGTCGAGCGCGCCACCTGCTGCCACGCGGCGCAAACCGCGCTTCGCGTTTTTCATCGCAACCGCCGGCGGCCTCGGCTACATTCCTGTCGCACCAGGAACCTGGGGTTCCGCGGCGGGCGCGGCAATCTGGATTTTGGGTCCAATCTGCCTGGCGCCCGCGTTCACTGTGGTGATGCCGGCGACATGGCAGAGTGGCGGTGCGTGGTTCACCGGGATAGGATTATTCATTACGGCCGTGATTGCCGCGCTCGGCGTCTGGGCCTCTGATCGAGCCGCAAGATTTTCCCGGATCAAAGATCCGCAATTCGTGGTGATCGACGAAGTCTCCGGGCAGCATCTCACCCTGTTACTGGGTCTCGTCGGGCCTTCCTTCCGTGCAGCGGCGCAGCCCGCCGCGCAGTGGTTCGGCGGTAGCAGCTCTCATTTCGTCGTTGCTCACGTAAATTTGAAATACTTGCTGCTCGGTTTTATACTTTTTCGCGCCTTCGATATCTGGAAGCCCTTCCCGGCGCGCCAAGCTGAATCCCTTCCGGGCGGGTGGGGTATCATGGCTGACGACTGGGTAGCCGGCATTTACGCCGCAATCGGATTGTGGATCGCCCGCGCCGCAGGGCTGTAGCTCGTAGCGGCGATTTAGATTTTGTAGCGGCGGCCTTCAGGCCGGCGATTTTCGCAACAAACGCGAACCAACAGCAACCAGGCCAAAACCTTTGACCACCTACAGCGCGCCAAGAATCGAAAGCGTGAACCCCGCAGCAGCCCTGCCGGGCGGCGAAGTCTCGATCAACGGCAGCGGCTTCGGCGCCCGCAACCACACCCGCGCGCAAGTGCAATTCGGCGCCGCGGAAGGCAGCCTGGTGATGGCCGCCGAGAACGTGCTCATCGCGCGCGTCCCCGAAGGCGCAGACGGTGGCGCGGTCCGCGTGAAAATGGGCGGCGTAGAGAGCGCGCCATTCCCGATGTCGCTCGGCGTGCAAATCGCGGACAACCTGCATCCGGTGTCGAGCCCGGCAGTCGATGCGGAAGGAAACGTCTACGTGACGTTCAGTGGCCAGCGCGGCCAGAAAGTTCCCGTCTCGCTCTACAAGATCACCTCGAACCACACGGTGAAGCCCTACATCACCGAGCTCATGAATCCGAGCGGCCTCGCGATCGATCGCAACGGCTTTCTTTTCGTTTCCTGCCGGCACGACGGCACGATTCACCGCATCTCACCCGACGGTCGCGCCATGCAATGGATCGAAGGCATGGGCATCGCCACGGGCCTCGCATTCGACAAAGCGGGAAATCTCTACGTGGGCGATCGCAGCGGCACGATTTTCAAAATCGGCGCCGATCGCGAAATTTTTGTCTTCGCCACGCTCGAGCCCTCGCTCGCGGCCTACCATCTCGCCTTCAGCCCGATCGGCGATCTCTACGTCACCGGCCCGACGACGTCGAGCTTCGATCGCGTTTACAAAATCACTCCCGGCGGCGACGTAAGCGTGTTCTTCCGCGGCCTCGGCCGCCCGCAGGGCCTGGCATTCGACCGCTTCGGCAATCTCTATGTTGCGGGATCGCTGGGCGGCCGGCGCGGCATCGTCCGGTTCACTCCTCATGCGGAAGCACAACTCGTCCTCGGCGGCAGCAATATCGTGGGCCTCGCTCTTATGCCCAGCCGCCGCGCGATGATTACCACCAATAGCGCGATTTTCTCTCTCGATTGGGACGTCGAGGGACTGCCGCTCAACGGCTAGCGCCAACAGATGCGCGCAGAAATCATCGCGATCGGTTCGGAACTCCTCACCCCCTACCGGCTCGATACCAATTCCCTGTTTCTCACCGACGGGCTCAATCAAGTCGGCATTCGCGTGGTGCACAAAGCCGTGGTCGGCGATTCGCTCGACGACATGCGCGCTTCTTTCCAACACGCCATGGAGCGCGCGGACGTGATCGTCGCCTGCGGCGGCCTCGGCCCCACCGACGATGACCGCACCCGCGAAGCCGTCGCCGATCTGCTCGGGCGCAAGTTGCAGTTGAACGAAGACGTATTGCGCCACATTCAGGAGCTGTTCCGCCGATTCGGCCGCGTGATGCCGGAAATCAACCGGCGCCAGGCAATGGTGCCGGAAGGAGCCACCGTGCTGGCGAACCCGCGCGGCAGCGCTCCGGGACTGTGGCTCGAAGCGGCCGGGCACATTTTGGTTCTGCTGCCCGGCGTGCCGTCCGAGATGCGCGCGATGTTCGAGCAGGAAGTGCGGCCGCGGCTTTCAAAGCTCGGCCACGACGAAAGGCTCTTCACGCGCGACCTGCGCATCACCGGGCTTCCGGAATCAGAAGTCGAGCAGCGCGTCTCTCCGCTCTACGCGCTGTATCCCGACACGGAGACCACGATTCTCGCGTCGCCGCCCGGCATTCAGCTGCATCCGCGCGTCTGGACGAACGATGCCGCGAAAGCCAACGAGGTGCTCGACGAAATGGTGAAGCGCATGGCGCTCGCGCTCGGCGAAAATCTCTATTCCACCCAGGGCGAAACGATGGAGGAAGTGGTGGCGCGCGTGCTCACCGAAAACCGCGCGACGATCGCTGTGGCGGAAAGCTGCACGGGAGGCATGCTCGCCGAGCGGCTCACGAATATTCCCGGAAGCTCGAGTTATTTTCTCGGCGGCGTGGTGTGTTACAGCAACGAGCTGAAATCGTCGCTGGTGGGCGTACCGGCGGAACTGATCGAAGCGAAAGGTGCGGTGAGCTCGGAAGTGGCGCTGGCGCTTGCCGATGGAATCCGCAAGAACACCGGCGCAACGATCGGAGTCGGCGTCACCGGAATTGCGGGGCCGAGCGGGGGCACGCCGGAAAAGCCCGTCGGCCTGGTGCACATCGGCATCTCGGACGAACGCGGCCCCCGCGAGCGCCGTTTCCAGTTTCCCGGCGACCGCGAACGCATTCGCATGCACGCCACCCAGACCGCGCTCGATTCGGTGCGCCGCTATTTCCTGTTTCCGGCGCGCGGACGCACCTAGCACGTGCGTCTCTTCGTCGCGCTCGATTTGCCGGACGGCGTCCGCCGCGCGCTCGCCGAATTGATCGCCACTCTCCAGCCGCAGTCCCGCGCAGCGCGCTGGGTGCAGCCGCAAAATCTCCACATCACCCTGAAATTCATCGGGCACGTCGAAAATGATTGGTTAGCCCCGATCCAGGACGCTCTCTCGAAAGTTCACTCCGCGCAGCCAATCGAACTTCGTCTCCACGGCATGGGGTTCTTCCCCGACGAGCGCCGTCCGCGCGCTGTTTGGTGCGGGATCGCGGCTTCTCCCAATCTCGCCCCGCTCGCCGCGGAGATCGATCGCGCGCTCACGCCGCTAGGCGTCGAGGCGGAGACGCGGCCCTTCATCCCGCACCTCACGCTCGCTCGATTCAAAACCGACGAAGGTGCCGCCGCTCTCGTCGCCGCCGCCAACGAGATGAAATCCTACGATTTCGGCGAGGCCCTCGAGACGAATTTTCATCTGTACGAAAGCCTATTGAAACCAACGGGCGCGCAATATAATCGCCTGGCTTCGTTTCCGATCGTCAGCGGCTCAGCCGCGAAGGCAACCTAGATCAAATGTCCGGCGGGCAGCTTGCGGCACTTATTCCAGATGCGTCCTTCATGAACGTGACGACGCTCATTCCCGTCGTCGCATACCTGCTTGGCTCGATACCGTTTGGCCTCCTCGTCGTCAAAGCGCTCGGCGGTGCGGACATTCGCAGCGTCGGCAGCGGCAATATCGGCGCGGCCAACGTCACCCGCAACGCCGGCCCGGTGGCCGGCGCCCTCACGCTTCTGCTCGACGCGGGCAAAGGGTATTTCGCCGTCTGGCTCGCCGGGCATTGGACGGGCTGGAATATCCGCTGGATGATGCTGGGAGCGATCTTCGCCGTCATCGGCCACGTTTTTCCCGTGTGGCTGCAATTTCGCGGCGGAAAAGGAGTCGCAACGGGACTGGGTGTCTTCATTCCGATTTGCCACGACGCGGTAATCGCGGCAGCAATTCTCTGGGTACTCGTCGTGCTCTTCTGGCGCTACTCTTCGCTCGGTTCGATCGTGGCGGCGGCGGCGATGCCCGTTTTCGTGTATCTGCTCTACGCGCCCGGCCATGCGCCGATCGAATTCGTCACTTTAGGGACGATCTTGATCGCCGTCCTGATTCTCGCGAAGCACCGCTCGAATATCGAAAGGTTGATCGTCGGCGAAGAGACGCGCCTGAAATTCCGCAAGTAAGCCTCCTCAAAATGCCAGCTGGACCGTCGTAATAGCCGTCGGGCAGAGGTTTTCCCGGGCTGCCGCCTGAGCCGGAACCTCCTGATCCGATGTGACTTATCCGCCAACTCTAGTACTTTCGTCCTGTTGTGCGCCCTGCTTTCGCCCGATAGCATTTACATCGGGAATCCCCATGCCCGTTAACGCGTTCAACCAGATTACGACCCGGCGCCTGCGCATCCTCTGGATTGTGATGGGGGCGTTGCTGCTCGTCAGCGTGATGCCGCTGTGGCTGTACCACCGGCAGGTGCTGCGGTTGAGCGAAGAAAAGCTGCAAGACACCGAGCGCGTGCAACAGAACGAGATCACGCGATCGCTCGCGAGTGAAACGGTGCAGTTTGAGTCCAGCCTCCGCGAACAGCTTCTAAGCGAGCGCCAGTTGCTCGCGCTGACCGGCTGGATTCAGAACGTGGACGACCCGGCGCACGCGCCGCAGATGACCCGCCTGCTGCAGAACTTCGTCGAAAACAACACCAATATTCTCTACGTCACAGCCGTGAACACGCAGGCCAAAGGCGAATCCGCCGGCAGTTTTCGCGCGGACGCCGATCCGTTCGTGCAGGTGGCGCTCAAGCGCGCGTTTACCGCGAGCATTCAGGGGCTCAACTACGTCAGCGAGCCTTTCGGCGTGGACCAGGACAACCGGCCGGCGCTAGTGGTATCCGTGCCGCTATTGGCGGACGGCCAATTTACGGGAATGTTTGCGTCGGTGGTTTCGATCGACCGCTTGCTCGGGCGCCTGCGCGATGCGAGCGTCCGCGACCGCACCGTATTTATCGTCGATGTGCACGGACACATCGTCGCGCATCCGAGCACGAGCGAGATGGTGCCCGGCCGCGATCTTTCTGCGACTTCCCCGCTCGTAACAAAGTTCAAAGACTTGCCGCAGGAGTTGCGTGCGACGGAAACGCTGCGTTTCTCCGAACAGGGAAAAATCAAAGGCCGCAAAGTCGAGATGATCGGAACGTACAGCACGATTCCGGAGCTGCGCTGGGCCGTGATTGCCGAGCGCGGCCTCGATGAAGCGCGCATCGATGCCGGCGTGCAGGAATTGACGACGCAGGCGCTCACCTTCGTCGTCGGCGTCACCTTTGTAGCCCTGATGTTCGGGTATCTTTTCGCGGTGGGAATCACGCGGCCGATTCGCGGCCTGGTATTCTCCACGCGCGCCATCAGCCGCGCCGAATTTCATGAGCGGGTCGAAGTCCGTGGCGCCGCCGAAATTCGCGAGCTGGCGGAAACGTTCAATCACATGGCAGGCGACATCGAGCAGTACGTCGAACGACTGAAACAGGCTGCCGCCGAGAACCGCGACCTCTTCCTCGGGTCGATTCGAATGCTCGCCGCGGCCATCGACGAAAAGGACCCCTATACCCGCGGTCACTCCGGGCGCGTGGCAAAATATTCGATGATCATCGGCGAGTATCTCCAGCTCACGTCCGAGGATCTCGACAAGCTGCGCATTTCGGCGCTGCTTCATGACGTCGGCAAGATCGGCGTCGATGATCGAGTGCTCAAGAAGCCCGGCAAGCTCACCGATGAAGAGTTCGACCTGATGAAGCAGCACACGGTGAAAGGCGCGAACATCATGCGTCCCGTCGCGCAATTGAAGGAAATGCTGCCCGGGATCGAGCTGCACCACGAGCGTCTGGATGGCGCAGGATATCCCTACGGTCTGCAAGCCGATCAAATTCCGCAAATGGCGCGGATCATCGCGGTGGCCGATACGCTCGACGCCATCACGACCAACCGCCCCTACCAATCCGCTATGGACCTCGACTTCGCGATGGACCGCATTCGCTCGCTGGCCGTCTCGCGCTTCGACCCCAAAGTCGTCGCCGCGCTCGAATCCGCCGTCCGCGCCGGCCGCCTCCGCCTCACCGCCACCCTCGTCGAAGTCTAGCCGTCCGATCGGTGAGCGACACCCGGCTAGCCGCCGGCGATGGCGCCTACGATCAACAGAGGTTCCTTGCCCGTCACCACCGCCTCCGGCAACGGCGCATCCGGCGATTCGTGGGACAAATCCTCCTCGCACGCGAAGAACCGCAGGAATGGCCGCCGCTGTTGCGTCACGTGATCGCGAACCGTGCCGCTCAATGCCGGATACCGCGCTTCGAGCGCATCCACCACCGAGCGCTGCGTCACCGGCCCCGCGATCTCTAGCTCGACTTCCCCGCTCACGCGTGCCAATCCTCGCAGATGTGGCGGAAGCATCACCCGGATCATCGCAGCGTCTGCACTTCCACCGACAGCACGGCGGGAAGATCCCGCACAATCGGCGCCCAGCTGTCGCCCGAATTCGACGATGCGTACACCTGGCCGCCCGTGGTACCAAAATACACGCCGCACGAGTCAAGCGAATCGACCGCCATCGCATCGCGCAGCACGTTCACGTAGCAATCCTTTTCCGGCAGGCCCTTCGATAATTCCTGCCACTCATTGCCGCCCGTGCGGCTGCGATAGACGCGCAGCTTTCCGTCGAGCGGAAAATGCTCCGAATCGCTTTTGATCGGGACCACGTAGATCGTCTCCGGCTCGTGCGCGTGCACGTCGATCGCGAATCCGAAATCGGTGGGCAGGTTTCCGCTCACTTCCTGCCAGGAGTCGCCGGCATTGTTGCTGCGCATCACGTCCCAGTGCTTCTGCATGAACAGCACTTCGGGACGCGAGCGGTGCATGGCGACGTGGTGAACGCAGTGCCCCACTTCCGCGTTCGGGTCGGGGATTTGCGCGGAATGAAGGCCGCGGTTGATGGGCTTCCAAGTGGTTCCGCCGTCGTCGGTGCGAAAAGTGCCGGCTGCGGAAATTGCGATGTACATGCGCGCGGGATTTTTCGGATCGAGAATAATCGTGTGCAGGCACATTCCGCCCGCGCCCGGCTGCCAGTGCGGACCCGAACCGTGCTTGCGCAGGCCGGAAAGTTCTTCCCAGTTTTGAGCGCCGTCAGTCGAACGGAAAAGGGCTGCGTCTTCGACGCCCGCGTACACCGTGTCGGGATCGGTGAGCGAAGGTTCCAGGTGCCACACGCGCTTGAATTCCCAGGGGTGCGGCGTGCCGTCGTACCATTGGTGAGTGCCCGGCACTCCGTCGTAAATAAACTTGTTCCCGGCCGGCTCCCACGTTTTCCCGCCATCGTTCGAGCGCTGAATCAATTGCCCGAACCAACCGGTGGACTGCGAGGCATACAACCGATTCGGGTCCACGGGCGAACCTTTCACGTGGTACATCTCCCAGCCCGCAAAATGCGGACCGCTCACGTCCCACCGCTCCCGCTTCCCGTCTGAACTGAGAATAAATGCGCCTTTGCGCGTCCCTACTAATACCCTTACTGAACTCATGATCTTCCCCTTTGCACATTCAAATAGACGCTTGGAGTGCCCGCCAGGTGAGCCACCCGAAGACGTTTCCTGCGTGCCTCGTGCCGCTGGAACTAATTTGTCAGCTCAACTGCATTATGCCTCACGACGATTTTACTCCCTAGTCTATCTGCGTCCGCCCATCGCCCGTTGTGCCCGCAATAAGACTGGAGTAACGTGCCGCACAGCGATCAGAAAACGGAGAGGCGCAACGGCATGGGAGTTCATCAGGTAGCCAGTCGCGGGCAGACACCGGCAGAAGCGGAATCGAGCTACCCATCGACACGCTGGGCCTGGTACACCGTCGCGATTCTCCTCTGCGCCTACATTTTTTCTTTCATCGACCGGCAAATTTTGAATCTCCTCGTCGCTCCCGTCCGGCGCGACCTCGGCATCACCGATACCCAGATGAGCCTGCTGATCGGCTTCAGCTTCGCACTCTTTTATTCCGTGCTCGGTTTGCCTTTCGGGCGTCTCGCGGATTCGATCAGCCGTCCCCGCTTGATCATCATCGGAATGTTTACCTGGAGCCTGATGACGGGCGGCTGCGGCCTCATCAACTCTTACTCGCAACTATTCCTGCTGCGCATGGGCGTCGGAGTGGGCGAGGCCACACTTTCTCCCGCCGCGTACTCGATGATTTCCGATTCGTTCCCGCCGGAGAAGCGCTCGGTCCCGTTCAGCGTTTACACGATGGCTACGTATGTGGGTGGCGGATTCGCGTTTCTTCTCGGCGGCTTGCTGCTTCGCTATTTCGGCGCGAGGCAAATGTTTCAGCTGCCCTTGATCGGCCTCATCCGTCCGTGGCAGGCGCTTTTTATTTTTCTGGGCATTTCCGGGATTCTCTACATCCTCGTCCTGTTCACCCTTCGCGATCCTTCCCGCAAAGGCGCGCGCGTCCTGAGCGACGGAAGCGGAAAAGTGCAGGTTGAGCGCGTACCTCTCGCCCTGGTGTGGAAATATTTTATGGAGAACCGGACGGCGCTACTCTCACTCAACGTCGGGATGGGTCTGGCGGCGCTCGCGGCTTACGGAACCTCCGCGTGGGGAATCACTTTCCTGGTCCGCAACCATCAGATGACGGCGTCCCGCGCCGGCATCCTCTTCGGCGGCGCCCAGATCATTTCGGGGACTCTCGGAATGCTCACCGCAGGGAAGCTCGTCGCGTGGCTCGCTCGCCGCGGATATCGGGATGGCTACATGCGTGTCGCCGTCTTTTCCGCAGCCGCGTGGCTCTTGCCGGGAATTCTCTATCCGCTCGTCGCTCACACTAGCGCCGTCGTCGTCCTGCTCTATATCGCGATCTTTTTCGGCTGCATGCCCACGTGCCTCATCCCCGCTGCAATCGTCGAATTGGTTCCCAACGCAATGCGCGGCCAGGCCACCGCCGTCTATCTACTGATCGTGAACCTGATCGGACTGGGCATCGGCCCCACGGCCATCGCCCTCGTCACCGACAAGGTCTTCGGCTACGACGCCGCCGTACACTATTCCCTGCTGATCGTGCCGGTGGCAGCGTTTATCCTCGCCGAAATTCTTTTCGTGATCGGCCTCCGCTCCTACATCCCCGCTCTGGACCGCCTCGATCTCTGGCTCGCAGAAAATCTTTGAGTGGCACAGGCACTCTTGCCAGCCCTCAGGCACGAGGGGCCTATGCCGCAAGTCGGCTCCACCGCAGCGTAGCAATAGCGAAGAGAACTACGAGCGTCGTTTTCTTTAATTCCGGGCACATCGGATTCTCGCCGCGCAGCGAGACGAGGCAGTTCTTCCATGTCGATACCGCCCGCTGCCCTCTCGTTCCCATTCCCCCTCTGCTAGAATGGTTGGTTCGATGTATCACGGCGAACCAATATGATTTCACTCTTCGGACCACCCGAACCCACGCTCCTCGAGCGGCTGAAGGACTCCGTCAGCAAGACCAAGACGGAACTCTCCGCGAAAGTCGAGCAGCTTCTCACCGGCGACCGGCCCGTCGATCCCGAACTGCTGCGCCAGCTTGAATCCGCGCTTCTGAGCGCCGACATCGGCGTCCGCACCACCAAGGAAGTCCTCGCCGCGCTCCGCCAGCAGGTGAACGAACACAAGCTCACCGACGCCAAGGATCTAAAGCGCGAGTTGAAGAATCATCTCTCCAAAATTCTCACGTTCCCGGTGCCGGCCACCGAAGGTAACGGAAATCGAAATGCTTCCGCCCCGCGCGTCCTCTTCGTCGTCGGCGTCAATGGCACAGGAAAAACTACCACCATCGGAAAGCTCTCGAATCGGCTGAAAAAAGAAGGTGCCAGCGTGCTGCTTTGCGCTGCTGACACGTTTCGGGCCGCCGCCATCGAGCAGCTGGAAGTGTGGGGCCGTCGCACCGGCGTTGAAGTGATCAAGCAGAAATCCGGCTCCGATCCCTCCGCCGTGATCTTCGACGCGCTCTCCTCCGCCGTCGCGCGTCACATCGACCTGGTGATCGTCGATACGGCCGGGCGGCTGCACACCAAATCGAACTTGATGGCCGAGCTCGAAAAGATGAAGCGTACCGCCGCAAAAATCGTCCCCGGCGCGCCGCACGACGTCCTTCTCGTCCTCGATGCCACCACCGGCCAGAACGGGCTGAACCAAGCCCGCGAATTTTGGAGTCATGCCGGCGTCACGGGCATCGTCCTTACGAAACTCGACGGCACCGCGAAGGGCGGTATCGTCGTCGCCATCGCCCATGAATTGAATCTTCCCATTCGCTTCGTCGGCACCGGCGAGCAAATCGACGACCTCGTTCCCTTCGATCCCCAAACCTATGTCAACTCGCTCTTCGATTAAGAGCCGCTCCAAACACGGTTTCCGTCAGGGCACGGCCTTTTGCCCTGAGGCACGAAGGGCAGCCGTGCCGAAAAGAACAGCAAATTCAGGGGTTTCAACCCCTGAGGCGAGCCACAAAATTGGAAAGCATGAATCACCAGCCTTAGCATGCCGCTTTGCGGTTTTAGGGGGTCGGAGCTTCAGCCTGCCCTGAGCGTCGACGGGCTCCGACACAAACTTCGGCAAACAACTGGGGCTTTAGCCCCTGAGGAATGATGCGCAACCGCAGTACTGGCGATCCTCACCTGACTCGCGCGCTATCCCTGGCGTCGCGCGGCGTCGGCGTGGCTCATCCGAATCCTGTTGTCGGCGCCGTAATCGTCAAGAACGGCCGCATCGTGGGCGAGGGTTTCCACGTTTACGACAAGCGCGATCACGCTGAAATCGTTGCCCTGAAAAAAGCAGGCGCCAAAGCTCGCGGTGCCACTCTCTACGTCACGCTGGAACCGTGCTGCACCACCGGCCGCACCGGCCCATGCACGAAGGCAATCGTGGCGGCCCGAATCAAGCGCGTGGTCGCCGCTATCCCGGATCCCAACCCAGCAGTTGCCGGCAAGGGCTTCGCGCAACTTCGCCGCGCGGGGATCGACGTAGCAGTGGGCCTAGCCGAATCGGAAGCTCGCGAACTCAACGAGGATTTTGCGAAATGGATTCGCACCGGCCGGCCATTCGTTACTCTCAAGACCGCGCTTACGCTCGATGGCCAAATCGCGGCTCGCTCCGGCAGCACCACCTGGATCACGAGTGAAGCCGCGCGCAAGGAAGTCCAGCGCCTCCGCCACGCAGCCGACGCGCTCCTCACCGGCATCGGCACCGTTCTGGCCGATGATCCGAGAATGTCCGATCGCACCGGCGAGCGTCGCCGTCGCAAACTGCTTCGAGCAGTTGTCGATTCGCGTCTCCGCATGCCGCTGAAATCGAAACTCGTGAAATCAGCCGATCAAGATCTTGTGATCTTCACGACGCAGCCGCTCGATTCGCCACGAGCACGCGCACTGGTTCGCGCGGGAGCCGAAGTCGTTCAAGTGAAGTCGAAACGAAGCCGCGCCGATCTGAAAGCTGTGGTGAAGGAGCTTGGCCGCCGCCAAATGCTCAATGTTTTACTCGAAGCTGGCGCAGAACTGAACGGCGGTGCGCTCGAAGCCGGTATTGTGGACAAGATGATTCTCTTCTATGCTCCAAAAATCATGGGAACCGGCGGCGTCCCGATGGCGGATATTCCCGCGGCGCGCTGGTTTCCGAAATCGCCGGCGCTCGCGGACATTACCGTGAATCGTTTCGGCCCAGACGTCTGCGTTCAAGGATACTTTCACGATGTTTACGGGAATCACCGAGCACGTCGGAAAAATTGAATCGTTCGAGCACGGCGCCGAAGGCGGCCGCCTGCGCGTGTCGCTCGAAGGAGCGCCCGCCATCGCCGTCGAAATGAAACTCGGCGACAGCATCTCCGTCAACGGCTGCTGCCTTACCGTCGTCGAATTCGACGCGCGCTCGTTCGCCGCCGATCTTTCCGGCGAAACGATTCGTCGGACAGCTTTCGCCGAAAAAAAGCCCGGCAATCCCGTGAACCTCGAACGCCCGCTCGCCGCCACCGCTCGCCTCGGCGGCCACTTCGTTCAGGGGCACGTGGACGGCATCGGCCGCGTCACGCGTCTCACTCCCGAAGGCGACAATTGGTGGCTTTCCGTCCGCGTCCCGCACGATCTCCGCCGCTACGTCACCGAAAAAGGTTCGATCGCCATCGACGGCATCAGCCTCACCGTCGCACACTGGCAGCCTCACGACGGGCTCGCCGATATCGCTGTCATCCCCTTCACGCACCAGCACACGAACGTTCACGCGATGTCCGTCAACGACGCCGTCAACATCGAAGCCGACATCCTCGCAAAGTACGTCGAGAGCCTGATCGAAGCGCGAAAATCTTCGGCAACCTCGCGCCTCACCGTCGGCGAGTTAATCGAAGAAGGTTTCTGATGCCGAAGTCCTACGACGTCGCAGTCATCGGCGCAGGAGTCTTCGGCTCCTGGACCGCCTATTGCCTCAGAAAATCCGGCGCCACCGTCCTGCTTCTTGACGCCTACGGCCCCGCCCACGCTCGCGCCAGTTCCGGCGGAGAATCCCGCATCATCCGCATGGGCTACGGCCCCGATGAAATCTACACGCGCTGGTCCCTACGCGCGCTTCCGCTCTGGCAGGAACTTTTCGCCGAAGCCGGCCGTCCCGAGCTTTTTCAACGCACCGGTGTTCTCTGGATTGCCGACGAGCGCGAACGCGAGTCCTACGCACGCGAGACTCTCACCACGCTCTTCCGTCTGCGCGTACCACACGAAAAACTCAGCGTCGCCGAATTGCGTTCCCGCTATCCCCAAATCGCCGTGGACGACTCCTCCTGGGGCATCCTCGAGCCATCCAGCGGCGTTCTAATGGCCCGCCGCGCGGTACAAACCATCGTCGACCAGGCGCAAAAAATCGGCGTCGACTACACAATCGCCGCAGCCGACCCTCTGCCGCCCGCGCACGCCGTGCGCAGCAAACTCAATGCACTCGCCACTAC
>JBOGNA010000167.1:0-16130 GCA_050746925.1 Candidatus Acidiferrales bacterium
CCTCTCACGTAGTCATAACAAGTATCGGATTTCAGAAGGAGCTTTATGGTGAACCGGAAACTATTCCGTCCTACATTGACCGAGGTAAAAGAACAGCAATTCGCTCCGCGTGCCGTGCAGGCCGCGCCACAACAACCGCAACCGCGTAAAAAACCCGCTCCTCCGGAGCAAACACACGCAGAGAATTTCTATTACGTGAAGCAGATGCAATCGCATTCGCCGGTCGCCGTCGTTCTGACGGATGGCGAAGTGCTGCACGGCACGGTCGAGTGGTACGACCGCGACTGCATCAAGCTCACTCGCAACGGCAGCCCGAATCTTCTCGTGTACAAGCACAGCATCAAGTACCTGTTCAAAGACGGCGAGGAAGCCGCGCAGGGCGGATCGAACGGACAGAACGGGCACGGCGAACAATAGGCTTCGCGGAAGACTTCGTTCCTGCGGGCGCTGAATTTGCGCTGAGCGGATCAGCGCGCTCGTGGCTTCGCGTTCTTTTTCCTGTTTTTGTGAAACGGTCCGACGAAGAAAGTCATCAGGGCTTTTCCGACGAGCCGGCGGCCGTCGCCGTAAAGATCGCAATCGACAACGGCGATGTGCCGTCCTCGGCGAACCACTTCCGCTTCCGCTGACACCGTGCCGCCCTCCACCGCTTCGAGATAATTGATCTTCATCTCGATCGTCGCCACGCGCGTGCCGCGCGGACAGGCCATGTAAGTCGCGAGCCCGCCTGCCGTGTCGGCCAGAGCCGCAAGCACGCCGCCGTGGACGACTCCATGCACCTGCTTGTGCCGCTCGTCCACCTTCATGTGCATCACCGCGCGGCCGGCCTTCGCATCCGCGAGCACAAATCCAAATTGCCTCGCTGTGTTGGTTTGCTTCAGGCGTTCGCGCAGCTCGTCGGCCGCCAGGAGCTCCATCAATTTGTTTGGGCGCGGCATGTCAGTAAGCGGTCAGTCCTCCATCGAGCGGCAGCGCTGCGCCGGTGACCCACGCGGATTCATCCGACGCGAGATACAAAGCCATTTGGGCTACATCTTCCGGCAGGCCGAGCCGGCCGAGCGGAATTCCTTCGGTGCGTTTCCTTCGTTCGGCCTCGGGGTCGGGAGCCATGCGAATCGACTGGAGACCCAACTCGGTTTCGATCAGAGACGGGCAGACGCAGTTGACGCGGATTTTCTCGTGCGCGTGGTCGAGCGCCATCGCTTTCGTCAGTCCGGTGACGCCGGCTTTGGCGGCGCAGTACGCAGCACGCTGCTGGCGCGCCACGATTCCGAGGATCGAGCCGATGTTGACGATCGCGCCGCCTCCGGCCGCCCGCAAGTGCGGGAGCGCCGCGCGCGACACGAAAAATGTGCCGCTGAGATTGGTTGCGAGCAGGCGATTCCAGTCCTGATCGGAGGTGTTTTCGGCCGTCGCGACGACGACCGCTCCTGCGTTATTGACGACGATATCCAATCGGCCGAATCGCTTTGTCGCGGCTTCGAGTGCGGACTCAACCGACTTGCGATCGGTTACATCGCAGATGAGAGCAAGCGCCTTGCCGCCGGCCGCTTCGATTTCCCGCGACACTTTTTCGAGCGGCTCCATCCTCCGGCCAGCAATGGCCACCGCCGCACCTTGGCTGGCGAAAAGCGCTGCACACGCGCGGCCGATGCCCGTTCCGCCGCCGGTGATGAACGCCACCTTGCCCGAAAGTCTCTGCACCGTTGGAGCGCCTCGCTCGTCTAATCAGGAGCAGGCAGGCTAGCATCCGGCGTCGTACTGACGCAAGCAAGCAGGGCTGATTTGGTCGAGCTGGTTGCTCCGACGAGCGGCTCAAGCAACGGACGGCCGAGCTTGCCGCCGGTCGAACGCGACAGCTATCATCGATAGGATCGGCAGACGTCTTGAGGGCCCATGAAAATCGGTATCACATGCTATCCAACATACGGCGGCTCGGGCGTGGTGGCCACCGAGCTTGGAATCGAGCTGGCCGCGCGCGGCCACGAAATCCATTTCATCAGCTATGCGATGCCCATCCGGCTGAACACCCCGCACGAGAATATCTACTTTCATGAGGTCGAGGTAACGTCGTATCCGCTATTCGATCACCCGCCGTACACGCTGGCGCTCTCGACAAAGATGTACGAAGTGGCTGAATCCGCATCGCTCGATCTGCTACACGTTCACTACGCGATTCCGCATTCGGTGAGCGCGCTGCTGGCGCGCCTGATGGCCGCGCCGCGCAAACTGCCATTCATTACGACGTTGCACGGGACCGATATCACGCTTGTGGGACACGACCGCAGCTATCTGCCGATCACACGGTTCTCGATCGAACAGAGCGACGGCGTAACTTCAATTTCAAACTACCTGCGCGATCTGACCGTGAAAGACTTTGAAATCAAGCGGCCGATCGAAGTGATCCCAAACTTCGTGAACTGCGATCTCTACAAGCGATGTGATGATGCGGCCGCACGGTCGAAATGGGCGCCGAACGGCGAGCCAATTCTGATGCACCTCTCGAATTTCCGCCCGGTGAAACGGGTTACCGATGTAGTGGAGATTTTTGCGCTGGTGCGCGAGAAGATTCCGGCGAAGCTGGTGATGATGGGTGACGGGCCCGATCGGGGCGCGGCCGAGTACATCGTGCGCAAGAAGCGGCTTACGAAAGACGTCTTCTTTCTTGGCAAGCAGGATCTGGTGCAGGAAAAGCTGGGCCTGGCGGATTTGTTCCTGTTGCCGAGCGACCTGGAATCATTTGGACTCGCAGCGCTCGAAGCGATGGCTTGCGAAGTGCCGGTAATTGCATCGAACGTGGGCGGCTTGCCGGAAGTGGTGACGAATGGCGTGGATGGTTATCTGATTCCACCGCGCGACGTGGAAGCCGGCGCGCAGTTCGCGCTTCAAATCCTGAACATGCCCGACCGCGGACGAGCCATGGGCCAGCAAGCGCGAATCAATGCACGCCGGAAATATTGCTCGAACGATGTGATCCCGCAGTACGAGGCTTACTACCAGAAGGTCTTGAATGCGTCAGGAACCAGCGCTTCCGCCGCTCGTTGAGTCTAGATCAGCGCTCGAGGATGGGAACCGGTTTGAACGAGGCCACAATGCCGGCGATGTCGTCTTGCGTGATGTGCGCGCTGGAGCCGGCGGCAACGGTGAAGATGAAGCGGAATTGCTGATTGCGCTCGTCGAAGACGCGCAGCGCGGCGGGGCCCTTCGACGGATCGCCGAACTGGAAGCCTTGATTCGTGCCCCACTTGAACGAGTGAAGTCCTCCCTGCAGATCAATCCCGAATGCCAGTTTCCACAATAGGAGCTGGTTCTCGCGAATGGCGTCGCGGCCGGGCATGATGGGCGACACCTCGGCGGGTGCGGCGCCGTACACTGCGTCATACAAACCAAAGTTCGATTCGATCGGGTGGTCGATGAAAACATTCGCGAATTTCTGATACTCGAGCGGGTTCGCGGATTTCATCTGGCGCAGCGTGTCGAGAAGCGTCTCGGGATCGTAGAACACGATTCCCTGGCCGGATTCAAAACGAATGAAAGCAGCCGTGGTCGACGGTGTCGGCGTGAATTTGCCGGTCCAGGGCGCGGTGAATTCGTAGTTGTAAAACTTCAGCTCCGTTCCCTTCGCGGGCGTCGAGGGCGCAGGCGGCAACGGCTGCGGAACGTCTTCGAGGAAACGATGTTCCGCGGCCCAGTGGTGCGCCTCGTACCACGTCAGCGTCTGCAGCCCGTAGGCGGCGCAATAGATCGCGACGCCGATCACGAGGATCGCGAGAACGATCGCGGAAGACGCACTACTTTTTTCTGTGTCGTCGTTCATTTCGATGAATGACCCCGGAAACTTCGCTGACCGGCAGAATGATGGACCGGCGGAACCAGCGCATTCTACCTGTTACGATGCCTAGAGGCGAGGAAATCGATGCTCGTCCATCCGGTGGCCGACGGGCCCGGACCTGACGCTATGCGAACTCGGCGTGCGTCTAAGTCCCACGACGAATTGAAGGCGATTCGTCGTGACTACCACCGCACGGCGTACCGCGCGGAACATTCGTCGCTGAAGGCGCGTATCTTGTGGGTGGCGGCGCAGGGCTGACGACGAGGAGGGCCGTGATGGATTCGTTCTGGTTCGATTTGCGGCATGCGGCGCGGATGCTCGTGAAGAATCCCGGGTTTACGGCCGCCGCCGTGCTGTGCCTGATGCTCGGGATTGGCGCGACGACGGGAATTTTCAGCGTGGTGAACGCCGTCTTATTGCGCCCGCTGCCTTACGCGCATCCGGGCCGGCTGGTGCGCCTCTACACGGAATTTCCGACCTGGCCAAATGGCGGACTGCGAAAATTTTGGACTTCCGCGCCGGAGTTTTTCGATTTGCGCCGGGATTTGAAGTCGTGGGACACGATCGATGCGTGGGCGACGTCTGGGTCGAACATCGCCGGACGGGCGCAGCCCGAGCGTGTGACGGCTGCCTTCGTAAGCGGAAACCTGCTCAATTCCCTCGGCGTATCGCCCGTGATGGGAAGGCTGATTGCACCGTCCGATGACGCGCCGGGCGTGCCGGTAGTGGCCGATATTTCCTACAGCGTGTGGAAGAGCATCTTTGGCGGCGACCCGCAAATCGTGGGGCGCGAGACGGTGCTCGATGGGCAGAAGTGCACGATCATCGGAGTGATGCCGCGCGGATTCGAGTTTCCACCGGGTGAGGTGGATGTGCCGCAAGTGTGGTCGCCGCTACAGCTCGATCCCGCGAAGCCCGGCGAACGAGGCTCGCACAATTACAGTTTGGTGGGCCAGCTCAAGCCAAACGTAACGGCTCAGCAAGCGCAGGCCGAGATTGACGCTTACGTGCGAGCTTCCGGAGAAGCCCACCCGCCGACCATGCACGAGCACTTCTTCAATCCGAAGTTTCACACCGTGGTGAGCTACCCGCTGCAAGGCGAGGTAGTTGGCAGCGTGCGTCCGGCGCTGCTGATGCTGATGGCAGCGGTGGGATTTGTACTGCTGATTGCGTGCGTGAATGTGGCGAATCTTCTGCTGGCTCGGGCGGAAGCGCGGCGGCGCGAAATTGCGATTCGTAGCGCGCTGGGAGCGGACTTGCCGCGCCTGGCGCGGCAGTTCATCACCGAAGGCGTTCTTCTCTCGGGTATGGGCGCGATTCTGGGATTAATTCTGGCGTTCGGCGGATTGCGGTTGATCCAGGTCACCAGTGCCGGGAATCTGCCGCGGGTGGGCGAGGTGGGAATCGATTTGCGGGTGCTGCTGTTCACCGTGGGAGCGGCGCTGGTGACCGGGATTTTGTTCGGACTTGCGCCAATCGTTCCACTGGCTTTTCAAAATCTACAATCGTCGCTGAAAGACACGGTGGGCTCGACGACTTCGACAGCCGGTGCACAGGGATTCCGCCGCGCGCTCGTGGCGGGTGAACTGGCGATGGCGCTTGTGCTGTTGATCGGGTGCGGGTTGATGGTGCGCGGCTTTTGGAAGCTGCAGGAAGTGAACACAGGAGTCAATGCGTCGAGCGTCGTCACGATGGAAGTGGCACTGCCTTCGGCCACCTACACGAAGCCGGAAGCATTTGATGCCTTCTGGACGCGCCTGCAAGCGAGATTGAATGAACTGCCGGGCGCGAAGTCCGCCGGCCTGGCGTCGGGCCTTCCGCCGATTCGCCCGCCCAACATGAACGATACGCACGTCGAAGGTTACGTGCGGCAGAAAGACGGGCCGATTGAGAACGTGGAGTTCTACCAGGTGGTGACGAAGGAATATTTTCAGGCGATGGGAATCCGGCTGATCGAGGGACGATTGTTTGACGATCGCGACGCAGCGGGAACGCCGGACACGGCGATCGTGAATCAGACGATGGCGCGGACGTTCTGGGGAAATGGAAGCCCGGTGGGACATCGCGTGCAACCGGGAGGCCCCCAGCAGCCGTTTTGCACGGTGGTTGGGGTGGTGGAGGACGCGAAGAACGCGGGGATTGACAAGCCGACCGGCACGGAGCTCTATCTGCCCCATGCGCAGAAGGTAGGCTCGGGCTCGCAGAGCATGTTCGTGGTGGTAAGGGCGCAGGGCGACCCGATGTCGCTGGCTGGAGCGGTGCGGCGCGAAGTGCAAACGCTCGATCCGGCGATTCCCGTGGCACACGTGCGGATGATGGAGGACGTGCTATCGTCGGCGCAATCGCGGCCGCGATTTCTGACGCTGCTTCTGACGCTGTTTTCGGGAGTGGCGCTGGTGATTGCGACGGTGGGAATCTACGGCGTGATTTCGTATTCGGTGGCGCGGCGTTCGAAGGAATTCGGGCTGCGGATGGCGCTGGGAGCACAACGGAAAGATGTGCTGGGACTGGTGATGAAGCAAGGCGTGCTGCTGACGCTGATCGGGGTAGGAGTTGGGATTGCTGCTGCGTTCGGATTGACGCGGCTGATGGCCAGCTTACTGTTTGGCGTGCAGCCGACCGATGCGTTGACGTTTGCCAGCGTATCCGCGTTGCTGGGATTCATCGCGCTGTGCGCCAGCTACATCCCGGCGCGCCGCGCGACGCAAGTGGACCCGATGAAGGCTTTGCGGTACGAGTGATGGTGGACCTGCGAATCACGATAGACGCGGCGATGAGAAACACGTAGAATACTGAAAGAAGAAAAATGCACGCCCGTGTCCGCTACCCGCGGACGCGGGCGTTTTTTTTTGGAGGAATGATGGCCGATACGCCTGTGTATCAAACGGTGGCCGAGATCGAGGACGTTGTCCTTCGATTTGAGTGCTGTACGTACACACCTGAAGAATTCGTTCATGCGAGGCATCTGACGGTGGCAGTTGCGTATTTTGCGCGATGGGAGCCGGAAGTTGCTCGCGAACGGATGCGAGCGGGGCTGCGGAAATTCATCGCGCATCATGGGAAGAACGGGTATCACGTTACGATCACGGAATTCTGGCTGGAGATTGTCGAGGGCCTCGTAGCCGGGCGGGAATTCCCATCCGCGGACCTCGTGTCGCTGGTTAACGCTGTAATTGTCCGCTGCAATGACAAGAATCTAATCTACGATTTTTACTCCCGGGAGCGAATCGCTTCGCCAGAAGCAAGAACGGATCGGCTACACCCCGATTTGAAACCGATTGTGACGCAGGATGACCGGAACGTGATTGGCTAGCGCTTCGCGCCGATTTTGCTGTGCAGGAGAGCCCGGATTGATTCGATGTCCGAAGGGTTCGAGAAAAACCCCTTGGGAATGACCGAAGCCATCACCGGATGCGTGAAGAGCAAAAATGAGTGTTTGCCCTCTTTCCACTTCAGCAAAGCAGACCATTTTACTTCGCCGCGAGAATGCCGGGCGTTGATCACGTAACCGTCGTCGTCGAACTGAAATTGGACCGGTCCTTGCAAGTTGGGGCTTTTTCGCCAGACCTGATAGCAGCGAAACGCAATCGCGCCCCACATGAAGATCACCAGAAATGCCCCCACCGCGATCGATCGACGGCCGTCGATGCTCAAGGACGCCTGAAACAGGATTTGCAGAGCTCCGGCTGCAACGAGGAACACGCCAAGAGCCGTGAATATGATTAGTACCTTGCGTGAAGTGAGAAGCGCGCCTTGCAGTACATCGGAATATTTGAATCGGCCCTGCGCTTCGATCGTCATTTCGTCCCCCCAGCCGCAGCTAGCTCAGTGTGGTTTCGACGGTCATCAGCTCGGGAATTTCGATATGAATCTGCGTTCCCTGGCCTTCCTCGCTGCGGATGTCCATTTTGAATTGATCGCCATAGAGGAGGCGCAGGCGCTCGTGGACGTTACTGATCCCGATTCCGCCGCCGTACACCTCGGCGAGACGCTCGGGCGAAATGCCGACACCGTTGTCCTCGATTTCGATGTAGAGGCGATTATCGCTGCGCCGGGTGCGAATGTGAATCTGGCCGCCTTCGAGGCGCGGATCGAGACCATGCTTGAGCGAATTCTCGATCATCGGCTGGAGCAACATACTCGGGACAAAGGCGTCGAGAGCCTCGGGGTCGATTTCCTTGAAAATTTGGAGTTTGTCGCGGCCGAAGCGGATCACTTCGATGTCGAGATAGTCGTCGATGAACTCGAGCTCGTCGCGCAGCGGGACGAACGTCTCGTGCTTTCGGAGCAGGCGCCGCAGGATGTTGGATAGCTTCAGGACGACGCCGCGAGCCATATCGGGATCGAAGCGGATGAGCGACGAGACGGTGTTTAGCGTGTTGAAGAGAAAATGGGGATTAATCTGGCTGGTGAGGGCGTCCATGCGCGCTTTCAGCAGCAGCTGCTGATTCTGTTCGAGGTTCATCTCGATGCGCGTGTTGTTCCAGATTTTGATCGCCATGGCAACGCACATCGTAGAAGACAGGACGACGAGCAGCATGTAGCCCCAGTTACTGGGGTGCAACGCGAACAACCATTTGCCCGGAACATGGGCGGCGAGTTCCACCTGCGCGACTTCGAATGCGGCGCAGGCAAAGAGCGGTAGCATCGCCCAATTCGTTTTTCCGAAGCGGATAAGCTTCCACAGCCATTCGGGAACGCTGAGGAACAGGAACGGGCCAAAGTGCCAGATGTCCTCCTTTTCAGGAAGCACTTCGCGAATCATTCCGGCGAGCAAGCCTACGCTTGCGGCCATCGGGCTCGAGAGCCACTCGTGATTTCCGAATGCAGGCAGGCTGATCAGCGATCCGCCGAGCAGGCCCACAATGCGTCCGCCAATCAAGCCCATCAGGAATGAACCTTCGAGGGTGAGGTCGAAGAAGCGATAGCCCACGAGGCGCAGCAAAACACCCACAGCGAGTGGCGGCGTTAGAAAAAGCAGCAGCATCACTTTCTGGTCGGAATCGCGATTTTCGGTGAAGACAAGTTTTCGGAACGAGCGAAAACGCACCAGCAGCGCTGCAAGCGCCGCCGCCCAGCACACCTTCAGCATCAAGATGAAAAGAAGGTCTCTTCCGCCGGATAGTGGTTCCATGTCGCTTGTGGGCCGCTGATGTGAGGTTACCGCGAGTACGTTAGCCAAAGCGCCGTGCGATGTAAAGAGCGGGCGCGGAGCATGTGTGTGGGCGTCACTCCGAGAGCCGGCCGCACGCGGCGCAGCGTTTTCGGGAAGCCTGCTATAATCGGGAATTCCGATGAAGCGCAGAAGACAATCCGGGAAGGCGCACGTAGTGGCGAGAGCTGCATTGCCCACCCGTTTCGGGCGATTTCAGATCTTCGGGATTGAAGGGCGCAAGCCAGGCGAAGAAGCGATCGCGATTCAGCACGGCGCGTTGCGCAACGGGAAGGCGCCGCTGGTGCGCGTGCACTCGCAATGCCTTACGGGAGACGTGTTCACGTCCGAGCGCTGCGATTGCCGCGCGCAGCTGGAATTTTCACTGCGCAAAATCGCACAAGAGCCGTCCGGACTTGTGCTTTACCTGCCGCAAGAGGGCCGGGGGATCGGGTTGATCAACAAGCTGAAAGCGTATGAGCTGCAGGATGCGGGTCTCGATACGGTGGAGGCGAACCGGCGGCTCGGGTTCGCCGACGACGCGCGCGATTACGAATTCGCGGCGGAAGCGCTGAAAGCGCTGGGACTTCGCGCGGTACGGTTGTTGTCGAACAATCCGGACAAAGTCGAACAGCTCGAGCGCGCCGGCATTCGCGTGGTGAAGCGGATTCCCTGCCGGCCGCGAACCAGCCGGCATTCGCGCGCCTACTTGCGCACGAAAAAAGACAAGCTCGGACATCTGCTGGCCGGTCTGTAGCACCCGATTGATTCCCGAAGTTCCGCTTGACAAAGAACTCGCGCCGGACAATAGTAAACCACATGGTTTACTATTCGACGCCGGCGC
The DNA here is from genome assembly GCA_050746925.1 of Candidatus Acidiferrales bacterium. Lineage (GTDB taxonomy): Bacteria > Acidobacteriota > Terriglobia > Acidiferrales > UBA7541 > Palsa-295. The sequence continues at coordinate 9,829 of JBOGNA010000167.1, forward strand.
TGGACGCAACCTTTGCCGCCCTTTCCGATGCCACTCGCCGCGGAATCCTCGCTCAACTGGCGCGAGGCGAGGCTTCCATCAGCGATCTGGCTGCCCCTTACGACATGTCTCTGCCCGCCGTATCCAAGCATCTGCGCGTCCTCGAGCGGGCCAAGCTCGTCGAGAGGCGCAAGGACGGACGCGTGCACCGCTGCCGGCTCGTCGCCGAACCGATGAAATGCGCAGCCGAATGGATTGAAAAATACAGGCAGTTCTGGGAGCGGCAGTTTGACTCGCTGGCTCGTTACCTAGAAAGCTCACAAGAAAAGGAGAGAGCAAAATGGCGACCCCGAAGAAAGAAAGTGAAAGCAGGCTCGAAATCCGCCGGACGTTCGCGGCGCCGCGCGAGAAGGTCTTCGCGGCGTGGACCGAACGCGGCCGGCTAGAGAAATGGATGTGCAAGGACGTACCCGAGCACAATCCGAGCTATACCGAACTCGATTTGCGGCCCGGCGGGCGTTACGTGATCGAAATCCCGATGCCTAAAGAGGGATTCACATATCGCGGGTACGGAGTATTTCGAGAGGTGAGACCGCCGGAAAAACTGGTGTTTACGTGGGCCTGGGAAAAAATATTCCCGGGCAGGAGCGAGCCGGAAGACTTGCATCAGGGCGAGTCCCAGGTGACAGTCGAGCTGATCGCGCGGGGAAAATCGACGGAAATGATCTTCACGCACGAAGGATTCCCAAGCGCAAAGATTCGCGACGAGCACCAGAAGGGCTGGGATGGCTGCTTCGACGCGCTGGACAAGGCGCTGGCGGCGTAACTCAAATCGGCGCGGCAAATTCGTGCGCCAGGCGCCGCTGGCTCACCCTCCGCCGACGAAATGAACGATCTCGAAGCGATCGTTCGGCTGGACGGAAGTCTGCTGCCATCGATCGCGCGGAAGAATATCGAGATTGCGCTCGATGGCCACGCGCTCCGATTTCATCTCGAGATGCGCGAGCAGCGCCGCCACCGTCAGGCCTTCCGGAATTTCGCGGGCTTCACCGTTGATCGTGACAGTCATCCGATTCGATTGGCAACCTAGTTTGTGGAATCGGTCTTGGGATTCGGAGCCCCGCCTGAAGAATTCTTCGCGCGCGACCGCATGGCAAAGCGCAGCTCGTCTTTGCCGCCGGGCGTAGCCGCGCGAATCACGAGCGTCAGATCGCCCTTCCCGAGCGGCGGGAGCGCAAATTGGAGCTTCGCACGCCCCTGCTCGTCGGTTGTTCCGGAATAGCGCTCCTCTTCAATCGCCCCTTCGATAAACGCGTCCACCTGAATTCCCGGCTGAGGCTGGCGGTCGGCTCGCCGCGAGAGTTCCACGTCGAGGAAAATGTGCCCGCCAGTGAGCCACGACGACGGATTCATCAATTGGACCTGAACTCCTCCGCCCTTACCGGCGGGCGCAGCCGCAGCAGCGATTTCGGCCTCCAGCGCGCCCGACCGCAGGTCGTCAATCACGGAGCGATGCTGTTCTTCCACCCGTTCGCGCAGCCCCTGTGAATTGAACTCCTCGGAAACAACAAAATGCTGGTAGTTCGACGAGCGCCGCAGCAGCACCCTTCCATTCTGGTACACCGCGGTATCGATTACTGGATGGGCAGGTCCGCGATCTTCGGTCTGAACGTGGAAGATTTGGCTGCCGATTTGCACATCGGTATTGAATCCGGAGCTCATCGGCTGGCCGGCTCCGGACGCACGGCGCGCGCAGGCAGCGGCGGCGAATTGAAGAACTGGGAGTTCATTTGACCGTGCGCTCTCGGGTCGTTATTATACCAGTGCCAACAAAATGAACAGCAATTACCTGGACAACTACGGATCGCTGTTGCTGATGTTTATACTCGCCGCGGGCCTTTCCGGGGCACTCATCGTGGTCTCGACCCTGGTGGGAAAGCACAAGCGAACGGCCGAAAAGGACCAGCCGTATGAGTGCGGAATCGCGCCGACGGGTGACGCTCGCGACCCGGTTTCTGTGCAGTTTTATATGGTGGCGCTGCTATTCATCCTGTTCGATATCGAGGCTATCTTTCTGTATCCGTGGGCTTTGGTGTATCACGATTTGAAGCTGTTCGGCTTTGTCGAGATGCTGGTGTACATTATAATCCTGCTCGCAGGATACATCTTCCTCTGGAAGAAGGGCGCGCTGGACTGGAATCGCTAGCGTCCTCCGGGAACCAACCATCGTGGAATCACAGGAAGCGGACAAAAAAGGGGTAGTCCATCAACTGCGGGCGTGGGACGCCAAAGCGGTCGCGGAAGTGATCGAATTTCGGGGCGAAACCACAATCGTAGTACCGCGCGAACTGCTCCCGCAGGCCGCTGCGTTTCTCGCCTCCAAGCCTTCGCTTCATTTTTGCTTTCTGTCCGATATTTCAACGGTCGATCGCTTCCCTCTGGAACCGCGCTTCGAAGTGAATTACCAACTGCTATCGCTCGAGCGCAACGAACGGCTGCGCCTGAAAGTGCGCCTGGGCGGCAGCGATCCGGTGGTGCACTCGGTCACGTCCGTTTGGCCGACGGCGAATTGGCATGAGCGCGAAAATTTCGATTTGATGGGGATTCGATTCGAGGGCCATCCGGACCTTTCCCGCATCCTGATGCCGGATGATTGGGAAGGCCATCCGCAACGCAAGGACTACCCGGTGGAAGGTTTTCGCTGAAGCCGTGGCTTTTCACTGAAATTTCTTGAGGCCGGCCGAAGAGCCGGCGTGAGGATCCGAGAGTGACGACGACTGTCGAAACCGTGACCGGCGCCGCGAACACCATGGTGTTGAACATGGGCCCTCAGCACCCGTCCACGCACGGGGTGCTCCGCGTGGTCCTCGAGTTGAACGGCGAAATCGTCGTGAAGGCTCGGCCGGTGATCGGGTATCTGCACACGGGCATCGAAAAAAACATGGAAGCGAAGACGTATTCGCAAGCCATCACGATGACCGACCGGATCGACTACCTGGCGCCGCTTTCGAACAATCTTTGCTACTGTCTCGCCGTTGAAAAGATTCTCGGCCTCGAAATTCCCAAGCGCGCGCAGTACATTCGCGTCCTGCTTACGGAGCTGACGCGCATCGCTTCGCACCTGGTGTGGCTCGGGACGCACGCGATCGATCTCGGCGCGATGTCCGTATTCCTCTACACGTTCCGCGAACGCGAAGAGATTATGAAGATTTTCGAGTACGTCTCGGGCCAGCGGATGATGACGAGCTATTTCCGCATTGGCGGGCTGGCGCTCGAGCCGCCGCCGAACTGGCTCGATCGCGTCCGCGGCGTGATCGACTCTCTCCCGGCGCACATCGATGAATATGAGAATCTGCTGACGAATAACCGCATCTGGCTCGGTCGAACAAAGGGCGTGGGAATTATCAGCGCAGACGACGCAATCGCCATGGGGGCTTCGGGCCCGATGCTGCGCGGCAGCGGCGTGGCCTACGATGTCCGCAAGGCTTTCCCGTATTCGAGCTACGAGGAATTCGATTTCGCAATTCAGACGCAAACCGCAGGCGATTGCTTCGCGCGTTATCAGGTTCGAGTGGCCGAGATTCGCGAGAGCCTCAAGATCGTGCGGCAGGCGATCGACAAAGTTCCCGCCGAAGGGCCCATCAGGACCGTGGCGCCGGGAATCGTTCCGCCCTCGCGCGAGGAAATGAAATCCTCGATCGAAGGGCTGATCTACCATTTCAAGATATTCACGGAAGGCTTTGCGCCGCCGCCGGGTGAAGTCTATCAGGCGATTGAATCGCCGCGCGGCGAGCTGGGATTTTTCGTGGCGAGCGACGGCTCCGCCCATCCCTACCGCGTGAAAGTTCGCGCGCCGTCTTTTATCAACTTACAGACTCTGCCGAAGCTCTGCGAAGGCCGGCTGATCGCCGACGTAGTGGCCTGTATTGGAACCACCGATATCGTTCTGGGAGAAGTGGACCGCTAGGCTCCGCTGGCCTGCGCTCAGCACAATCATGAATTTGCCGCCGCCGCTCGAAGCAAAATTCACCGAACTGTTCGGTCGCTATCCCATCAAGCGCTCGGCGCTGATTCCCATGATGCTGTACGCCCAGGATCAATTCGGATTCCTCAGCGACGAAGTGCTCGAAGAGATCGCCCACCGCGTCGGCCTGAACATGATCGAAGTCACCGAGACTCTGTCGTACTACTCGATGCTGCGGCGCAAGCCCGAAGGCCGCTATCACATTCAGGTCTGCACGAATATTTCTTGCATGCTGCGCGGCGGCAACGAGCTCTACCAGCACGTCCAGAAGCGCCTGGGAATCGGGAACCGGCAGGTTTCGCCCACCGGCACCTTTTCGCTCGAAGAGGTGGAATGCATCGGCGCGTGCACCGGCGCGCCTGCGATCCAGGTGAATTACGACTATCACGAGAACCTCGATCCCTCGAAAGTGGACGCGATCTTCGAGCAGCTCGAGCAGGGCAAGCGGCCGAAGCCGGTCTCCGTGACTTCCGGAGCGATTCACGAGCGGCATCCCGCGGAAGTTCCGGTGATCAGCCGCCGCTTCGGAATTCCGAATTCGAACAAGATCGATGTTTATCTGCAGCATGAGGGCTATGAGGCGCTCGAAAAAGCTCTGAAGCAGATGACACCGGATCAGATCATCGACGAAGTGAAGAAATCGAATCTGCGCGGGCGCGGCGGCGCCGGATTTCCCGCCGGCATGAAGTGGAGCTTCGTTCCGAAAGAGACGGGCGGCAAGCCGAAATACATCATCGCGAACGGCGATGAAAGCGAGCCCGGTTGCTGCAAAGACCGCCCGCTGATGGAACTGGATCCGCACCAGCTGATTGAAGGAATGGTGATCGCCGGGCGCGCCGTGGGCGCGCAGCGCGGGTACATTTACATCCGCGGTGAATACCGCTACGTGCTCGATATCGTGGAAGCGGCCATCGTCGAAGCCTACGCGCGCGGTTATCTCGGCAAGGATATCAAAGGCAGCGGCTTCGACTTCGATCTCGTCGCGCACACCGGAGCGGGCGCATATGAATGCGGCGAAGAATCGGCGCTGATGGAGTCGCTCGAAGGCAAGCGCGGCTATCCGCGCATCCGGCCGCCGTTCCCTGCCATCGTCGGGCTGTATGGCTGCCCGACTGTCATCAACAATGTGGAGACGCTCAGCTCCGTTCCCTCCGTGATTCTGCGGGGAGCGGAGTGGTACGCCGGCCTGGGAACTCCGAAGAATGGCGGCACGCGGCTCTTTGCCGTGTCAGGCCATGTGAATCGCCCGGGAATTTATGAGCTGCCGATGGGCTTCAACATGAAGCGCATGATCGAGGAAGTGGCGGGCGGCGTACCGAGCGGCAAGAAAATCAAGGCGGTGGTGCCGGGCGGCAGCTCTTGTCCATTGCTGACAGGCGATGAAATCGATATCGCGATGGATTTTGATTCGGTAGCGAAAGCCGGCTCGATGCTCGGCGCGGGCGGCACGGTGGTCCTCGACGAAGATACCTGCATGGTGGATTTTGCGCGGCGGATCATGCATTTCTACGCGCACGAATCCTGCGGCTGGTGCATCCCCTGCCGCGAGGGCACCGCTTGGCTCCGCCAGGTGCTCGACCGCTTTCACGAGGGCGGCAGCCGAAGCGAAGACATTCCGTTGATCGACGAGCTTGCGAAAAACATGCTCGGACGAACCTTCTGCCCACTCGGCGACGCCGCCGCGATGCCCACCATCAGCATCGTGAAAAAGTGGCGCAACGAATTCGAAGAACACCTGCGCGGAAACTGCTCCTACAAATCCGCGAACATGATTGCCGAGGCTCTCTAGCGACCATGGCGGATCAAAAACAAGTAACCTTCACGATCAACGATCAGAAGGTGACGACGGCCGTCGGCACGCTCGTCATCGAAGCCGCCAAGCGCCAGGGCATCGAAGTTCCCTCGTTCTGCTATTACCCCGGGCTTTCGCTCCAGGCGGCGTGCCGCATGTGCCTGGTCGAAGTCGAGAAAGCGCCGAAGCTGCAAACGGCGTGCACGCTCGTCGCCGTCGATGGCATGGTCGTGAAGACCGACACCGATCAAGTCCACAAAGCACGCAAGGACATGATCGAATTCCTGCTCTCGAATCATCCGCTGGATTGCCCTGTTTGCGACAAGGGCGGCGAATGCGAGCTGCAGGACATGACGTTCCGCTACGGCCTCGATCACAGCCGCTTCACCGAAGAAAAGCTGCACTACCCGGAAGAAAAATGGTCGCCGCTGGTCTATTACGACGCGCCGCGCTGCATTCTCTGCTTCCGCTGCGTGCGCGTTTGCGACGAGGGGATGGATGTGAAGG
>JBOGNA010000168.1:0-30230 GCA_050746925.1 Candidatus Acidiferrales bacterium
CGCGTACACGTACACCAAGGCGACGAAGACCTTTGCGAGTCTTTGGAATACGACGATCAGCGGTCCTTCGGCGCCGATCGGCTTCACGGGGTCCAGTAAGGTTTACGTGGGCTCGTCGGATGGCAAGGTTCATGAACTCGATATCGTGACGGGAGTGGACGGCAAGCAGCGATCCGCGAACACGGGCCAGCCGGGAATTGTGGGCGATCCGGCGCTCGACGTGATTCTATCCAGAATCTACATTTCGACGAACGACCAGCGTGCGTACGGGTTCGTGTTCCCGTTCTAGGAGAGGCGAGCGATGTGGAGGGTGCATAGCGGGCGAGCGCGGAGTTCGTGGCGGACGGCACTGCTGAGCTTTGCCGCTGCGGCGCTGACGATCGGCCTGTCGGCGTGCCAGGGAACTACGTCGGCAAATGGGGGCGGTCCACCGCCTCCCATGACCGACGCGACGGTTTCCTTCTGCGACGACGGCGCCGAAAACTGCACGCCGGCGACTTCTTTCAGTGTGAGCACGCTGCGCGACCTTATAGTGAACGTGAATTGGGAGAATCTCTCCACGGGAACGCACACGCAGACTCTCGAAATCCTGATGCCGGGTGGCGGGCTGTACCAGTCGGGCCAGACGTCGTTTCTAGTGGCAGATTCATCGCAGAGCAGCTTGACGATGACGCGGACCGTGCCGGTGGCGGGCGCGTGGATTGCGCAGCGGAGAATTACCGGCGAGTGGAGCGTGCGCGTTTTACTCGACGGAAACGCGATTACGTCTCAAACCGTGAACCTGAATCCCTGATGAGCCCCTCCAGCGCGTTTGCACCGGCGCCCATTCCCGAGTTCACACCGAGCGGTCTGGATAGCTTCGTCACACGGAAAGAGGCCGCTTCGAATTCGATCGCGGAGAAGTTACGCGCGGATGGATCCGTCTGTTTTCGCGTCCTTGGTGCGAGCATGTTTCCGTGGATTCGTTCGGGCGATCTGGCGTTCGTGAGGCGGTGTGGGTTCGAGCAGGCGTCGCGAGGCGACGTGATCCTGTTTGAGCGCGACTCGAGACTGTTCGCTCACCGCGTGCTGCACAGCGGAGTGAATGGATCCCGCGAGAGCGCGAAACTGATCACGAAGGGCGATGCGCTCGACAGCGCGGATCTGCCCGTTTCACGAGCAGAGTTTCTCGGGCGAGTGATTCGCGTTCATCGGGGCAATCGCCACATCGACATGGAATCTGTCGGCCACAAACTCCTGGGGCGCTTGCTTGCACGCCTGTCGCAGGCGAGCTTCGTCTGGTATCGCCCGGTGCGGGCGACGAAACATTTCCTCTTCAGCTAGCCCTTCCGCAGATTCTTCAGTTTGCCGCAGGAATAAATCCATACTTCCGAAAGACGGCGCTGGATTTTGCGCCCGTCAGGAATTCGAGGAAGTTTTTGGCGGAAGCGGGGTTTGCGGAGTTCTTGATCACTGCACCGGGGTACACAACGGGCGAATGCGAATCTTCGGGCGCGGTGGCGACCACGGCGACCTTGTTCGAGATTTTGGCGTCGGTGGCGTAAACGATGCCGGCATCTGCGTTTCCCGTTTCGACGTAGGTAAGAACCTGCCGCACGTCTTTCGCGAGCACGAGCTTGGGTTTCAGTCGATCGTAGAGGCCGAAGTGAGTGAGGACTTCCTGCGCGTATTTGCCAGCCGGGACAATTTGCGGCTCACCGATGGCAATGAACTTCGCCGCGGGCTTCGCCAAATCCTGAAAACTTGAAATTGCGCTGGTTCCGGCGGGGACGATCAATACCACGCTGTTCTTCACGAGATCTCTGCGCGTGCCCGGGAGCAGCAGGTCTTTCGCCGCGAGACCGTCCATTTCCTTCGGCGAGGCGGAGATAAAAATGTCCACCGGAGCACCCTGTTCGATCTGGCGCTGCAAAGTGCCGGAGCCGCCCAGGTTGAAGTGGACATCGGTGCCGGGATGTTCGGCGCTGTAGAGATGAGCGATCTCGTCGAGCGCATCCTTGAGGCTGATGGCGGCAGAAACGGTGAGCTCGGCGCTTGGGGCGGTGCGCGGTGGCGGTGCCAGCCTTGCTCCGAGCATGGTGCCAAGAGAAAGCGCGAGCACCAGAGCGGCGATTCCGAGCGCGCAGATGGCCCGGTGGATAGCGGTGAGAACGTCGCGGCGGAGCATCTGCGCCTCCTTCGTAGCGTCGCTGGGCTATTACCAGAGCAGCTTGAGGCCGAATTGTACCTGCCGGGCTGTGGTGGACGTACTCGTAATCGCCCCTGCGGTGCTGGAAAGTCCCGTCGGATTCGTGGCTGTGGGCGGCGTGAAGACGATCAGATTGGGAGTATTGAAATTGGCGCGGTTCAAGAGATTGAAAAGCTCGGCGCGGAATTGCACATTGAAGCGCTCGTTGATCCGCATGTTCTTCAGCACGGAAAAATCCCATGTCGCGAGGCCGGGACCGATGAACGAGTCTCGCCCCACATCTCCAAAGAACCCGCTGGTGGAGGGAGGTGCAATGAAGGCTGCTGGATTGAACCATTGCCCGGGCTTTCCGAGAATTACCGGTCCGGAAAAATCCGGATTGAAGAATGGACGCACCGGATTTCGAGTGTCGCCACTGTTGGACGGGTTGTAGCTGAGTTGCGGGGTGAACGGGAAACCAGACTGCGCGGTGATGATGCTCGAGAGAGCCCAGCCGCTAATCAGCGCATTGCTCCATCCCTCTCGATTACCCGCGAACTGTTTGCCGCGCCCGAACGGCAATTCGTAGATTGCATTGATGACGGCGAGATTGCGGACGTCGTACGTCGCGAGTCCTTTATCGGCGCGAAGGTTGAACGGATTCGAAACGAGTCCCGGGGCATTCGCGGCGGCGGTCTGGTTCAGGGAGTCGCCGTCATCGAGGGCTTTCGACCAGGTGTAAACGCCTCGCACCGAAAATCCGTGACTGAATCTGCGATTCACGTCCACCTGCAACGCATGGTAGGAGCTATCGCCGCGAGAAAACCACGTCCAGGTGTTCGTGATGAGCGGGCTGGGATTGGCCTTCGGTGTTCCGACGGGAATGAAGTAACTTCCCGCAGGCACCGGTGCGCCTGCTAACGGTGAACCCGCTGGGAAGCCAATCGCTGGAGTTGCTGGCGGCGCTGTGGGGTAAACGTTTGGGCACGGAGAAGCGGGGCAAATTGTGGGAAACGGCTCGTTGGCGTCGATGCCGATAATCTCGTGATACCCATCGCTCCCAACATAGCCTACGGTCAACGAAGTGTTCGGCGAAAGTTCGCGTTGCACCCGAAGAGACCACGAAATCAGCGTGGGCGTCTTCATATTCGGCTGGACGCCCCCGGGCACGAGTCTTGCCGCTGCCGGAACGGGCGCCGTGGGATCGATCGGTAGAGAGGAGAGGGGAAGCGACGCAATCGTGTACGTCGGATTGAATGGAGCGTTTTGGTCGGTGCGATAGCCGAGAGCGTCTTGGAGGTCGTTGTACATGCCGAAACCGGCGCGGATTATTGTTTTCCTGCCGAGAGGGCTCCACGCGACGCCGATGCGAGGTTGCGGCAAAAACTTCGCGTTATTGACGGTGAATAGTGAGTTGCCGATGCGCGGAGTGGTCGAGATTACCCCGTCGATGAACGCGTAATTCGCGGCGCGCCCATGAGCTTCATTCCATCCTGTCGAGAATTCGTCGCGAAATCCGAGCGAAAGCGTGAGTGTGGGCGAGACTCGGATCACATCCTCGGCATGAATCGCGCCGAACAGGGAACGCCAGTTCATTTCCGTGGCGGCGGGATCGAACAGGAAACTGCCCACGGTGCCCTGCAGAAATGTTTGCAGGCTGGAAAAGGTGGCCTGGCCGAACTGGCTGAGTGCAATCGTCTCGTTCGACTGGAATCGCTGCAGCCAGGCGCCGAAACTCCATTGGTGGCGGCCATGGGTCCAGGTGACGCCGTCCTCAAATGTGAAGAGATTTCTGTGGATACGGAGGTTGCTGCCGTTGTTGCTTCCTGCAAGGCCCAACGCGGCAACAGGATTTGATGCAGTACTACCGCCAATCACAACCGCGCCAACCGGGTGCCCGAGGAGAAAGCCGGGAACGTCGGCCGCCGGCGTGCCCGGCGTGGGTTCGCCGGTGAAGAAATAGCCCGCCCGAGAAAATCCGAAACGGGCGGTGTTGAGCAGCCTGGGAGAGAACACGTGCGTCTCCTCGATGCTCAGCACTTGCTCCCGGAGCGTCAAAATATCGGAGCTGAGTGGATCGAGCGGCGTAGCGGTCAAGTCGTCGCCGTCATCGACCGTATAGATCGCGCCCAGGGAATCTTTCTGGGAGAAAATGTGGTCGAGGCGAGTGGTTCCGAAATCCTCGCGGATCGTTTGCAGCGGGCTTCCGCTCCACGTTGCAATTCCGCTGGGAGCGCCATTTGGTAGCAGCAGCTCGGGACCATTGGCGGCCGGCCACAGGTTCAGAAGTTGTTGGACCGCGGTGGCGCACTGGGCTTGCTGCCCAGCTGGACACCCCGAACCAAGCGGAACCAACGTACCGTTTCGCGCATCATCGGCCGGCACGAACGTGAGTGCGGTCTGGTTCAGGCTTTGGCGGAATCCCTCGTAGTTGCCAAAGATAAACGTCTTGTCTTTCTGTAACGGAGCGCCCATCGCAACGCCGAACTGATTCCGCTGGAAGGGAGGGGCATCGCCCGGGCCGAAAAAATTGGGAGCGTCCAAGGCGCTGTTTCGCACGAATTCGTACAGCGAGCCATGCCATTGATTGGTGCCCGACTGCGTAGCAATTATTATCTGGCCGCCGGGATGTTTGCCGTATTCGGCGCTGTAGGAATCGCGCAGAACGTTGAACTCCCTCACCGCATCGACACCCAGCAACAGACCGCTCGGTCCACCCGGCTGCATATTGTTCTCAGCCGCCCCGCTGTATTCCACTCCATTCAGCAGGAAAAGGTTTTGCTGAGGCCGGTTTCCTGAGACCGCGAAGTTGTTTGCTGTGGTCGAATTCGAGATTCCGGTACCGCCCGTCTTCTGCGACGTAAAATTCACAATCCCGGGGTTCAGGGGCAGGAGAAGGTCATAGCTCCGCCCGTTGAGCGGCAAGTCCTTCACCTGGCGCTCGCCGACCAGTCCGGAAATATCGGCGGTCGTGACGTTCACGATGGATGCGTCCGAGTTGACCTTGATTTGCTGCGTAATCTCGCCGACCCGTAATTGCAGATCGGCACTCGCAACCTGCCCGACGACCAGGTGAATTCCAGTCCTAACCTGCTCCGCGAATCCCTGTTTTCGAGCGCGAACCTCGTATTCACCGATGGGCAGCGCAAAAACCTGGTACCGCCCCGCGCTGTCTGTCTGCGTGCTGTGGATTTCATCCGTCTCAAGATTCCGCACGACAACCTCGGCCCCGGCAACCACCCCTCCGGAGGAATCCGTCACTGCTCCGGAAAGAGTGGCCGACACCTGGGCGTGCGCAAGCGAAACGCAGACAAACGAGAGCGCAAGAAGAGTGCACACGCGAGCGAGGCAATGGGCGGCGCTGTACCGAGATTCTTGAATCGAGCCGTATGGAGAAACGAAACCGCTATTGGAGGAAAGCATTCTGTGGTCCTCTTGAGATAAGGCTGTTCGGCGCACCGGCAAGCCGTAAACGCGCGGCCGCCAATGGAAGATACGTTTTAATACGAATAGAATAGAGAAGTCAAATCGCTTTCAGGCGATAAACAGAGCGGCGTTGGCCGTCGGTGTGGACTCAGCGTCGGATGATCATTACTTCGGTGGATTTTATGAGCGCGGCGACCGTCTCGCCCTTCTTCAAGCGCATCTCGCGAACCGCGTCGGCGGTGATGATCGAGGTGATGTGCTGGCCGCCAATCGAAAGGCTCACCTGGGCCATCAGTCCGCTGACTTTAAGGTCCGTAATGCGCCCGACGAGCTGGTTGCGTCCGCTGATGCGGCGGAAATTGTTGCGGCGCTCGGCCACGTCGCCGCGCTCGGTGGCGCGATAGAGGAACCGATCGACTTCCTTCTCGGGGACCCGATGGTGGCCGCCAACGGTCTTGACCGTGCGGATTTTTCGCTTGTAGATCCATTGCTTGAGCGTCGGATAGCTGATGCCCAGCACCTGGGCGGCTTCGCGCGGGGTAAATAATCTCATCGTTGCCATGGCGGGTTCAGCTTGTCACCAGATGCGCTGGTTGTAAAGCGGCGCCGAGAGCGCGGCGCTGCCACGAATGATTTTACGGAGGATTCACGCGCGAGCGTGTCCTTGCTGGGGTAGAATCGGTGCGTGAAATGGGCGGCGAGCCGGGCCGCGCGAGCATCTGCTGCGGCGACATCTGTGTTCAACTACAACATCCAGCCAAGAGCTTCACACATCGAATATTCAGGACGCGAAGAAAAAGAGGCATACCATGAGTTCAAGCGCCACGACGACCCCGCAGGGCCAAGACCCAAAGCAATCGCAGAATCCGCTGAAAGCTCTGAATGCATTCGGACAATCGGTCTGGCTCGACTACATTCGCCGCAGCCTGATTTCGACCGGTGAGCTCGCTCGCTTGATCGATCAAGACGGGCTGCGCGGCGTGACTTCGAATCCCTCGATTTTCGAGAAGGCGATCACGGGCAGCACGGATTATTCGAAGGCCCTCGAAGAATTGAGCGCGCGCAAGGATCTGGACGCAAAGGGCGTCTATGAAGCGCTCGCGATTCGCGATATTCAGGACGCCGCGGACGTTCTGCGCCCCGTGTACGATCAGACAAATCGGCGCGACGGCTACGTGAGCTTGGAAGTGGCGCCTTATCTCGCGCACAAGACGGAGGAGACGATCGACGAAGCGCGCCGGCTGTGGAAAGCTGTCGGACGCCCGAATCTGATGGTGAAGGTCCCTGGAACGACTGAGGGAATTCCCGCGATTCAGCAGTTGATCGGCGAAGGCATCAATATCAACGTGACGTTGCTTTTTGCGCAGGAGGTTTACGAGAAAGTTGCCGAAGCATATATCGCGGGGCTGGAGGCGCTGGCAAAAGCGGGCGGCAAGCTGAACCAGATCGGTAGCGTAGCAAGTTTTTTCGTCAGCCGCATCGATACACTGATTGACAGCCAGATCGCGGATCGCATGAAGAAGTCGCAGAATCCGGCTGAGCAGGCGGCGTTGCGCGGTTTGGTGGGAAAAGTGGCCATCGCCAATGCGAAACTCACCTATCAACGATACAAGAAGATATTCAGCGGACCGCGGTGGGCCACTCTGGCATCGCTCGGCGCGCACACGCAGCGCGTCTTGTGGGCCAGCACCAGCACGAAGAACCCGGCGTTTTCCGATGTTTTGTACGTCGAGGAATTGATCGGGCCGGACACGGTGGATACGATTCCGCCGGCTACCTACGACGCCTTTCGCGACCACGGCAAGCCGCGCGCGAGCCTGGAGGAGAATATACCCGCAGCGCAGGAGACGATGGACTCGCTCGAGCGTGTGGGAATTTCGATGCGCGCGGCGACCGCGCAACTGACGGAAGAAGGAGTAAAGCTCTTCGCCGAAGCGTTCGAAAAGCTCCTCGCAGCGGTGGGCAAGCACGCGACCGCGTCCGCTCCATCGGCAGTGAACAATCTTTCCTACAAATTGCCCGACAATCTTGCAATAGCCGTAAAGGCGACGCTCGAGGACTGGAAAACGAACGGCAAAATGAAGCGCTTGTGGGCCCGCGACGCCTCACTCTGGACGAATACGGACGAGTCCAATTGGCTGGGCTGGCTGACGGTCGCCGAGGACGAAATCGCGCACAGCCGCGATTTCAAACAGATCGCCGACGAGATGGCTCAGGGCGGTTTCACCCATGCCGTGCTGCTCGGAATGGGCGGGTCGAGCCTATGCGTTGAAGTGATGAAGCTTACCTACGGGAAAATCAATGGGCACCCGGAAACGCTGGTTCTGGACTCGACAGACCCGGCGCAGATTCGAACGCTTACTGGCAAGCTCGACATCACGAAAACGATCTTTATCGTGTCCAGCAAATCAGGAAGCACGCTCGAGCCGAATATCTTCAAACAATATTTTTACGATCAAGTGAAGCAGGCCATCGGCGGCGAGGCGGCGGGCAAGCGGTTCATCGCGATTACGGATCCCGGTTCGCATTTGCAAAAGGTCGCCGAGAGCGACGGCTTCCGAAACATCTTCTTCGGAGTTCCAAGCATTGGCGGACGGTACTCGGCGCTTTCAAACTTCGGGATCGTTCCGGCATCCATTCAAGGTGTGGATTTGCCGAAGTTTCTCGACCGCGTGGAAGAGATGGTGCACGCGTGCGCATCCGTCGTGCCGGCCGACGAGAATCCGGGAGCGATTCTCGGCGTGATTCTCGGCACGCTTCAGAAATCCGGTCGTGACAAGGTCACCATCGTCACTTCACCTGGAATCTCCGATTTGGGCGCGTGGCTCGAGCAATTGATTGCCGAATCCACCGGCAAGCAGGGTACGGGGCTCGTGCCCATCGACCGCGAACAGGTTGGCTCGCCCGACGTGTATGGCAGCGATCGAGTGTTCGCGTATTTGCGCCTTCAGAACGCACCCGATCCGAAGCAGGACGCGGCTGTGGCTGCGCTCGAAAAGGCAGGCCAGCCGGTCGTCCGGATCACGGTCCCGGATATCTATGAACTAGGGCAGGAATTCTTTCGTTGGGAGATCGCGACGGCCGTGGCGGGTTCGATCATCGGCATCAATCCCTTCAACCAGCCGGACGTGGAAGCGGCCAAGATCGCGACGAAGAATCTGACCTCCGAGTATGAAAAAGACGGCTCGCTACCGGCGGAGTATCCGTTCTTTGAGGGCAACGGAGTAAAGCTTTACAGCGACGAGAAGAATGTCGCGGAGCTGAAAAAGTCCGCGGGTGGCGATCTGACGCTTTCCGGCTATGTCCGGGCGCACCTAAATCGGCTTCACGCCGGAGATTATTTTGCGATGCTCGCCTACATCGAAATGAACGATGCCCATGAATCAGCTTTGCAAACGATTCGGCATACGATCCGTGACAAGAAGCGAGTGGCCACATGCGCCGAGTTTGGTCCGCGCTTCCAGCATTCCACGGGCCAGGCGTACAAGGGTGGCCCGAATACGGGCGTGTTCTTGCAGATCACTTGCGACGACGCGGCGGATATTCCCGTCCCCGAGCAGAAATACACATTCGGCGTCGTGAAAGCCGCGCAGGCTCGCGGCGATTTTCAGGTGCTGGCCGAACGCGACCGCCGGGCGCTGAGAATCCATTTGGGTGCGGATGTAGCTGCAGGCCTGCGTACCCTTCACAGCGCGATTCGGCAGGCGCTGCTCTAATCACAAAAGGTTCAGGCGGAGGCCGAATCGATGGTTTCAAACGATCCGACAAAGTCAGTGCAGGAAGAGCGCGGCCAGCCCGCTGGTCCCTGCGCGATGGTGATTTTCGGCGCGGGCGGCGATCTCACGAAGCGCAAGCTTTTCCCCGCTCTGTACAATCTTGCGCAAAGCAAATTGCTTCCGCAGCAGTTCGCCATCATCGGCGCATCGCGCGAGGAATATTCCACCGATCAATTTCGCCAAAAGACGACTGAGGAGATGAAGGAATTCCTGACGGGAGCGTCGGGCGACGCCTGGGATTGGTTCGCCAAACGGCTTTACTACATCCCCGGCGATTTCAACGATCCCGCCCTTTACAAAAAAATCCAGGATCAACTCGTTCAGGTGGATAAGGATCAGGCGACCGGTGGGAATCGGCTGTTCTATCTGGCAACGAGTCCGAGCTTTTTCCCGATCGTTGTGAAGCAGCTCGGAGCCGCGGGACTGACGACCTGCGAAGGCGGAACGCAGAAGCGCGTGGTGATCGAAAAGCCTTTCGGACACGATCTGGATTCGGCGGTCGCTTTGAATCGCGAGATCGGGCAGGTGCTCGAGGAAAACCAGATCTATCGCATCGACCACTATCTCGGTAAAGAGACAGTGCAGAACATTCTGGCATTCCGCTTCGCAAATGGAATCTTTGAGCCGGTGTGGAACCGGCGTTACGTGGACCACGTGCAGATTACGGTCGCCGAATCGCTTGGCGTCGAGCTGCGCGGGGATTATTACGAGCATTCCGGCGCACTGCGCGACATGGTGCCGAATCATATTTTTCAGCTCATCACTCTCATGGCGATGGAGCCTCCGATTTCCTTCGACGCGGAATCCGTCCACGATGAACAGACAAAAATCCTGCGGGCGATTCAGCCCCTCAATCCCGAACAGGTATTGACTCATGCCGTGCGTGGCCAGTACGACGCCGGCACAATTGATGGCAAGCCGGTGCCCGCCTATCGCGCCGAGCCGGGTGTCGCGAAGGATTCGACAACCGAAACATTCGTCGCACTCGCGCTTCATATCGACAATTGGCGCTGGGCCAGCGTGCCGTTTTATCTCCGGACGGGCAAGCGAATGGCGACGCGCATTACGGAAATTGTCGTGCGCTTTCGCCGGCCGCCTTTTGTTTTGTTCCGGAAGACGTCTGTCGAGAGCATCCCATCGAACGAACTGGTGATCAGCATTCAGCCGAACGAGGGAATTTCGTTGAGTTTCGAAGCCAAAGTGCCTGGGCCTGTGGTGCGGCTGGGCGCCGTGGATATGAATTTCGAGTATGCGGACTATTTCGGCTCGGAGCCTTCGACCGGATACGAAACCCTGCTGTACGACTGCATGATGGGCGACCCGACGTTGTTCCAGCGTGCGGACATGGTGGAAGCGGGTTGGAGCGTGGTGCAGCCCATTCTCGACGTCTGGAAGGCGCTGCCGCCCCGTGATTTTCCGAATTATGCGGCAGGCTCGTGGGGACCGGAGGCCGCAACTGAACTGCTGCGCCGCGAAGGACGCGAATGGCGCGATCCGCTTAGGCAACGAGGGCGTGTGCACGGCCGGCAAATCGCTCTCGCGGCGGCTCAGTCCGGTACAACCCCCAAGCCGTAAACTTCACTGCATGCCCGAGCGCCCTCCAGAATGAAGAGCCGCGCGAACGCACTCCGGAACATCCAGGAACAATCGTTTGACGTCTGCGTGATCGGCGGCGGCGCCACCGGATCCGGTTGCGCGCTCGATGCGCAACTGCGCGGGTTGCGAACCGTACAGCTCGAAGCCGGTGATTTTGCGTCGGCCACTTCGAGCGCCTCCACAAAGATGGTACACGGAGGTGTGCGCTACCTCGAAGAAGCGTTCCGCCGGCTTGATCCCGCTGAATACCATGTGGTGAATCGCGCGCTGCACGAGCGGCTGCATATGTTGAAAAATGCTCCGTTCCTCACGCGCGCGAGAGAGTTCATCACTCCCTGCTACAACTGGCTCGACGTCGCCTACTACGAGACCGGATTGAAGCTGTACGACTGGATTGCGGGAAGCGCGAGTCTCGCGCCCAGCCATTTTGTTTCCCGCGAGGACGTGCTGCGGCGGCTGCCGGGCTTGAAAGCGCAGGGATTGGTGGGTGGCGTGGCCTACACCGATGGACAGTTTGATGACGCGCGGTACAACGTCACGCTTGTAGAGACCTTTTCCGCGGTGGGCGGCGAGGCGCTCAACTACGCCCGCGTGACGGGCTTCGAGAAAGATGCCGCAGGGAAACTCGTAGTCGCGCACGTGGGCGATGAACTGACCGGCAAGGAATTCGCGGTGCGTGCGCGCGCGTTCGTGAATGCCACGGGGCCGTTCGCGGATACGGTTCGTGCAATGGCCACGCCCGGCGTGCGGCGGCGGATGCGTCTGAGCAAGGGTGTGCACCTCCTATTGCCGATCGAAGTGCTTGCCAGCGACAGCGCCATGCTGATCCCAAAGACCGAGGACGGTCGCGTGCTTTTCGCAATACCTTGGATGGGCCGGTTACTGGTTGGGACTACGGAACAGGAAATCGAGCTGGGAGACGAGCTGCATCTCACGCGCGACGAAGTGGAATATCTGCTTCGCCACCTGAATCGTTACCTGGCCGTGCCGGTGTCTGCGAAGGACGTCGTTGGCGGTTTTGCGGGAGCGCGGCCTCTACTAAGCTCGGGAGACTTGCGCGATACGAAGAAGCTGGCGCGGGATCATGAAGTGGAATTGGATTCGAGAAGCGGATTGATCAGCATCATGGGCGGAAAGTGGACGACTTACCGGGCGATGGCCGAGGACACGATTGATGCGGTACAGAAATATCTCGGCGGACCGGCCTCCACTTGCTCGACCCTCAACCATCCGTTGGCCGGCTCCGAAGGCTATTCAGCCGACTTCGGGCCGAGCTTGCAGGCGCGATATGGCCTGACCGACGCTTCGGCCCGGCATCTGGCGGGAAAATTCGGCGCCCGTGTGGCCGAAATTCTGAAGTTGATAGAGAACAGTCCTCAACTTGGCGAGCCGCTCGTCGAAGGCTTGGCCCCGTTGCGGGCAGAAGTGACCTACAGCGCCCGGTATGAAATGGCGATGACGATCGAAGACGTTCTCGCACGCCGCGTCGGGCTCCAGATAGGCAGTTGGAGCGATGCGATCGGTGCATCCTCCGCGGTGGCGGATTTGCTCGGGAGCGAACACGGCTGGCCGGAGGCGACGAAGCAGCGAGCCGTTCGCGAGTACGTCGGGAAGATTCGCGATATGCAAAGAAAAGCCGGACTGCCAGCCGGGCCACAGGACGCCTCATGAGCGGCAATGGCGGGAATGCAGGACAGAGAAGCGTGGCACGTTACATTGGAGCGCTCGACCAGGGAACCACGAGCACGCGTTTCATTGTGTTCGATGGTGCCGGAAAGATCGTTTCCGTCGCACAAAAGGAGCACCGGCAAATTTATCCCCAGCCTGGGTGGGTGGAACACGACCCCGAAGAAATTTGGACTCGTACTCGGGAAGTGATTGCCTCCGCAATAATGCAGAGCAAACTCCGTCCGAACGATCTCGCAGCGATTGGAATCACGAACCAACGCGAGACCGTCGTCCTGTGGGATCGCAGGACCGGCAAGCCGATTGCGAATGCCGTCGTCTGGCAGGACACGCGAACGGATGATCTCGTTCGAGAATTGTCCTTGAATGGCGGCCAGGACCGCTATCGAGCCAAGACCGGCCTTCCACTCGCAACCTACTTCAGCAGCTTGAAAATTCGCTGGCTCCTGAAAAGAGTACCCGGCCTCCGTGAGAAAGCGGGCGCTGGAGAAATTCTCTTCGGCAACATCGATACGTTCTTGGTCTGGAAGCTGACCGGCGGCGTGGATGGCGGGGTTCACGTTACGGACGTCTCGAATGCGAGCCGCACGCAACTCATGAACCTCGAGACTCTCGCGTGGGACCGCGAAATTTTGTCCGAGCTCGAGATTCCGGCGGCGATGCTTCCGCAGATTCGATCGAGCAGCGAGATCTATGGCGCCGCCCAGCTCGATGCTGTAAAAGGCGTTCCCATCGCCGGAATCCTTGGCGATCAGCAGGCGGCACTGGTGGGCCAGACGTGTTTCAAACTGGGCGAAGCGAAGAATACCTATGGCACCGGTTGTTTCCTGCTGATGAATACCGGCGAGCGGCCGGTTCAATCCCGGCACGGCTTGCTCACCACGGTTGCGTACAAATTCGGAAAGCAGCCGGTCCACTACGCGCTCGAAGGAAGCGTGGCAATCACCGGCGCCCTCGTGCAATGGCTGCGCGATAACCTAAAAATCATCGAGAAGAGCTCGGAGATCGACGCGCTCGCAAGGTCCGTCGCAGACAATGGCGGAGTGTACTTCGTTCCGGCGTTTTCCGGCCTCTACGCGCCCTATTGGAAAGCGAATGCGCGCGGCGTAATCGCAGGCCTCACGCGATTCGCCAATCGCGGCCACATCGCGCGTGCAGCGCTTGAGGCAACTGCCTTTCAGGTCCGTGAAGTTGTCGAAGCGATGGAGAACGACTCCGGGATTCATCTGGATGTGCTGCGGGCCGATGGCGGCATGGTGACGAACGATCTACTGATGCAGTTCCAGGCCGATATCTTGAATCGCCCGGTGGTTCGCCCCTCGGTGCAGGAAACAACTGCGCTCGGCGCCGCCTACGCCGCAGGTCTCGCTGTTGGTTTCTATGAGAATACCGATGAGCTAGGCGCCCATTGGAGTGTGGACCGCACCTGGCAGCCGTCGATGGACGCTGCCACTCGCGACAGGCTCTATCGCATGTGGAAAAAGGCCGTCACGCGCGCATTTGATTGGATCGACTGAACCGAAAGCGCGCTGGTTCGAAAAGCCGGAACGCTCGGCAGCCGGTGGACGACACGGCGATCGCCTTCGCGATCGGGCTGCTGATCATACCGTTCGGCCTCGAAACGAAAGGGCAGACGCTTCCGGATTAACTCGTTGGCTGGTGGAGTTGCACGGGGATGCGGCCTGGAATACCGGCGTCACGAACCATTAACATCCAATTTCTTGCTTTTGGAATCGAACTAACCGTACCATTAAAGAAATGCATCGCAAGCGTTACAGGCTCGTTCTGATTCGATTCGCCGTCGTCATGTTGCTGGCGTCGCTTGCCGGCTTCGCGACGCTTGCGAAGAACACGCAGTATCTGCCGAAGTCGAATCCCGCTCGCTTCCTTTCGATCGCAAGCAAAATGAAGGCGGATTGCTCGTCCATCGATGTGGAACCGCCGCTCCCACAGGCTCGCATCATGGCAGGCTCAGCGGCTCTACCGGCTCAACCTGAGTTGTTCGTTCGTCTATTCCAGGAGCAGGATTCGCGGTTCGTTGAACCGATTGGCATATTCGTTTCATCGCGTCATCGTGCGCCCCCTGTTTTACTCTCCTAGGTTCATTTCGTCTCGATCGCTGTAAAAAACGAAGCGCAATCATGGTTGGGCCCGATTTCAATTCCCGACTTTTTCTGAATTATTCGGGAACGCGTTCCGAACAGAACCCATCGCTGCGGATCGACAGGTGAAGAAATGAAATTGAATATTGTATTGAGCCGGATTCTCCCGCTGCTGGCAGCCACTATCCTCATGGCCGGCTGCGGCGGAGCTCGAAAGACGGAAGCCGACGATTTGGCGAACGTTCCGCAAGTAGCGGTCGTGAAAGTCACGCGCCAGAACCTGACGAGCAAACTCGAAATAGCCTCCGAGTTCATGCCTTTCCAGGAAATCGACGTATACGCGAAGGTATCTGGCTACATTCAGCACCTCTACATCGACTGGGGAACGCACGTGAAGCAAGGCCAGCTTCTCGCCGTACTTGAAATCCCGGAACTTCAGCAACAACTGGCCCAGGACGAAGCTTCTTTGCGGCGAAGCGAACAGGACGTGGAACGGTCGCGCGAAGATCTCGGACGCGCTCAATCTGCTTACAGCGTCGCTCACGTTTCCTTCACGCGCCTGGCGGAAGTGCAGAAGACGCGCCCGGAGCTGGTCGCACAGCAGGATATTGACGTCGCTCAGGGGAAAGATCTCGATGCGGGCGCCGCTGTCTCCGGAGCAAAAGCGTCGCTGGCAGCAGCCGAGCAGTCCGCAATCGCGTTCAAAGCCGCGCTCGATAAGGACAAAGCGATGTACGCCTATGCGCGTATGACCGCTCCGTTCGACGGCGTCGTCACGCAGATCAACGCCTACACCGGCGCCCTGCTTCCCGCAGGCACCGGCTCCGGCAAAGGCGAATCGGCGCTCTGCCGCCTTTCGCAGAACGATTTGCTGCGGCTCGTCATCCCGGTTCCGGAGCGCGCCGTTCCGAATATCCGCGTCGGTGAGGATGTCGCCGTAAATGTGTCGGCTCTGCACCGAACCTTCAGCGGCAAGGTCATCCGCTTCTCGGATCAAATCGATCCCGCCACGCGCACCATGCACACCGAACTGAATGTTCCGAATCCGAAATTCGAGCTCGTTCCGGGCATGTACGCGTCGGTGCAGCTTCCGATGCACACGGCGGAGAATGTTTTGACGCTGCCAATTCAAGCGGTTCAACCCGCCGGTGAGGGGCGCGGTTCTGTGCTCGTGGTGAACGCTACGAATCAATTGGAGAAGCGAGAAGTGTCTCTTGGCCTGCAAACGGCGAATCGCGTCGAAATCCTTTCCGGGCTGAATGAGAATCAGCTCGTTGTGTTCGGGGAGCAGGGGCAATACAAGGCCGGCGAACGAGTAAAACCGAAGCTCGTCGAGCCGTCGGAAATGGAATAGGAGTCAGAATGCCATCGTTTTCGTTACGCCATCCCAACTTCGTAATCGTGATTTGCCTTTTTATTTGTGTTCTCGGTCTTACGAGCGTTGTCCAGATGCCGGTGGACATGTTCCCGCCGATTAATATTCCAGTCGTCCTGGTAGCCACGTTCTATAGCGGCATGCCGCCGGAGCAAATCGAAGCGGACATCACCGACACGTTTGAACGCTTCTTCACCCTCGGCAGCGGCATCGACCACATCGAATCGCGCTCGATGCCGGGCGTCAGCCTGATCAAAATCTACTTCCAGGCCGGTACCGACGCGAACGCGGATGTCACGCAGATCTCCAATCTTGCGATGGCCGACCTTCGCCGCTTGCCGCAAGGCACTCTTCCACCCGTCGTAATGAAAGTGGACGCATCGAGCCTTCCGGTCTGCCTCTTGACCGTGGACGGCAAGGGCCTCGACGAAACGCAGCTCCACGACCACCTGCAATTCCAAATCCTCAACCAGATTGCCGGAGTGCCCGGCGCGACGGTGCCTCCGCCTTACGGAGGCCGTACCCGGCAGGTGATGATTTATGTCGATCCGCTGAAGTTGCAGGTGCACCAGCTAAGTCCGATGGACGTGGTGCGCGCCACCGATTCGTCGAACTTGATTCTGCCCGCAGGTGACGTCCGCATTGGCCCGATGGATTACAACCTCTACACCAACGCGCAAGTGGCGAATCCCGAGGCGCTGAACAACGTCCCGTTGAAAACGGAAGGGCAGCGCTCTGTCTTTATCGGAGACGTGGGGAAGGCCGTGGACGGCTCGGCAATGCAGTACAACATCGTCCGCGTCAACGGGCAGAAATCCGTGTACGTCCCCATCCTGAAGCAGGGCGGCAATACGAACACGATTGAGGTCGTAAACGGCATCAAAGAAGCCATTAAATCGCTGCGCGACGTTCCATCGCAGCTTCGGACGCACGTCGAATTCGACCAGTCGCTCTTCGTCAAGCAAGCCATCTCCACAGTGCTGCGCGAGGGCGGCATCGGCTTGTTTCTCACCGCGATCATGATTCTGGTTTTTCTCGGCAGCCCACGTGCCACGGCAGCCGTGTTTCTTTCCATTCCGCTTTCCGTGATGGCCACGTTTTTTCTGCTGCACTCAGCCGACAAGACGATCGACAGCATGGTATTAAGCGGTCTGGCTCTCGCATTCTCACGGTTGATCGATAACTCCGTCGTCGTGCTCGAGAATATCTTCCGCCACGTGGAAATGGGTGAGGAGCCGGCGGTTGCAGCGGACCTCGGCGCGAACGAGGTTGCGCTGGCTGTGCTTGCCATCACCCTCGTCACCGTTGTGGTTTTCTTTCCGGTTACGCTGCTGTATGGGGTCAGCAAATATCTCTTCACCGCGCTCGCTCTCGGAGTGGTGATTTCGCTCTTCGCCTCCTACTTTGTGGCAGTGTCCGTTGTGCCGCTCTATTGCGCCCGTGTTCTCAAGGGTTTCCACGAGCACACCGGCCACGCCGAATCGCGGGGATCGTGGCTGGCGCGTTTTCATTTCTGGTTCAACACGAAGTTCGACCGGATGCTCGGGCATTACGATCGCGCCGTCCAAAAGGCGCTCGACCGGCCAAAAGAGGTTGTCTTCGGCTTCCTCGGACTTTTTGTGGTCAGCTTTGCGCTGTATCCGCTCATTGGTCTTTCTTTCTTCCCGTGCACGGACGCCGGACAGTTCGTCATCAACTTGAAGGCTCCCACCGGCACGCGGCTTGAGCTCACGGAGAACTACGTCAAAAAAGTGGAGGAAATCGTTCGCCAAGTCGTGCCTGCCGATGAGCTGAACACAGTGGTTTCAAACGTCGGCCTGATGTCCGATCTCTCGGCGCTCTTCACTCCGAACTCGGGCATGCACACCGCCTTCGTTCAAGTCGGCCTGAAAGCGGATCATCGCACGAGCAGCTTCCAGTACATGCGTCTCGTTCGCGAGCGCGTTGCCTCCGAGCTGCCGCAGGTGCGCACATATTTCCAATCCGGCGGTCTCGTCGATGCCGTGCTGAACCAGGGCATGCCTGCGCCGATCGACGTGCAAGTCAGCGGCATGAATCTCGACGCCGCGAACGGAATCGCTCTCGACCTGGCCGGTAAATTCAAGTCGCTGCCTGGAGTCGCTGACGTTTACGTTCCGCAGGACATGGACTACCCGGCGCTCCAAGTGAACGTGAATCGCGGGCGAGCGAGCGAACTCGGCCTCAATCCCAAGGAAGTGGTCGACAATCTCATCACCGCGCTCACGTCGAACGCCATGACCGCGCCGAGTTACTGGGTCGATCCCAAGAGCGGCAACAACTATTTCGTCACCGTGCAGTATCCGGAGAACCAGGTGAAATCTCTCGAAGATCTCAAGACCATGCCGTTGCGGGCGCCCAGTTTGAAACTCCCCACGTACCTCGATCAGGTCGCGGACGTGAGCACAATTCTCACTCCCACGGAAGTCGATCACTATCAGTTGCAACGCACGATCGACGTGTACGTTGCTCCGTCCGGTGAAGATCTCGGAAAACCCGCCGCCGAAATCGCTCGAATCGTGAAGGACACGAAGCTCCCGCCGAACATCCGCATCAAGACGCGCGGTCTGGTGACAACGATGCAATCCTCATTCAGAAGCTTCGGTTTCGGCCTGTTGCTCTCGGTGCTGCTTGTGTATCTCGTCCTCGTGGCTCAGTTTTCTTCGTTTACCGATCCATTCCTGATCATTTTGGCCGTTCCGACCGGTCTGGTCGGCGTGATGCTCACGCTCGCATTCACCGACACATCGCTCAACGTGCAATCCCTGATGGGAATCGTGATGCTCACCGGGATGGTGGTATCGAACAGCATTCTGATCGTGGATTTTGCCAACCGGCTCCGCAACGACGGCCGCAACGTCCGCGATGCGGTGGCCCACTCCTGTCGTATCCGGCTGCGGCCGATTTTGATGACGTCGCTTGCGACGATCGTCGGCCTTTTGCCGATGGCGCTGAAACTCGAAACGGGCAGCGAAGCGTATGTGCCGCTCGCTCGCGTGATCATCGGCGGACTCTCGGTGTCGGTGATTCTTGCGGTTTTCGTCGTTCCCGCGGCCTACCCAATGGTGTACGCACGACGCGGCGATTCGAACTCGCCCGCTCTCGTGCAGGAGGCGCTGTGATGCGACTCCACGGCCGCCGTTTCTGCGTCGTCACGTTCCTGGCTGCAATTGCTGCTTTCGCCACCGCTCGGCCGATCGCCGCCCAGACTTCGACACAGCTGTCCGCGTCACTTCGTGCTGCCCCCAGCCAGCTTGCCGCAGCGCAGGCTGCTTCGGCGCAAGCGCCGCAAAATCTCACGCTGCAAGACGCCGAAAAGATCGCGATCCAAAATCATCCGCACCTTCAGGCTGCCGCATTCCTTGCGGTTGCGGCGCAGTCGCGCGTCACGGAGGCCGAATCGCTCTACTATCCACAGGCTTTCGGAAGCGTCACAGGGGCCTACGCCGAAAACAACACACGCATCGGCGCCGGTGCACTGAACAATCCCTCGGTCTTCAACCGCTTCGCCGAAGGCTTTACCGTGAGCCAACTCGTCACCGACTTTGGCCGCACACACCAGCTGGTGAAAAGTTCGAAGTACGCAGCGAAGGCCGAGCAGGCGAATGTAAATCTCTCGCGGGCCGATGTGCTGCTGGGCGTGGACAGAGCCTATTACGCGGTGCTCAAAGCCCAGGCGGTCCTGCAGGTGGCCATTGAGACCGTCAAGGCTCGCCAGTTGGTTTCCGACCAAATCACGACGCTGGCAAAAAACAAGCTCAAGTCGGGGCTCGACGTCAGTTTCGCGAACGTCGATCTGGCCCAGGCTCAGCTGCTGCAGATTCAGGCGCAGAACGATCTCGATGCGTCGCTCGCGGACCTTTCCGCCGCGCTCGGCTATTCGGACGAGCGTTCCTTCGCTCTGGCGGACCCGACCCAATCCGCGGCGCAGGCTCCGCCCGCGGATTTTGCGACCATTCTACAGACCGCGGTTCAAAATCGCCCGGAGCTGGTCGGACAACGGTTTGAGCTTCAGTCTGCGCAGAGTTATGCGCGAGCCGAGCGCGACCTCTGGTTTCCCACCATCAGCGCGGTTGGCACCGCCGGGCTGATCCCATATCGCAACGATGCTTTGTCGTCGCGTTACGCCGCCGGCGCGTTCAACGTGAACATCCCGATCTTCAACGGCCGGCTCTTCGGTGCGTTGCGATCCGAGGCCGACGCGCGCGCGAGCGCGCAGCAGCAATTTGTCCGCGACTTGCAAAATCGAATCACGCGCGACGTCCGCACCGCCTGGCTCGACGCCAACTCTGCGTTCGAGCGCCTGTCCGTTACGGAGCAGTTTTTCGCGCAGGCCAAGCAAGCGTTTGATTTGGCGCAGGCGCGCTACAAGCTCGGCCTAAGCTCCATCATCGAGCTCAGCCAGGCCCAACTCAATCAGACACAGGCCGAAATCGCCGAAGCCAGCGCGAAGTTCGATTACCAGATTCAATCCTCTGTCCTGAACTACCAGATGGGCCTGTTGCACTAGTGGAGGCCCAGCGGCTTGCGATCGCACGCTCGCGCTGTCGACTTCGCACCTGCGATTGCCCCCTCGTACAAATTGAAATTCTGTGACAAAGTAATCCGCGATGGCCGAATCGGGGACGTCGTCACTCGCAGGGCGAGTTGCATTCGAGTATCCGGGTTTCGGACTTTTCCTCGCAGCTCGCTGGCTCATCATTGCCGGCGTCGAAATGCAGTCGGTTGCGGTCGGATGGCGGATCTACGAAATTTCGCACCGGAATATGGACCTCGGTTTCGTGGGCCTGGCGCAATTTCTTCCGGGCGTATTGCTCTTCCTGGTCTCCGGTCACACCGCCGATCGATTTCCGCGCCGCAGTATCCTGTTCGTATGTTACTTCGGCTACGCCAGCTGTTCGGCGCTTCTGCTCTTCTTCTCGCTGCGCGGAGTGCATCTGGTGTATTGGATTTACGCCACGATGGTGCTGCTCGGAATCGTTCGGTCGTTTAACGGACCGGCTTCGCGCGCCATCGTTCCGCAGCTCGTCCCCGAAGAGCACTTGCAGAACGCCTTTGCCTGGGGCGGAGGTTCGTTTCAAAGCGCCACAATTCTAGGACCGTCGATTGGCGGCATCATCTACGCCATCACCAAGGGGCCGATCGCGGTTTATACGACCGCACTGATACTTTCGGTGGCGGCAATCCTGATGATGCTGGGCGTTCACGTGATCGCGAAACCGCGCGCGCGCGAACCGGTGAGCATGGAAACCATTCTCGCGGGGCTACGTTACGTCTGGCGCAAAAAAATAATTCTCGGCTCGATCTCTCTCGACTTGTTCGCCGTCCTTCTCGGCGGAGCGGTGGCGCTGCTTCCGGCGTACGCTTCCGATATTCTGCATACGGGGCCGTGGGGTCTTGGGCTGTTGCGATGTTCGCAGGGCATCGGTGCGGGGGTGATGGCGATTTTTCTCGCGTATCGCCCGCTGCGAAGAAGGACGGGCGCCACATTGTTCTGGTGCGTCGCGGGCTTCGGGGTTTTCACGATTCTATTCGGCATCTCGCGCAATCTTTATCTCTCGATGGCTGCGCTGATTCTTGCCGGCGCCAGCGATATGGTCAGCATGATTATTCGCGCCGTCCTTGTCCAAGTGGCGACGCCGGATGAAATGCGCGGGCGCGTGAATGCGGTGGACATGGTGTTTATCGGCGCGTCGAATCAGCTTGGCGAAGCCGAGTCCGGATTTACAGGGCAGTGGCTTGGGACGGTGCCGGCAGTGGTGCTGGGGGGTATTGGCACGCTGGTAGTGACGGCGTTGTGGGCTTGGGGGTTCCCGGAGTTGAGGAAGGCGGACCGGCTTACCAGCGAGGAAACGCGAGACTGACGCAAAAACGGGCGAAGAGACGAAATTGACAAATCGCAATCCGTTCGCGATTAGAAAATTGCATCACGCTGATTTGCAAGCACTTGCGGGGAATTCTAATCCCGTATTCGCGATTAGAAATTTCGGGTCTAATCGCGAAGATTGGCCTGTCGATACAGGCCATTGACTCAGGCGATTGATACAGGCCACAGACTCAGGCGGTGGGTTTATCCGGGACCGGTTCGGTGGCGTAGAAATCCTCTCGAAAGCGGGCGGTGTAGGAGTCGAGCAGTTCAGAGATGCGTTCGGCTTTTGGCGAGCGCAACACAAATCCCGCGTGGTGATGCTTGGGGACGCGGTAGGCGATTTCGGGGTCGGTGTAGGCTGACGTGTCCGGCACTTCCTGCCTAGCGAGCGAAATAATCACGCCGGCATAGTCGTGCCGCGGCTTAGGAGGATGATAGGCCGTCTTTCCGTCGCCGATTTCGAGGCGAGCCCACTCCCGCCAGAGATTTACGCCGGTTGCGGCCTCGATTGCGTCTGAGATATACGCGCCGCCAACGCGCGCGGCGACTTCGATGAAGTAAATCTTGCCGTCGTCGTGAGCGCGCAGAAATTCCGCGTGTGTGACGCCGCGCAGAAGCCCCAGCGATTCGATCACTTCCTTGTTCGCTTTGCGGAGCGCCTTTGATTCAGGCGATGTGCGCGCGAGCGTGCGCGTGGTGAAAACGCCGCCGCCGTGGGAGACATCGAGCGGCGGTTTTCCGTAGGCATGCGCTTCGGCGAAAACCACCTTGCGCTCGGAGACGATGCTATCGACGTGGAACACGTCCCCGGGCACGAACTGTTCGAGGAGGTAGAACGACTGCTGGTCGCCGAGCTTATCGAGCCAGGGCCAAAGCTCCGCCGGATCGTGGATCTTCTTCATGCCGATCCCGGAGGCCTGCGAACGGGGCTTAAGAAGCCACGGCGGCTTCACGCGAGCCATGAATTCTTTCAGGGCGTCGTAATTGAGGACGTGGATAAATTCCGGAACGGCAATGCCGGCTTCGCGTGCGCGCCCGCGCATCGCGAGTTTGTCGCGGAAATAGCGCATCGTGGTGAGGCCCATCCCGGGAATGCGGAGGTGTTCGCGTAGCGCCGCCACGTTTTCCATGTCGAATTCATCGAGCGCGACGATGCGGTCCACCGGGCGCGAGCGAGCCATGAAGCTCACGGCGTAGATCAGGTCTTGCAGAGGCAATTCTTCGGGGATGTAAAAGGTCTCGTCGATCGATTCGCGGGGCCAATTCGCGTCCCGAAGTTTCTCGACGGTCAGGAGGTACACGTTCCAGCCCTGCTTTTTGCAGGTGCGCAGAAACTCCTGACCCTTTTCGTAGGAGCTGACGCAGAGAATCGTTTTGGGGCGTTTTGCCGGCACGCGTTCGACTCTATCGCAGATTCCCACGACGAGAACGGCGCTCGTCGTGGCTACCACATTTAGTCGTAAAGAAGCGGATTATACGTCGGACTATCGGGCAGGGAAGAGAAATCGCAGGAAGGGATCGACGCGCAGGGCCCAGGCGGCTTCGTCGTGCTTGCCGCCGTCAATTTCACGGTATTGGAGATCTTGGCCTTCCCGCCATCCACGCGCGGTCAAGGCGTCGCGAAGCTTTCGCACGTGCTCCACTTCGTGCGCGCTTTCCTGCGTTCCGCAATCGAGCCACATGCGTGGCCGCGGCTCTACTCGCGCACGCCCAACGTAGTTCACGATCCAGCGCTGATTCCACCATACGGACGGCGAGAGGACCGCCATCTTTCCGAATATTTTTCGATAGCGCAGGCCCAGGTACGCGGTGAGCAGTCCACCAAGAGAAGAGCCGCCGATTCCGGTGTTTGCAGCGCCCGCCAGCGTGCGGTACTGCGATTCTACGAACGGCTTGATCTCCCGCGTGAGCATGCGACCGTAGCGGTCGGCGCCGCCTCCGCCAAGTTTGCGGTCTTTCGAGGGTGTGTACTCGCGAACGCGCCGCTTGCCGGTATTGTAGATGCCCACGATCACTAGAGGCTCGATGGCGCCTTCGGCGATCAATCGATCGGCCGTTTCTCCCATGCGCCAATACTCGCCGTTGATGAACGAAGTGGCGGGATCGAAGAGATTTTGGCCGTCCTGCATGTAGAGAACGGGGAAGCGCAGGTCCGGGCGCTTGTCGTAAATGCCTGGGACGTAAACGATGAGATCGCGTTCACCGGGCAGAAATCGGGAACGGTAGCTTTCATATTTGCGCAGTTGGCCGGGGCCGGCTGCTGCGGCTTCACTGGGCTGGACGAGAGTGGTCAATCGATTGTTGCTCCGAGTGCAGATGAAGTCGAAATAGGATACCAGATGATTCGCGAAGGTGATTGCTGGGAGCTCTCGTGGCGTGCAGAAAGGCATGCAGGCCCTTCGTGCCTCAGGGCAAGCAAGAGTGCCTGCACGAGTGCCTGCGCTCGCAAAACACCGTATAATACCGCCCGCCTTGTTACAGGTTCGCGATCCAAACGCAAACGCGCGCCCAGGAGCAATATGAAAAGGGAATATCACCGCTGGTATTCGCACCGGCTGGGACTTGAAATGGGAGTGGTGGTGTACGGACATTGGGGGCAGCCGCTGCTGGGATTTCCGACGAGCGCGGGCGATGAGTGGGAGCTGGAAGGGCAGGGATTGATCGGGGCTCTCGCGCCGCTGATCGACGGCGGGCGCGTGAAGTTCTACAGCATCAATTCGGTGAACTCGGCGGGCTTCTACAACAAGGGGGCGCATCCGTTTCACCGCAGTTACGTGGAAGCGCAGTTCGACGCCTACGTGCGCGAGGAAGTGGTGCCGTTCATATTCAACAACTGCCAGTCCGGGGATGTTGCGATCTCAACGATGGGAGCATCGTTCGGCGCGTACCATGCCGCGAACACGCTTTTCAAGCACCCGGATGTGATCCGGCGGTGCTTTGCGCTTTCCGGCGTGTACGACATCAGGAATTTCATGGACGGGCTGTATGACGACAACACGTATTTCAACAATCCCGTGGATTACCTTTCGAACGCGGACGGAAATCTGGTGGGGCAATTGAACCGGTGCGACATTCACATCGCGACCGGCAGGGGCCCGTGGGAGAACAGCGGACCTTCGTATCGGCTGTCGCACATTCTGGGCAGCCGCGGGATTTATCATCATCTCGACGATTGGGGGCCGCAGGGCGGGCATGATTGGCCTTTTTGGAAGCATCAGATGTGGGAGTACATTACGCAGCTGTTTTAATGCGGCAAAGGCGAAAGAGCCGGCTGGATGCCGGCGGTACAAAAGGCAGGAACACGCAGTCGATCTGGGATCGTCAGTGCTGCTTACGCGAGGCCGAGGCGATCCAGCAGGTAGCGGCCCTTCGCGATCACCTGTTCTTCGTCGATCCAGACGTTGCAGCGGCGGGCGAGGACGTCCACGTGGGTTGTGGAACTCCACGCGGCGTGCGTTTGGCTGCCGTAAGGATCTCCAAAGGCGAGATGGACGCCCGGGAGTTTTTCGTCCTGAAGTAATACGCCTATCATATCCGAGAGGCTGAGATTGGTACCGAAGGCCAGCTCGCCGACGCGGTCGCTATTCTCATCCGTGTGGCAATAGCTCCAGAATTCTGCTTCGAGATCTTTGCGGGAGCAGGTTGCCTTCACCAGACGGCCGGATTGGATTTCGAGGACAAGCGGAGTTTGTTGCAGATCGCCGTATTTTCCGCAGAAATGATCGCCGGCGGTGCCATCGCACACGAACGTGCCGTCAACTTTCGCCGGAGTGGTAAAAACTTCGCCGGCCGGAAGATTCGACCAGTAGCGGCGGCTGATCAGGCCGCTCGTTTTCACCCAGTCGAGTCCAGCGTCGAAAGTGGCGATCAGGGATGTGCCGGCGTCGGTGCGCACGGTCAGCGAGCGAGCTTTGTGCATTCGCTCGAGCAGCTTCTCGCTGAGCCGGTCAACGAGCGTGTAGTCTGCGCGCATGCCCTGCTGCATGATTTCGCGGGTGACGCCCACCATGTGCGCATAGCGAATCTGGCGCCGTTCGACGACGCCGACGATGTCCTTTCGCGCGCCCAGTTCGCCCGGCATCGGATCCATGCACAGAATTCCGGCGTCAGCGCGTTCGAGCGAATCCAAAACCGGTTTCGGAGCACGAGCGAGCGGCCGCTGGGCGAGATCTTCGAGCATGAATTCCTCGCAGAGTGCGCCGCGCGTCTCAATCGCGCGCGCCAGGCTCGCCGCCACCTCTTCGCTCCGGCGGTCGGAAATCAGGGTGACGCGCTCGCCCGGCTGAATCGCGAGGCAGGTTTCCACCGCGTTGCGCGCTCCCGGGATTAGCTCGTCCTGTGCCGTCTCGATGTTCATACTCTTGATTGTAATTTTGCGCTCCTCGCTTGGCTATACGAATGAGTCCGCGAATGCTCGAAATCGTTACACGCGTTTTTCGACCACCATCGCCGGCACCTGTCCGCCGCCCGAGGTGACGTTGGCGAGCCCCGTGGAACTGAGGCGCGTGAGGAAGCCTGCCATTTTCCCGCGGAACAGGTAGGGGGCGAGGTCCACGAGCATGTCGCGCATTTCCACGCCATTCGCCGTCTGCATCGGGAACACTTCG
Source organism: Candidatus Acidiferrales bacterium (assembly GCA_050746925.1). GTDB lineage: Bacteria > Acidobacteriota > Terriglobia > Acidiferrales > UBA7541 > Palsa-295. The sequence continues at coordinate 26,623 of JBOGNA010000168.1, forward strand.
CGGCGAATCGAGATTCGTTCCTGCACCACCCATGCGTGGTCGCGATCGGCGAGCGCGCTCGCGAGTGCCGCGTCCCACGCGCGCTCGTCGTTTTCCCATCCGAGGGTGACCCCCGTGCCGCCATATTCATCGTTCGGTTTCAGCACGAAATCTTCGCGACGTCGCCGAACATATTCGAGCAACCCGAACGATTCGCCGTCGCGCGTGGTCTTTGCGTCGGCCAGGAGCCGCGTCCACGGAATGTGGCGGCGAATCAACGCGCGTTCCGTGTCGCTGAATAGTGCGTTGTTTCGCTCGTCGGTAAGAACCGCGAAGAAAGCTTTCTTGTGCGGGATTTTGCAGGTGAACGCATTAGCCATGCACACGGCGCCCGCCGCGTAGGCTTGAACGATCGCGTTGCATTCGTCCGGTCGCGCCAGGATGTCGTTAATCAGGACGCGCCGGTAGAGCAGATCGATGCGGCGGCCCTGGGCCATCAGATTCTTGCCGTCAAAAACGAGGTCGCGAGGGTCGCTGAGGAGAGTGGGTACGCCTTCTCGTTCAAAGCGCGCCTGCAAAATCTCGAATTCGCTCCAGGTGGGAACTTCGCGCCAGTCCACAATCCCGATCACAGGCGGCGAAACTTTGCCGCCCCACTCGCGATAGCTGGCCAGCAAAGCTTCGAGCAACATCTTCATCGTTTCGTACTTGCGAACGCGACACGTTTCTTCAAATCGCTTCATCACAGGCTGGGAGAGAAACACTTCGGCCAGTGTTTCCGCATAGCCGGGGCCGGCGGGGGATTCCGCGTTGTATTCGGCGAACTGCAGAGAATCGGGGAGCAGGAATGCGTCGAGGCGTGACGCGGTGCTCGAAGTGCCGTAGCCGGGAGAAATCCGCGCGAGGCGCTCTTCGTCCGGACTTAAAGCCGCTTGAGCGAGCAGAGCCGGGTCGGCGAGCGACTGCGTGACGACGCGTTCGCCCAGCGCTGCGATCGCCTCGGAAACTTCGCGGACGCGGCGATCGTCCCCCGGCGACAGAAAGAACGGCCGCAGGAAAGGGCAGTGGACGCGGTCGCCGAATTTCAGCTTCTCGGCGCGCATTCGTGCGTTCAATTCCGCGCAGTATTCCGGCGAAAGCTCCACATCAGGCCGCAGCAGCGCGTGCCATGCGTTTGCTGGTGAGTTTTCCTGCCCTGAAGATGACGCCGGCCTGGAAGCCCGCGGCGATCCGCTCATGCGCTCTTCGCTCCAGCGCCTTTGGCGCCTGCTGCTTTCGGAGCGGCCGTTGTGGCTGCCGGAGCAGCTGCTGGAGCGCCCGCGAATCCCGAGGCGGCCCCGATTCCGAGCATTTCTTCCCAGCGGGGCCAGGAGCCGGAAGGCTTGCCCTTGAGCGCGCGGTCGACGACGAGCTTCGCCATCTTTTCCACCACGTGGCCGAAATAAAATTCCGTGATGCGGTCGCGTTCGAAATCCGGCGCGGGATTCAGGAAATCGATCGCGTACGGCACGCCGTTCTCGATGGCGAACTCAATCGTGTTCATTTCATAGCCGAGCGCCTGATTGATCGTCTGCGCGTCCTTCACCACGCGAGCGCCCAGTTCCGGCGAAAGGTAATCGTGTTCGACGAGATAGCGGCGCTCTTTTGGGTCGTAGGCGACCGGGGTGATGTCCATTTTCCCGAAGGTGAAGCAGCGCACGTACTGATTGAAATTGACGAATTGCTGAAGCGTCATGCAGTAAGGCCCGGTGCCATCGTAGGCGGCGAGCAGCTCTTCCTTGTTGTTGACCTTATATACGTGCTTCCAGCCGCCACCCGAAAACGGTTTCAGGATCGCCGGGCGGCCCACGTAATCGAGAAGTTCGTCCCAATCGACCGGATATTTCATATTGCGCAGCGATTCAGAATTGATGTCCACATCGGAGGGATACGATTTCTGGGGCAGAAGCACCGTCTTCGGAATCGCGATGCCGAGTTTCGCGGCTGCGGAATAGTTGAAGAACTTGTCGTCGGCGGTCCACCAGAAGGGATTGTTGATGACGTAGGTGCCTTCGAGTGCGGCGTGTTTCAGATAGCCGCGGTAGTATTCCACTTCGTGCGAAATCCGATCGACGATCACGCGATACTCGGCAGGCTCGCCCATGCGCGTTCCGCCCAGCTTCGCGAATTCGGCGGTGATTCCATCGGCGGCGCCGAGCTGGTTCACTTTTTCGATGAAGGCGGGCGGAAAACTGTATTCGCGGCCGCAAAGCAATCCGATTTTCATCATGGATGCGACTCCTTTAAGCTTTGGCAGGGAACACCGCGGCGGAGGACGCTTGCGCGGAAGTCTCGCCGCGCGTCTCGGCCACAATCTGCCTCACGACTGATTTCAAATCACCGGTTGTCGCATAAGTGCGCAGCTGGCGTTCGGAGCTCGTGCCCTCGCGCAAAATTCGTTGAATCGGCTCGAGCGCGTCGCGGCTGCCCAGATCATCCACCACGTCATCTACAAAATCGAGCAGCTCTTCTCCCAACTCGCGCATGGGGACTTCGGCTTGCTTTCCGAAATCAATCAAGTTGCCTTCGACGCCCCAGCGCGCGGCGCGCCACTTATTCTCTTCAATCAGAGCGCGCGGGTACATGCGATAGCTCATATTTTTCGTGTAGAGCTGGTAGAGCTTCACGACGATCGCCTGGGCGAGGGCGGCAATCGCGATCGCGTCGTCGACGCGCGGCGTCACATCGCAAATGCGAAACTCGAGCGTGCCGAAGGTCGGATGCGGGCGCACGTCCCACCAGATTTTCTTGGCGTTGTCGATCGAGCGCAACTTGATCAGAAGCGTCACGTAATCCTCGTACTCGCTCCAGGAATTGAAATGGTCGGGAATTCCCGTGCGCGGAAACCGGCGGAAGACGGTGGTGCGAAATGATTTCAGGCCCGTATCGCGCCCCATCCAGAAAGGCGAGCTGGTGGAGAGCGCCAGCAGGTGAGGAAGGAAATAGCGCACCATGTTCATCAGGTCGATCATCGTGGTGCGATCGGGGACCGCGACGTGCACGTGCATGCCGAAAATCAGCAGCGAGCGCGCGAGTTGCTGCAATTCTTCGACGATATTTTTGTAGCGCTCGCCGGGCGAAATCACCTGGTCGATCCAGTTCGAAAACGGATGCGTGCCCGACGCCGCTACTTGCAGGCCGACGCTTTCGGCCGAGCGGACCAGTTCACCGCGGGTGCGGTGCATGTCGATGCGCAGCTCGTCCACGTTGGAGCAGATGTTGGTGCCGATCTCGACGATCGACTGGTGCATCTCGCGTTTCACTTGTTCGCCGAGATTCGCGGATGTGGCGGCAACGAGCTGGCTGACGTGCGAACGCAGCTCGCCCGTGGCTGGGTCTATGATCTGAAATTCTTCCTCGACGCCGATTGTGAACCGGTGACTCATCAGACGAAACCTCTCGTCCATTCCTGCGGGGATTGGAAATGCTATCACACTTCCGTGCGCACCGAATTGATGGATTGCGGAGCGGCCGGCGCGGGAAGACGAGCGGCGCGGATTTTCGTGGTGCCGGCGGTATGTGCGGAATCGCGCGGCTGTGTGCTATTATCTTTACGCGGGGTGGAGCAGCCTGGTAGCTCGTCGGGCTCA